>CANQAP010000004.1 GCA_947589305.1 uncultured Lachnospiraceae bacterium
GCATATGTTCCACCATATTTTCCCATTTTAGAGTACATACCAATCGCATTAGTTTTTTCACACCATTCTGTAATACTTGGTGTAAAAGTTAATAATCCCACCTGTTTTCTAAAGTGTTCAGATTCGAACACTTTAAAATTTGGATTGTATAGTTCTTCCCAAGCAGTTAAAAAATCTAGTGTACTCCTATTACGTAGCCAATTTCTTATAACATCAGCAGCTCGTGATTTATCACTTTTTGCTTTTGCTATGTCAGAAATACAAATATAATCTTTTTCATTCATATTAGTTACATTTATTTCAATATTTTGAACTTCTATTATTTTATTTGACATATATTCACCTCAATTTTTATCAAATGACGAAAGATAAGAAATCGAAAGAATGTTGATTTTTCAATAATTCTGCCGTCGTCTTTTGTGTCATTCATAAAGTTTCGTTCTCATATTGAACTGGAATGCCTTTCCTTATTTTATACGGACTGGCGAATGGAATCATATACGTTCCCTTCCGGTCTGGCAGTGACTAATCTTCCGTCAGACTTCCTCTCGTCTCCTTTGGCATCCATCGATATACCACTTTCCCTAAAATTTCGTTTTCCAAAATATTTCCCATGTTGGCAAATCGTGAATCCTCACTGTTATTTACATTATCTCCTAAAACAAAGTATTCTCCTTCTCCTAGGGTCACTCCATCCAAGGCAAGACCTTCCGTCAGGATTTTTTCATCAAATGCCATTCCGCTCAGCGCCACGTCATCGATAAAGACATATCCGTCCCGAATGCTTACGGTCTCACCCGGCAAACCGATCACACGCTTGACATTATAATATGCGTTATCCCCTTCCCTCTGCCGGAAGGCAATGATATCAAAACGTTTCGGTTTCCCGAATAAATAACCGATTTTATTGACGATCACGACATCTCCGCTTTGCAAAGTCGGTTCCATAGACTGACCGACAATATGCAGTGTTTGTCCGCCAAACGCCACCAGACTATATGCCACGGTCACTACAATCAAAATGGAGATCGCATAGCTCCCTATATTCCGCAGCAGGTCCCGTTTGTTTATTTCTTTCTTTTCCCGCTTATGCCGCAACCGGTTTCGATTGGCGCGCAAATATGCCCGTCTCCCACTTCTTCTTCGCATTCTATCCTACCTTCCATAGCAAGAAAAGCAGGGAACTTACGCACCCTGCTTCTTTGTCGATAAAGAATTCTTTATTTCAACAATTCCTTTACCTTCGCATGCTTACCAACTCTTTCACGCAAGTAGTTCAACTTTGCCCGACGAACCTTACCGCGTCTTACCACTTCAATCTTCGCAACATTCGGAGAATGCAGCGGCCAAGTTCTTTCCACACCGGTACCGTTGGATGTCTTTCTTACCGTAAATGTCTCTCGGTTGCTGCCGCCCTGTCTCTTCAAAACCGTGCCTTCAAAAACCTGAATTCTTTCACGGTTTCCTTCTTTTACTTTTGCATGCACACGTACAGTATCTCCCACACGGAATTCCGGTACCTCTGCCTTACACTGAGCAGCCTCAATGTTCTGAATGATTTCGTTCATCGTGTGACCTCCTTATTCTTTAGATGTTCTTGCAAAGACAGCTTCGCAGAGGACCATCCAATTCTCACAACTTTAATAGAGTATCATAAATCATCGGTGATTGCAAGGGGTATCTTTCAAAATGACATATTCTTTTATCGGATCCCGGAATCAAGGCATTCCCTCCATTCTGCAATGATCGATTCACAGGTATCCGTATCCCAGTCCTCTATCGCATCCTGAAGCCGTTCAAACAGTTCCTGCTGCCGTGTCGGATACCGATAGTGTTTCATCGTTTTCAGTTGTTCTTCCATTCGATCCATATCCAGATCTTCCGCCGCTTTTTCCAAACATTCCAGACATTCCCGCAAGCGGTCCGGCTCCGTTTCTTCTTCTGCCGTCCATTCCTCTTTCGGGAAATATGGTTCCAACAGATCGCGATATGCCAAATATTTTTCCAACATGGCGTCCGTATTCTGCTGAATATAGGCAATATCTCTTTCGTTTCCCGCTTGTTCGAGTTTTGCTGCCATATCCGCCAAACCATTCG
Organism: uncultured Lachnospiraceae bacterium; assembly: GCA_947589305.1. GTDB lineage: Bacteria > Bacillota > Clostridia > Lachnospirales > Lachnospiraceae > CAG-632. The sequence continues at coordinate 2,098 of CANQAP010000004.1, forward strand.
CGCCAATCTGTCTGGAAAGGCTCTTTAACGCGTGGACTTCAATGGTATAACGTACCCAATCGGTCTGATTATATACCTCACGGATCAGTGTCGCTTTTTTCTCGATCGTATGATAGAAGTTTTCCAAGACCGTCGCATATAATTCTTTACTTCCCAATAACCTGACTGCGGATTGCGTATCGAAATCGCCGATCACATCCGGCAGTCCTTGTTTCACATCTTCCTGTTCCTGTACTTTGACCGTTTGGATCTTGTCCGGCGGCAGCCATTGTCTGACTTTGGAAAGCAGTGTATGTAACTCAATCGGTTTTGCCACGAAATCCGTCATGCCTTCGTTGATGAATTTTTCGCGGATGTTACCGATGGCATTCGCGGATAACGCGATGATCGGTACATTCTTATATTCATCCATTCCGCGAAGGATATGCGTGGCTTCGATACCGTCCATTTCCGGCATCATATGATCCATGAAGATCAGATCAAAGGCATTGCCTTTTGCTTTATTGATCGCTTCCTTGCCGCTGTCTGCCGTCTGCAGCTTCATCTGCAGCGGTTTTAGCAGTCCTTCCACGATCGTCAGATTGACGGCGTTATCATCCACGACCAAGATCTCTGCCTCCGGAGCAATAAAAGAGACCTCCTCCTCGCCGTTTTCCGTAAAGATATGATTCATATCGCCGCCCTTTAGCAGGGTTGCCAGATTCAGCGCATAAATCGGTTTTTTCATCACCCGCAGATTGGCATAATCATATTTTTTCTCATCAAAATAATCAACCAGCATCACGAAACGGATATTGGTTTCCTTATGATCTTTCAGATAAGCTTTCCACTCGTCCGTTACGTCTTCCCGATCGAACAGACAAAAGAGTTCTTTCTCTTTACAGTCGTCCGCCAAAGCTTCCAACGCTTTGACCGATTCGATCCCGACATATGAAATCCCAAGATTTTTGCAATCTTCCTTTAACTGTTCACGAATGCCTGTATGTGTTTCCAACCCCGCTACGATCTTTTGCCCGGCATCCGGCACTTCAATGCTCGGCGCGGACTCTACGATCTTTTGCGGAAACGAAAACGAGAACTTGCTTCCCTGATTGTAAACGCTCTCTACCGCAATCTCTCCACCCATTAAATGCAGGAGCTGTTGGGAAATCGCCAGACCCAGTCCCGTTCCTTCCACATTACGGTTTCGTTTGGAATCCAACTGTTGGAATGATTGAAACAACTGATTCAAGTCCTCTTCCCGAATACCAATGCCCGTATCTTCCACGGACACCTGCATTTCCACTTCGTCTTCCGAACGCTTCTGATAGGTCATCTCGATCGTAATGCGTCCTTCTTTCGTAAATTTCACCGCGTTATTAGCTAGATTGATCAATACCTGTTTGATACGGATATTATCCCCTAACAGTACCCGCGGGATATCCGGTCGCAGCTTTAAGATCAGTTCCACATCTTTATCCTTCAATCGTGTCATCAGGATATTGACCGCATCGTTAATGATGGACATCGTTTCATATTCCACCGGTACGATATCTAGTTTTCCCGCTTCGATTTTGGAAAAGTCTAAAATGTCATTGATGATCGTGAGCAGTTCCCTGCCGGACGATTTGATCTGATGGATATAGTAACGGGCTTCCGGTGTCAGATCCTCTCGCAGCGCCATTTCTGCCATACCGATCACCGCATTCATCGGCGTGCGGATCTCATGGCTCATATTCGCTAAAAAATCGGATTTCAACCGACTGGCTTTTTCCATCTCTTGTTCCGCTAACTGTGTCACATACCTGCTGTATGCCATGTCCGATAAAATGGCGGCGATCTCATATAAAAACTGTGCTGCCTGATCGATCACTTTTTTTGGCAGGATATGCACCTTTCCAGCCGCTTCCACCAACCCGTCCGGATCCGTCCCTACCGTCTCCGCTACCTTGCGTACCATTTCTTCATTCGGTTTCTTTGTCAACACCTGTCCGCCGATAAAGCATCCGATCTGTTTTCCCTGCACATTGATCGGAGCGGCAAAATCGATCAGTCCGGCATGACAGACGTAAGTCGCCTGATGACCTCGCTCCAACGTCTGCTCGGCGCCGTACTTGTCGCACCATTCGCAGTATTTTCCTCCCTCGGCGGATGAGCGGATATACTTCATGCAGAAATCCGTAAAATGAGAACCGGTCGTGACCGGTTTTCCCTCCGTATCCGTCGTCAGAGCCGCCATACCGGTCAGCTCGGAAAACGCATCCTGAACACGTTGTAAAATATCGGTACTTAACAAATCCGTAAGATATATCTCCTGATCCATATCATGCCTCTCTTGCTAATGTAGATTCGATTGCAGCTATCAGTTTTTCCTTATCGATCGGTTTCAGCAGATAACCCTGTGGCTTCAAAGCCAAAACCTGTTGAATCTTTTCACGCTTTGATACTCCCGTCAGGAATAAAACCGGAATCCCTTTCGTCGTTTCGTTATTCCGCAGTTGTTCCAATACGGCGGGACCATTGTCTACCGGCATTTCATAATCCAAAAGGATCAGATCCGTTCTCCGTTTTTCCAAAAATTTGAGCGCGATCTTGCCGCTGATGGCAGTCGCCACATCATACCGCTCATGCAGTTGTTCTTTCATGGTCCGCAGCATGTTGGAGTCGTCGTCTATGATCAAAATATGATAACGTTTTTTCTGTTTGTCAGCCTGTTTGCTTGCAACAGATTGCGCTTCCTCCATGCGTCTTTCTTTCTCACGGCGCATCTGTTCTACCGCGCGTCTTTCTTCTTCCTGCCTCTTTTTTTCCGCCGCGCGTCTTTCCTCTTTCTGCCGCTCTTCTTCCATGCGTCTTTCTTCTTCCTGCCGCAGCTCATCGATATATGCGATTATCCGCTCTTCGATCGCAGACGCCTTTAACGGTTTACGCAGTATCAAATCCGCGACACCGGCAGCATCCCGTTCAAATTTTGCACAGTCTTCTCCGGAACCGATCACGATAAACGGTATGTTTTCCTGCTGCAAAAGCGATTTGAGCGAAATCATCTGTGAAATGTACTCTTTGACTTCATTGGAAGTACAATAACAAAACGCATCCGGCTTGAAATAATGAAGATGCGTAACAATATCATCCCAACGCGCCGAAGTCGTCATCGGTTCAATACTGTCATGCAGATGTGAAAAAAAGTCATCAATGACCACATGATTCCGTCCCGTCAGCAAAATCTTATATTTCATAGCGTTTCCCCCTTCCAATAAAGAAATCTGTCTGTCACCTGTAATGTGACAATTATAGTATAACAAATCGGTAAAAAAAGCACAATATGATATGTCAGATTCCGAAAGATTTTTTTACTTTTCCGCCTGTTTCACCCTGCCGCCATCCTCAGAGCCGATACGGAAATTCCGCACCCATCACTCAATATCCGGCAGCAGATCCGGTCTCCTCTCTTGCGTTCGTTTCAATGCCTGTTCCCGTCTCCATTGTTCGATATTGGCATGATGACCGGATAACAACACTTCCGGCACCCGCATTCCCATAAATTCTTCCGGTCGTGTGTATTGCGGATATTCCAGCAAACCTTCCTGAAAAGACTCGGACTCCGCTGATTTTTCATTACTCAGTACCCCTTTTACCATACGGGAAATACAATCGATCATGACCATAGCGGGTAATTCCCCTCCGGTCAGTACATAATCACCGATCGACACATGATGCGTGACGATTTTATCCAGCACCCGTTCATCCACTCCCTCATAATGACCGCAGAGAATGATCAAATCTTCCTCTTGCGCAAATTCTTTTGCCATTTCCTGATGAAACACACTGCCCTGCGGCGTCATATAGATCACCTTCGGCGATTTTCCCAATCGGGTAACGATCGATTCCCATGCACGATAGATCGGCTCCGCCTGCATGACCATACCGGCGCCGCCTCCATACGGATAGTCATCGACCTGTCCGTGTTTTTCCGTTGTATAATCCCGAATATTGATCGCTTCCACCTCGATCGCTTTTTTCTGGATCGCCTTCCCGATAATACTCGTATTCAGTCCTTGCAGGATCATCTCCGGAAACAAGGTCATTACATGAAATCTCATTGTCAATCCTCCGTTTCGTCCAGCATTCCTTTCATTAATCGCACTGTCAATCGCGGTTCCTCGACATTGACGTCCACGATGCACTGCGGAATGGCAGGTATCAGCAATTCCTTGCCGTGTTCCATCGTGACGACATAGACATCATTGGCTCCCGTTTCCATCACTTCGGTCAGGATCCCCAGATATCTTCCGTCTTCTTCATATACTTTGGCATCCATGATATCCGCCAGATAGAATTCACCTTCTTCCAACGGTACCGCATCTTCTCTGCTCACCCACAGGGCAGCGCCTTTATACGGTTCGATATCCTCGATTGTATCATATCCTTTAAATTTCAGGATCGCCTGTTTTTTAAAAAACTTACAGCCTGTCACTTCCATGGGAATCCGTTCGTTACCGGTATCCATGATACATTCCTTCAGATACGTAAACCGTTTGAGATCATCCGTTGTCGGAAAGACTTTGACCTCTCCCCGAATGCCATGCGTACTGGTAATAACCCCGACCTTCAAAAAATCTTCCATCTGTTTTCCTTTCTGCTTCACGGTCTCTTTTCTGTCTGTCATTCATAATGCGAAAGACCACTAAGGGAGAAGATCTCCGTCAGTGGTCGTCTGTCATCGTTATCCGATTTTTACATCTACCTTTTTGTCACCCTTTGAGGATGCCGCTTTTACAACTGTTCGAATCGACTTTGCAATGGAACCCTGCTTGCCGATCACTTTACCCATATCATCAGCCGCAACCTTTAATTCCACAACAATCAAACCCTCGGATTCGGTTTGCGTTACCACAACTTCGTCCGGATGATCAACAAGGGATTTCGCAATTAGTTCTACTAATTCAACCATATGGACATGCCTCCCTATTTTTCAATGCCAGCATGCTTCAGAAGCTTTGCAACGGTTTCCGTCGGTTGTGCGCCGTTTGCTAACCACTTCTTGGTAGCTTCTTCGTCAAACTTGATAACACTTGGGTCCTGATTCGGATCGTAAGTACCGATTTCCTCGATAAATCTACCATCTCTTGGTGATCTGGCATCTGCAACGACTACTCTATAAAAAGGAGCCTTCTTGTGTCCCATTCTCTTTAAACGAATCTTGACTGCCATCTGTTCCACCTCCTTATCTTGGTTTTCTATAATAACATAAATGATTATAGGCTGTTAAAACGGGAATCGGAGACCCCGCCGCTTTTTTCCGCCCATCATGCCGGAAAATTGCTTCATCATCTTTTTCGACTGTTCAAATTGCTTGATAAACCGGTTGACCTCTGCGATATCCACACCAGAACCTGCGGCAATCCGCCGTTTTCTGCTGACGTTGATCAGTTCCGGATTGGCGCGTTCTTCCGGCGTCATCGACAAAATGATGGCTTTCGGATGCGATGCCGCCTGATCGTCGATCTGCACATGTTTCATCTGGTTCCCGATGGACGGCAGCATGGATAACATTTCCTGCATCCCGCCCAGTTTATCCATCTGTTCCAAACTGTCAAGAAAATCATTGTAATCAAAGCCGCTTTTCTTTAATTTCTTTGTCATCTCCTTGGCTTTGTCTTCGTCGATCGCCGCCGTAGCTTTTTCGATCAGAGACTCAACGTCTCCCATACCAAGGATGCGGCTCGCCATCCGGTCCGGATAAAACTGCTCCAGATCCGACAGCTTCTCACCCATACCGACATACAGAATCGGCGTGCCGGTTACCGCACGAATGGAAAGTGCCGCACCGCCTCTGGCATCACCGTCCAACTTTGTCAGGACAACGCCATCGATCCCGATCTTTTCCTGAAAACTCGCAGCGACATTGACGGCATCCTGACCGGTCATGGCATCAACGGTCAATAGCGTATAACTCACATCGACCTGCGCCTTGATCTCTTCCAGTTCCTTCATCATATCTTCATCCACATGAAGTCTGCCCGCCGTATCCAAAAAGACCATATTCTGATGATTCTTTTCCGCATGTTCGATCGCCGCTTTGGCGATATTGACCGGACTGTGGCTGTCGCCCATGGTAAATACCGGAACCCCGACTGTCTGTCCGTTGATCTCCAACTGTTTGATCGCTGCCGGGCGATAGACATCCAAGGCTACCAACAGTGGTTTTTTCCCTTTTTTCGTAAACTGTCCGGCGAGTTTTGCCGCCGTCGTGGTCTTACCGGCGCCTTGCAAGCCGCACATCATCACAACCGTGATTTCATTTACGGGACGCATTTTGATCTCTACCGTCTCGGAACCCATGAGCGTAACCATCTCTTCTTTGACAATCTTAATGACCATCTGTGCCGGATTCAGACCGGTCAATACATCCTGCCCGATCGCCCGTTCACTCACTGTATTGATAAACTGCTTGACGACTTTAAAATTCACATCCGCTTCCAGCAGCGCGCGCTTGACTTCTTTCATAGCTTCCTGCACGTCTTTTTCCGTCAAAGCGCCTTTGCTCCGCAGTTTTTTAAATACATTCTGTAATTTTTCCGATAAACTGTCAAACGCCATTCTGATCCTCCCACAGACTAAAACTCCTCCAATATCGCATTGGATAATTGCTGTAATCTCTCTACCTGCTTCACAAGCAACACATCCTTGCCAGTGGTTTTCATCTGTGCCGCGATTGCCTGAATCTGTGCTACTTTTGCCTTTGCATTTTGGAATTTTTCCACCAGTTTCAGCTTTGCTTCATATTCTTCTAATATCTTATCACAACGCTTGATCAGATCATATACTCCCTGCCGGCTGATTCCTTCCAACGCTGCGATCTCTGTATAGGACATATCGTTTAACACGATGTCTTCATAGATGCGTTTCTGATGTTCTGTTAACAGTTCGCCATAAAAGTCATATAAAATAGACTGTCTGACTATTTTTTCCATTTCCATGAAGTCTGCCCCTTGTAAAGGTTTTTTGCTTTACACGTTGCCATTATATCTAGGAACGTATCGTTTGTCAAGCGTTTTTCCTTGACAGGTTAATTTTTTCATCCGATTGACACCGTTCGTCTGCATATGTTAAGATTAACCTCGTGTAAAACAGGAGTCGTGATAGCATTTTTATCCATTCTGTTTATCAAATTCTATGAATCATGGAGCGTACATACCGTCTCAGAAAGGAATGAATATGAAAAAGAAATTATGCACGTTACTCTCAGCCTTATCCCTTGGAGCTTTGATGCTTTCCGGATGCGGAAACCAAGGGGCAGGAAATGATGCCGATACTTTTGTCGTAGGTTTTGATGCCGAATATCCGCCGTATGGCTATATGGACGATAACGGAGAATATACCGGCTTTGACCTAGAGCTTGCACAAGCCGTTTGCGATCTGGAAGGATGGACGCTGGTGAAACAGCCGATCGTCTGGGATAGCAAAGATAACGAATTAAATTCCGGTTCCATTGATTGCATCTGGAGCGGTTTTACCATTGACGGACGGGAGGACGATTATGCTTGGTCGGTTCCATATGTAGATAACAGTCAGGTGATCGTAGTCGCCGTCAAGTCGGGCATTACTGATTTTTCCGGTCTGGAAGGCAAAGTAGTCGGTGTGCAGGCAGCCTCCGCCGCTTTGGCAGTCTTGGAAGACGAAGAGCAGCAAAAAGCACTGGCAGATACATTCCAAAATCTTCAGGAATTTGCAGACTATAATACAGCGTTTGCAGAACTGGAAGCCGGTTCCGTAGATGCTATCGCCATGGATATCGGAGTCGCTCAGTATCAGTTGGAAAGCCGCGGCAACGATAATTTCATGATCTTGGATGAACATCTGAACTCTGAACAATACGGTATCGGATTCGCACTCGATAATACCGAACTGCGCGACACCGTTAATGCCGATTTACAGAAACTGAAAGAAGACGGCACCTTCGATGAATTAGCTGAAAAATATGGTCTCTCTGATATGGTCTGTCTGGAATAAGGATTAAAGGAGAAGCATTTTATGACGTTTCATGTCATCTTAACGGAGCTGTTAAACGGTATGCTGCTGACGGTTGGCATTTTTGCCTTAACCCTTCTGTTTTCCATGCCGCTCGGTTTTTTGGTCTCCTTTGGGAGAATGTCCAAGCAACCGGTCATACGGCTCATTACGCAATTTTATATTTCCGTTATGCGTGGAACGCCATTGATGCTTCAACTTATGGTTGTTTATTTCCTTCCGTGGTATCTCTTTAAGATCCCTCTTAGCAGTTTTTGGCGGTTTCCGGCGATCATTTTAGGCTTTACCATTAATTATGCCGCCTATTTCGCTGAAATTTACCGATCCGGTATCGAAGCGATCCCAAAGGGACAGTATGAAGCGGCAAAATTACTGGGATATTCCCGATCACAGACTTTTCTGCGGATTATCCTGCCACAGGTATGCAAGATCATTTTACCGGCGGCGACCAATGAAATCATCACCTTGGTAAAAGATACTTCCTTAGCATATACTTTATCCTGCATTGAAATGTTCAGCGTTGCCAAACAGATCGCGGCTGCCGAAACCTCTATGGTGCCGTTTGCCGTCGCCGCTCTGTTCTATTACATATTCAATCTGCTGGTGTCGTTTGTCATGAACCGGATAGAAAAACAAATGAGTTATTATTAAAGGAGGTTCGCTATGGAGATGCAGGAAGTTCCTTATTTGGAAATGAATCATGTGAGGAAATCGTTTGGTTCGCTGGAAGTGCTGCGAGATATTTCCCTGACTGTCCAACAGGGAGAAGTGGTTTCCATTATCGGACCTTCCGGTTCCGGTAAATCCACGCTCTTACGATGTGCGACTCTCTTGGAAACAATGGACGAAGGAACTCTGTCTTATTTAGGAAAATCCGCCGCCATAATGGAAAACGGATGTACTGTCTATGCCAAACCGGCAGAACTGGACGAAATCAAACGCAGCTTCGGATTGGTCTTTCAGAGTTTCCATTTATTTCCGCACTATTCGGTATTAAAAAACCTCATTGATGCTCCGATTCATGTACAAAAACGTCCGAAAGAAGAAGCGGTTGCGGAAGCCATGGCACTTTTGGAGCAAATGGGATTGGCAGACAAAGCAGACGCCTATCCGCACCAGCTCTCCGGCGGTCAGCAGCAGCGCGTTGCCATCGCCCGTGCATTGGCGCTCAAGCCGGAAGTGTTATTCTTCGATGAACCAACCTCGGCGCTGGATCCGGAACTGACCGGCGAAGTCCTGAAAGTCATCAAGGAATTGGCGGAAGCTCATATGACGATGATCATTGTGACGCATGAAATGGAATTTGCCCGCAAGGTATCCGATCGGATCCTTTTTATGGATAAAGGGTATGTTGTGGTAGAAGGGACACCGGAGACCGTTTTCCGATCCCAGAACGGACGGATTCAGGAATTTTTAGGTAAATTGCAGCAGCCATGATCTTGCCGCTCTCACATCCTGTTTCATCTGTTCTGTCAACATTTCCATTGTTTCAAATCTTTGTTCCTGACGCAGAAAATGCAGCAATTCCACTGAGATTTCTTCTCCGTACAGATCTTCCTGAAAATCGAACAGATAGGTCTCCAATCCAAGCCGTTGCTCGTCACTCACCGTCGGTTTGCATCCCAGATTCGAAATACCGTAATATCGCATCTTGTTCCGCCTGATAGCGGATACATATACACCGAGGGGCGGCAAAATCTTGTCCGGCGGCAGCGACAGATTCGCGGTCGGCATGCCTATGGTTTTTCCCAGTGCCTGCCCATGTATCACCTCTCCGGAAACGGTATACGGCATGCCCAGATATGCGGAGACTGCTTCCATCCGTCCGGTTTCTATCTCCTGCCGGATCACGGATGAACTCACTTCCGTTTTCCCTACCCGCAGTTTATCAAATACTTTGACCTGAAATCCGTACCGATCTCCCAATTTCTTTAAAAAGACCGCATCCCCCGTCCGTTGTTTTCCGAACCGAAAATCACTGCCTACGGCAACCGCTTTCACTCCAAGTTGCCCGATCAGGATATCCCGCACAAAGTCTTCCGGTTCCGTATCCGCAAATTCTTTGGTAAACGGATACTCCAACAGCACATCCAAACCGGTCGCTTCCGCTTTTTTCCGTTTTTCCTCAACGGTATCAATGTGTCTTCCCGTGCCGATCCGATCATTTGCCGGAGCAAACGTGAAAATCACGCCGGTCAGACCGTCATCCTGCCATTGATGCACCTGATCTAACAGCATCTGATGTCCGCGGTGAAATCCATCGAATTTTCCGATCGCAATGGCTGTATGAGTTAATTGTATGTGTTCCGCGCTGGTAATATGCCGCATCTTATGCAATCCTCGTTTTCTTTCAAAATCACGTTCTTACAAAAACATTTTATATGGTACGAATCTCCGTTCGGACAAATGATACTCATAAATGCCGATAAAGGCCTGTTCGGAATCGTATACCAGCATCCGCGGCATCCCGCCTTCCGTTTCCTGTCCGTCGTCCTGACATCCTTCCGTCATCTTCCCGATGACGGCATGGGTAAATCCATTGCCGTTATGTACCAAACGGTCGCCGTCCTTGTTCATATATATCTTCGGCATTTCCGGATACATAGTATCGATCGGATGCAGATAGGCTTCCAAGGTTCCGGTCTGCATCAAATGTTCTACCGCATCCAATGTCAGGCTATTCTCCACGGAAAACCCGCATGCCCTGCTCCGCAGCAGAGTTTCCATACATCCTCCGCATCCCAGTTTTTCCCCGATATCCCGGCACAGACTGCGGATATAAGTGCCGCGGCTGCACCGGATCCGCAAGGTCACGCGCGGAAGCTCCATATGCAGAATCTCCAACTGATAAATCGTTACCGGACGCGGAACCCGTTCCACCACCATGCCCTGCCGTGCCAGTTCATATAATTTCCGTCCGTTGATCTTTACGGCGGAATACATGGGCGGGATCTGATCATACGTACCCAAAAAGGAAGAGACCGCCTGTTGTAGTGCCTCTTCTTTTACTTCCACATGCTGCCGTTTCAGTATCGTTCCCGTCAGATCTTCCGTATCCGTCGTGATCCCTAATCGCAGCGTGGCAATATATTCTTTATCATGATCCGGCAGGATATCGCAAAGCTTCGTTGCTTTTCCCACACAGACGACCAATACGCCCTCTGCCTGCGGATCCAACGTGCCGGTATGACCGATTTTTTTCTGTTTCAGGATGCCTCTGAGTTTTGCCACCACATCAAAGGACGTATATCCCGCTTCTTTATAGATATTTAATAGTCCGTCATACATATACGGCGTCTCCTTCCTGCTTCATCCGTTACGCATGGTCCGGAAGCGGTAACTGTAAGGCGATCTGCTCGAGTACCGGCTTGCATACGTCCTGAATCGTGCCGGGCAGTGAAAAACCGGCGGCGCGTATATGTCCGCCTCCTCCAAAATGTATGGCAATCTGACTGACATCTACATAACGGTTTGAACGCAGACTGAATTTATAGACATCCGGCTCGTATTCATAGAAAAATACGGCTACTTCCACCCCTCTTGTGACCCGGAGCTGATCCACCACGCCATCCACGTCTATGCTGGTCGCATGATAAAAGTCAAAAATCTGTTTTCGCAGACCTGTCACAATACACAGATCATCCAAAGTCAGATAGCTTTCCATCAATGCGCGTCCCAATAATTGATTCTGCACATAACTTTTGCTATAAAACGTCCGGTCAATGATCTCGTTCGGCTCAGCCCCCATACCGATCAATTCACCTGCCACACACATGGTGTCGCGTGTGGTATTGCCATGCTTAAAGACGCCGGTATCATGCACGATTCCCAAATACAGCGCCTCGGCGCAGCGTTTACTGATCTTATCCGTCTCCAAGATCCCGAAGATCGCTTCGCAGGCAGCGGCGGCTTTTGGCTGCACCAGACAGATATCTCCGTATCCGTGATTGCTGGCATGATGGTCAATGACCGCCCTGATCTTTGCCGAGCGGTAATACCGTTCAAACGGTCCGAATCGGTCTGTGCTGGCACAGTCCAGTGCCAGACACAGGTCATAGGTCTTGGACTTCCGCACCTGATGGCTGACTTGATCTGCACCGTTTAGGAAGCAAAATTCTTTATTAAACGCTCCCAGATACACATCCGTTTGCTTCTCCGGATAATTATCCACGATATAATTGTACATGCCCAAGCAGGAACCGACGCAGTCGCCATCCGGTCGGATGTGACCGATGATAACGATTGATTCCGCCTGTTCAATGGCTTCTAAAAACTGATTCATTCTTCTTCTCCGTCATATTCTCCGGATTCTGTCCGTGTTTCATCGGAATCATACGCTTCAACATGCAGGTCTGCGATCTTTTTCGACATGGCGGCACCGTAAGCGATGGAATCGTCCAAGATAAATGTGATCTCCGGCGTATTTCTGAGATTTACGCGGTGTGCCAACTCCCGGCGGATATAACCCGTCGCCGATCTTAAGCCTGCCAACGTATCCTGCTGTTCTTTATCCGTACCCATGACACTGATATATGCCTTACAGGTCTTCAGATCCGGAGCCACCTGAACATCCGTCACGGAAGTCATGAAATGGATTCTCGGATCCTTGATGCCTTCCCGTATGATAACGCTTAACTCCCGCTGTACCTCACTGTTGATGCGGGTATTTTTTACACTGTTTTTTTTCATCTATCTCTCCACCTCGTATATCGATATCGTTAGCGTGGTACCTCTACCATGATATACGCTTCGATCTGATCCATTTCTTTTACATCGTGAAAGCCGTCAAAGACCAACCCGCATTCAAATCCGCTTCTGACTTCTTTCACATCATCCTTAAACCGCTTTAACGATGCCAACGGTCCTTCAAAGATCTGTTCGCCCTCACGGAATACCCGGCATGTCGCTTGTTTCTGAATGGTGCCGTCGAGGACATAGGCACCGGCAATCGTACCGACGCCGGACGCTTTATAGGTCTGACGGACTTCGGCATGACCAATGATCTTTTCTTCATAAATCGGATCCAACAGACCCTTCATTGCGGCTTCAATATCCTCAATGGCGTCATAGATGACACGGTACAGACGTAAATCGACCTGTTCCCGATCCGCCGTATTTTTAGCCGTCGCATCCGGACGCACATTAAATCCTATGATAATGGCATTGGATGCGGAAGCCAATATGACGTCGGATTCATTGATCGCGCCGACACCGGCATGAATGACCTTGATCACCACTTCTTCATTTGAGAGCTTGATCAGACTCTGTTTGACCGCTTCCACCGAACCCTGAACATCCGCCTTTACGACCAGATTCAATTCCTTGACATTTCCTGCCTGAATCTGTGAGAACAGATCGTCTAATGACATCTTGGATTTGGTTTCCGCGATCAGTTTTTCTTTCTCATAGCTGATAAACGCTTCTGCCATCGCTCTGGCTTCTTTTTCCGTATCCGTTGCCATAAAGATCTCTCCGGCATTCGGAACGCCGTTTAATCCAAGGATCTCCACCGGTGTAGACGGCGTCGCTTCCTGTACTCTGTTCTGTTTATCATCCATCATGGCACGTACTTTACCATGTACGCTGCCTGCTGCGATCGTATCACCGATATGCAGCGTTCCTTTTTGCACCAGAACGGTCGCTACCGGTCCGCGCCCCTTATCCAGCTCGGCTTCGATCACGATACCTCTTGCCTTCCGGTCTTTGTTTGCTTTCAGTTCCAGCATTTCTGCCGTCAGCAAGATCATTTCCAGCAGGTTATCCAAACCTTCTTTTGTATGTGCGGATACCGGACAAAAGATCGTGGAACCACCCCACTCCTCGGCAACCAGCTCATACTCCATCAACTCCTGCTTTACACGTTCTACATTTGCGCTTTCCTTATCGATTTTATTAACCGCTACGATAATTTCCACGCCTGCCGCCTTCGCATGGTTGATCGCTTCCACCGTCTGCGGCATTACACCGTCATCGGCAGCCACCACCAAGATCGCAATATCCGTTGATTGCGCGCCACGCATCCGCATCGCCGTAAACGCCTCATGTCCCGGCGTATCCAAAAACGTAATGGTCTGACCATTGATCTCTACTACGGACGCACCGATATGCTGCGTGATACCGCCCGCTTCATTGTTCGTGACATGTGTGGTCCGAATCGCGTCTAACAGAGACGTTTTTCCGTGATCGACATGCCCCATTACACAGACGACCGGTGGACGCGGCGTCATAGATGCTTCATCTTCTTCTTCCTCTTTGAGCAGTTCTTCGATCACGTCAACCTGTTGTTCCTCTTCGGCGATAATGTTGTATTCCAACGCAATTTCCGCCGCTTCTTCAAACTCGATATCCGAATTCACATTTACCATTTTTCCGCCCAAAAACAGTTTTTTGATCAACTGATTCACCGGAAGTCCCAGTTTATCGGCAAATTCCTTAATAGTCATAACCGCCGGGAAGATCATCGTCCGGATGGTATCTTCCGGTTCCTTTGGTTCCGGCTTCGGCTCCGGCTTGATAAACTGCCCGCTCTTTTTTTCCGGTTTTGCATTTTGAGGCTTTCCGCTTGGGGATTGTTTTCCGTTCGGAGCCTGCTTTGCATTGGCGGCAGCATTCGCCTTATTCTTTGATTTCCTGTTGTCTCTCGGTTCCGCCTGAAATGTCACGATCGTATGCTCTTTTTTGACCGCTTTCTGCTGATCCCCGCGATGATTTTTCGCCTTGCCTTCTTTTGGTTCTTTCCGGCTCTCGTCACCGCCTGTCTTTGCCTTTGCCGGCTTATCCTGTTCCGTTTTCACCGGCTTTACACGTTCTTCCTTTGACGGCGTTTGTTCCTGAACCCCGACTGTTTTTTTAGCGGTCCGTTTTTTCTTGTCTGGCGTTTCTGCCGTCACATCCTGTTCCGTCTTTGCCGGCTTGCTTTTTTTCTCCGGTTTTCCCTGACTTTCCTTCGTGTCCTGTGCCGCCTGCCTGCTGCTCAACAGTTTACGCGCCAGTGCCTCTTCCTCCGGCTCGAGTGCGGACTGCGGCTTCTTTCCGGTAATTCCGTTTTGTTCCAAAATTGCTATAATATCTTTACTTTCAATTCCAAATTCCGCTTTTAATTGATGTATTTTCGTTTTCGCCATTCGTTACACCTCCATATTTTCATCTGTTTTCATCTTCTCTGCAATTTGCCGTCCCAATCCCGGTTCTAAGACTGCCAGAGATGCCCGCATCTCTTTTCCTATGCAATGTCCCAGTTCTTCTTTGGTTCCGTAGATTGCAAAGGGTATCCGGTAGTAACTACACATGTCGGAACATTCTTTTTTTGTGCGATCCGACGCATCCTCTGCCATGATGACCAAGCATGCTTTTCCGGTTTTCACCGCTTTCTCCGTAGAAAACTCGCCGCTTGCAACTTTTCCCGCTCTCATAGCCAATCCGATCAGGGAGTATATGTTATTTCGTTTCAAGCACACTCAACTCCTTACTTAACTGCTGATATAGCTCTTGCGGGATCTGCATCTGAAAGGAACGTTCCAAACCCTTGGATTTGATCGCTTTTTTCAGACATTCCTGTGAAAAACAAAGATAAGCTCCTCTTCCGTTTTTCCTGCCCGTCGCATCCAGTTCTATACCGCCTTCCATATTGCGTATCACGCGAATCATATTCTTTTTCTCTTTCGACTCGCCACAGCCGATACATTTTCTTAACGGTGTCTTTTTTGCCACACGCTCACTTCCTTACTTATTCTTCCGCTTCGTCATCCGTATCCTCTGCTTCTTCCATATCACTGATGTCTTCCGCATCATCTATGATATCCATATCCTCTGCATCCAGTAACTCATCCGTCTCTTCGTCTTCCTCTTCTTCCGCACGCAGGGCTTCTGCCTGTGATTCACTCTTAATATCGATCTTATATCCGGTTAAACGTGCCGCCAGTCTTGCATTTTGTCCTTCCTTACCGATAGCCAAAGACAGTTGATTATCCGGTACGACCACTCTTGCACTCTTTTCATCCAAATCCACCGTTACCGCAACGACACTGGACGGGCTTAAGGCATTTTTGATAAAAATCGCCGGATTTTCATTCCAGTTAATAATATCGATCTTTTCTCCACGCAGGTCATTGACAATGGCATTGACCCTGCTGCCGTTTAAGCCGACGCAGGCGCCGACCGGATCTACATTCGCATTGTTGGAAAAGACTGCGATCTTTGAACGCGAACCGGCTTCTCTGGAAATGCTCTTGATCTCCACCGTTCCGTCTGCCACTTCGGTCACTTCCTTTTCAAACAGACGTTTTACCAAATCCGGATGCGTTCTGGACACCAGTATCTTCGGTCCCTTGTTGCTTGCCTTTACCTCTATGATATATAACTTCACCCGATCCATCGGATGGAATGTTTCCCCCGGAATCTGCTCGTTTTCCGTCAGGATCGCATCGGTCTTATCGTCTAAACTGATACATACGCTCCGTCCGATATAGCGTTGCACCACACCCGTCACGATATCTTTTTCCTTACACTGGAAATGGTTAAAGATGGACTTACGTTCCTCTTCTTTAATCTTCTGTACAATGACATTTCTCGCGTTCTGAGCGGAAATCCGTCCAAAATTTTTCGGCTGTATCTCTATCCTGACCACATCACCGATTTCATAGTTCACATCGTGCATTTTTGCTTCTTCCAAACTGATCTGCATCGATGGGTTTTCCACTGTCTCAACCACTTCCTTCTCCACAAAAGCGACAAATGCTCCGGTTTCCCGATCCATTTCTACTTTCATATTGACTTCGCCGTCTTTGTCTTTTTTGTAGGCATCTATAATGGCTTTTTCTATCGTTTCCATTAAGATTTCCCTATCAATTCCTTTCTCTTTCTCAATCTGAGCAAGTGCATCCATGATTTCTGACATTGTTTTATCCTCCTACTATCTTAAAAATCAAATGCTAATCGAATCAATGCAAGATCGCTTCGTTTCAGTTTTAATTCCTTGTCTTCCAGTTCTAATGTAACGGTTTCCGCATCATATGCCTGTAACATTCCGGTCCATTCTTTCTGACCGTCCAGCGGTTGATATAACCTGATCTCTACCAAAGAGCCTATGCTCCTCTCAAAATCCCGTTCCCGTTTCAGTTGTCTGCCTAATCCCGGTGAACTGACCTCCAAGATATAAGCATCTGCTATAAAATCTTCTTCATCCAAGCTCTGCTCGAATGCACGGCTGACCGTCACGCAATCGTCAATGGTAATGCCGCCGGGTTTATCGATATATACACGCAGATAATAGTTTGCCCCTTCTTTGACATATTCGACATCCCACAACTCAAATCCGCATTCTTTCAGAATCGGCAACACCAACGCTTCACTGCGTTGTGCGATTTCCGCTCGTTTCAATCCTCCAAAACCCCT
This sequence comes from uncultured Lachnospiraceae bacterium, assembly GCA_947589305.1. GTDB lineage: Bacteria > Bacillota > Clostridia > Lachnospirales > Lachnospiraceae > CAG-632. The sequence goes on from CANQAP010000004.1 coordinate 19,504, forward strand.
TTCCTATCATACCAAAAGATAAGAGTGGACTTTCGTCCACTCTTACAGTCGTTTGTATCAAGCTAGTCATAGCCTAACACATTTTTTTTGTAATTGCAAGCAAAATTTGCGATTAATTCATGTAAATCGTAACATCCAACGCGATCACATAATCGTATTCGTCATATTCGATACGAAGGACATCCCGGACTTCTACACCGCTGCCAAGGCTTTCATAACATTCCTGTCCGCTGTCATCCGTATAATCGGAAGTGCCAAGGATCGCTTCAACCTCTGAACGCGTCATATTCAACGTAATCCCGTTGTATACTTCTGCCGACGTTGCCGTGCAGACATCCGAATAATTATCTACATTAATACCGGTCAGGCTTAATTCTTCCTGCGAATATATGGTATCGCTTCCGGTATTTTCCACATATCCCCAGAAACTATATCCGTTTACGCTGTCCAAAACCACGAATTCGTAATCACCGGCTGTCAGACCGTTCGTCGTGATATCATCCAGTGTATCGCTGTCCACGGAGCTGATGGTCAATCCCAATTCCGAAAGCGTTGCCGGCATCGTATATAAGGTTCCGTCAACCAACATCTGATTGGTTCCGGATACATTGGATGAAACCGGTGCCGACGTATCCGTATTGTCTGCATCTCCAGTGGTATCAGAATCATCCCAATCCCAGTTATCCGGTTCTTCCGGAACGTCATACGTATAATCGTCATCCGTATAATCGTCTCCTATATAATCTTCCAGTGTATTCATCCATGAGTCAAAAAATGCAATTCCAAAGCAGCTTATGATCAATGCGATCGCACCGATGATAATACCGGCGATCCCCAGTCCTTTGCCTCTCTTCTTCGCGATCGCAACGATACTGAGAATAATACCGATCACTCCAAAGATGAATCCGCCAAAGCAGCATGAGGTCAACAGACCGATGATCGCTAAAATCAATCCAGCGATCCCCAGTCCTTTGCTTGTGTTTTCCGGTGCAGGCTGTGTATATGTGCTGGACGCCGCATACGTACCGCTATAATTGACACCGGCATTCGACTGCTGATAAGTTCCGCTGACGCCTGCATCCACCGGCTGCTGATAAGCCCCGCCGACACCTGCATTCACCGGCTGCTGATAAGCCCCGCTGACGCCTGCATCCACCGGCTGCTGATAAGCGCTTCCGGCATCCGGATTCACGGTCTGCGCCGTATGATTGGACACATTGTATGGATTGCCGGATAATACCGTAGTCTCCTGCTGCTCCGGAGCAGAAACGGTCTCCTGCTGTTCCGGTGTAGAAACGGTCGCTGTAGGTTCCGGTGAAATACTGCCTGCTGCCGCTCCGGCTGACTCCGATCCTTCGACCGGGCTTCCGCAATTCGGGCAGAACGTATTACCTTCCGGTATCGCCGAACCACACACGCTACACTTCTTTTCTTCCATTATTCATTTTCTCCTTCCTTCACACCTATGTCGATATCGTATCTCCGATATGCTGCAAGGACATAAGTGAACGTCTGAATTCTTTTTTTACAGATGGATTATATCATATCGGCGCTGGTATCGCAATGTTTAAGTATTAGAAATCCCTTACGATTTCTTACGATATTGCGTTGATTTTCTTTCAATTCCTCAGATATTTCCTGCATTTGCTTCCCGTCGGATCAAAAAGTATTCGTCAAACAGTTCTTGTAAAATATACCGATAATCAATACGCCGGATCTCGTTTCCAAAGTATACCACCGCACTGTGGTACAAAGTATCTCCGATATATACATCAACAGTACCGGCGATCTCGCCTTTCGTGATCGGAGCCTCCAAGCCTTCCGGCAAATGCTCCTCATACCGCACTGCTTCTCCGTCACGCATCAATAGAGTGACCGTATCGGTCAGATACAGTTGGACGGTATCCCTCTCGATCCCCTCACGGACCGGAATCTCCGGCAACGCATAATCTGTATCAAGGATCGTGCGTTCTTCATAATATTCCATTCCGTAATCCATCAACGTACGGGTATCCTGCCACTTATATGTCTTATGCGGCGGCCAACCGGAAGCCAATACCACGGAAACAAAGGTCTTTTCCCCTCTTCTTGCCGCACCGACAAAACAGTACCCCGCTTCCCCCGTAAATCCGGTTTTGATCCCCAATGCACCGTCATATCCGGTTAAAAAGGCATCCCGATTGGTCACGGAAACGCTTCGCGTGCCGCTGCAGTCCGAAAAGACGTATGCCGGTGTCTGCACCAGATCCAAAAACTGCTGATTGCGGATCGCATAGCAGGCAATCCGTCCCAGATCGCAGGCAGTCGTATAATGCCCTTCCGCATCCAAACCGTTAGGCGTCACAAAATGCGTGTTGTACGCTCCCAACTCCTGCGCCTTTTCATTCATCAGTTGCGCAAACCCTTCTACGGAACCGCCGATATGCTCCGCGATGGCGACCGCCGTATCGTTATGGGATTCCAGCATCAGTGAATACAATAAATCGCCTAAATAATATTGCTCGCCTTCCGCAGCGTTCATCTGTACATCCGGCTGTGATGCGGCATTGTCGGAAAACGTCACGATATCCTCGAGATTACCCAACTCCAATGCCAGAATACATGTCATGATCTTTGTGGTGCTTGCCATGGCTTTCGGTTCCTGTCCGTTTTTTTCATATAATACCCGACCGTTTTCGGCGTCCAGTAACGCTGCCGAAGAAGCATACAGTTCCAGCTGCGTTTCATTTCCGTCATGCGCATATGCCAAGCCGCAAACATCTTCCGTTTGTTCCGGCATCCCGCTCCACTGTTGTGCGATCCCTCCCAGTATCAGTACGCAGGCACCGGTCACTGCGATCGTCTGTTTCCATCGTTTGAACGAATTTCCCATAAAATAACACCTGTCTATCTGCTTATCACATTTTACGCAGATCACAGGTGTTTATTACTATTTTTCTGATTTCTCAGGCAATTTCCTGACGTTTCGGTCCTTTTTCGTTATGTGTTCAGGGTGATATTGGCTTCTTCAATCGCCTGCTGTTCAAAATCCGCGATCTGATCCGGCGTGATGATCGGCAGGTCATCCGTGGATTTCACACCGAAGCTGCGCAGAAAGTCTTCGGTTGTCCCAAACAGGATCGGACGTCCGAGGGCATCCAGACGCCCCACTTCTTCAATCAGATGATATTCCACTAATTTATTGATGGCATGCACGCATGAGACACCGCGGATCGCCTCGATCTCCGCTCTGGTGATCGGCTGCTTATATGCAACGATCGAAAGCGTCTCCAACTGTACATCCGTCAGTACATGTTTTTTCGGAAGGTTCACGATCCGGGATAACACGTCATAGTATTCCTGCTTCGTGCAAAGCTGAAACGCATCCTCCATCTCAATGATCCGGATTCCACGATCTTGCGCATCATATTGATCCATCAGGTGATGTACGATCTTGCGTGTTGTGTCTACGTCATGTTCTAAGGCTGCCGCCAGACGGTCTATGGGAACCGCTTCCCCCATGGCAAATAAAATCGCCTCGACTGCCGCTTCTATTTTTATGATTTCCTGTTCCATAGTCTCTCCTACTCTAATGAATCGATCATGATGTCGTCAAATAATTTTTCCTGACGTACTGTGACCGCACCCACTTTCATCAGCTCCAAAATTGCCATGAATGTCACAATGATATTCATTTTGCTTGCCTGCATTTCCAATAACGTGCGAAAACTGATCCCCCGCAACCCGCGTACTTCTTCCCGTATGGCGTTCATTTTATCTTCAATACTGATCTCTTCCTTCTCGATCGTGCCAAACTTACTGCGGATCGGATCGATTTTATCCACCTGTTTTTTCATGACCATCCGAAAAATATCATTCAGTTTGTTTAATGTGAGTCCGTCGCACAGCTCTGTCGGATCGATGTCTTCCTTCCATTCTTCGATTTCCTTTGGGATCGTCGGATTCTTATAGAGTGCATAGGAAGCATCCAGTTCCATGTCTTTTAATTCCGTGGCTGCATATTTATACATTTTATATTCCAATAACCGACGCACCAGTTCGGCTCTCGGGTCTTCTTCTTCCTCCTCCGGAAGTTCTTCTTTCGGCAGCAGCATTTTCGCCTTGATGCTGATGAGCGTCGCCGCCATCACCAAAAACTCGCTCATGACATCTAAATCCTGCGCCTGCATTTCTTCCAGATAATCCAGATATTGTTCCGTTATGGTTACGATCGGTATATCGTAGATGTTCACCTGATTTTTCTCGATCAGGTGTAACAGAAGATCCAGAGGTCCTTCAAACACTTGTAATTTTACATCAATCGCCATATCTTATCATCCTTATTCTGCGGTACTTCCATGATATAACACCACAATATCTCCGGCATCATAGTTTTCATATATTTCTTTAGCCATTTGCAATGGCAGATTAATACAGCCGTGTGAACCGTTTGATAAATAGCGGGTGCCGCCGAACGAACTCTGCCATGTTGCGTCATGCAGTCCGATGCCGCCGTTAAACGGCATCCAGTAGGATACCGGCGTGCGATATGTCTCACCGACCAAAATAGCCGGGGAAGATTTCGATCGAATCCGGTACACCCCCGCCGGCGTTGCGCATCCTGTAGACGGCAGACCCGACACAATATCGGTTTCCAATATCAACTTCCCGTCTTTGTAGCCATACAAATGCTGCGTCGTTAAATTAATCTCTATATAGGTATCACCGATCTCCATCAACTCGGATGATTTCCGAACCATCACCTGTTTGGAGCCTTCCGCTAATTCCAAGATCATGGCTTCCAGCCGTTCAGCTTCTGCCGCTGTATCCAAATCACTGCTCCGGACATAAGACGTGACCTGCACGGTTTTACCGTCGCTCGTTTCAAAAGATATGCTTTCTCCGCGGATCTCATATTCTTCGATCAGGTGTTCCACATACGCCTGTGTATCCTCACGGTCCACCGACAGCATGTAATCATCCGATATGGATATCCAATTTAAGATTCTTTCCCCCTGCAATACCTCTTCTTCCTCCGCAAAGCGGTAAATGATCTTGGCTTCCTGCAGGGCTTCCAGAGCCGATACGGCTTTCAGGATCGCGGGATCATCCACATCATACTGTGGCGCCGCATAGCATCCTGCCGTTTCGAGGTTCACGGAAGTCTCCAAATCTTCAATAGCCGTCCGAACCGCATGCCTGACGTCATACGGAAGAAGCTGCCTGCCTTCTTGACTTTTTTCTACGATAAACGTGCCGAATTTTCTGACGATTTGCGGTTCTACGGGCGGTGTCATATACTCCCGCTGCATGCCATGCAGGTCATTCAGATTCTGATATAGTTTTGCCGTATCATAAGTCACCTGCGTGTCCATCGTAAATTCACGTTCATCCGCTGGATAAAACCACAAAAACGGATTTTGCTGACGGATGCACTCCTGTATCGTCCCTTGCAGTTGAATATGTAAATCAATATCGGCACCCTGAAGATACTCTTTTTCGTCTCCCCGCTCCTGAATTTCCAATCGATAATGGTCTGCAAAGGCATATACGGCATCCCTTGCGTGTGCCGCGGACATCAAAGATACATCCACGCCGTTCAATGTCGTATCCCATCCAAAATGCGTCGCAAAAAACGCCGTTCCCGCTAAGTAAACCAATACCAACCCCAAACAGACAGTCATGCAGATTTTCCATCCGACCGGAAGCGGTTTCCTTTCCTTTTTTACCATCGATATCACATATGGTTCCGCTTCCAAAGCGATCGCGGTCTCTGCCGACTGCCCTTTCCCTTGCGATTCCTGCGTGACTACCGTGTTTGTGCTTTGCTCGGCTTTTTCTTCCGTCTTCGGTTTGGCTTCTGCCGTGTCTGCATTTTCTTCGGCTTTTTCTTCCGTCTTCGGTTCGGCTTTTGCCGTGTCTGCATTTTCTCCTGTTTTTTCTTCTGTCTTCGGTTCGGCTTCTGCCGATTCCACGTTATCTATTTTTTCTGTTTCCAGTTCTGCCTGTTCCCGTTCCTGTTCCATGCTCGCCGTATCAGCCTTTCCTATCGTCACCGCCTTGCCCGTCGGTCAGTCTCATTATAATGAAAATGGTAAAAAAAGACAACTCCTTTCTTTCCTGCCGATCTCCTTCCGATGTTACATGTTCTCCGATCCATCGGAGGACGACAGGGTAACGATCAAGATCTCCGGCAGATTATTGACGCGAAACTTAAACGTGTGATTTCCCAATCCTCCACTTAGCAGCATGATACTATCCCGCTGCTGATATTTTCCCTTATCATACTTCGGGAAAAACCAGACCATTGGCGAAACCACGCCGCCCAGCCACGGAAGACGGATCATACCGCCATGCAAATGTCCGGATAACACCAGATCTGCTCCCCATGCGGCATATTCCGGAAAATAATCCGGATTATGCGCCAACAGAATCCGATATCCTCCGGCTTCCGGCACTCCCAGCCACTTCGTCATGTCATCCTTTTCCATCGAAACATGACGAAACCGCTTGTAATAACGTGGAGGCAGATCCAGTCCGTATAAAAATATCCGTTCCGTGCCTTTGGTCAGCTCCACATAATCATTCTGAAGCCATGTGACGGTTCCGTCCAATCGTTTCCGATAGGTTTCCCACATATCTCCGTAGGTTTCCGGATAACAGGCTGCACGCAGTTCATGATTGCCTCTGGCATAATAGATCGAAAAATCTTTTGCCAACGTTTCAATCAGACAAACCGGAACTTCCGTAGACTGTTCCGGTTTTCCCACGATCATATCTCCGACCAGCAGAATATAATCCGGTTGTTCTTCCCGAATCTTCTGTACTAGCAGCTCGTTGTCGTCTCCAAAACACGCATTATGCAGATCTGCCAAAACCGCAAGACGGCATCCCTCAAACTCTTTCGGTATTTTCGGAGAAGATACCTGATAGCGGGTGACTGCCAGCATTCGATTTTCTATTACACTCCGTATGCAGATTGCCAGAAATCCAAGCAGCAGGATTCCTGCGATCCATATTATTCCGTTCATGCTTTCATTACCCTTCGTCGGATTGTCTGAATGTCAATCCGGTTTTCATCCTATTATCATCCGCTTTGGTTATTTTCCTGCTGCGCTGTGCCTTTTTTCAGGAAGAACAGACGATACATCACTTCCTGACAGCAAAAACCGTAGGAGATTTCTTCGATATCTTTTCCTGCCAACAACCCAACCGCTCCGATTCTCTGACCGTCATAGTAATAGACCGCTTCTCCGATCACATCTCCCTGATGAATCGGCGCTGACAGCTCCGAATAGTTGATTTCTTTCGTAATCTGCTCCGGCGCCTGTTCTTTTGTCAACATATAAGAAAATGACATTTGTTCCGGCACGCAAGGCACCATCTCTTCCTGTCCCCGTTTCACCGGCACCTGCTCGCCGCCTCCTAATACGGATTCATCCTGATACATTCTGCAATTCGCAAATCCGTAATCAAAGAGTTTGCAAACCTCACTGTTGCGAATCTCTTTCGTGGACGCTCCCATCACTACGGCAATCAGACTGATCCCGTCTCTGGATGCCGTTGCCGATATGGAAAATCCCGCTTCACTGGTGTAGCCTGTCTTTAAGCCGGTACAATACGGATAGGTTTTCAATAATTTGTTGGTGTTGGAAAGTCCGAACTCCGACGCCCCTCTCGCCGTGACATGGGTGATGCTGTCCATCCAGATCATAGAATAATCAAAAATCTCCGGATACTTGGTTGTCAGTTCCCGACTCATGATCGCGATATCTCTGGCAGTCGTCAGATGCCCTTGGGCATCCAGACCGCAGGCATTGACAAAATTCGAATTCACCATGCCCAGTTCCTGTGCTTTTTCATTCATCATTGCCACAAACGCTTCTTCGCTACCGGCTATATGTTCTCCCATCGCGACGGCAGCGTCATTTCCACTGGCAATAATAATACATTTTATCATATCCTCTACCGTCTGTGTTTCTCCGGTTTCAAAAAAACACTGAGAACCGCCCATAGACGCCGCATGTTCACTGATCGTCACCGTATCGTCCAACGACATGTTACCGGCTCCGATCTGTTCGAAAATCAACAGAAGGGTCATAACTTTTGTGACGCTCGCCGGATGTCTCTGCTCATCGGCATTTTTTTCATATAGTATCTGTCCGGTCGTCGCTTCCATCAATATAACGGACGGAGATTCTAAGACCAAATCCTCTGCATGCACCGGTAACACCAACAGATACCCTGCCTGTACCGCCACCAGCACAGCCGTCATGACGGCTGATAAGCCTTTCCAAAATTTTCTGTTCATATACCACTCCAATGACTTGTTATTCCTACTATATTCCAAATCATTCATATTCAGAACGAAATCCGGAAAAACCGTATCTTATTGCGGCGCAATGACCGTTTGAATGACCGGAGACGGTCTCATCGGTCTTTGGGTGATCGTATAAGCCTGTATGAATCGCTGTTTTGCCTCTTCCAGCTTCTGACGGTCGTTGCCATACAGATAGGCAAACGGTTCATCTGCCGATACCGCATCTCCCAAGTGTTTGAGCAGGCGGATCCCGACCGTCGGATCGATCGTATCTCCTTTCTTTTGTCTTCCGCCACCCAAAAGATAGGAAGCCATCCCGACCTCGCTGGTCCGACAGGCGGTCAGATATCCGGTTTCTGCCGGGTAGACGGCTTCTTCCCATTTTGCTTTCGGAAAACATTCCGGATGATAGATCCACTGCGGATTTCCTCCCTGCGCGTTTACCCATTCTGCCAGTTTGTCGAGAGCCGTACCGTTGTCAATGGTCTCCCGAAGCATACGTTTCGCTTCCTCCGGCGTTGCGGCTCCTCCGCCGCCGATCAGCATATAAGACGCCAATTCCATTGTAACTTCCGTCAACCTTGCTTCCCCTTTTCCCTGTAAGACTGCGATGGCTTCCTGAACCTCCAAAGCATTACCTACCGTATTTCCCAAAGGTTCATTCATATCCGTGATGACGGCATAGGTCTTCCTGCCTGCCATATCACCGATCGACACCATACATCTTGCCAAACGTTCCGCTTCCTCCGGTGTCTTCATAAACGCTCCGGAACCTGTCTTGACATCCAAGACGATCACATCCGCTCCGGATGCCAGTTTTTTGCTCATGATGCTAGAGGCGATCAAGGATTCGTTATCTACCGTCCCCGTCGCATTCCGTAATTCATAGATTTTTTTATCGGCAGGCGCGAGATTGGCAGTCTGTCCGGCGATCGCGATCTTGATATCATTCACCTGTCTGATCAGGCGGTCTCCGGATAAGGTCGTACAAAACCCTTCAATGCTTTCCAGTTTATCAATCGTTCCGCCGGTATGTCCCAGTCCCCTCCCGCTCATCTTGGCGACCGGAATTCCCAACGACGCCAGCATCGGACCCAGTATCAGGGATGTTTTGTCCCCTACGCCTCCGGTACTGTGTTTATCTACTTTGATTCCCTCGATGGCAGACAGATCCAGCCGCTCGCCACTATCCGCCATTGCCAGAGTCAGCGCTACCGTTTCTTCCATATTCATTTTTTGGAAATAAACCGCCATCAGAAATGCAGACATCTGATAGTCCGGAATCTCCCCATTGGTAAATCCGCTCACAATATATCGGATTTCCGCCTGTGAAAGAATCCCGCCGTTTCGTTTTTTCATGATAAGATCATACATGTTCATGGAATAACTCCTCCGTTTTGCTGTGTCCGATCCGCAGCTTCCGTACGCCCAACCAGTCGGCAACTGTCTGTCCGATATCGGCAAATGTCTCTCCGGTATGCAAATTGGTTCCCTGCCGGAACCCTGCCGCTTTACTAAACCACAAAACCGGTACATATTCCCGTGTATGGTCAGTTCCCGCATAAGTCGGATCGCAGCCGTGGTCGGCAGTGATCACTAACAGATCTTCTTCCCGCATGGCGGCGGTGATTTCCACCAGCCGCGCATCGAATGCTTCCAAGCCCGCTCCATATCCGGCAGCGTCCCGGCGATGTCCCCACTTGGAGTCAAACTCTACTAAATTCGTAAAAATCAAACCGTCAGTTATGGTGTTCATATATTCCAGCGTCCGGCTGATACCGTCCATATTATCTGTTGTATGTATGGCTTCCGTAATGCCCACGCCGTCAAAGATATCCTCAATCTTGCCGACTGCCGCCACATGATAGCCTGCTTTTTTTAAGTATGAAAGCAGATTCTCTTCCGGCGGTTTCCGGGAAAAATCCCGACGGTTTGCGGTTCTGACATATTCGTTTCCTGTTTTCACAAACGGTCTGGCAATCACACGGGCAACATTATGCGGACCGGTCAGAATGCCTCTCGCCGTCCGGCAGATCTCGTACAGCCTCTCGGGCGGGATCACGGATTCATTTGCCGCGATCTGAAACACACTGTCTGCGGACGTATAGATAATCGGGAAACCGGTCCGCGTATGTTCGTCCCCTAATTCCTGAATGATCTGCGTTCCGGACGCCGTACAATTTCCCAGATAGCCTTTACAGCCGGTTTCCTGTAAAAAACGTCGCATGATATCTTCCGGAAACCCGTTAGGATAGGTCGGAAACGGTTGATCCGTATAAATGCCGATCATCTCCCAATGTCCGATCGTCGTATCCTTTCCGTTTGATGCTTCCATCAGCCGTCCATAGGCGCCGATGGGTTCCGGAACGGCATCGATCCCTTGCATTCCGTCAATATTCCCGTAACCCAGTCTTTGCAGATTGGGCAATTTCAAGCCGCCACACGCCTGTACCGTATGCGCAATGGTATTCGCGCCGGCGTCGCCGAACTCCTTTGCATCCGGCAATGCTCCCATACCGACGCTGTCTAACACGATCCATATCACTCGTTTCATGACGTACACCTCCCATACGTTCCGTCCGTCATCCGTTCCGTCACCGGCTAACCGGCGATATATCCGAAATACCGCATGATAAATATCCAAACGGTCAAGGTCACTGACGAACATAACGTTGTCAATACAATAATCCCTGACGATAACACATCGTCTCCGTCCATGTTTTTAGCCATGACATATGCCGCCGGCGTCGTAGGGGATGCCAGCATGATGATCAATGCCAATAGCTTCTGATCCCGAAAGCCCAGCCAGACCGCGATCGGTAAAAAGACTGCCGCCAGACCGATCAGCTTTAAGAAAGTTCCAACCAAGGTCGGTTTCATTTTTGAGATCACCTTTTTGCCTTCAAAGCCTGCTCCGATGGCAATCAACGCCAGCGGAGCCGTCATGTTGCCCAACCCCTGCAGACTTTTTTCCAGCATGCCCGGGATCTCCCATCTTAGCAGCGATACCAGCATTCCCAGCACGATACCGATAATGATCGGATTTTTCAAGATATTCAGGCAGGTTCGTTTGATGCGGCTTTTATCCTTTCGCACTTCCGAATTATTACTTTCCAGTGTCAGAATGATCACTGCAAAAATATTATAGAGCGGCACCGCCCCGATGATCATCAGAGGTCCCATACCCGAATTTCCATAAATATTCTGTATAAATGCGATTCCCAAGATCGCCGCGCTGCTCCGGTATGAAGCCTGTACAAAGGCTCCTACTTCCGTCTTATCCTTGAGCAACAGCTTTGCCATACCCCAGATCACCAGAATACTGGCTAAAGTTGCCGCCACACAAAAACCGATATACGGACCGTCAAAATTATGACGAATATCCGTCGAGGCAAGGTCTAAAAACAACATGACCGGCAGACAGATTCGAAACACGAACTGGTTGGCGACCGAAACAAATTCTTTTGTTGTAAATCCGATTCTCTGTAACAGGTATCCCAACACGATCAATGCAAATACCGGTACGGTCGCATTCAAGCTATATATAAAACTATCCATTGTTTTCTTTTCCTCGTCTCTTCTGTGTGATTCTGATGATATCCTGCCGCCCGCCATAGGCGGATGACCATGCACACATCCGTGCGCTTCCTTATTATACCATGCTTTGATCGATTTTCATAGTATCGGGAGCAGAGATTCGCCTGCATGAAATATCAAAAGAATGACATACTATGAAAAAACAGACCGTCGGATTCCGGAGGTGATCGCATGCAAACAATGGTCCGTTTTTTGTTTTATTTTTTCTCTTATTCCTTTGTCGGCTGGATTTGGGAAACACTCTATGTGTATCTGCGTACCGGTCGATGGGAAAACCGTGGATTTTTGTTCGGACCCTTTCTCCCGATCTACGGACTTGGGGCTTTAACGATATTATATGCCACTGCGCCTGTAACAGGACGTCCTTGGCTCATTTTTCTGTTCGGCATGCTTAGCGCTACCGCTTTGGAATACATTGGAGGATCTCTGCTCGAACTGCTCTTCCATACCCGATACTGGGATTACAGTCAGATCCCGTTCAATCTTCATGGACACATCTGCCTGTATTGCTCGCTTGTCTGGGGATTATTTTCTCTGTGCTTGGTATATTGGCTGCATCCCTTCGTAGAACGGTTTTCCAATGGTATTTCTCTCAGAATTCAAACTGCCGTCACCCTGCTGCTTCTTCTATATCTCCTATCGGACATTGCTTTTACGATCCGCTCGGTCTGCTATGGATGATCACATGCAAACAGGCAGCCCTGATCGGCTGCCTGTTGAAACACCACATTATCCTCTTAATTTCTTTACCGTTGACTGAATGGATTGTGCAAATTCTTCCTCCGAAGAATTTTCAAAAATGATCAACTCTTTGATATTCGTCGGCGGATTATAATTCTGGGATGCTACATATTCATCCCAATGCTCGAGTTTCCATGTATCACGGTCCGAATTTCTTTTTATCATTCTCTGATGGCATACTTCAATGGAAGTATTCACCCATACTACTACCAATTCCGCGTTTTTCTTTGCCAGTCTTTCGCGCAGCTTATCCAAATACGCATCATCCCGTATTTCGTCGGTAAACGGTGCATTGATCAAAACCGTATCGTTATATTCCAATGCCTCCATAGCGATATCCAAAATCGCATAATATTCATAATCACGGATTTCCCGCTGAAAGAAATCTGAAGAACGGTTATATTCCTCGTGTGCCACCTTAAAAATCTGCTTGGAAAGGACAATCAATGTATCCTTATCCAAATATACGCAATTCTTTAATGCCTTCGCCAGTTGCTTTGTCACATGTGTCTTTCCGCAAGCCGGTGGCGAAGTTACTAATATCAAGTATTTCATTGCTGTTCCTCCCGATCATCATCCATATTCAAAAATTCTAGCATATATTTTTTTTATGTGCAACCACAATTTAATGGCGTCCGCCACCGCCGCTGTGACCGCCGCCACCGCCGCCGCCACCGCCACCGCCGCCGCCGCTTGAGCTGCTGATATGACGGGAAATGGTATGTTTTTCCAAAAAAACATCCTGCCGTGCGGTAACATTTGCTTTTCCGCCCTGCACGTAAGTACCTTTATCGGTTGTCTTTTTCCCAAACCGGCTGCCTAAATTAACCAACAGGAAAATCAATGCCGCCAAAAGCGGAATGATAAAGATTGCTTTATCCGTTATATGAATTTCGACCACATTCAGACCGACCATATCTCTGGTCAGATGCCGGATCATACGTCGATAACTCAGATATGGATTTACATTGGAATACTCCCAAACGTCCTCTTCCAGTTCCGTCAACGTCGAATCATTCAAATATAATTCATAGGCTCTGTCAAACATTTGATCGCCGGACGCTCCGCGATACGCTAAAAATGCAGATTCTGCATATCCGTTCAGATCATACCAGTTGTCCACATAGATCACGCCCGCCCCTGTGGAGTCCGGGGCATAGCCGTCACTCATATGTCCGTCGTAACCAAACTGAAAATACTCATAAAAATCTTCTGCAAACCGAATCGTATTGTTTCGAGACGAATCATAAGGATCGCTTCCTACGTCTTCGTCAATCGTAACGATCACGATATCCAGTCCCAGTTGCGCTTCCCGTTTTTCGATCATGCGGGTGAGCTTTGCTTCCTGCCGGTCTGTCAACACATCTGCATAGTCAAAGACTCTTCTGACCGTTGTACAATCCGGATTATTCCGTTCCGGTACATTTCGTTGTCTAGCCGCCAGCGCAGCCTGAATATAAAGGAATGGCAGCAAAGCGAAAAGAGCCGCCAAACCGCCGATGATCAACAGGGCTTTCGTATATTTTTTCATCCTAGAACACCTCCACTAAAAACTGCAATGCCTTCAACAGCAAGACTAACGCTACAAACAGTGTAGTGGTTGAGAACCAGATCTTAGTGGTGCTTTTCGGTAATTTCCCGTATACCTTACCGGTCTGTCCGTTGATATAATACTCATATTGTTTGTTACGATACCGATAAACATACCGCCACACCGGCATCATGGCAAATTCTCTGGCTGTCGGTTTGTGATCAAACACCTTTTGCATGGGCTTCAAGGCACTGTAACCGCTCATGGTAGAGGCAAGCCATTGTTCCGTATCAAGGTCGATTTTTGATTTTGCCCGTGCTTCCAGCGCGTCCGGCGGCTGATTATAGGTTTCTGCAATATAACCGGACATATATTTCGGTTCAAATTTAGTCAGATCTTTATATTCATACGGTTCCATCAGATCCATAACGGCATCCGGCATCGCTATGGAAGCATCGACCGGCACCTGATTAAAATCGATATCGATTTCCCTATGTACATGATAGGTTGATATTTCGGTATACTCCGTATCTCCCTGCCGCCATGAACGTCTTTTTTCTCCGGTGCCGTCCCACACGGCATGCGTGTCATAACTGTACATCCAAAACGGTATATAATCGCCCTCTAAATTTTCCAGCGTCCGTTCGGACAAAAAATCATTCGGGCAGAATAATTTATCCTTAAAGGATTTCCGTAACAATTCCGTTGCCTGTTCCTTGGAAAACCGGAATGGGATCAATAGATCCGGTCCATACGGATATGTTATCTTCTCATCAATGATCAGATAAGCGCCGCAATATCCGCATTTCGTCGCCGAAGTAAAATCATTGATTTCCAATTTTGCGCCGCAGGAAGGACAGGAATACGAATCTTCCTGCGTCACGACTTCTTCCGTATCCACCGACTGGCAACTCATACATTTCATATGACCGTCCGACGGATCGTAAACCACATTGCCCCCACAATTTGCACATTTAAATTGCATGTTTTCCTCACCCTTTTCTTATCGTTTTTGACTATCATGAACGATCCAATGTCCCGTTTTCCATTTCTAACTGAACATGGGTATCTACCGCATCACGTTTCGGATTTGAACATCCCGCCAATGCCAGCAAAAGCATTCCCATACATCCAAACAACACCAATCGTTTTTTCATTGTACAACCTCCTTTTGGCATTTTTGCTAAAAAAGATTATAACACAATTCAACAATACAAGCAATCGTGCATAGTATAGGATTGTAAACTTATCATTGGAGGCAATGACATGAGCGATTTATCAGCAACTCAATGTGGAGGCTGCAACGGACTCGGATCAAATGTATTTGGAGGCAGCAGCTGTTCCTGCATCATCATTATTCTGTTACTCCTTTCCTGCTGCGGCGGAAACAACGGAATCAGCGGCTATAACAACGACGGCGGTTGCGGCTGCGATAGCTGCTGGATCATCATCCTGCTTTTGTTATTCTGTGGCAACAACGGAAACGCTTTGAGCAATAACGGCTGCGGCTGTGGATGCTAATGGCAATTGCACCGCATTGCCAGTGTCGGGAACTGCCAATAGGCAGTTCCCCTTTTCTATGTTCCCGCATTTTGTAATTGTAGTCCGCATTTCTGCATATAGTAAGAATAACATAACGGATCGATCATGCAGTATGGACGGAAGAAGCCGTATGCGAAAGGACAGATATGAACGAATATCTTCAACATCCTCTGGATTCGATATATCCAAATAACAGTCTTCTGCTGTTGGAAGCCATGATACCTTACGTGGATTCCTCCCTCAAGCTTCCTCTTGCCCTTCTGATCAAGATGCAGGAAATACGGATTTTAATTCAGGTGTTCCATAATCCCTCTCATATGGAGATGTGTGGTCTGAATCGAAGCGGCGGAAACACCGAAGAAATGCTTTCCGCTTTATGCCAAGCTATGGGGGTTGATATCATGGGGCAGATGAAGCAGATGCAACAGATGATGAATGTTATGAATTCCATGCAGGCGATGAATGATACAACCACATCCGGTGTGCCTGATATCCATGAATTTATGAACGCCATGCACAGCGCCGCCTCTACGCCGTCTGCGGAAACGGAAGCCACGGAGGAAAATTCCACTCTGTCGGCAACCGGCGATGAGTTGATAGACGCTATACGAACCATATTATCTGAACAGGAAGGAGAATCCCATGAACCAGAATCAATTACGTAATATACCGCCTGCCAAGCTCCGAATCATTTTAGATCTGATGGAAGCCGGCAGGGGAAAAGGCATTGATGCCATCATGCCTCTGTTTCTTCAGGCAAATCAAACGATGCAAAAACAGGGATTACGGTTTACGCCACAGGAATCTCAACTGATTATAGATGTTTTAAAAGAAAATCTGTCGCCCGCCGAAGCGCAGCGGATCGAAATGATGCAGTCCATCCTATCGAACTGGCAGCATTAATGTTTTTTATTCCGCATTGCCAGATGATCCACATAATGTTCCATTTCCTCTCGGGAATTAAATTCGGACATATGTTTCATCACCTGCTCTTTGGAGACATTATCATATTCGTTTAAGACTTCGTCCACGTGTTCTTCCGCATCATCATGCAAATTGGGAAAACCGGTCAGGGCAGCCATCAACGCGGTATTTTGAAAGAAAAAATCATTATTAAACATAAAATCACCTCTCTGTCCTTAATATGGACGGATGAGATGATTTTATGTAACCAGTCTTTTACATCCCGGCATTTTATTTATTTTTGGACAAAATTTACAATTTTATTCGGTACATAGATCTCTTTCACCAAGGTACCGGTCAGTTTATCCGCTACCGCTTCTTTTGCGCGTTCCAAAACCGAATGTTTCTCTTCCTCTGCTCCGATCATGATGGTCGCACGGGTTTTTCCGTTGATCTGTACCGGTATTTCGAGTTCTTCATCCCGCATAGCCTCCTCATCATAAGTCGGCCATGACTGATGAAAGACGGAATAGCTGCCTCCGAGTTGTTCCCACAATTCTTCCCCGATATGCGGCGCAAACGGCGCCAGCATCAAAACAGCCGTCTTTAACGTCTCGCGATCCACACCGGTCGTCTTTGTCAGCTCTACGAATTTATTATTATATTCCATAAAGGCACTGACAACCGTATTCAGACTGAACTGCTCAAACCGCGTGGTCACGTCTTTGATCATACGATGCCGCAGTTTTAACAATTCTTTTGTCTCCGGAACATCCCGGTCCTTGTTTGTCATCACCATATTGTAAAACCGATTGATAAAACGATAAACACCGTCGATCCCGCTATCGTCCCAAATGGAATCCAGTTCCGGCGGTCCGATGAATAATTCATACAGGCGTAAGGAATCACAGCCATAATCCCGTACCATATCATCCGGCGATACAATATTGCCAAGCGATTTACTCATCTTTGTCGCAGCGCCGGTTTCCCGGTCTCTGCCGCAAACCATCCCTTGATTAAACAGCTTTTGGAACGGTTCGTCAAAGTCCACAACACCGATATCATGCAAAAACTTCGTATAAAAACGGGCATACAAAAGATGAAGGACCGCATGCTCGACACCGCCGATATACATATCTACCGGTAAATAGCGGTCGGCTTTTTCCCGATTCACCAATTCTTTATCGTTCTTTGGATCGACATATCGCAGGAAATACCATGAGGAACCCGCCCATTGCGGCATGGTATTCGTTTCACGCTTTGCCGGCTTGCCACAGCAAGGACAAGTGGTGTTTACCCAATCCGTAATATCCGCCAGCGGAGATTCTCCGGTTCCGGTCGGCTGATAACTGTCCACATCCGGAAGTAATAACGGTAACTGATCTTCCGGCAACGGCACGGCGCCGCAATCCGGACAATGCACGATCGGAATCGGTTCGCCCCAATATCTCTGACGGGAAAAGACCCAGTCTCTCAGCTTATAATTGACCGTTTTTCTTCCGAAGCCTTTCTGTTCGATCATTTCCGGAGCTTCTCTTTTTAATACGGCGGATTCCATACCGTTCCATTCGCCCGAATGGATCATGATACCGGAGGCTTCCGTATATGCCTCCGTCATATTCTCAATTTCCTTTCCGTCCTTTGCAATGACTTGAATGATCGGAAGATCGAACTTCTTTGCAAAAGCAAAGTCACGGTCGTCATGCGCCGGTACACACATGATGGCGCCGGTACCATAATCTGCCAATACATAGTCGGATAACCAGATCGGCACTTTGGCGCCGTTTAACGGATTGATCGCATAACTGCCGGTAAATACACCGGTTTTTTCTTTATCCTGCATACGATCCACATTTGATTTCATGGAAGCATCATAGATATATTGCTCTACAGCCTCTTTCGTCTGGGCAGTCGCCAACTGTTTTGCCAGTGCATGTTCCGGTGCCAGTACCATAAATGTCGCGCCATAGAGTGTATCCGGTCTCGTGGTATAGACGGTGATCGTCTCCTCCATGCCGTCCACTTTGAAATCTACTTCTGCTCCGTATGAACGCCCGATCCAGTCTGACTGCATCTTTTTTACTTTTTCCGGCCAGTCCAGCGTATCCAGATCTTCCAAGAGACGATCCGCATATGCTGTAATTTTCAACATCCATTGACGCAGATTTTTCTTTGTGACCTCCGAATGGCAGCGTTCACACTTTCCGTCTACCACTTCTTCATTCGCCAAACCGGTCTTACAGGAAGGACACCAGTTGATCGGCATCTCTTTTTCATATGCCAAACCGTTTTTAAACATCTGCACAAAAATCCATTGCGTCCATTTATAATAATCCGGATCGGTCGTATTCACTTCCCGTTCCCAATCATAAATTGCCGCGATCTCATTAATCTGCCGCTTAATATTCTTAACGTTTTCCGCTGTGGAAATACTCGGATGGATCCCGTGCTGAATGGCATAATTTTCCGCCGGAAGTCCGAACGCATCCCATCCCATCGGATGAATCAGATAATATCCCTGCATCATCTTATAGCGGCTCCACGCATCACTGATGACATATCCTCTCCAGTGTCCGACATGCAGACCGTTACCGGACGGGTAAGGGAACATATCAAGACAATAATACTTTGGTTTTTTCCCGTCTTCTACATTGATCGGACATTGTTCCCAGCCCTTCTTCCATTTGTTTTCAATTGCCCTATGATTATATGTGACAGCCATCTTTCCATCCTCCTGCTTAGAAATCATCCTCATAATCATCATACATGCCGTTTGCATAATCCGTTAAGTAATTACGGTTATTCTGACGCTTTTGCTTTTGCTGCGGGCGGTTGCTCTCGGCTTTGCCCCGCTTGGATTCTTTTTTCCTGATCGTCTTTTGTTCCCGTTCCAACCGCTTGATCGTTTCAAATTTATCCGGTTGCGGTTCCCTTACTTTTTCTGTGCTTCTCTGCTTTGGAACACGCGCCGTTCTGTTTTCTTCTTCCTCTTTTCCGTATGCCTTGTATCCGCTAAAGGATCCCCGATTTTCTTTCGGTCTATCTCCTCCGGAACGGTTTTCTTTTGATTTATATTCGTTATTCCGTCCTTTTTTCTCCGTGTTGCGATATCCTCGATTGTCTCCGTTCCCCCGATGATTGTTTGATCGGTATTCCTGAACCCGATGTCCTCCCTTTTCCTGCATAACGGTCCCCTCCGTCTCATTTCTTTCATGACCGTTGTAAGAGCCTTGTGTTGCCACCTTTTTCTCCTCTCGCTTTCCTATGTAACGTTCCGGAATGTCAAACGACTTGCTTCCACTCTTTCATTTTAGACAAAAACCGTATAAAGTCAAGCGAAATCCAAGATTATTTATTGCCAAACCAAGGATTTTCTAGTATAGTAGCTGTGATAGATCCGCTTTCCCGGAATGCGAAGTGACATTGAAAAAAAGAGGTATGAAAAATGAAAGAACAGAATCATCAGGAATCGCAAAAAGCTTCTCTGCATTTAGGAGAAGAAATGGAAGACACCATAACCCTGCAGCTCGATGACGGAGAGATTGAATGCGGGATCATTGCCAGCTTTCCTTTAGAGGGAAAAGACTATGTCGCCTTGCTGCCATTACAGACTCCGGAAGGTTTCGCCGAAGAGGAAGTCTTTCTCTATGCGTATACCCGTGACGGAGATGACTTTGAACTGATCGATATCCTTGACGATGAGGAATTTGACAAAGTGGCTGACTTTTTTGATGAACTTTTAGACGATGCCGCCTTCAACGAACAATCGCTCTAAATGAAAGAAATATGCTGCCGGTCATGGCAGCATATATTTTTCCGTATATTTCACCAGTGCTTCGTGATACTGGGAATCTTCTCCTTTTTCTAAATGTTCCACATAATCATGCGAACCATATACGTCGTCCGGAATCTGTATCAGACTGATCGCGATATTGGAACAATGATCCGCTACCCGTTCAAAATTCGTTGTGATATCGGAAAGGGCAAAGCCGAGTTCAATCGTACATTTTCCTTTTCTCAAGCGCTTGATGTGGCGTTTCTTGATCTCATCATTCAAACCGTCTACGACTTCTTCCATCGGCTCCACTTCTTTTGCCAGTTCCACATCCTCCGTCTCAAACACCAAGACCGACGTATCCACGATCTCTCGGATCAGACCGGAGAAAATCGAGATTTCCTCTTCTGCCTTTTTTGAAAATTTCTGTTTTTTCTGAAACATCTCCCGCGCCGATTCACTGATATTGACCGCATGATCCGAAATCCGTTCAAAGTCACCGATACAGTGCAATAGCATCGATATCGTATGGCTGTCTTTTTCCGTCAGATTCTTGCTGCTCAGTTTCACCAGATATCCTCCCAGTTCGTCCTCATACTGGTCTACCATGGCTTCCATCTGACTGACTGCGGCAGCCTTCGTTTCATCAAAATCATTCAACAGCTCCATCGCCTGAAATAAGGCGTCGCGCGACATATCCGCCATTTTGATCGCGACATTTTTGCACTGTGCCGTCGCGATTGGCGGTGTATCCAAGAAGCGGACATCCAAAAGCTGTAAATCGGATTTCAGCCATGTGTCCAGTTCGTTGTCTGTCTCCCGTATCGTCAAATAGCTCAGTTTCTCCAACATACCGGAAAACGGCAGCAAGATCAAAGTGGCAAATATATTATAGATCGAATGCACCAACGCAATACCAAACGCATTTGCCGGGGTATCCAAAAAAGAAAACCGGAAGATCAGATTTGCTACATAAAAGATCAATAAAAAGACCGTCGAGCCTATGAGATTAAAATAAAAATGGATCAGAGCGGCACGTTTTGCATTTTTATTCGCACCGACCGCTGACAGCAATGCGGTGATGCACGTACCGATATTTTGTCCCATAATGATCGGGATCGCCATGCGGTAATCGATCATGCCGGTCACGCAGAGAGCCTGTAAAATACCGACCGAAGCAGAGGAACTCTGAATAATGGCAGTTAACAATGTACCGGCGATGACACCCAAGATCGGATTATTAAACGTTGCCAGCAAAGAAGTAAACTGCGGCATATCCGCCAACGGCGCCACAGCGTCCTGCATGGTGGACATACCAAACATCAGGACGGCAAATCCAAGCAGGATGTTACCGAGGTTATGATGTTTATCTTTTTTGGAAAACATCAGGAGAATAATACCAATCAACGCCAAGATTGGAGAAAACGATTCCGGCTTCAGCATCTGGATCCAAAAATTATCACCTTCTATACCGGTCAAACTAAGCACCCATGCCGTAATGGTCGTACCGATATTTGCGCCCATGATGATTCCGACCGCCTGTGACAGCTTCATAATACCGGAATTCACAAAACCGACCACCATAACCGTTGTCGCCGCCGACGATTGAATGATCGCCGTCACGCCCGCTCCTAACAATACTGCATAGATCTTATTTGCAGTCAATCTTTCCAAGATCGCTTCCAGCTTCCCTCCGGATGCCTTGGTCAGTCCTTCATTCATGATGTGCATGCCGAACAGTAAAAATGCGATACCGCTCACCATTGACAATACGTTAAAGATAGTCATCTGAATAAAACTCCTCTGCATTCATTTCTGTCTACAACGAATATACCGATAGGTCCGATACATATTATGACATATCTCTCCCATCTTTTTCAAGTCTATAACCATAAAAAGTTATTATCTGTCGAAAGAAAATCCACATTATGGATAAAAATCACTTTCGTGATCTGATGCTCCTCCAGATAAGCCCCGACATCCTCGTGATAATAGCGTAAATCCATCATGTGGATCTCGCTGTAATGATCTGCCAAAAACGGAACCAGACAATTTGCATAGGAATCTTTCAGGATCAATACCCGGTCCCCCTGATTCTGGTTACTTTCAATCGTGACCAGCGGATAATTTCCGCCGAAAAAGACCGCATACTTATCCCTGCGTTCTAACTGTCCCATTTCCAGCATCGAATTGCCCACCGGGCGTTCCGTGCCGTAATCCACCACATATTCACCGTCCGGATTCTGTAGCAATTCCATCGAATCCGCCTGTTGTGTGAATGATGGCGCCTTGGAATACAAAGAACCGTAAAACGACTCGGATATGTGCATGTCCGTATAGTCCTCCCATGGCGTCGGTTCCATGTGCATGTCTTCGCAGAAATGCACATAGGCATAATAAGCCCCGAGCGTCGTCCAATGATGATCCGTTTTATAAAAGATCTCTTCCTCCTTATGTTCCCTTAACGTATCCGTTACGTCTATGATCCGCAGATCCCCTTCCAAATTGGCACGGACCTGCCGGATGACTTCCGCCTGTGAAGCCGTCTCGGCAAAAGCAGGCAGATATTCCGGATAGATTTCACTCGCATTCGGAGCGATCAGGAAGGTCATTTCCACATTTGGATGCTCCTGCGCAAAGGTTTTGATATGGTTCAGGTTGTCCTGCAACTGCGAATCCGGCTCCTGATAATCCTGTATCAGATACCCGTTTTTACCGAAAAATACCCCGTTGATCTGTGTGATCCCGAGACATCGGTCAAGCGCCACATGCGACTGTACAAAGAGATCTTTTGCCAGAATCTGATCGGCGGTATAGGAATCAAACGTCTCCGTAAACGTTCCGTTTGACAGATCTTTCCATGAAAATTGCGGAAACTGTGTCAGATAGTGATTTTCCAGTTCGGAAAACTCCCGTGGCGGAAATATCAGATACCCCAATCCGAAAAAGGATAAAAATATGATAAAAACGAGAATGTGTACCTTATCCTTCATAAGCTCCTACCTCCTTAGAAACGAAAGTATAAAAACGGGTTAAACGCATCGCTGACCAAACTTCCTGTGGCAAACCACAGCACAAACAGAATGCCAGCGGTTTCCGCAATGACGCCGAGTATCCGTCCGGCGCGTTCCGGCATTTTTTTCAGAATGCCGGCTGCCGCCCGTTTGGGATATGGGGTTGCCGCCACTGCCATGATCACAAGAACCGGCAGATAGGACAACCAATAGTACGAAGCGGCGTTATTCCAAAACGGGATCCCGCCCAGTCCCAGCATGCACATTCCTGTTTTACCCAAATCCGTGAGCGTATCATGCGAAAAAATCACCCAACTGATGTTGACGAAAAACAATGTATACAGATGACTCCAGACTGCCGGTATCTTTTCCAGTATCTTTGCAAAGCCGAATTTTTCGATCATCAGTAACACAAAAAAATAGAATCCCCAAAGAACGAAATTCCATGCCGCCCCATGCCAAAGACCGGTGAGCAGCCACACCACAAACAGATTTCGGACTGTCTTTGCCGTTCCGAAGCGATTGCCTCCTAACGGAATATAGACATAATCGCGAAACCATGAACTCAGAGACATATGCCAGCGTCTCCAAAATTCCGTAATGCTTTTTGCAATATACGGATATTGAAAATTCTCCAAAAAACGGAATCCAAACATTCTTCCCAGTCCGATCGCCATATCCGAATACCCGCTGAAATCAAAATAGATCTGGAACGTAAACGCGATCGAAGACAGCCAGTACAACCCGACCGACAACCGATGATCCGACATACTGCCTATCAGGTCAACCATGCTTCCCGCCGTATTTGCCAATAATACCTTTTTCCCCAGACCGACCACAAACCGCCGCACGCCGGAAGCAAATCTTGTAATGCTTTCCGTCCGTCCATCCAAATCTTTTGCTACCGTCCGATAACGCACGATCGGACCGGCGATCAGTTGCGGGAACAGACTCACATAAGTAGCCAGTTTCAGAATGTTTTTTTGCGGCTTTACCTCTCCGCGATAGACATCGATCGTATACGACAATGTTTGAAAGGTATAGAACGAAATTCCAAGCGGCAATGCCACATTCAGGAGCGGCGCGGAAAATCCCGCGGCTTTTCCGATTCCTTCATTGACGGTTTCCAAGATGAAATTGCTGTATTTAAAGAACATGAGCATACCTATGCTGAAAACCACCGTTCCGATCATCGCCGCCTTGGCACCCGTCTCTTTGCCGCGTTCCCGGCAGGATGCGCAGACCAGCGCCAATATATAATTGACGCCGATAGTAAGCAGCATCAGAAACACATATCTCGGCTCACCCCATGCGTAAAACAACAGACTGGCAAACAGCAGCACGATGTTTCTCATTTTTTTCGGGCAAATAAAATAAACCGCTATGACTACCGGTAAAAATACAAATAAAAATGTTGTGCTAGAAAATAACATAGAACCACCTTTTGACTGCTTGTTATCTCAACTATCATACACTAGCCCTTCCGGAATGGCAAGCCAGTTCCTCTATAAAACGGGACGGCAATAAGCGTTTGTGATAGTGTTCTTTCAGTGTATAAATATGCAGATAGGTTTTTGCGCGCGTCATAGCCACATAGAACAATCGGCGTTCCTCCTCGATCTCTTCCGGCTTCATCGCTTTTTTATATGGGAGCAGACCTTCATTCGCACCAAAGAGAAAAACTGCCTGATACTCCAAACCCTTTGCGCTGTGAATCGTCGATAAGGTCACGGCATTGTCTTCCGCCAACCGTTGTTCCTGCTGCATCCGCTGTGTTTCTAACTGTGTTCCATACTCCCGTATATGCGCGAACCATGCCGGAGCATCCGGATACGGTTCCGCCATCGCCTGTATCTCGTCCATAAATTCTGTCAATTCTTCTGCGTGGATCCGGCGTTCGTTGGCATATGCTTCCAGATACGCGTCATAACCGATCACCTTCCGGATATAACGGATGGCTTCCTGCGGACGCATGGTACTCATGGCTTCGATATCTTCCTGTAGGGTTTGCAGCGCTTCCACTGCCCATTTCCGCTTGGCATTCTGTTGTATGATCTCATCCAGATCGACCGTCGGCTCTGACAGCCATTCCCGCCGCAGATATCGTTTCGGGCGGTTCCATATCTGTAGAAAATCCGCCCGCTCCCTGCTGCCTGACGCAATACGGATATACGCGATCATCTGCTTGGCGATCCAATGCTCATAGCAGTTTGGGAGTCTGTCTCTCATACGGAACGGTATATGATACTCCATCAATTTCTCAACTAATCGACGCGCCTGCGTGTTGGTCCGGTATAGGACCGCCATCTGCTGATATGGGATGCCTTGTGCCTGATACTCCCGTATCCGCGTCCGGATATCCTGACCGGCTTCTTTCACGGATGCGATCGTATGGAGATAAATGGGGCATTCATACGGACGGCTCGCCTGTATCTGTTTCGGGAATCGTTTCTGATTATTGGCGATCACCCTTTGACTGCCTTCGATGATTTCCCGCGTCGATCGATAATTCACATTTAATACGATCTGTTTAGTATCCTGAAAATCCTTTGGAAATCCCAGCATGATATCCGGTTTTGCTCCCCGAAAGCGATAAATGGACTGGTCATCATCCCCGACCGCAAAGACATTTTGGGAAGTTCCCGCCAGTAACCGTATGATTTCATACTGCATCCGATTGATATCCTGAAACTCATCAATGAGAATATAGCGGTATTTTCTCTGCCACATCCGGCAGATATCCTTCCGTTCGTTCAGTAATTCATAGGTATATACCAGCATATCATCAAAATCGATCTGATGTTCTTTCTGCAATGTGGATTCATAGGCGCGGAACAGGCGGCGGAATTCTTCTTCCCCACAGCTTGTACTGTAATAGTGCCGCAGGTCTATGTATTCACTCTTGACCCGTGTGATCTCGCTGATAATCTCCTGAAGGAATTCTTCTTCATCCTCGTATTCCAACTGCATTTCATGCAGAATGGACGTGATGATATTCCGCTTGCGTTCTTCCGGCAAAACCTGCGCCGCGGTATAGCCATACGCCCGCTGTAAGATACGAAAAAAAACGGAATGAAACGTACCGAACGTACAGGGAGTATACTTTCCCTGCGTCATGGACTGAAAACGTTCTTGCATCTCTTTTGCCGCGGCTTTGGTAAACGTGATCACCAAAATATGCTTCGGCGGTATACCCGCTTCTTCAATTAAATATTTTGTCCGATGTGTGATAACCGCAGTTTTGCCGGAACCGGGACCTGCCAATACCAGACAAGGACCGTCTACATGTGTGATCGCACATGTTTGCGCTTCATTGAATAGGATAGGATTTCACCGCCTGTTCCAGTTTTTGGATTCCGATCTCGATACGGCGTAACGATTCTTCTTTTCCGAGGATCTCCATGATCTCAAATGCCCCGCCCGGTGTTGATTGCTTACCGGACACTGCCGTCCGGACCGGCCACAGCCCCATACCGTTCTTAATTCCCTTTTCTGCGATATATTCCATGAGCCGGTCATGCAGAGCATCCAGCGTCCACGGTTCCAAAGCTTTCAGGCATTCATACTCCTCTTTTAAGATTTCCAACGAATTCCGCTCGTCGGTTTTCATTTTCTTATGACAATACAAGGCAGTATCATAGTCCGGTAACGCCTCAAAAAAGTCGATCAGTTCTTTCACATCCGGCAAGATTTCGATCCGCGTCTTGACCAATGCCGCGATCTTATCAAGCGGCAGATCTTTTGTGATCACTTCCTTAATATACGGCATGATCAGATTGGAAAATCTCTCCGGTTCCATATTTTTCAGATACTCGCCGTTCATCCATTTTAACTTATTGATATCAAAAACAGACGGGGATTTATTGATCCTGTGATAATCAAATTCACGCACCAGTTCATCCAGCGTAAACAATTCCTGATTGCTGTCCGGACTCCAGCCGAGCAGAGCGACATAATTCAACACTGCTTCCGTCACAAAGCCCTGATCCAGTAAATCTTCAAATGAAGCATGACCGCTCCGTTTGCTGAGTTTTTGATGATTTTCATCAGTGATCAGCGGACAATGGATATATTTCGGTTCTTCCCAGCCGAATGCCTGATATAACAACGTATACTTCGGCGCGGAAGATATATATTCATTTCCCCGCACGACGTGCGTGATGCCCATCAGATGATCATCCACCACATTGGCAAAATTATACGTCGGAAAACCGTCTGATTTTATTAAGATCATATCATCCAACTCCTGATTCGGCACTGTCACCGAACCGTACAATTCATCATGAAATGTAGTCGTGCCTTCGGTCGGGGTGTTCTGACGGATCACATACGGTATCCCGCTTGCCAGTTTTTCCTGCACTTCTTCCGGCGACAGATGCAGGCAGCGCTTATCATATATGACGATTTCCTTGGTCTCGCCGCTTTCCGTCGTGATCGTCTGACGCAGGGACTCCAACCGCTCCTTATCACAGAAGCAGTAGTATGCCTTTCCCTCATCGATCAGTTTTTTTGCATATTCCATATAGATGCCAGCCGCCTGACGTTCACTCTGAATATAAGGTCCCGCATCACCGCCTATATCCGGTCCCTCGTCATGGACCAGCCCGGTCTTTTCCATGGTACGGTAAATGATATCCAAAGCCTCAGCATAATAGCGTTCCTGATCGGTATCCTCGATCCGCAGGATAAAAGAACCGCCCTCATGCTTGGCGATCAGATATGCGTATAACGCAGTCCTTAAATTTCCGACGTGCATACGTCCGGTCGGACTTGGTGCAAATCTGGTTCTGATCTTACTCATTGTTTTCCTCCTTTTCCCTATCGGTGCATACTTCGGAATGAAAAAGGAGCTTCCGGAACCCGCCGTTTTGCCGTTTGCTTCCACGATCGGTTATCCGTAAAGCCCCATGACTCCTTTTATTTATTCGCACCGCAGCAGAATTTAAATTTTTTTCCGGATCCGCAAGGACATGGATCATTTCGCCCTACTTTCGGTGGCTTTACTACCGTTTTTGACGTTTTTTCCTGCCGGTACAATTCTTTTCTCCGTTCCGGCGTCAGGATATCGTCCCATTCTTCCAGTGTGTAGAGCCATTCCGCATTACAGCCCACCATATTCATATACAGCTTTTCCACATCGATATCCAACGATACCTGTGTATCGGCTGTCATTTCTTCTATATGATTCGGGGTGTTCAGGCTCTCGTCAATGCCGTCTAAGAAGCCGACCATCAACTGCAAGGTCGTTTCATACTTATCTGCCAATTCCTGAACCGTCCCTTCTACCACTTCATCGGGATGCTTCAAAAGCTGCCGGTAAATGCCTTTTTCTATATTAAAATAATTCAGCCAAAACTGCTTTCCTTCCGGTGTCCTGTCATCCAAGCCATAGGCGTAATCCCGCCATTCTTTTAATAAACTGGTCTCGCTTGCCATCTCTTTTTCCTCTACTTTCTATCTCGTAACTTGCAGCCGCATATGCGGACTGACTGATGCACGTCCTTCGTTTCGACTTCCACAGTATATCAAACCTAATCAAAGATTTCAACTGTTTTCCTTGTCCCAATTCCACTTCCTTGCCTGCCGGAATCCTTCCGCATCCGCCTCATACTCTGCTTCCAGCCATTCGATCGCCGCCATCCTTCCTTCCTCGCTCAGCGGAAACCGCCGGTACGTCTTCTCCGATTCCGGTGTCCTTTCAAACGAAAACGGTTCCTTCCAATATATCGCTTCCAGATAGTCCTGTGTCTTCTCTTCTTTGGTCTGCTCATCCTGCGAACTTTCCGTCACGCGGCGAATGCAAAATCGCATTCCCTGAAAACTCCCGGTCCACGGTTGTTTTTGAAAATAGCCCAATGGCATGTATTCCTTACGGTTCAGCACGGCTTCCGCTCCCTTTCACTCGATAACCTCACGTTCTAAAAAGGCACACAAGGTCTTGTATTCTTCCTGCATACGGTCAAATCCATGTTGATAGAACGCCTCCCGCATGTCTTCTCTTGTCTCAAACTTACTGATGCACGGCATATGCGGACGCAATATAAAGAGTTTACCTTGTTCTGCCAGACGTTCCATTTCCTGCTTCTGCACCTGATACACATCCGCACGGTTCAACAACGCATCCGCAAATTTCGGATACTGCTTCCCGTATGCGGCACGGATCAGCCATTTATATTTATTATAGTCCGTCGGTGTTTCGTCTCCCGTTTTGGTCATGATCACCACCACTTTATCACATCCCTTATCAAAGGCGTGTTGATACGGGATCGAATCTACCAGACTTCCGTCCATATAATCGCTGCCGTCCATTTCTACCGGAACGGACAACAACGGTACCGAACAAGACGCCATCACTGCGGTCAGGGTATGTTCATCCTCTCCGAACCCGTCAATGTATTCCGCTTTTGCCGTATGACAGTTCACCACGACGATCTCATGCTCGATCGTCGTCCGCCGGTGCGCTTCAAAATCATACGGATATTGGTTATAAGAGAACTCAAATACCATCTTCCTTAAATTCAGATAACTGCCGGTTTTGATCAGTTGAGACAATCCGTAATACGCGTCTTTTTTTTCAGGGCTGATAATATGCTTCGTCCTTCCTCTCTGACCGGAAATAAAATTCATCATATTACCGGCTCCTGCCGATACGCCCGCTATGTAATCAAAGGTTACGTTCTGATCCAATAAATAATCCAATGCGCCTGCGGTAAATAGCCCCCGCAAGGCACCGCCTTCCAGTACCAGTCCTGTTTTCATGTGTATCCATCCTCATTCTCATGTATTTTGGTTCCGTTGTTCCTTCTGACTATATGTTCCTTCTGACTGTATGTTTCCCGCTGTCCGGTCATTTCATTCGCACGGTCCGTCTCTATACCAGCGCCCACGCCAGCTTCATCATTTTCATAAAATAATATGCCAGTGATGAAATCACCAGACTATTACTGATGAAAATGATCGCCCCCGCTACCGTATGCAGCTTTCGAACCGCCTTTTTTTCTTCCAAGAACTCTGTCCGGATGATCGGATAGGAAGCGGGTGCCGTGATGATCGACAACGCCGATACCCGAAATCCCTTGACATCCCGCATGATCACAAAACAGTCCACCAAAAGCAGCAGCAGCGGAATACCGACAATCACCGTAAAGACCGCCCCTAGTATTGCAACATTCTTTATATAGCCTAATAATTCCTGCCCTGAATAAACTTGCGATCCGGAAGGATAGAACCAACCGCCTATATTAAAAAACAGCATACAGGGAAATACTAAACAAGAAATAATGTTCGTAGCTTCAAACAAATATAATAATATCGGATTCTTTTTCATATGGTTTTTCCTTTTACCCGTATTTGACCATCCTACATACGGTGATTTTAACATACCTGTCACCAAAAAGAAAGAGTCCATTCATAGAAAGAGACTCCGGTGGGGAAACCGGAGCCTCATGGATAAAGGGGAGGATCGTAGGTCTTTTCCATCGAAAAGAGCTTACGCTGTTAATCGAATAAGTTTTCACTTATTGATTGATTATAGTATGTTCGCTTTTCAAAACTTTATACCTGATGGCGGAGAAAATTTTTCACTTGTTACGTGACACGTTTTACCTGCGTATCTTCCGTTCTATGCAAGACTTTCAAAATCGGGAGCGACAGTCCGTATGCTGCGATCACGGAAAGGATATCTTTGAATATATACGGTACCGACGCCAAGAGCAGCGCCTCAAAAAACGTCCTTCCGCTTACGATCGCAAACTGTATGCTTCCACACAGGTGGCAGCATATCAAGCCCAACAATCCCAACAAGATTGAGAGCCACTTTTTATGGACCGTCTCACGACATCCACAGGCAAACGCCATGATACAAAAGCTCCACAGGTAACCGCCTGTCAGCCCGAACAATTTGGCTGGTCCTGCTCCGAAACCGGAAAATACCGGTACGCCAATCAGTCCGAGCAGAAGATAAATCCATACGGCAGCGGCGCCTTTCCATTTTCCCAGACAATATCCTGCCAACGCCACCGCAAAGGTCTGCAGAGTGATCGGCATTCCCCAAGGTGTTGGTATCGCCACTTGGGAAAAGACTGCCAGCAGTGCCGCAAACACTCCGATCAGCACCATGTTTTTTGTTGTAAAGAATTTTTGTTTCATAGTCTACACCATACGTACACTCACTTCACCGGATGACAATGCCACTTGCTCTCCGTTCTCCGTTTGCAGAATCAGATATCCATTGTCATCGATCGCAACCGCCGTTCCCACAAGAGGCGGTTCCGATCTGGTCTGTATCTTCTTCCCTAACAGGAACGAACGTCGTTTGTATTCCGGCATAAATGTCCTTTCTGTTAAATGTTGATAATAGTACCAAAAATGATTGATGATACCGGCGGCAATCCTGCACCTCACCTCACTGTCCGTCCCGGTATCTCCGTGGTCACCGCATTTGAGAAAGATCGGTCCCGCAATGTTTTGAATGTCGTCCGGGAATCCTCCTTCCGGTTCCCTGATGTTAAAACCGATACCGGTCACAGCATATTCCAACATACTGTTTTCTACATTGACGGAAGTCTCCGTCAAGATCCCGCATACCTTTTTGCCGTGGCAGAACACATCATTGACCCATTTGATATCCGCACGGTAGCCGGACACTTCTTCGATCGTTTCCGCCGCCGCCACCGCTGCGGCAGTCGTCAGGAACAAAGCATCCTGTGCCTGAAAATGCGGGCGGAATAAAAAACTGATATATACGCCGCTCATCCGTGGAGAATAAAAGGATCGTCCCATTCTGCCGCGTCCGGCAGTCTGCGTCTGTGCTATGATGATCATGCCTTCCGGTTTCCCCGCCGCCGCATATTCCTTCGCCTTATGATTGGTGGAATCCAGCGAATCATATACCTCGATCTGAAGATCGCAAAACTCCGGACGCAGATATTTTGAAATACTCTGCACGGAAAGGATGTCGTTTTCCGTTGTCAGGCAATAACCTCTGTTCGTTCCGGCGGTAATGGCATACCCTTCTTCCTGAAGATGCTTCACGGCTTTCCAGACGGCATTGCGGCTGACATGGAGGGCAGCGGCTAAATCGGCTCCCGAGATATACTTCCCTTTTTGTTGCTCCAAGAGATTGAAAATCTGTTCTTTTAGACTCATATTGCTACATTCCTTCTGTGGTCTCTTTGATTCCGTCTGACGGCGTTTCGTCATTATCTTATCAGACCTTCATCTGATTGTCAACTTTATTTTATCGCAAAGGTGACAATCACCGATATATAAAAAAACCTGTCCGCATCAAAGAAACCTTTGACCGAACAGGCTTATCCAAACCCTGATCCCAATGTCAGCATACGATATTGAATCAAAGGGGGATTGGATCCTTATCTCCAAACGCCGTTTGCATCTACATAGTAGCCGTCCGGCGTAACGGTATTCGTCGCCATGAAACCACGATGAATGTAATAGTAGGTGCCGCCTTCATTGACCCATCCGGTGTAAGCGGTACCGTCACCATTTGCATAATACCATTTGGTTCCATAGGTAGTTTTACTGCCATACCAGCCGCCTTCCACCATCTTGCCGTTTGCGTCAAAGATAAAGGTACGGCTTCTATAATACTCCTCAAGATCTACAGCGTACTTATCACATGCTGCATCATATGCGTCCCAATCGATATAGCCGTCAGCGCCACGGTAGTCATCGTACTTCGGAGATTCCGGTTCCTTTGTATCGCCGGTGATGATCCGTGCGCCATCACGATACATGGTACCCTCAGAGTCCGTATAATACCAGCCGTTATCATAGATCCAGCCTTCTTTTACGACGCCTGCATGCCCATACTTCCAATAGTTTGACTTATATCCGGTCGCATCTTCGTACTCTCTATAATACCAGCCATCGATCATGACACCGTCTTCGCCGACATAGTATTTTTCCACGAGTTCAGCATCACTCGGATATCCATAGCATTGATAGCCAATCGTTCCATCAGTTGCCTGATACTTATAAATATATGCCTCTTGTAGCATAGAACCGTCATCGATATAATACCAACTGCCGTTGTAGGACAGCCAGCCGTCATACAACGAGCCGTCTGCATTTGCATACAACCAAGTACCGTATGTACTTGCCGGATTTATATTGTACCAGCCGGAGATCATCGCTCCAGTGGATGTAAAGTAATAATCCACTTCATCAATTGTACACCACCCGTTGGAATACATATAATAGCCGTACTCACTGAAGTAATACCAAGTACCGTCGATCTTCTGCCAGCCCTTTTGCAAGACTCCGTGTGCATCCGAATAATACCAGTCACCGGGACTTCCGGTAGCCACACCCACATAATCGTTATCAAAATACCAGCCGGTAGTCATGTAGCCGTTTTCGTCGAACATATAAGCTGTCTCCTCGTCATCCAATGCTGAATAGTAACCATCCTTTGCATAAGTACCATCTTCAAACTGATACCACCAGCCCTTGCTGTCCTGCTGCCAGCCTTCTTCGGCGGCACTGGCTGTAAGCGGAGTCACTACGACAGCCAAAGCTGCGATCGCGCCCGCTAACCATAAGTTTTTTTTCATAGAACTCATTCCTTTCTGTTATTTTATCGTATGCCTATTACATTTCCACCATAACAGAAAACGAGCTTTATCTTAATAGCACTTTTTTACAAAATTATTTACATGTGTCATTCTTTTTTTTCACTTTCCACAGAAATCCATATCCGCTCAAAACTTGAACGACCGCTGCTTCCCTGACGCGGTCATAGACTTCAAATACACGTCTGGCAGACTCCGCATCGCCGTATACTTTCCAATATCCGCAAGCGGAATAATGCTCGCCGTCATGTTCCACAAACCCCAGCACATCTTTCACCGGATAGCCGAGGATCAATCCCAGTTCATGCGGAAAATCCCGCCGTCCGGCAAAATACGCCTGCATATGTTCCGTCAGTTTTCGCAATACATGAACGACTTCAAAATCCACATAATGAAATTGCCGCAGAATCCGCTGAATCCTTGTCTGATCCAAGAAACCCTGTAAATCTTTCTGCCGATATAAAAGCGTCTGATTTTGGTCTCCGTCACTATAAAATACCCAGAACGTGATATCGGAGCCAAGCAGCATATCTTTTAACACTATACTCTGGCTCCGATTCAGCATGATCAAATTTGACAGTTTCAGACCGCATACCATAGGCGCGCAATGCAGTGCCAGCAGCATATCCAACTGCCCCATGATATCCGCAGTATTCATATATTCCCTGATTGCCGGTACCGGCATCCTGATCACCTCGACATATTATGATATGTCTAGTGTTTCCGATTGTCCCGGTCGGCATACGGATTCTTTTATTTTTCTTTCGGTTCTTCTTCCCGGTCGCCGTTCCGTCCGGAAATCAGACGCAAAAACCACAGCAATACCCAGCATATGATCGAGACTGCCATGGTCAGGATGAGCATACTCATAAAATGACCGTTTCCGGTAATGCCAAACACAAAGGTTGTGATTACCATACCCAGAATGACCAGCAGGACCAGCCATGCCGCGATCCGTTTCCACCGTTTCATGTTGTTTCCTCTTTTCTTTCTTTTCCGATTTTCTGAAAATACTCCCTGATCTGTTGTTCATATCCCAATTTACCCGGCTCGTAAAAACGGGTGCCGACCAATTCATCCGGCAGATACTGCTGCTCCACATAATGATTCGGAAAATTATGCGCATACTGATAGCCCGTATGTCCGAGCTGGGCGGAGCCGCTGTAATGCGTATCCCTTAAATGCACGGGTACTGCTCCGGTCTGCCGTTCTTTGACCGTCTGCATGGCAAGGTCGATCGCATTCACAATGGAATTGCTCTTGGGAGCGGACGCCACATAGATCGCGGCGTGTGCCAAAATGATCTGTGCTTCCGGCATACCGACCCTCTCCACCGCCAAGGCGCAGGCGGTTGCCATCTGAATCGCCTGCGGATCCGCATTGCCGACATCCTCCGATGCGCAGATCATGATCCTTCTGGCAATGAATGTCACGGATTCTCCCCCATAGAGCATCTTTGCCAGATAATAGACTGCCGCATCCGGATCCGAACCGCGCATGCTTTTGATAAACGCCGAAATCGTATCATAATGATTATCACCGTTTTTATCATACTTTAGGGATCGCCGCTGGATACATTCTTCCGCAACCGGCAGGGTAATGTGTATGCAGCCATCCGCACTGCGTTCCGTTGTCAGGATGCCCAGCTCCACTGCATTCAAGGCGTTTCTTGCATCTCCTTCCGCCATGTCGGCAAGAAATGCCGCGGCATCCTCGTCTATGGTCGCATGATACGAACCCATTCCTTTTTCTTTATCATACACCGCTCTTGTGATCAGTTCCCGTATGTTTTCCTGACTGAGCGGCTTTAACTGGAAGATATTGGAACGGGACAGCAATGCTCCGTTCACTTCAAAATATGGATTTTCCGTTGTCGCACCGATCAGAATAACGGTTCCGTCTTCCACAAACGGCAGCAGATAATCCTGTTGGGCTTTATTAAACCGATGGATCTCGTCCACAAATAAAATGGTTTTCTTTTGATACATGCCCATTGTATGTTTGGCGGCGGCAATGACCTCTTCCATGTCCTTTTTTCCCGAGGTGGTAGCATTGATCTGCATAAAAGCGGCACTGGTCGTATGGGCGATCACCATTGCCAAAGTTGTCTTACCGGTACCCGGCGGTCCGTAAAAGAGAACGGAGCTTAGTTTATCCGCCTGAATGGCACGATAAAGCATCTTATCCTTTCCAATGATATGCTCCTGTCCGACCACCTCTTCCAGACGCGTCGGACGCATCCGCTTTGCCAGCGGAGCTTCCTGTTTCATATTTTCCTGCCGCATATATTCAAACATATCCATATCGTCACCTGCTATTCCAAAAAGAAAACAGGGCTGTCCATTGCACAACCCTGATCCTGCATTTATATCATTCCCATTCGTTTTAAATTCATTTCAAATTCCAGTATATCGATCGGTTTGCTCATATAACAATCATATTGGTTTCCTGCCAGTTCTTCGTCAAAACCGCCTTCATCCAAAGCACTGATCATAATCACCTTGGCGCGTTCCCCTGCGATCAACGCATACTTGCCTTCCATCTCCCGTATGGCATCTAACGCTTTATAACCGTCTATTTTCGGCATCATGACATCTAGGCAGACCAACTGATAAGGTTCTTTATCGTCCAACGCCTGCATATAATGCTTCACTGCCTGAAAGCCGTCTCCGACTACCGTTACGTCCCCGAATTTTGTAAGCAGTTTTGTTAAAAATTTACGATTTGCTTCATCATCTTCCGCTACCAGTATTTTCAACATGGAATGCTCCTCCTATTTCTTCACTAACATTAAAATTTTATCGATACTCTCCATTACGTCTGTCTTTAACGGCTCTGAATGATAGGTCGTTCTCCGATCCAAAAGCTGTGTCCGCAGAACTCCCATTAAGATACACTTCAACTGTCCGGCAGTGAAGATCTCATTGATCTCTCCTGCCTTCATGGCATCCTGAATCAACTGTAACAGGAACATATTCCGTTCTTCAATACAAGTTCCGATAATCTCTCTGGTCCCTGTATTATGCAGCAGTTCCTCGTAATTCAAAACGATAGCAGAAATCTCCATATAGTTATCATAATAGATCGCATAGGTTTCAAAAAAATCATGTATCTTTTCCACGTTGGATACATGCTTTCCCTGTACCGTTTTTATGATACTGTTATCAAAGCGTACAAAATATTCAACCACCTCAACCAGTACTTCGTTAATCCCTCCAAAATACTTGTAAATCAAAGCTTCCGACATATTTTCTTTATTTGCTAATGTTCGAGTGGATAACGATGCCAATCCTGACTCACTTATTATCTCGATAGCGGAAGCGATGATACGATCCTTACGAGAAATAAAGTTTTCACCCATTCATTGTCCTCCCCTTAGTTGCGTATCCTTTGTCGTTTTTCCTGTCACCAAACATAGGGTTGATGACCTACGCACACATCCGTGTGCTTCCTTATAACCCTGTAACCTTCCCTAGGAGTTATTTTAGGAGATAGCGTATCGTTTGTCAAGCTGAATACCCGTCCGGAGATGATCCAAACGTTCCGTCGATCGACCGGTTCTTTCTATAAATATATACCGGCAATGTATGTTTTCGGAATGAAAAAAAGCTCCCCCAAAAGGAAGCCTTTTTCACTGCATGGTCTGTCAAATCAACCAATCGAAATATGATGTATCTGTTTATAGATCTTATGATATCTCAAAGGTACTCGTTACCTGAGCCATACTGATTAAATTCTTGTAACATTGATTGCCTGTGGACCCTTCTCGCCCGTAATGACATCAAATTCAACAGCTTCGCCATCTTCCAATGACTTGAATCCTTCCATGTTCAATCCGGAATAATGTACAAATATATCATTTCCTTCTTCATCACAGATGAATCCATATCCTTTTTGACTGTTAAACCACTTGACTGTACCTTTATTCATGTTATAACCTCCAAAACTAAACTTGCGGCGGTAATTGCCACTTGTTAAGACTAACACATTCTGCCTGCCTCCGTCAAGTAAAGTTCTTGTATATTTTCTTTCATATCTCTTTCAAAGCTTCGGTTTTTTTCCGTTTTCGAGCGGATACGACAGGATTCGTTGTAATAATCGAAAAATAATACTTGCATTTTTATGTCGAAAGGCTTATTTTATATTTGTATCGTTGGAAGTCAACCAACAGTTTCTTATTTCTATATTCTATTATTTCCCAATGATAGGACAATGGCAAGTGATTATTTTCTGTAAGGGGGGATGTGTATCATTTAAAATCTGTATGATTTCTTATTTCTCATTTATCTATCATTTTCACGAAAGAAAGGAGTGTCTCATTATGACCTATCATCAATTTTTAAACTATGTCAAAGAACAAAGTGTATATGAGTTGGATCATCCGGAAGAATATCAGGCTTCCATTAACCACGTGATCAAGAATAACGCAGTGGAACTTGACGGCATCTGCCTTCATAAATATGGAGAACAGATCTCTCCGACCGTTTATCTGAATCCCTTTTACGAACAATATCTGGACGGACGACCGATCAAATCCATACTGAATGAAATAGTAACCACCATTCATGATGATGTCCCGAAGCTGGAACTACCCGCCGATGTATATGATAACTATGATGCGATCCGTCCGCAGATCATTTACCGTATCGTACATTATCAGAAAAACAAAGAACAATTGGCAACCTGTCCGTATCTTCCCTTCTGTGATCTGGCAATCACCTTTCGCTGGCTCGTACATGCGGATACAAGCGGGATCGCTTCCTCCCTCATTACGAATCGGGAACTGGAATTATGGAACGTCACGGTAGAAGAACTATATCAGGCAGCCCGATACAACACACAACGCCTGTTCCCGCATCAGATCACTCCTTTACAAGAATTACTGTCTGAATATTTCCAAGAAGATCCTGAACTACAATCTTTCTATGATTCCTCTTCTCCGGCTCTTGAACTCTTCATTCTTACCAATCAACTTTGCATTAACGGTTCCACCTGTATGATATATGACAATGTTTTACCACAGTTTGCCAAACAGCAAAGCTGCGATCTCTATATCCTCCCTTCCAGTGTCCATGAAGTCCTGTTGATCCCTGCACGGTATGAAATAGACGAAGAACATTTACTGCATCTGGTCCATGACGCCAATCGTACTGTCGTAAGCAAAACGGAAGTCCTGTCCGATTCTGTTTACCGTTATGAGCGTGAAAGCAATCGCGTGTCACAGATTGAAAATCATTGGAATCACTCATGGTTTCAAGGACCGGATCTCCACGGATCGGATCGCTGCTGACCGAAGCGGTAAACACGATACAAACAATCAGGCGAAATACAAATCGTTTTGTATTTCGCCTTCTTATACTCAACACGCTTTATCTGCGAGATATCCTTTCAAAAACTCTAAAAAGAGTTTCATCTGTTCGTCCGTACCGATCGTGATCCGAAGATAATTATCAATTCTTGGTTTATCAAAATAACGGACATAGATCTTCTCTTTCTTTGCCGCTTCAAAGATATCTTTTGCAGCG
Source organism: uncultured Lachnospiraceae bacterium (assembly GCA_947589305.1). Taxonomy (GTDB): domain Bacteria; phylum Bacillota; class Clostridia; order Lachnospirales; family Lachnospiraceae; genus CAG-632. The sequence goes on from CANQAP010000004.1 coordinate 59,023, forward strand.
AATCGCTCATGGGTGACAAACAGGAAATTTGCTTTGGATTCCGGGAAAGAGAACCCCATCTTGCGCAATTCTTCACCAAACCACGTTCTGGTCGCTATGATACGTTCCGTCGTCTTGCGGAAATAGGTCTCATCTTTTACGGATTCCACGCCCCACTCCAATGCCGGACGATTCATCGTATAGGAATTAAACGAATACTTCACATCATGGAGTGCCTGAATCAGTTCCGGATGCCCGATCGCGTATCCGATCCTCAAGCCTGCCATCGAGCGGGATTTTGAAAATGTCCGCACCACTAACAGATTCTCATACCGGTCCAATAATGACAGTGCGGAGACACCGCCAAAGTCGATATACGCTTCATCGATTATCACGATCACATCCTGATTGTGTTTTAAAATGTCTTCGATAACCTCCAAGCGTTCAAACACACCGGTCGGAGCATTGGGATTCGGAAAGACCACCCCTCCGTTTTCCCTGTAATAATCTTCTTTTCGGATCCGAAACGCCGAATCCAGCGGCGGCTGCTCGTATGGAATGCGGAACAACTCCGCCCAGACATCATAAAACGAATAAGTAATATCCGGAAATAAGACCGGTTTGGTTGAATTAAAAAACGTCATGAATGCCATTGCCAAGACATCATCCGATCCGACGCCGACAAATACCTGTTCTTTCTTTACCTTATGATAATCCGCCAGACTTTCGATCAATGCCCCCGCCGTCGGATCCGGATATAACCGCAGGTCGTCCGGATGTAACAGTAATTTTCTGACCATCGGAGACGGCGGATACGGATTTTCATTCGTATTCAACTTGATGACATCTTTTTCTTTTGGCTGTTCTCCCGGTGTATACGGTTCTACCTGCCTGATCTGTTTTTTCCATTCCTTTGCCATGATATGCTGTCCTTCTTCCTGTCCTGATTCCCTTTTCTTACTCCTGCATATTGCTAAGTTTGGCTGCCTGATCTGCCGCGATCAGCGCATCCAAGATCTCTTGGATATTGCCGTTCATAATTTCATCGATCTTATACAAGGTCAGTTTGATACGGTGATCCGTCACACGCCCCTGCGGGAAATTATAGGTCCGGATCTTTTCGGAACGATCGCCGGTCCCGATCTGGCTTCTCCTTGCCTCCGCTTCCGCATCATGCTGCTTCTGCTGCTCCAGATCATATAATTTTGCGCGCAGCAAGGCAAATGCCTTTTCTTTATTCTGTAACTGCGATTTTTCCGTTTGGCTGTAAATCACGATTCCTGTCGGATAATGTGTCAGACGAACGGCGGAATCCGTGGTATTGACACATTGCCCGCCGTTACCCGATGCACGCATGACGTCAATACGTATATCTTTCTCGTTGATCTCAATATCGACTTCTTCCGCTTCCGGCATCACCGCTACCGTAATCGTAGACGTATGGATACGTCCGCCCGACTCTGTTTCCGGCACACGCTGCACCCGATGCACGCCGGATTCATATTTCATCATGGAATAAGCGCCGGTTCCGTTGATCATAAAGGAAACGCTCTTCATTCCTCCGATACCGATTTCCTCACACTCCAAAAGCTCTGTTTTCCAATGCTTTCCTTCCGCATAATGCACATACATCCGGTAAATCTCTGCTGCAAACAACGCGGCTTCATCGCCGCCCGCGCCTGCGCGGATTTCGACGATCACGCTTTTATCATCATTCGGATCTTTTGGGAGCAAAAGGATTTTTAACTGTTGTTCACAGGCAGCCAGCGTCTCTTTTCCTGCCGCCAATTCTTCTTTTGCCAGTTCCCGCATTTCCTCATCCGGTTCCTCCAACATAGATAGGCTGTCTTCAATCGTCTGTTTTGCCGCCTTATATTCCTGATATTTTTCTACCAAAGGCGTCAGATCGCTATACTCTTTCATTCGTTTCCGGTATCGTTCCTGATCATTCGCCAGTTCCGGAGAATTCAGCTCCTCCTGAATCTCTTCATACCGCAGCAATATATCTTCTAATTTATCAAACATGGTCTTCCTCCTGTCCTTTCCTGTGTCTTGATTTGAGCCTTCCGCATATGATGCGGTCCAATCCGGCAAAATCTTTCATCACGGCAATCCGTTCAAAGCCTGCCGCTTCCAAGAACGTTCTGACATCTGCCGCCTGTTCACAGCCGATCTCAAAAAACAGATATCCGTTTTCGTCCAGATAATCTCCTGCCTGTCGTACGATTCTGCGATAAAAACCCAGCCCGTCCGCCTCTCCGTCCAAAGCCAGTCTCGGTTCCGCATCCCGTACTTCCGGCATCAACGAATCGATCACACCGCTTGGAATATACGGAGGATTTGAAACGATCAGATGAAACCTGCCCTCTATGCCCGCAAACAAATCACTTTCCGTCAGTTCTACCTTTGCCTTCAGTCGTTTTGCATTGTCCTGCGCCACCTGCAACGCCTGTGAAGAGATATCCGACAGACAGATCTTCCATCGGTCAGTCGCAGTCCCCCGCTCAAGCAGCTTCCATAAACTGATGCCGATACATCCCGAACCACAGCACAGATCCAAGATCCGGATCTCTCCGCTGCCAAGATCATCCGTTCCGGTCAGATGCCGATAAACAGCTTCCACCAAACATTCCGTATCCTGACGAGGGATCAGGACATGTTCGTTGACCAAAAATGAACATCCCATAAACTCCTGCTCACCGGTAATATATTGCAACGGCGTATGGTTTTTCCGCCGGGTAACGGCATGCCGATATGCCTCTATCACATCCGGATCCACCGTGCCTGACAGATTCATCCATATATATGTGTAATCCTGATGCAATACCCATTCCAGTAAGTATCGTGCATCCAGCGTGGCTTCTTCCAAACCGGCGTCCGTTAATATTCGGTTGCCCTCTTTCCATAATTCCTGAATCGTCATGATCTGTCCGTTTTCCTTTGTCATGACGGAGTTGTGTCATTCCGTCCGGTCTTCCCCATACCATTCTTCTTCCTGTTCATAAGCGTCTCCCTCCTCGCTGTCATCATCTTCTCCATAGAATTCCCCGTCATAGCCTTCCTCATACTCCTCATACTCCCCATATTCCTCACCGTCATCGTCGTCATCCTCCGCGTGATATGCCTCTTCCGTATCTTCCGCCTGCATCGCCTTCTGATAAGCTCTCCAGTCCAGCACCCCTTCCACGGAAGCAATCGCTACTTCCAGCATCTCCATATCCGGTTCTTTGGTCGTCAGTCGCTGCAGCCATAATCCCGGTGCGCTGATCACTTTCACGATCCATGAATCATTCCGTCCTGCCAGACGGATGAATTCATAAGAGACGCCGGCAATCGCCGGAACCAGCAGTAACCGCAGCACGATCCGTAATACCGCACTGTCCACATTGATCACCATAAAAAACAAGATGCTGATGATCATGACCAAAAACAAAAAACTGGTTCCGCAGCGTTTATGAAACCGTGTGAACCGCATCACATTTTCCGGAGTGAGGGGAACGCCGGCTTCCAGACAGTTAATGGTCTTATGCTCCGCCCCATGATACATAAACACCCGTTTCATGTCTTCCATCAACGAAATACCAAACACATAAAACAGGAAGATCAATAGGCGGATCACACCTTCTAACAACGCCACAACAAACTGATTGTCAATTCCTTTTCGAATAAACTCGGCGATCCATGCCGGAAGCAGGATAAACAATCCTACCGCAAGCAGAATCGAAAACGCCACCGTAAAGAACATCAGAATTCCTTCGCCGCCCTTCTTTGCAGCGGTTTCCACCTTGCTTTCCGCATGATGTCCCTGCGCATCTTCTTCGTAAAAGCTGGCAGAGTACGTCAACGTCCTGATCCCAATGACCAGTGATTCGATAAAATTCACCACGCCCCGCACGATCGGAAGACGGAACAACGCAATCCGATCTCCGAGCGCCGTATCGTTTTCTACTTTGACTTCGATGGTATGATCCGGTTTCCGGACCGCAACGGCATACCGGTCCTTATTTTTCATCATGACGCCTTCAATGACTGCCTGACCACCTATATAAACACGATCCATGTTATCCCCGTTTTCCTTTCCCGATACGGAAAAAGGTTGGGATATTCAATCCCAACCTTTTCACCTATTCTTACTAATTAACACCATACTTACGATTGAACTTATCAATTCGACCACGGGCTTGCGCTGCCTTTTGCTGACCAGTGTAGAACGAATGACACTTTGAGCATATTTCCACGTGGATATCTTCTTTTGTCGATCCGGTAACAAATTCGTTACCACAGTTGCAGACTACTTTCGCCTGATAATAATCCGGATGGATTCCTTCTTTCATCTTTTTCACCTCACCGTTACTTTTCCTATCTATTTGAGCAGGCATACGCCTATCGTTTGCTCAACAACTTCCTCATTTTAGCATAGAGTTGCCGTGATTGCAAGCCTATTTTAGAAAATAACAAGAAATCTGTCAAGAATAGCCGGAAGTGATCGATCCTCTATGGTCTTCTGCCTAAAGACTTTTGAACCAAATTTAAAAATTCTTGGTTATTCCTTGTCCTGACAAATAATTTTAAGACTTCTTCGATCGCATCATCCCCTTTGATTCCGCTGATCTCACGCCGGATCAAGTACATCGCATCCTGTTCTTCTTTCGTCAGGAGCAGATCATCCCGCCGCGTACCCGATTTACTGATATCGATCGCAGGAAAAATCCGCTTTTCCGATAACTTACGGTCGAGGACCAGCTCCATATTACCGGTTCCCTTAAACTCTTCAAATACGACGTCGTCCATCTTACTGCCCGTCTCTACCAATGCCGTCGCAAGGATCGTCAGACTTCCGCCCTCCCGAATATTACGGGCGGCGCCAAAGAACTTTTTCGGCATATGCAGTGCTGCCGGATCCAAACCACCTGTCAACGTACGTCCGCTCGGCGGTACGATCAGATTATACGCCCGCGCCAAACGGGTAATGCTATCCAATAAGACCACAACATCTTTTTTATGCTCTACCAGACGCTTTGCCCGATCCAAAACCATCTCCGCTACACGCTTATGATGCTCCGGCAGTTCATCAAAGGTGGAATAGATCACTTCGACATTCGGACCTTCAATCGATTCCCGGATATCGGTCACTTCCTCCGGACGCTCATCAATCAGCAGTACAAGTAAATGTATGTCTTTATAATTACGGCTGATCGTTTTTGCCATCTGCTTTAATAAGGTCGTCTTTCCCGCTTTCGGCGGTGATACGATCATCCCTCTCTGTCCTTTACCGATCGGAGCGATCATATCGACGATCCGCATCGGGATTCCGGCGCCCGCCTGCTCCAACCGGATTTTCTCATCCGGGAAAATCGGAGTCAGTTCTTCAAACGGTCTTCGCTTCTGTGCTTCCAACGGATGGAATCCGTTGACAGAATTAATATATAGCAAGGCACTGAATTTTTCTGCCTGTGTCTTGACGCGGGTGCTGCCGTTTAGGATATCACCGGTTTTCAGATTAAATCTCCGGATCTGTGCCGGAGAAACATAAACATCATTTTCTCCCGGCAGATAATTCGCGCTTCGGATAAATCCGTATCCTTCCATGATCTCTAAAATACCGTTAACTTCGTTTTTACTGTCTAAAGCTGCCAGCTCCGGATAGTCCAGTTTCAGAAATTCGTCTCTGGTATATGCCTCATTGCGGATATTCGGCACTCTTCGCTCTTCCGCGGACCGTTCCTGTCTTCCGTCGGCGTCACTTAGGATCCCTTCCTGATAATCACCTTTCGGCGTCTTTCCTTCCGCATGAGTATCCAAACGTACCACGGAACGCGCCTCATATTTGGAAGCATCCGGTTGTCTGCCGTCCGACTTTGCGTTCATACGATTCTGCCGCCCTTCCGCATGGTTGTTCCCGCTGTCGGACGGTTTTCCCGAAAACCGCTGAACGATCTTGCCGCCTGCCTTACCTTCTGATATCTTTCCTTTTTCTTTTTCCGCCTGCGGCTTTGTTTTTTTCTGTTCTTCGTCCATGGATTCCAAGAGCCGGATCAATTCCGCTTTTTTCAAAGTCGTAATGCTTTTTACTTCTTTGCTTCTCGCTACTTCGCGTAATTCCGCCAAAGTCATACTGACATAATTCATATGCTGTTCCTCTCTCTATTGTATCTATCATTTGGGTTCAAAACGAATCTTTGATTATTTAGAATGTTCAGTTGCATTATATCACAACTTTTTTATAAGGTAAACCCATATTTTACATAGTAAATCCGACTTTCTCCTTTTTTGATGAAATGCTTGCTATGCCTTTCTTCAAATGCTATATTAAAAGATAGTGGTTTGTCGATTTCTTGTATCTCGGCATCACGCAATTCAGAATAAAAGGTGAAACAAAATGGATGTATATGAAAAAGCATTGGAATGCCATAAAAATTGGAATGGAAAACTGGAAACCCGTTCAAAATGTACTGTAAAATCCGCCGAAGATCTATCGATCGCCTATACGCCCGGCGTAGCAGAGCCTTGCCGTGCGATCGCAAAAGATCCGGAGGCTGCTTACCTATATACCGGAAAAGCGAACACCATCGCCGTTGTATCAGACGGCAGTGCCGTACTGGGGCTTGGAAATATCGGCGCCAAGGCAGCCCTTCCGGTGATGGAAGGAAAGGCAGTATTATTTAAAGAATTCGGTAATATCAATGCGGTTCCGATCTGTCTGGATACACAGGACACCGATGAGATCGTAAAAACCGTCATTCATCTTGCCCCCGCATTCGGCGGCATTAACTTAGAAGATATTTCCGCGCCCCGCTGCTTTGAGATCGAAGAACGTTTAAAGCAGGCGTTGGACATTCCGGTCTTTCATGACGATCAGCACGGGACTGCCATCGTCGTACTTGCAGGCGTCATCAATGCGTTAAAAGTGACCGGAAAGCAGGTCGAGGATTGCAAAATTGTTGTAAACGGCGCCGGTTCCGCCGGAATCGCTATCTCCAAACTGTTATTACGCTATGGGTCCCGTCACCTGATGTTATGTGATAAAGTCGGTATCTTAAGTGCAAAGACACCGAATCTCAACCGGGTGCAGCAGGACATGTGTAAGGTGACGAATCTGGAAGGGGCGGAAGGTTCCCTTGCCGACGCTTTGGTCGGCGCCGATATTTTTATCGGTGTCTCCGCTCCAAATGTCGTCTCTGCGGAAATGGTCGCTTCCATGAATCGGGACGCCATTTTATTTGCCATGGCAAATCCGGTACCCGAGATCATGCCGGACGTGGCAAAAGCCGCCGGCGCCAAAGTCATCGGTACCGGGCGTTCGGACTTCCCGAATCAGATCAACAATGTTGTAGCATTTCCGGGTATTTTCAAGGGAGCGTTGGAAGGTCGCGCCAGACAGATCACGGAAGATATGAAACTGGCAGCCGCCGTTGCGATAGCGGGGCTGGTCTCTGACGACCAATTAGATGCGGATACGATCATGCCGAAAGCATTCGATCCACGGATTGCGGATGTGGTTGCCGCTGCCGTGAAAGCACATATCTAACCGTCTACGATACTACAAAGGAGTCATGCCGAAATGTCGGATAACCGTCTTACGCTATACAAATTAATCCTGCTGTTTATGCTGGACCGCGTCGATTTTCCTCTGACGACTTCCCAGCTCTCGCAGTTCATCTTAGATAAGGGATATACGGATTATTTCAGTTTCCAACAGGCATTGAATGAATTAGAGGAAGCCGGGTTCATCTGCTCCGAACGCATTCGGAGCAATACGCAGTTTCATTTGACGCCGGAGGGAAAAGAGGCGTTAGACCTCTTTGAATACAAGATATCCTCCGCTATCAAAGATGATGTCTATGCGTACTTTGAGGCGGAAAAAATCCACCTGCGGAGTGAAGTCGAGATCTTTGCCACCTACTATCCTGCCAAACGGGATGAATATATCGTACAATGTACCATCTTAGAACGAAAAGAAACCTTACTTGACATCAAACTGAATGTACCGTCTTTGGATCAGGCAACTATGATCTGCGACACATGGCAGGAAAAAAGCAATGCCATTTATGACTATCTGGTGAAGCAGTTATGGGGACTGACCGAGTCATAACCGGCGAATCTCACAAGCCGCTGCCGGTCTCCCCGGTTCCGTCTGTGATATACTGATCGATCAGATCCCATATGTCCTCTCTTCCCTGCTTGGTTTCGGCAGAAAACGGAAGAATCGGCGTCTCGGAACCCACTCCTAACGTATCACGGATGCCCTTGATCTGCTTCTGTAACTGACTGCGTTTGATCTTATCCAGCTTCGTCGCAATAATCACCGGTGAAAAACCGTTTTCCACGATCCAATGATACATGGCGCGGTCATTCACGGAAGGTTCATGACGAATATCAATCAATAAAAACACCAGACAAAGCTGTTTGGAATGATGCAGATAGCGTTCCACCATCTTTCCCCATTGTTCTTTTATCTCCTTCGATACCTTTGCATATCCGTAGCCGGGCAGATCGACATAATACAACGCATTGTTAATATTATAAAAATTAATTGTCTGCGTCTTTCCCGGCTGAGAAGACGTCTTTGCATATGATTTACGGTTCATCAGCGCATTGATCAGGGACGATTTACCGACATTTGATTTTCCGGCGAATGCGATTTCCGGCAGATGATTGTCCGGCAGCTTACTGGTGATTCCACATACCGTTTCCAACTGTACACTTTTTATTTTCATGTCTTTACCACCCTTTCCGGCTGTGCTTTGCGGTTTCCTCTATTTGATCAGGGCGATCCGCAACACATCCTCCATCGTCTTCACATAGGTTATTTTCATGGTTCCGATAATCTCATCATCCAGTTCCGATACATCTTTATCATTTTGCTGCGGCAGCAACACTTCCCGCATGCCAAACGTATTTGCCGCCAAGAGTTTCTCTTTCAAACCACCGACCGGCAGCACCCGCCCGCGGAGAGAGACCTCTCCGGTCATGGCAAGGTCTCCGCGTACTTTTTTATGAGTAACCGCCGAATACACTGCCGTAGCGATCGTGATGCCGGCAGAAGGACCGTCTTTCGGTACTGCCCCTTCCGGAACGTGGATATGAATATCGGTATTTTTCAGAAAATTTTTCTGTACCATCGCACGCACACAGGTAATGGCGATCTTGGCGGATTCTTTCATCACATCTCCCAGATTGCCGGTCAGTTCTGTTTTCCCGCTTCCCGCAACCAGCGATACTTCCACGCTCAACATATCACCGCCCACACTGGTCCATGCCAAACCGTTTACCATTCCTTCTTTCGGCTTCAGATTCCATGTTTCTTCTTTATATTTCGGGATACCAAGATAGCGTTCGAGCGTTCTTTCGTTTACGCGCAGGCTCTCCCGTTCTCCGCTTGCAATCATACGGTCTGCTTTTCGGCACAGAGTGGCGATCTGCCGCTCCAAATTACGGACACCGGCTTCCCTTGTATATCCCGTAATAATCTGCCGAAGTGCCGCATCCGTCACCTGAAACTGTTTTGCTTTCAGTCCATGACGGGTCCGTTGTTTTGCGATCAGAAAATCCTTTGCGATATGTAGCTTTTCATTTTGCGTATAACCGGATATTTCTATCACTTCCATACGATCAAGCAGCGGTTTCGGAATATTGGAAACATCATTTGCCGTAGCCACAAACAGAACCTGACTCAGATCGATCGGCACCTCAAAAAAATGGTCCGTAAATCTACAGTTCTGCTCGGCGTCCAACACTTCTAATAATGCGGAAGAAGGATCGCCTTTGTAATCGTTTCCCAGTTTATCCACCTCGTCCAAAAGCATGAGCGGGTTGCGGACACCGGCTCGCTCCATCGCCTTTGCGATCCGTCCCGGCATAGCCCCTACATATGTCTTTCGATGTCCGCGGATTTCCGCTTCATCCCGAATTCCCCCTAAGGAAATACGGACATATTCTTTATTGGTCGCCCTTGCGATCGAGCGGGCAACCGATGTCTTTCCGGTTCCCGGAGGTCCTACCAGACATAAAATGGGGCTGTCTCCTTCCGCCACCATATTCCGTACCGCCAAGAAATCCAAGATCCGTTCTTTTACTTTCCATAAGCCATAATGATCCGCATTTAAGATCTTCTCCGCCTGTTGCAGATCCCGATTATCTGTAGTAGCCTTATTCCATGGATATGCCAAAAGGGTTTCAATATAGTTTCGAAGCACCGCCGATTCCGAAGAAGTGATCGGGATTGCTTCCAATCTTTGAATCTCTTTGTATAGTTTTTCTTCTACTTCTTTTGGAGCCTGTAAGCCTTCCACGGCTTCCTTATATTCCTCGATTTCCGAATCGTCGTCTTCTTCCAATTCCTCCTCAATCATCTTTTTCTGCTCGCGCAAAATATATTCTCTCTGACTTTTTTCTACATATTGGCTTAAATCTTCCTGCAGCTTACGGCGAATCTGACCAATCTCCGTTTCGCTCTTTATGAACCGCATCATGCACAGGATCCGCTGCAGCAGATCCTGCTGTGCCAAAATCTGTTGCTTTTTTTCATGAGAAAATGGAAGATTTTCCGCCAACAGATCAATCAGTACTCCGACACGCTTCTCTTTCGTGATCTTTTGCCAAGCCATTTGACTCATCGGCATACCCGCCTGATAGCAGTTCACGACAGCTTCTAAAACGGCGGAACAATACGCTTCTTCCTGTTCATCCGAAAGTGCCATATCCTCCCATATCTCTAATTCAGCCTGAAGATAAGTACCTTTTTGTTCTACCGCTAACAGTTCTCCCCGCGATTCCCCTGCTACCAAAATGCGTATCAGATTCTTCTGATTGAGCCGGATCATCTGTCGTACCTTCACCGCACAACCGACTTTTTCCAAACGATCGCCCGGTTCATCCTGATCCCGCTTTTCCTCCGCCTTTGCCACAACGAATAAATGCAAATCCGACATCATTGCCTCTTTGATCGCCTCAAATGACTGTTTGCGGCTCACATCGATATGTACGACCGTGTTTGGAAAAATCGTCATATCCTGTAAAGTTATCATCGGCATTTTTCGTTTCTTATTCACTATACTCACCTTCTGTCCATCCAAACTCTTACTGAAACATAGAGCCGAGAACAAGTCTCGGCTGCTCTATGTTATGCAATTTCACCGTTATTCTTTAAATGCTTCTGCAATAAAGCTTTCTTCGGGATTGGACGTTCTGAATACACTAATTCCGGTTCTGCGTTATTTTCCACAACATCCTTCGTGATCCGGCATTTGGTAATATGGTCATCCGACGGAATCTCATACATCAAATCCATGACAACGTCTTCCATAATGGCACGCAATCCTCTTGCTCCGGTTTTTCGTTCCATAGCCTTTGCGGCTATTGCGTGCAGAGCTTCCGGATCGAACTCCAATTCCACTCCGTCCATTTCAAACAGCTTTTTATACTGCTTGACCAAAGAACTCTTCGGTTCTTCCAAAATCCGGATCAACGCCTCCTCATCCAACATATCCAAAGACGCCGTTACCGGTACACGTCCTACAAATTCCGGAATCAACCCATACTTGACATAATCCTGCGGAAGAATCTGACGGAATAATTCCCCGATATTCTTCTCTTCCACATCCTTAATATCCGCATTAAAGCCTATCGATTTCTGCCCGATCCGGTTCTCAATGATCTTATCCATCCCGTCAAAAGCGCCGCCGCAGATAAACAGAATGTTTGTGGTGTCAATCTGGATCAATTCCTGATGCGGATGCTTTCTGCCGCCCTGCGGCGGAACCGATGCAACCGTACCTTCAATGATCTTTAAAAGCGCCTGCTGTACGCCCTCTCCGGATACATCCCTTGTGATCGATACATTTTCTGATTTTTTCGTGATCTTATCGATCTCATCAATATAAATAATACCGTGTTCCGCGCGTTCAATATTATAATCCGCAGCCTGTATCAGCTTTAGCAAAATATTTTCCACGTCTTCTCCCACATAGCCGGCTTCCGTCAGTGCCGTTGCATCCGCGATCGCAAACGGAACATTCAGCAGTTTTGCCAGCGTCTGTGCCAGATACGTTTTACCGGAACCGGTCGGTCCGACCATAATGATATTGCTTTTTTGTAATTCTACTTCAAAGTCTTTTTCGGACAGTATCCGTTTATAATGATTGTAAACCGCTACGGAAAGAATCTTTTTCGCCTGTTCCTGTCCGATAACATAATCATCCAGAAACTCTTTGATCTCCTTTGGGCGCAACAGATTGATTTCCGTGCTTTCCATCTCTTCTAATTCTTCCTGAATGATCTCATAGCATACCTCAATACATTCGTCACAGATATAGGCAGCCGGTCCCGCGATCAGTTTGCGGACACGATCTTCAGGCTTATTGCAAAATGAACACTTTAAAGGTCTTCTTTCTTCATTTCGATTTGCCATTTAGTCACCTCAAGCTTATTTTTTATTATTCCCGGTTGGTAATTACCATATCAATCAATCCATATTCTTTTGCCTCTTCCGCACTCAGCCAATTATCACGATCTGTATCTTTTTCCAATATCTCCACCGATTTTCCCGTCTCTTTTGCAAGGATCTCATTAATCTTCCGTCTCGTCTTTAAAATATGATCCGTCGTGATCTTCATATCGCTTGCCTGACTGCCGCTCGGCATACCGCCCATCGGCTGATGGATCATGATCTCTGCATTTGGCAGTGCCAAACGCTTTCCCGGCGTGCCGCCTGCCAGCAGAAACGCCCCCATACTTGCCGCCATACCGCAACAGATCGTAGAAACATCACACTTAATGTACTGCATCGTATCATAGATGCCGAATCCGGCAGTGACAGAACCGCCCGGACTGTTAATGTATAAATTGATATCCTTTGACGGATCTTCTGACTCTAAAAACAACAACTGTGCGATCACCAGACTGGCTGACGTATCATTGACTTCCTCCCCTAAAAAGATAATCCGATCTTTTAACAGCCTCGAATAAATGTCATAGGACCGTTCTCCTCTGCTCGTCTGTTCAATGACATAAGGTACTAAACTCATGGTATATCCTCCTTTCATAATGCCACTTCATTCCACCTTATACTTCTTTTGCCGCGTCCACTACCAAATCCGCTGCTTTTTGCACGGCTACATCTTCCCGAATGGATTCGGCTTCCTTGTCGCCGACAATCTCCTTTAATTTTTCTATATCCATCTGATACATGGATGCTAAATTCTCCAGTTCTTTATCGATCTCATCCTGTGTTACTTCGATATTTTCGGCTTTTGCAACTGCTTCCATCACCAAACGCGCCTGAATTCTCTTTAACGCTTCCGGTTTGCACTGCTCCTGAAAGGCTTCCATCGTCATTCCGGTAAACTGTAAATATTGCTCTAACCGTAATCCCTGATAAGTCAAACGCTGTTCAAATTCTTCTACCATCTGCTCCTGCTTCATAGCGACCATCGCATCCGGAATCTCCATCTGTGCATGCTCAATGATCTTATCGATCACCTTTGTCTCTTTTTCACGTTTTGCTTCGGATTCTTTCTTTACCAGTAAGGTCTTGCGTATATCTTCCCTGTATTCTTCCATGGTCTCAAATTCAGACGCTTCACTCGCAAACTCGTCATTGAGTTCCGGAAGTTCCGTAGCTTTGATCCCCTTAACCGTTACCTGAAAGACTGCCGGTTTTCCAGCCAGATCCGCCGCCTGATAATCTTCAGGGAAAGTCACATGCACTTCGACTTTCTCACCGACGGACTTGCCGACTAACTGATCTTCAAACGTATCGATAAAGGAATGCGAACCCAGCTTTAACGGATAGTCGCTGCCCTTACCGCCTTCAAATGCCACACCGTCAACAAAGCCCTCAAAATCGATCGTGACTTCATCATCCATCTGCGCCGGACGGTCTTCCACCGTGACCGTTCTGGAATTCTGATACTGAACCCGCTTTAATTCCGCTTCCATATCTTCTTCCGTGACTTCCACCGGAATCTTATCGATTTCGATTCCCTTATATTCACCTAACGTCACGACCGGTTTTAATGCTACTTCCGCTGTGTAAATAAACGGTTTTCCCTTTTCCACCTGAACCAGATCCAGTTCCGGACGTGAAACAATCTCTAAGCCGCATTCCGCCGCTGCTTCCGGATAACTTTTCTGTATACAGGTATTTGCCGCATCCTCGTAGAATAACTGCGGACCGTATGTTTTCTCGATCATGTACATCGGTACTTTGCCTTTTCGAAAGCCCGGCATAGAAATCTTTCCCTTTTCTTTTTTATATGCTTCGAGCATCGCATTTTCAAATTCTTCTGCGGTTACCTCTATCGTAATCTTTGCCATGTTTTTTTCCAGTTTCTCTACTGTGTAACTCATCGTATGATGTCCTCCTTGTGAACAAATTCCTCTTCTTAATTTATGGTTTATGGAATCTAACCCATTAATCATTACATTATAGCATAGGAATCCCTTCTATGTCCACTATATTTCCAAGCGAATTCTATAATTACGAAAAAACCCCCGAGAAATAGATACTCGGGGATTTCTTTGACGGATATGGTCTCTTACTTACCAGCCATAGCCTTCATCTGAGCTTCAACCAGTTTCTTAGTCATCTGACCACCAACAGAACCGTTCTGTCTTGATGTCAAGTCACCGTTGTAACCCTGCTTTAAGTCAACACCTACTTCTGAAGCACATTCCATTTTGAAACGATTCATTGCTTCACTCTTAGAATACTTGCTAGACATATTTGCTACCTCCATATTGAATACTTTAGACCTCATGCGTCCGTAAGAATCAAGCCGATACGATATCGCCCTGTCTCTTGCATTCGCTTGATGTCTTACTCATAGTATCCTCAGGATTCTTCAAAGTATTATGGTAAGTTATGGTGGTTTTTATTGTCTTTTTTTATTTTTTAATAGGAAAACTCCTCCTATGCTCATGAGCGTACCGCATACAGCAACCCATACGACCGGTGAAGCATCTCCTGTCTTTGGAGAACTGCCGGAGCTGGATGTCAATGTTGCAGTGGACCGCGATGTCTGGCTGATATCCGAAGTGCTTGCCGCTCCGTTACCATTGCCGCCGCCGGTTCCGTTTGGATCGTTCCCGTTATCGCCTGCCGCGCCACCCGGCGTCTGTGTTCCGTTTGGATCGGCTGCATCCGAATACACCAGTGCATACGTTGAAAAGAGCGCACTTTCTATGGTATATGTGTTCGGATTGGTATCCAGATCTACCAGACGTTCTACCGAACTTCCATGCACACGTATCACACTGAGACTTTCTTTTGCCGCCAGATCACTGCTCAACGGAATGACGATCCGTATCGTCTTACCGCCGTTGATCGCCAATACCTCTGTCTCCGAGATCAGTCCGTAGGCGCCGATCGCACGTTTCCAGATGGAGAAATCCAAATACATAGCGACATGCTCATTTTGCATCAAGTTGTTTTGTATGCCTGCCAAATCATTTACCGGCACTTCCGCTTCGCTCAAAGCGGAAACTTCCATACAGAATTCCACGGTACCGCCTGCATTGATGATATCGTTGTCCTGACTGTTAAAGTTCGTCGTATCGTCAAACAGATCATTTAAACCGCTGATATGAAATTCCGGAAGGGTTTCATCTTTATATTCCACATCGGTAGCATGACCGGCACGCAGCACTAACTGGATCGCGGTGGACGGTTCTACGATCACGCTATTCGTAATAACGATTCCGGCACTGACGGAACGGCTTCCTTTCACTGCCCGTATGGTATAAATGCCATCCGGTACATTGGTGAAAATAAAGCTTTCTCCGCTATTCACATTTCTGGACTGTAACACCGCCTGATTTTGATACAGCATAACGGAAATCGTCGAATCATCTCCAGCTTCCGCCGCTTCATCCGTCACGGTTCCTGCTACATTGATTCCCGCCGGAGTTGCCGGTTCTGTCTGAAAGGCTCCGATATAATCACAACGCTCGCCGTCCGTTGACAACGCCAATACCTCGAAACGATACCGTGTATCGTCTTTGAGATTCGTAAATTTCGCAGTAAACGCCTGATTGCCCTGTGAATCTTTCGTAACGGTCAGACTATCCGCATTCGTCAGATCCGTACTTCCTTCCGGACCGTATGACACACTGATATGATCAATCTCAAAGGTGCCTGCTGTCACCTGACCAAGAACCGTAATCCCGTTCTTTGCATTACCGTTAATACTGGTAATCGTGATGTTCATCGGCTCGAATGCGTCCGCAGTTCCCACATTGCCTGCACGGTCTGTTGCTTTGATATCATAGCTTCCACGCATTGCGGCTGTAAATTCCGCTGTGTAAACGCCGTCGCCGATATAGGTCACATCCAACTGTTTTGCATATGCTTCGTTATTATTATATACCGCTTCGACCTTCGCTAAACCACTGACTGCTTCCGTGACTTTAAAGGTAATCTTTGTATTGGTTCCGTCACCGTTTAAGACCACATCCGAAATCAGCGGCGCCGTGCCGTCATATCGGATCTGATACAGTCCATCCTCATCGGATCCATACTGATTCTGCATGCCGGATTCCGTTTCCGCCCAGACACGCAGGTTCCAAACGCCCTCTCCCGGTAACCGGAACGCGTCACCGGCTCTTTGATTATCGTGCGTCGGTTCATCCGTTCCATCTTTCCATAAATGATAATAGGTAAAGATCTGTGTCCCGTCCGGCGTCTCCGACGGTTCTTCAATCGTAATCAACGGATTTTCCTGATACCAGTACGTTTCCGTATTGCCCGGCGCATCCGGCGTGATCGTTACGACCGGATTATCCGGTACTTCTGCCGATACCCGTGTGAATACGACCGGATATTCGGTTACATTTCCTGCATAATCGACTGCTTTGATCGTATAAGTGCCTTTTTTCGTCACCGTGATCGTATAGGTATTCGGTTCACCGGCTACCTCTAAACAGTCGATCCGGTTTCCGTGTTCATCTTTTGCGGTCAGCATATCCACGCCGCTTTCCGCATCCGTCACCGTCAGGGTGATCGTCTTGGATGTTTCCCAGACCGCATCATAATTATCCGGTGAAACCGTAACGACCGGAGCCGTACCGTCAACCACAAATTCAATCGGCTGCATTTCCAAGCTGACATTATCCGCATTATCATAGGCGGTAACTTTCACCGTATAGGTTCCGCTTTCGGTAAAGGTCTTGGTAAATGCCTGCTGCATCACCTGTTTATTGGTGTCTGCAACGGTTTCTTTTTCATCTATCGCAATCGGTTCGCCGTTTTTCGTAATATTCCATAATACATAGGCAACGCCCGCATCGTCATCCGTTACGTCAGCGGTGACTTTGACCGTCTTGTAATAATTGCCTTCACCGGCAAATGCGGTAGCCCCTTCTTCATTGACGGCGGTCACCTTTACCACCGGCGCGGTGTTTTCAATGACCCAATACTCCGACGTCACACCGTTGACGCCGATCAAAGTCGCTGATGACGAAACATTTCCCGCTTTGTCACTCGTGATAAACGCAATCTCACCCTTGAAATTCATCGGAACGGTAAAGCTTGCCTTGCCGTCCTTCACCTCGATCGTTTTGGCTGTTCCATCCGGATAACCGCCTAAATAATAGGTCAGATCTTTGACCCCGCTCACTTCGTCGCTACCCGGCTTGGAGCCGTCGTACCGTAAATCCGCAACCGGAATCGTGATTCTCAGTTCTTCGCGGAAGAAATTACCAAAACTTAAGATATTTCCTACTTTCTTTAAGCCGGAACCATTCACGGTATCAATCACTATGTTTTCCTTGTCGATCGTCGGTGCCGTGATATCAATCTTGATCTCGATCTTCTTCAGAGCCGTTACCGCATGATTCGTACTGTTTGCCAACTGCAGATAGACATCCCCGCGTGCCATCTCTTCCGTGATCTCCGCACTATTTGAGAACAGACCGACTTCATAAGTAGCCGCCTTGTTCGACTGGCTATCCATCAGATAAACACGGTCATAGTTGGACCCGCCTTTGGTCTCTATCCGCGGCGCATTTCCATAATACCAGCCATCGGCAGATATCGTACCGATAATGGTATAATCCGTATCCAAAATCGGATTTTCCTGCTTAACGACCAGTTTGCCGGTCGTTACCTGAAGATAATAATTGTCCAGTTGTACCTGTTCCACATCGATACCGATCGTATAATGGTCGCCTGCCAGATAATCCGGCGCGCCGTAGTCGCATGTAAAATGACCCGTGATCGCGTTTTTGATGATCGGTTCGTCCGCCTCCGCTACGATCGCCGGCAGATCATCCCGATTGACCGTCACGGTAAACGCAGGCTCCTGCCCGGTCAGGATATGATCTTTGCCTTCCTCATAGACCGGTGCCGTCGTGACCCGTACCTGCTTCTTTGTGATCTCTCCATCCGGCACGACTGCCGTCGGATCGATCGTATAATATTTCGCCCGATTACCAGTGATATGCAGTCCGGATATCGTAATCGGTTTGCCTGTTCCGGCATTTGCATTATCAAAGGTTCCGGTCTGACCTTCATTATATACACTAATCTCGGTGATTTCCTGATTGTTCTTTACTCCGTCCGTATAATAGATCGAGCCGATCGGGATCTGCGTATCACCGTCATACATCTTGGTTTTATACTGTACGCCGGTCACTGTCAACGTCTTTGGCTGCAGATTGACCATCACATGCAGGGACGTATTTGGTTCCTTAGAATTCTGTTCATCATGTACGGAAAACGTCAGATCCAATGCGCCGTCGCTTACCGTTTGAACCGAATCTGCTGTGATCGTGATCTTGTTTTGTTCCACCTGCACGGACAGACCGGTTATCTCCTTATAGTCTTTCAATGACACGTCGCCGTCAACCGTATGACCAGTCACAGCCACTAACGTCGGTGTGAACTGCCCGATATCCGTTACACTGTGATAAATATCTATCGTTTCCTCAACCGCATCACTGTATTGCGCTTCGATATTTGATTTTGAAAGGGAAGCCGCCTGATACGTCCACTGAGCCGTCATGGTAAAGGTCTCGCCTTCCTGCTCCTTTAGATTCTGAATCTCAGCCGCATCATCATAATGCTCTTCGTTTTCGCCTTTCCAGCCGGCAAATGTATAACCGGGCTTTTGGAACGTGCAGACATCCAATCGGACCGTTTGGTCATACGCCACATCCATCTGCGGCATCTCTCCGGTCACATTTTCTTCACTGCCTTCACTTCCCTTTTCGAATGCAACATGATACGTGATCGGTACCCAGTACGGCGTTACATAGACATCCGGTCCCTGTTCCGTGATCGTATACTGTTCTCCGGCCTTACATCTCTTATTATTGTCACCGTTGATCCGCCATTCCGTAAAGGCATATCCTTTCTTTGTGAAGGACTGATTTGATAACGTCACCTTCGGCGCTTCTCCGCCCTGAATCTGCACTGTCTGTTGCGTAGAATCACCCGATCCGCCGTCTCCCGGATCAAAGTGTACCCGGTAGGACTGTAACTGCCATATGACGTATAAGGTGATGTTTTTATTTCCGGTAAAGTCATCTAAGGTCAATTGTGTTTTTTCCAGCAATGCTCCGCCATCCGAATAAGACCACCCTGCCTGTTTGAAACATGTATCCGACGAAGTGATCTCGGATGCCAGCGTACTCAGTTGATAACCGCTCTCCAAATCCTCACGCTGTAAGACTTTCTGATAGGAACCCGTGTCACCGTTATGCTTACCATATTTACCCAATTGGATCGTGATCGTATAGGTTTCCGATGCTGCCAGTCTGTACTGCTGGTTCGTCTGCATTTGCTCTATTTGCATCTCTGTCGCAGTCGTCTGCAATGCCGTACCATCCGCTGCTGTCGTATCACCGGATGCTGCCGTATCGCTGCTTTCACCGGATACCGGCGGTAATCCTTCCGCCATCTGCTGCAAAGAAGCATCCGGATCGGATTCCGTATTAGCCAAACTGATCAGATACCAGCTCTGGCTGATGATCAAAACCAGACACACCAATGCAACGACCGCCCGTTTCGGCCGCTCCATACATTTCTCCAACAGTAAAAAAAACAAACTGATCAAAGATACCAACGCCAACATCGGGTATTTCATCCAATGATGCTTTTTTCCCAGATTCACAAGCTTTTGAATGATGTACTCTTTTGCTTTCATCCTCTCACCTCATAAATTCTCAATCACATTCCTACGATTACTAATCCTTCCCTGATTATACCATAAGCCATGCTTAAAACAAATAGTTTTCCTTTTATTTTATGATATTTTCCACTGAAATTATCATTTTTCGCATCTTTAAAAAACACGAAAATTCCCTATTTCATTTATCGGCAAAAAATGGCGGATTCTTTAGAATATTTATGCTTTTGCCTGCATATTCTTGCCCTTTCTGTAAAATAGTGATAAAATGATGAATAGGTTTTTTGTGCCGGATTGGTTTTCGGCACAATCCAAATTCATTATAATTGTAGAGGTGTAAAAGATGAGTAAGACATTTGAAGATTTGATTTCCAAGGTGGCTGCCTGCTCAAAAAAGAAACTGTCCGTCGCAGTCGCACAGGACGATGCCGTATTAGAAGCCGTTCGCGCTGCAAAAGAACGCAATATCGCAGATTCCATTCTGGTCGGCGATGCGGACAAGATCCGGGCGATCGCCAATGACATGAACATGAATCTGTCCGATTACGAAATAATCGACATCAAAGACCCAATCGAAGCCGCTACCAAAGCGGTCGAATTGGTACATAACGGCGAAGCCGATATGTATATGAAAGGTCTGATCGACACAAAAGATTTTCTGAAAAGCGTATTAAACAAAGAAGTCGGGCTGCGTACCGGTAAATCTCTCTCCCACGTCTGTGTATTTGAGATACCGAATTGCGACCGTCTGATCTTTCTTACAGATGTCGCCTTTATTCCATATCCTACCTTAGAGGACAAGATCGATATTATCAACAATACGGTGGAAGTCGTACACGCATGCGGCATTCCGAATCCAAAAGTAGCTCCGTTGGCAGCCGTAGAAGTAGTCAATCCGAAAATGCCGGCTACCGTAGAAGCAGCCGAACTGACCAAACTAAATGAAGAAGGAAAGATTACCGGATGTATCGTGGACGGTCCGTTGTCGTTCGACCTTGCCTTTGATCCGGAAGCTGCCCGCCATAAAGGCGCCGAAGGACGGAAGATTGTCGGTGATGCGGATGTATTCCTCTTTCCGGATATCCATGCGGGAAATATTACTTATAAATGTCTGGTACATACCTGCAACGTCAAGAACGGCAACATCTTAACCGGAACGAAAGCCCCTGTGATCTTAACGTCCCGTTCCGACACCTTTGAAGTCAAGGTGAATTCCATAGCCATTGCTGCGGTTGTTGCAGAAGCCATGAAAAAATAAGGAGGAAATCATATGTCATATAAGATTTTAATTATCAATCCCGGATCTACGTCCACTAAGATCGGCGTATTTGAAGATGAAACCCAGATCATGGAGACCACGCTCCGCCATTCTACGGAGGAGATCGCACAGTATGCTTCCATTATCGATCAGAAAGATTTCCGGAAACAGGTGATCTTGGAAGCCCTGAACGAAAAGAACATAGAATTATCTTCCATTGATGTAGTTGTCGGACGAGGCGGTCTTTTGAAACCGATCTCCGGCGGTACTTATGCGACTTCCGACGCCTTGATCGAAGATCTGAAAATCGGAAAGCAGGGACAGCACGCATCCAACCTCGGCGGTATCCTTGCAAAAGAAATCGCCGCTGCGATCGGAAGCAACGTTCCTTCTTATATCGTGGATCCTGTTGTGGTAGATGAATTGGCGCCGGTTGCCCGTTATTCCGGGCATCCTGAAATGCCGAGAATCAGCATTTTCCACGCTCTGAACCAAAAGGCAGTGGCAAAACGGTATGCAAAAGAAGTCGGAAAGGCGTATGAAGATCTGAACCTGATCGTCGTCCATATGGGCGGCGGCGTATCGGTCGGAGCGCATAAGAACGGAAAAGTCATTGACGTGGCAAATGCTTTGGACGGCGACGGTCCGTTTTCTCCGGAACGAACCGGCGGACTTCCAAGCGGCAGTCTGATCCGTCTTTGCTTCTCCGGAAAATACACGGAAAAAGAAGTCCAAAAAATGATCTGCGGAAACGGTGGATTTAACGCCTACCTCGGCACGAATGACATGCGGGATGTGATCCGTATGGCAAAAGAAGGAAATGAAACGGCGCAGGCAGTGGAAGATGCGTTCCACTACCAGCTTTGCAAAGAAGTCGGCGCGATGGCAGTGGTTTTGGGCGGACATGTCGATCAGATCATCCTGACCGGCGGGATTGCCTACGGACAGGAAACCGTCGATGCCATGACCGCACAGATCGGATGGATCAGCGGCATCACCGTCTATCCGGGCGAAGATGAATTGCTGGCGCTTGCGCAAGGCGCTATCCGTGTCATGAACGGTGAAGAACCTGCTCTCGAATATTAAGACAGACATAACAACAAAAGAAGCGGTCAACCGTATCGGCAATGACCGCTTCTTTTTGATTTACACCCGTTCTCCATACAGTAATTCTGCCCGTTCTTCCTGTTCCTCTAACTGTGTCGCCATACTTGCCAGCAGTGTCCTGCCTTCTTCTTCCGTTACCTCTTCCTTTTGTAAAAACATCTGCAGCCTTTTTTTGTTTTCCTGTACCTGTCCGGTCAGATATACAATCGTTTCTTCCTCTTGTTTCAGCGTATAATGCCGACTGTTCGAATGGCGTCTCCGTCTGGCTATTTTATACACCGTTTCATTGAAGATACCGGTGATATATTCATTATGCACGCAAATCGATCCCAACACCCTCACCGTATCCAAAAACAGACATATGGTCATGATGGAAATCACCCCGACGGCACTCATAGCAAACATCCAAAGAGAATACTTCTGCAAGATCCACGAGAATACCTGAAGGAATAAGATCACCACGATCCGACTCCAAAATGCCGCCCATAAATTCTTTTTTCTTCTCTCTATCGCTTTCCTGCGTTCACGATAACGATCCTCTAGCATGTCCAGTTTTTGCTGTGCTTCCATCACTTCAAAACGGATGGCATGATTCTTGGTTTCCTGCGTTTCTTCAAACTCCTCGGCAGTGATCGTAAATCCCATCAATCTGCTCTCCCTTCCTCCTTTTAAAAAGGGCTGTCCGAAATCGGGCAGCCCAAAATGGATGATTGTATATATTTCTTTATTTTGCCGCTAATTCCGCTTTTAATGACTCCGTCAATGCCGGAACAATCTTATTCAAATCTCCCACGATTCCGTAATCAGCAACATCAAAGATCGGAGCCGTATCATCTTTATTGATCGCTATGATAATATCGGATTCTTCCATACCTGCTACATGCTGGATCGCTCCGGAGATACCAATCGCAAAATATACATTCGGGCGAACCGTTTTACCGGTCTGACCTACCTGTAAATCCTTCGGCTTCCAGCCGGAATCCACAACCGCACGGGAACAGCTTACCGTACCGCCCAAAACATCTGCCAGATCCTGAAGCAGTTGAAAGTTCTCTGCACTGCCTACACCACGACCGCCGGACACCAAAATCTTTGCGTCCATGATATCGACCGTATCGGAAACCGCCTTTACGATATCCATGATCTCTACGTATTTATTGTTTGGAGTAAAGCCCGGATTGTATTCAATGACCTCTGCCTTTGCGCCTTCGTTCTTCGGCGCTTTCTGCATAACACCCGGACGCACCGTAGCCATCTGCGGGCGGTGATTCGGACAAGCGATCGTTGCTATGGTATTACCACCGAACGCCGGACGCGTCATCAGTAACTGGTTATGAAGCTGCTCTTTGCCCGGAATCGGAGTGATCGGGAAATCACCGATCTCCAACTGGGTACAATCCGCAGTCAGACCGGTATGAATCCGTGCGGAAACACGAGGTCCAAGATCACGACCGATCGCTGTTGCGCCAACGAGCATGATCTCCGGCTTATATTCCTGAATAACGGACGCAAGTGCGTGTGTATACGGTTCTGTTCTGTAGTCCTTTAATTCCGGATCATCCACAACGATGACCTTATCCGCACCATATGCCGCCAGTTCATCTGCCAAATTCTTTACACCGGAACCGATCAAAACTGCCGTTACATCCGTTCCCAGATCTTTTGCAAGATCCTTTCCTTTACCGATCAATTCGAATGCGATCCCGCTCACTTCATTATCAACCTGTTGAGCAAAGACATATACGCCTTTATATTCTTCTAATCCCATTTTTTTCACCACGCTTTTCTTATATTTTATTAAATAACATGCTTCGTCTTTAACTTATCCACGATGTAATTTACTGCTTCATCCGGTTCTAATGTCACTTTTTCTCCGGCGCCTTTCCGTACTTTATCGGAAGCTCTCGCAATCTGAGTCGGAGATCCCTTCAAACCTAAGTTGGAATCGTCCACATCCACTAAGTCTGCTCTGCCCCAAACCGTGATCTCTGCCTGATAAGCGTCAAAAATTCCGCCCGGCGTCATATAACGAGGCTCATTTAATTCTGAAAGCGCCGTGATCAGACAAGGCATTTTTGCCTTTAATACATGATAGCGGTCATCATACTGACGCTCTACGATCACACTGTCACCGTCGATTTTTATGTTCTGTGCATATGAGATAACCGGAATTCCCAAATGTTCGGAAATCTGCGGTCCCACCTGTGCGGTATCACCGTCGATCGCCTGACGACCGGTGATGATCAGATCATATTCCAAATTACGGATCGCACCTGCCAAGGTCTGGGAGGTTGCCCATGTATCTGCTCCGCCTAATACACGGTCCGTTACCAAAATTCCTTTGTCGGCGCCCATGGCAAGAGCTTCGCGCAATACCTCTTCTGCTTTCGGCAGACCCATGGTGACTACCGTTACTTCTGCACCGTATTGGTCTTTCAGGCGAAGCGCTGCCTCCAAACCTGCCTTGTCATCCGGATTCATGATGGTGAGCATGGCTCCTCTATCCAAGGTGCCGTCCGGATTGAACTTTACGCCGCCCTTTGTGTCAGGCACCTGTTTAATACATACAACAACTTTCACTGTATTCACTCCTTATTCGTATATTTGTCCCAAGCGGACATCGTTTCTATGTGATCTATGACTATTTTAACAAACTGCCGGAGATAACCATTCTTTGAACTTCACTGGTTCCTTCATAGATTTCGGTAATCTTGGCATCCCGCATCATACGCTCTACATCATACTCACGGATATAACCATAACCACCATGAAGCTGAACAGCCTTTGTTGTCACTTCCATTGCAACCTCTGCCGCATATAACTTCGCCATCGCTGCCTCTACCGAGTAAGATACCTTTGGATTGGTCTGATATTCTGCTTTTTTCATTGCCGCCTTATATACCAATGCTTTTGCAGCTTCTACTTTTGTTGCCATATCTGCCAACTGGAATTGTGTATTTTGGAATGCGCCGATCGCACGTCCAAACTGCTTTCTTTCTTTTACATACTCAATCGTCGTCTCCAATGCTCCTTCAGCAATACCCAATGCCTGCGCAGCGATACCGATCCGTCCGCCATCCAGTGTGTGCATTGCGATACCAAAGCCTTTGCCTTTCTGTCCCAACAGATTTTCTTTTGGGATTCTGCAATCCGTAAAAATCAACTCATACGTTGAAGAACCGCGGATA
The DNA here is from genome assembly GCA_947589305.1 of uncultured Lachnospiraceae bacterium. Classification (GTDB taxonomy): domain Bacteria; phylum Bacillota; class Clostridia; order Lachnospirales; family Lachnospiraceae; genus CAG-632. The sequence continues at coordinate 84,681 of CANQAP010000004.1, forward strand.
CCCATTTTCTTTTCTTTCGTACCGAACGTAAATCCCGGAGTGCCTTTTTCTACGATGAATGCAGAGATTTCTTTCATCATCTTGCCGCGTTTTTCTACGGTGCCGGTCACTGCGATAATGATATACACGTCTGCTTCTTTTCCGTTGGTAATAAAGCACTTGGAACCGTTCAGTACCCATTCGTCACCGTCCAATACCGCTTTTGTTTGCTGACCCTGCGCATCCGTACCGGCTCCCGGTTCGGTCAGACCGAATGCGCCCAGTTTTCTTCCGGTAGCCAGATCCGGTAAATACTTCGCCTTCTGTTCCGGCGTCCCGTATGTCTGGATCGGATCCACACAAAGAGATGTATGGGCGGATACGATAACACCTGTCGTACCGCATACTTTCGACAATTCTTCTACGCACATAACATATGTAAGCGGGTCACAACCCTGTCCTTCATATTCCTTAGATACCGGAATTCCCAAGAACCCCAGTTTTGCCATTTTATCCACCGTCTCCCGTGGGAATTTTTCGGTCTCGTCTACCTCTTGTGCCAGAGGTTTTACTTCATTTTGGGCGAATTCCTGAAACAGACGTCTCGCCATCTCATGTTCTTTACTTAAAGAAAAATCCATGATTACTATTCCTCCATTTATATTCTTTTCCAATGAGACTGCTGCCGGAAGCAGCAGTCTCACCCAATTCGTAATTATTATTTTGAGTAATCGTAGAAGCCGATGCCGGTCTTACGTCCTAACTTACCCCCACGCACCATCTTACGAAGCAGCGGATGCGCACGATACTTGGAATCGCCGGTTTCGGCAAACAGTACATCCATGATCGCCAATACGATATCCAGACCTACCAGATCACCCAATGCAAGAGGTCCCATCGGATGGCTGGCGCCCAATTTCATAGCGGTATCAATACCCTCTACGGAAGCGATGCCTTCCGCATAAATGCCGATTGCTTCATTGATCATCGGAATCAGGATCCGGTTGACAACAAAGCCCGGAGCTTCAGCAACCTGTACCGGTTCTTTACCGATCTCTACGGCGATCGCCTTGATCTTTTCCACCAGATCATCCGGCGTATTTGCTCCGGCGATCACTTCAACCAGCTTCATACGATCTGCCGGATTAAAGAAGTGCATACCGATAATCGGGCGATCTAATCCTGCGCCAATCTCGGTAATGGACAGAGAAGACGTATTGGTTGCGAACATACAGCCTGCCGGAACGATCTCCATCAATTCCTTAAACGTCTCTTTCTTAATGGTCATGTTTTCCGGCGCCACTTCAATCACCAGATCACAATCCGTACAGATGTCCTTCAAGCCGGTCTTGATTTTACCAAGAATCTCGTCGCCCTTTTCCTGCGTGATCTTTTCCTTACCGATCAAAAATTTGATATTTTTTTCGATCTTTGCCTTTCCGCCATCCGCAAATTCCTGCTTAATGTCACAAAGACGCACATCATAACCGTCTGTCATTGCAAACGCCTGTGCAATTCCGGAACCCATGGTTCCTGCACCAATAATACCTACTACCATCTACATATCCTCCTGCCTTTTATTTATTTTGAAATGGTTCTTTTACTTTATCTTTATTTTTATCAAGGAAGAACGCCATGCCGTATTTTTGATCTTCCGTTTCGAAGCAGCTTCCGAACAGCTTTTCTTCTATGATCATTGCGTCGTCCATACCGACTTCTAATCCTTCATTGATTGCTTTTTTGCAGGCACGCACAGCGATCGGCGCATTTTTGGCAATACCGGCAGCCAGTTTCTTTGCGGCGTCCATCAACTCAGCCTGCGGATAGACCGCATTGACCAGACCGATGCGCAGCGCTTCTTCCGCCTTAATATTTCTTGCACCGTAAATCATCTGTTTTGCCATGCCCGGACCAACCAAACGAGCCAGTCTCTGTGTACCGCCGAAGCCCGGCGTGATACCCAGTCCGACTTCCGGCTGTCCAAATACGGCGTTATCGGAACAGATACGAATATCACAGCTCATGGAAATTTCACAGCCGCCACCCAATGCAAATCCATTGACTGCAGCGATCACCGGAATCGGGAAGGTCTCAATCTTACGGAATACGTCGTTTCCTTTCTTACCAAAGGCTTCTCCTTCCGCTTTCGTCAAAGCCGACATCTCACCGATATCCGCGCCTGCGACAAATGATTTTTCACCCGCGCCGGTCAAAATCACAGCCCGTGTCTTGTCCAGATCAATTGCCTGAAACGCAGCGTCCAGTTCTTCCAATACCTGACTGTTCAAAGCGTTCAATGCTTTTGGACGATTGATCGTCACGATCCCGACAAATCCTTCCTGTTCATAAGTAATGAATTCCATGCTTATTCTCTCCTTTTTCCGTTTTCCTATATTAGTCGCGCTTTACTATGGTCGCGCATCCCATACCGCCGCCGATACACAAAGTTGCCAAACCGGTCTTTGCATCTCTCTTCTGCATTTCATGGAGAAGCGTAACCAAAATCCGGCATCCGGAAGCTCCGACCGGATGACCCAGTGCGATTGCGCCACCGTTGACATTTAAGACCTCATCCTTGAAGCCTAAATCCTTCTGAACTGCGATCGACTGTGCAGCAAAAGCTTCATTTGCCTCGATCAGTTCGAAATCATCGATCTGCATACCGGTCTTTGCCATAACTTTCTTCGTTGCCGCAACCGGACCGATACCCATGATTGCCGGATCCACACCAGCCAAAGCGCCGGCAACAAAGGTAGCCATCGGAGTAACGCCCAATTCCTTTGCCTTGTCTTCACTCATCACGACAATGGCAGCGGCGCCGTCGTTAATTCCGGAAGCATTCGCAGCGGTCACGATACCATCCGGTTTGAATGCCGGGCGTAATCTTGCGATACTCTCCGGTGTGGTTCCCGGACGCGGACCCTCATCGGTATCTACCACTACGGTTTCTTTCTTTTTTCTTACCTCAACCGGCACGATCTCATCCTTAAACTTGCCGGCAGCCATAGCGGCTTCACACTTCTGCTGGCTCCAAGCTGCGAACTTGTCCAATTCTTCACGTGTAATACCATACTTTTCACATACGTTCTCTGCCGTGATTCCCATATGATAATCGTTAAAGGCATCCCATAACGCATCGTTTACCATCGTATCAACCACTACGTTGTTACCCATTCTGTAACCAAAACGCGCCTGCTTTAATGCGTATGGCGCCATTGACATATTCTCCATACCGCCAGCCACTACGATATCCGCGTCGCCAGCCTGAATCATCTGTGCAGCCATATTCACACAGTTCAGACCGGAACCGCACACTACATTCACCGTTACAGCCGGTACTTCAATCGGAAGTCCTGCTTTGATAGAAGCCTGACGAGCCACATTCTGACCTTGTCCCGCTTGGATCACGCAGCCCATATATACCTGATCTACCTGATCCGGGGCTACACCTGCGCGATTCAAAGCTTCTTTTATTACGATTGAACCTAACTCTGCCGCCGGTATGGTACTCAGTTGTCCTCCCATGGTCCCGATCGCGGTACGGCACGCACCTGCTAACACTACTTTCTTTGACATAATACAATCATCCTCCATTATTTTTTTACGATACATTGCTGCACGTTCTGTGTACAGTCCTATACAATGACCGCCTGCACACATGCTGTGAATATCTTAGCATATTTTTATACTGTTTGCAACTAGAAGTCCGACCGGATTCTTCACAAAGCACCTACTTTTTCTTAGGTTTATGCACATTCCGTATCGTTTTTTTCTTTCTTGGTTTTTGAGGGGCGGGAGTATCCTGCCTCGGTCGAATCAGACACTTCTTACCGTAACCGATCAAGTCTGTCCTTCCGGCTTTTTGCAGTGCTTCCTCCACCAGATCGTAATTCTTGGGATTACGGTATTGAATCAAGGCTCTCTGCATTGCTTTTTCGTGTGGATTTGTCGGTACATAAACCGGCTGCATCGTCGCAGGATCCAGACCGGTATAATACATACAAGTCGATATGGTAGACGGCGTCGGATAAAAATCCTGAACCTGTTCCGGCATGTATCCTAAATCTCTCAGATATTCCGCCAGTGCGACCGCTTCTTTCAGTGTGGAAGCAGGATGTGAAGACATCAGATACGGAACCAAAAACTGCTCTTTGCCCAATTCTTGGTTGATCGCTTGATATTTCCGAACAAATGCCTGATAGACACTGTTTTCCGGTTTTCCCATTTTTTGCAGTACTGCATCTGAAATATGTTCCGGGGCTACTTTTAGCTGACCGCTGACATGATACCGGCATAATTCTCTTAAAAATGTATCATCCGCATCTGCCATGACATAATCAAAACGGATACCGGAACGCACGAATACTTTCTTTACCTTCGGCAAAGCCCGGAGTTTTCTTAACAGGTCCAGATAATCCTGATGATCGACTGTCAGATTCCGGCATGGTTTCGGAAACAGGCACTGCCGTTTTGGACAGGCTCCCTGCGACATCTGCTTTTCACAGGCAGGATGTCGGAAATTAGCCGTCGGTCCGCCGACGTCATGAATATATCCTTTAAAATCACTTTCCCATGTCATGGCTTCCGCTTCCCGCAGGATGGATTCATGGCTTCTGGTCTGTACGATCCGTCCCTGATGAAACGTCAACGCGCAAAAACTACAGCCTCCAAAACATCCCCGGTTACTGACCAGACTGAATTTGATCTCACGAATGGCAGGAACGCCGCCCGCCTGCTCGTAAGAAGGATGATACTTCCGCATATAGTTATAGGAATATACCCGATCCATCTCCTGTTGCGACAGCGGTTTTGCCGGCGGATTCTGAACCACATACTGTTTTTTTCCATATGGTTCCACTAACCGTTTACCGGAATACGGATCGGTATTACAGTACTGCGTATAAAAACTGCGCGCATATGTCTCTTTTTGCTCTCGAATTTCATCATAAGAAGGCAGTCGGATCGCATCATATACGGAATCCAGTGTTTTTGTCTTATAAACGGTTCCGTCTATAAAGGTAATATCCTTGACCGCAATCCCGCTATTCAAAGCGTCGGCGACTTCAACCATCGCCCGTTCGCCCATGCCGTAAACAAGTAAATCTGCCTGAGAATCTAAAAGAATGGAACGTTTTACCGTGTTGGACCAGTAATCATAATGCGCCATCCGCCGCAAACTGGCTTCAATCCCGCCTATGATGATCGGGATCTCCCGGTATGTCCGCCGAATCAGGTTCCCGTAAACCACGGTAGCATAATCCGGACGCTTCCCCATGACGCCACCCGGTGTATAGGCGTCCTGACTCCGGCGTTTTTTCGATACCGTGTAATGATTGACCATGGAATCCATATTACCGCCACTGATCAGAAATCCCAAACGCGGCTTCCCAAGAACGCTGATGCTGTCATCCCGTTTCCAATCCGGCTGCGATATGATCCCCACCCGATATCCGTTCGCCTCTAACACACGGCTGATGATGGCATGTCCAAAAGAAGGATGGTCCACATAGGCATCGCCGATCACATAGACAAAATCCAGCCATTCCCATCCTCTCTGCTTCATATCTTCAGTTGTCATCGGAAGAAATTGCTGTTGTGTCATAATCAACTCTTTTTTAATTTACTCATAAACTCTACGGATTTTCCGGCGCCAAGCGCTACCGCCTCCAATGCCTGTTCCACAACCACCGCCTGAATGCCGGTCTTGCGTTCAATTAATTGCTCCATTCCGTAGATCATACTGCCGCCTCCGGACAGAATGATCCCCCGTTGGGAAATATCCGCTGCCAGTTCCGGCGGGCAGATTTCAAGTACATTCAACATCGCATTCATGATCTGCGTCGTCACTTCTCCAAAGGCTTCGATCGTCTCATTTGCCGAAACCTGAACCCGATCCGGCAGTCCGTTTACCAGATTCCGTCCCTTGACTTCCATATATTCATCGACTGGACGCGGAAATACGCTTCCGATTTTTATTTTGACCGCTTCCGCTGTCGGTTCTCCGATCAATAAATTATACTTACGACGGATATATTTGATCATTGCTTCATTATAATCGTCACCCGCTACTTTTAAAGAACGGTTTACCACCAGTCCGCCCAAGGAAATCACAGCGATATCCGTCGTGCCTCCGCCGATATCCACCACCAGATTTCCGCATGGCTGTATGATATCGATATTTGCCCCTATAGCCGCTGCTATCGGTTCTTCCATGATCAGTACGGAGCGGGCGCCCGTAAGATATGCTGCATCTTCTACCGCCTTACGTTCTACTTCCGTCACCCCGCTCGGCACACAGATACAGACCTTTGGTCTTCTCAGTTTTGTTTTACGATTCATTGCCTGCTTGATAAATGCTTTCAGCATCTTTTCCGTTACCGTATAATCAGAGATCACTCCCTGTTTCAGTGGGCGAATCACATCTATGTTTTCCGGCGTTCTGCCAATCATTCTTTTTGCTTTCGTACCGATTGCGATCAGCTTTTTCGTATCCTTTTCAAAAGCGACGACCGAGGGCTGATTAATGACAACCCCCATGCCTTTCACATATACCAATACGTTTGCGGTACCCAAATCGATACCGATATCCATATCAAACATTTCATTTCCTCTTTTCGCAAAAAGGTGGCTGTCACGAATTTCCGACTGATTCATCAGAAATTCTGGCAGCCTCCTCTATCATTCAAAATCCAACTCCAATAATTTCTTTGCTCCATCTGCGGAATCGGAAGTTCCTAATTCACCGATCATCCTGTTTTCCGCTGTACTGATCGCATCATTCACCATCTTCAATACACGATCCAAGTTACCGTCTTCTACTCCAAGCATCAGATTTTTCAATTTTGATAATGCCTTATCGTCCGCTTCATAACCAAGTTGCTTCATATGATTTTGAGCAATTTCAAAAACCGCCTCACTATCAATCCGGTGCATCTGGATCAAATGCTTAAAATGCGGAACCATTTTGGCACTGGTCGAGAATAAACGGAACAGGGATTCCATTTCACCCGTTAAAATCACGGTAATATCATTTTCCGGATTTTCCATGATCTCCGTTAACTGTGCCACCTTATCCGGTATAATCGCTCCCGCATTTTCGATCACCAAGCACCCGCCTTGCAGCTTTGATACAGCGGAATTTAAATCTACCCGATTCAAAGCAGCCGCCTTGATCACCGCAACGGTACTGTTTTTACAGAGTCCCATTGCATAATAACTCTTTGCAAAGTCGATACCGATCTGTGTCGTGCCAAATCCGTTCTTACATAAAATCACGATATTCTTCGGTTCTTCGCGATTTTCATATATTTCAGAGACCGCCTCCCGCATCTGTTGGCTGACAGCATCTACCGTCATATATTTTCCAAGGAATTCTTCTGCTCCGATCGGCAATCCGGATGCCGACTTCCTTTCCGCTTCGGCTTGTTCCTTTTCCGCCTGCTTACGGGCTTCCTCATCTGCTTTTTGGCGGGCTTCTTCTTCCGCCTGCTTACGAGCCTCTTCTTCTGCTTTTTGGCGGGCTTCCTCCTCTGCCTGCTTACGAGCCTCTTCTTCTGCTTTTTGGCGGGCTTCCTCCTCTGCCTGCTTACGAGCCTCTTCTTCTACTTTTTGGCGGGCTTCCTCCTCCGCCTGCTTACGAGCCTCTTCTTCCGCTTTTTGGCGAGCTTCCTCTTCTGCTTTCTTAAGAGCCTCTTCTTCAGCTTTTCTACGAGCTTCTTCTTCCGCTTTTCGGCGCGCTTCTTCTTCCGCCTGCTTACGAGCTTCTTCTTCCGCTTTCCGGCGTGCTTCCTCTTCCGCTTTCTTAAGAGCCTCTTCTTCAGCTTTTCTGCGAGCTTCCTCCTCAGCTTTCTTACGAGCATCTTCCTCAGCTTTCTTGCGAGCATCCTCTTCCGCCTTCTTTCTTGCTTCTTCTTCCGCTCTCTTTCGGGCTTCCTCTTCCTTTTTGCGCTTTTCTTCTAACTGACGCTGGCGTTCTTCCTCTGCTCTGCGTTGTGCTTCTTCTTCCGCTTTCCGGCGGGCTTCCGCACGTCGTTTGATTTCCGCTTCCAGTCGGTTGCGTTCTTCTTCCTCTGCCTTCCGGCGGGCTTCTTCATATGCTCGCTGGCGTTCTTCCTCTTCTGCCTTCCGGCGGGCTTCCTCCTCCGCTTTCCGGCGGGCTTCTTCCTCTGCTTTCCGGCGGGCTTCTTCTTCCGCTTTCCGGCGGGCTTCCTCTTCCGCCTTCTTACGGGCTTCCTCTTCCGCCTTCTTACGGGCTTCTTCCTCCGCCTTCTTACGGGCTTCTTCCTCTGCTTTCTTACGGGCTTCTTCCTCCGCCTTCTTACGGGCTTCTTCCTCCGCCTTCTTACGGGCTTCTTCCTCTGCCTTCCGGCGGGCTTCTTCCTCCGCCTTCTTACGGGCTTCCTCTTCCGCCTTCTTACGAGCTTCTTCCTCCGCCTTCTTACGGGCTTCTTCCTCTGCCTTCCGGCGGGCTTCCTCTTCCGCCTTCTTACGGGCTTCCTCTTCTGCCTTCCGGCGGGCTTCTTCTTCCGCCTTCCATCTTTCAATTTCGCTCTTTTCCTGCCGCTGCAGTTCCGCCATCTTATTTCGAATCGCTTCTGCCTTTTTGGCTTCCTCTGCCAAGCGGTCTTCCTCCGCTTTCTTTGCGGCTTCGTATTTCTTCTCGTCCTCGTCATCCGAGAATTCGATATCATACATACTCTTTACATTGTTCGGATCCAGATTTTTTTGTTCCACCGGAATCACGCTAATGACATTACCCTCATCATCTAAGACCGGTTCGTCCGAAGCATCGGATTCTTTGGCAAACGGCTTTGGCTCCTTTTTCGGCGTTTCATCATCATTCATAAAATCATCCGACAATCCTAAACCGCCCAAAGGCTCTCCGCCTTCCAAGGTATCGCCTGTTAAGCCAAAATTCTCTAACGTTTCGCCCGTCATCCCGGAGTTTTCTAGGGATTCTTCCTCTGCTTTACCACCGGAAACGCCTTCAAAGACAACGGTTTTTTCTTCTACTGCTTCATTCATCCCCGGCTTTTGCTCATTCACCGGCTTCGGCTGTTCTGCCGGTTTTGGTTGCTCTGCCGGCTTAGGCTGCTCTGCCACTGCCGGTTTCGGTGCTTCCGCATGATTCGGCTTTGGCGCTTCTGCCGATGGCTTGCTCTCTCCGTTCTTTGATTCTACTTGAGTCTCTTGAGCTTCCACAGGCTTCTCGTCTTGTTTTTTCGAATCCTCATTCGGATTCCAAGGACGGAACTTATGGGTTGTCTGAGTCTGAGACGGCTTACCAGACATCTTTTCCTGCATTTCCTGCTCTTTTGCCAGTTTTGCCGCTTTTGCCGCTTTTTCTTTTTCAACTTGCGCTCTGACCGCCGCAATTAACGCATCTCTCTCATTCATACTCTTGTAGGCGCTCCTTTCTTATATATTGATTTCTTTTGTTTTCCATCATTCATAGGTTGTTTCCGATTCTTTTGATTTTTTTTCATCTCGATAGGATTTCACCATCGCCTGTGATATCGTATTGGCTCCGACTAAATCCGTCAGGAATTCATCCAAGTCCAATTCTTCTTCTATCATCGGTTCCTGTGCGATCTCTTTTTTCTTATTCTCTTCCACGCGTTCTTCTTCAATGATCTTCATCAAACGTTCCAAACGCTCTTTCGGAGTGAGATTTTCTTCTACATCTACCAGTTTTGACTGATAACGCTTTTCTGTCGGTGTATCGGGTTCTGCTCCAATCTCATCTGCCGATGAAGTCCTGTGTACTGCCTCATCCGTCTGAAAAGACATCGGATGCTGTAAGTCCTCCGCCACGGATGCTTCAATGTCCGCCACCGATTTCATAACGGATTCTATATAAGCCGAGACATCTTCCTCCGGATGTTCCGGTGATGTATCCTCGTTCACAGCCGGCTGTGCTGTTTTCTCCGGTGCTTCTTCTGCCGTTCGGTTCCCAATCTGCACCTGTTCCTGCCGGATTGGCTCCTCCGCTTCACGTGCCGACGGCTTTTGATTTCCTTCTTCCGAAACGGTCGTACTGACCAGCCGATCTTCCGCAGGCGGTTCCTCCTTCGTCTCTATCACCGCTGTCGCCAAAGTCTCCGCATCTGGACTCTGTGCCGGAACTGCGGCTCCGTCTTGATCGGGAGCGGTCTCTTTATCCGCGGCTTTTTCATGTTTTTTGCCAAACGGGAAGCGAATCCCAAATCCCTTTTCTTTATGTCCCTGAACCGGCGTATCTTCCGTACTGTCATCATCTTCCATCTGTAAAATGACAGGTGCGGGAGGATGTATCCTCTGCTCGTCTTTTTCTAACTGCTTTTCTTCCAACGCAATAATAGAAGCATATGTTTCCAAATCTTCTTCCGCTTCCATGATCGGAAAACGAAAGTATGAATTGCTGATATCATATTCTTCTTTTTTGAGTGACTCTGCCAAAGCGCGATACGGGGATGAACGAAAACTTGCCATCAGCCGGATACATTCTTCTTTCATTTTATCCTTCATGCCTAGCGAAGCATATAAGAGTGCCAATTCAAATGCCCATTCATCCGAATATTGCTCTTCACAGGCTTTTTCCAAAATTCCCAGCAGTTCTTTTGCTTCCACCCGCTGTGCTTTTTGAATCATATACTGTAAGTATAATGTTCCCACGTCATCTGCCACTGCATGATGCTGATATATTTCATAATATTGTTTTGCCTTTTGAAAATATCCCATTTTCAGATACAAATGAACCAAATCGTAAATGATTCGGTTCCCTTCCGGAGCCATAATGTGCGCCCTTACCAACGCTTCCCTGCTTTCATAAAAATGGTTGTTTTCTAAATAGACTTCTCCACAGCAACGTAAGAATTGTGGATTTAATGACTGGAAGATATCTTCTCCTTCCAACAGATCGAACGCTTCACCATATTGCCTTGTTTCGGTAAGTTCCTTTACCTTTGTCACAATCGCATAGCTGATGCCCAATTTATAACACCCCACAAAATTCACTATTCCAAGTTTAACACATTGATTTTTCTTTTACAACCAGAATCCAATATATTTTTAAGGATTATGTGCAATTTTTACGGAATTTATTAGTCAATATCAACAACAGCATGCCTGAAAAAAAGCCGCCAAAATGCGCCGCGTTATCTACATTCGGCATACGCAGCCCGCTGAACAGCGCATATATACATACGAGCAAGGCTGCAATGATCGAATAATTCCGTTTTCCGCGATATGTTTTTTTCAGTGTCATGGTAACGGTCAACACCAGCCATGCGCCCAGAAGTCCATAGATCGCGCCGGATGCCCCGATCGAAACCTGCGATCCGTCACGCACTGATAATATGCTCCATAAACCGGCGACCACACCGGAAATAAAATATATCAACACAAAGCGCACATGTCCGATATCATGTTCCATCCCAAATCCTATGATCAGCAGCATAAACATGTTATTGGCAATATGCTGCAGACTGTCGATGTTATGCAAAAACATATATGTCAACAACCGGTACCACTCTCCATCTTTCAAAACACTGTTCCGGTTGTTCCAACCAGCCGCAAGCCAGTCTTCCGCCTGTCCGCTCTGCAGCGGATACACAAAGCAGAACAGATTGACCGCCACTAAAGCAAGCGTGATCCACGGTATGCGCGTCCTTGTTCTTGTCGGGCTTTCCACCGGCAAGGCTTCCAATGCTTCACATAAGCCATCAAATTCCTCCGGTTGGTTTTCATAGCGGTATACCCGATTATCCGTTTCCGTGATCAGCCATACCTGAGGAAGCCGTCTGACCGATTCCATGACTTCTTCCGAAAAATAAGCATCTTTCTGTGTCAGTATGCACAAATGCCGCACTGACATTCCCAGAGTGCAATAACGCGTTTCAATTTCCTTGCGTTTGAGCAGGATCTGCTCTACGGAGGGCAGGTTGTCCAACAAGATAACGCAAAAACAGTCCATCCCCTCTTTTCGAACAAAAATATAAGGTTCCCTTTCCCATTCCTGAACATATCCTTTTGCCAGCAGACACTCTATATATTGAATCTTTAATTGTATTTTCATCCATACCCTTTCCGCCCGTTATACAGCAGATGTTGTCCAATGACTGAGCAGCGTATAGAGTTCCTTTGGGGACTCCACAATATAATCGGCACCCGCCTGTTTCAGAATCCGAACATCCCGAAATCCCCATGTCACCCCGATACACGGCAATCCGGCATTATGCGCCGTCTGCACATCCACATCCGAATCGCCCACATATACTGTCTCCTTCTGTGTGCTTTTCAATTCTTTCATCGCTGTAAAAACACAATCCGGAGCCGGTTTTTTTCTGACATTGATCGATTCCCCGATCGCTACGGAGATTGTTTCCGGAAAATAATCGTTCCGTAACTGTTTCACTGCCGCATCATATTTATTGGAGACGATCCCCATTCGGTAACCTTCCGTTTTTAATGCGGACAATACTTCTTCCAATCCTTCATACGGCTTTGTATAATCACATAAATGTGCCGAATAATATGTCCGAAACGATTCCAGACAGTCTTTGAAATCCGGATTTTGCGCACCGGCAGGCAGTACCCGTTCCATCAGCTTCGACACGCCGTTTCCCACCGACTGCCGCACTTCCTCCAAACTTTTTGTGGGATAATGATAGATTTCCAGCGCATGATTAACTGCCATTTGCAGATCCCGCAAGGTGTTTAAGAGTGTGCCATCCAAGTCAAAAATGATCGTTGTCTTCCTTATGTCCATTCGTCTGTATCCTTTCTCCGTGTCATACGCCTTTTATCTTTCCGGCTCCCTGAACATGGCTTGTGCGACCGCATGCTTCCAGCCTCTTATTTTTTCTTCCTGTTGCTGCGGCGTGATCGCCGGATCAAAGCGGTTCGCCTCGTTCCAGTGCTGTCTGATTTCTTCCATGTTCCGATAGAGACCTACGCTTAAACCTGCCAAATATGCGGCTCCCAGAGCCGTCGTCTCAATACATTGCGGCTGTCGGATCGTTGTTTGCAGAATATCTGCCTGAAACTGCATTAAAAAGCGATTGGCACTGGCGCCGCCGTCCACCTTTAATGCAGACAGTTTTGCGATTCCTGCTTCCTGTTCCATCAAACGTACCACATCATATGTCTGATACGCCATTGCCTCAAGCACGGCTCGCACGATATGTTTCCGGTTGCTTCCTCTGGTCAGCCCGGTCAGGATCCCTCTCGCATAAGGATCCCAATACGGCGCTCCCAAGCCGACGAAGGCAGGCACCATATACACTCCGTTCGTATCCGGCACAGACATGGCAAATGTTTCCGATTCCTCTGCCGATGAAATCAACCCCATTTCATCCCGCAGCCACTGAATCGCCGCTCCTGCCACAAAGACGGAACCTTCCAGCGCATATGTCAGTTTTCCCTGATATCCCCATGCAATCGTTGTCAACAGACCGTGTGTTGAAAATACCGGTTCTTCTCCGGTATTCATCAGCAAAAAGCCACCGGTACCATAGGTATTCTTACACTCGCCCCGATCAAAACAGGTCTGTCCAAACAAGGACGCCTGCTGATCTCCTGCCACGCCGGCAATCGGAACCGGTCCGCCGAAGATCGAAGGCTCCGTTTCTCCGTACCGAGCGGATGAATCACGGACTTCCGGCAACATGATCTTTGGAATCCCAAACAGTTGCAGTAAGTCGTCATCCCACTTCTTATCTATGATATTAAACAGCATCGTGCGGGCGGCATTGCTATAGTCCGTGGCGTGTACCCTGCCTTTGGTCAGTTTCCAGATCAGCCATGTATCCACTGTTCCGAACAGAATATCTCCGTTTTCCGCACGTTCTTTTGCTCCCTCTACATGATTCAGGATCCATTGGATCTTCGTTGCCGAAAAATAGGCGTCCACCCGCAGACCGGTCTTTCGAAAAATCAGATCTCCCATTCCCTGTTGTTCCAGATCTTTGCAGATATCTGCCGTACGACGGCATTGCCAGACGATCGCCGGATAGATCGGTTCTCCCGTATGCTTGTCCCAAAGAATCGTAGTCTCTCTCTGATTGGTGATCCCGACGGCGGCAATGTCACGATAATCGATCCCGGCACGTTCCATTGCTTCCCGTGCCACACCCATCTGTGTAGACCAGATTTCCATCGGATCATGCTCCACCCATCCCGCCTGCGGATAAAATTGCCGAAACTCCTTTTGTGCCGATCCGCAAACGGTCCCGTTCCGGTCAAACAATATACAACGGGAACTGGTGGTCCCCTGATCCAATGCCATTAAATATCGCTCCATACCGTTCCTCCTCATGTGCGAATGGAAAGAAAACGGGCGACAGCAGATGCCGCTCGCCCCGTTTCCTTTTGGTTTGTTTATATGGCAGGTCCGTTTATGACTCGAAGATATTCTGAATCTTCTCAATGACTGATTCTTTCATATCTCTTCCTTTTTTCTCATACTGTAAAGCGGACTCCAATGTCTGTAACAATTCCATACGCGTATCCGCGTCAACGCCCTTTATGTATTCTTTCAATACGAGATCTTTCATATCCGTAACGTTATCCAGTGTTGATAATTTATCCAACATCTCTTCATAGTTGAATCCTAAATCTTTCTTGATCTCTGCTTCTTTTCTTCCGCAGATATCACACTGATCGTCGCTTTCTTTGTTGATGCAACCGCAGACGCAGGTCCAGATCATACCGTTTGAGTGGTATTTTACGACCGCATCGATTCCGCGCTTCTTTTTCAATGCTTCCAAACGGCGATATGACAGTTCCGATGTGATCGGCAATTCCTCACACACGATCACTTTACGGGACGTTACGTATTTTCTTACAATGACTTTGGCGTCTTTGATCATCTTCACTTCCCGTTCCTTGATATCACACTCTACCCAGTCTGCCGTCAACTGTGAGAGATTGTTCTTTTCAAAAGTGAAGTCCATATCCCGAAGCACGACTTTTTCGTCATAATACGTTGTCAGTTCGACATCTGCCCGAATCGCACGGATCTCATCATTTTTATAGTTCATGAAAATCGGAGAAATTCTGGTAGTACTCTTATCGGCGCGGATCCGTACCTGAACCGGACGGAGCGGCATTTTGGTATAATAATTTGTCACAAACAAATTCTGATGCACGCCTTCATACTTCCGGTTTTCCTTCTCTCGTACCTGAACCGCCGTACCGGTTGCCACGATGCCGATGGTATTGTTGTTGATGATGCTGCTCATCAGTTCGTTATAACGAATGGTGATACCGATCACTGCATTTGCTCCACGCTTCTTTGCTTCCTCCTCCATGATCTGAACCGCCGTCTGATGTACCTGAGAAAGTTTTTTCGTCAATGCCTTGCTTTCTTTTTCATCCATTTCCGTAATGCCGGAAAATTCCTGAAAAAACTTTGTTGCCAGTGCGGTCTGTCCGCTAACCAACCCTAAGTAATCCGTGATCTCATAGCCCTGAATATCAGAACCGGATGTCATAATAATGTTTTCCATGGTATTCCTCCTCATTATAGCTAAATTCTTGAATAAAATTATAGCATATTTCACAAAAGAATCCAATGCTTATTTTGTCACATTTCTATACTTTGACGATTTGCACAAACTTTTTTTCGTCATCTGACCGTCAAAATTTCCGAACTTGCGAAAAAACAACGTCTATTTTATAATGTTTCTTGTTTTCAGATTGCAACATTCACACAGAATTTGGTAAGAATGCTCAAAGAGGGCAAATAACAAGAACAAAAAAGCAGAGGGTAAATTATGATCATTGATTTTCACACACATGTATTCCCGGAAAAGATCGCATCAAGGACGATCGAAAAGCTGGAATCGTTTGCTCAGATCCATGCGCATTCCAACGGATTACTTGACGGTCTGAAGGCGTCTATGAAAACAGCCGGCGTCGATTATTCCGTGGTGCTTCCGGTAGTCACCAATCCATCGCAGTTTCATAGCGTCAATGAATATGCCGCTTCGATCAACGGAACGGACGGCATTCTCTCTTTTGGCGGCATTCATCCGGACAGCCGGGATTATCAGGAAGAACTGTTACAAATACGGGATTACGGTTTAAAAGGAATCAAACTTCATCCGGATTATCAGAATGTGCATATATCGGACCCGCGATATCTCCGCATTATCACAGAGGCGGTCAATCTCGGTTTGATCGTTACCATTCACGCAGGCATTGACATCGGACTGCCGGACGACGTTCATTGTCCGCCGGAGGAAGCTCTCACGATGCTGCAATATGTGCATGCTCATGCCAAACACCCGGAACAGGCGACCATCATCCTTGCTCATACCGGCGGCTATAAACAATGGGACCGGGTAGAAGACTTATTAGTCGGAACAAATGTCTACTTTGATCTTGCCTATACATTCGGGCATATCGATACGGACCAGTTGCTTCGTATCATTCGAAAACACGGTGCCGACCGCATTCTGTTCGCCACCGATTCCCCATGGAACGATCAGGCAGAAGACATCAGGGCATTTCATGCACTCGGACTAAACGAAGAAGAATCTGCTGCCATTCTGGGAGAAAACGCAAAAAAGCTGCTGCAACTGTAGCAAGGTTTTGATATAGCAGAAAAAAGCGACCGGTTTCTCAAAAACCTGTCGCTTTTTCTATACTTATTTCTTTTGACCGGTCCGAGGAATGTCCTTACTGTTCCTCCACCGATTTGATATCTCCGATATCAATGACCGTCAGATCGTTATTGTCTGCCTCCAAACTTGTCAGAAGGGCATCTGCCGTATCCAAGCTGGTCAGGCAATACACGCCGGTTTCGATCGCATGGCGCCGGATAATGAAACCGTCTTTACTACGCTCCACACCCTGCGACGGCGTATCGATGATCAGATCGATCTCATGGCTCAAGATCAGATCCAGAAGATTCGGCGACGGTTCTTCTACCTTATTGATCACCTGCGCCGGCACTCCGTTTTCATTCAGTACTCTTGCCGTGCTTTTTGTGGAATGGATCTCATATCCCAATGCGGCGAACCGTCTGCCGATATCAATCGCATCCAGCTTGTCGGCGTCTTTGACGGTCAGAATCATTTTTTTATGTTTCGGAAGCTGCACGCCCGCGCCCAAAAAAGCTTTATAGAGGGCTTCATTAAAGTTTTTCGAGATACCCAGACATTCTCCGGTTGATTTCATTTCCGGTCCCAGACTGATCTCCGCTCCCCGCAGTTTTTCAAAGGAGAAGACCGGCATCTTAATCGCGTAGTATTCGGATTCCGGCTGTAAGCCCGGTGTATACCCTAAATCCCTTAATTTCACTCCGGTAATGACCTTGGATGCCAAATCCACAATCGGGATACCGGTTACTTTACTGATATACGGCACGGTTCGGGAAGAACGCGGATTGACTTCGATCACATACACCTCATCCTGATATACGATAAACTGTATGTTGATCAAACCGATCACATGCAGGCTGTTTGCCAGTTTTCTTGTATAATCGACGATGACCCGTTTAATTTTATCCTGAAGTCCCGCAGGATAAACGGAAATACTGTCACCGGAATGGATCCCGGCACGCTCCACATGCTCCATAATACCGGGGATCACGATCTCTTCTCCGTCACAGACGGCGTCTACCTCCACTTCTTTTCCCATCAGATACTTATCGACCAAAATCGGATGTTCCTGAACATTCCGGTTGATCACTTCCATAAACTCTACGATATCTTTGTCGGAAATGGCAATCTGCATACCGGCGCCGCCCAATACATAAGACGGTCTTACCAATACCGGATATCCCAGCTCATGCGCGGCGTTCAATGCTTCCTCGCAGGTAAAGACCGTGTGTCCGGCAGGTCTCGGGATACAGCATTTTTCCAGAATCTCATCAAACAATTCCCGATCTTCCGCAGCATCGACATTTTCGGCGCTGGTTCCTAAAATGTTGACTCCCATTTTCAGAAGGGCGTCTGTCAGTTTAATAGCCGTCTGCCCTCCGAACTGCACGACCGCGCCGTCCGGTTTTTCCAAATTCACAATCGACTCCACATCTTCCGGCGTCAGAGGTTCAAAATACAACTTATCGGCAATATCAAAATCAGTGCTTACCGTTTCCGGATTATTATTGACAATGATCGTTTCATATCCCTGCGCTTTCAATGCCCATGTGGAATGTACGGAACAAAAATCAAATTCGATTCCCTGTCCAATCCGTATCGGTCCGGATCCGAGAACCATGATCTTCTTTTTCGAATGATCTTCTTCCACCTCATTCACGCCGTCATAGCAGGAATAATAGTATGGTGTCGTCGCTTCAAATTCTGCGGCACAGGTATCTACAATCTTATATGCGGCATGGATACCCATGGCATAACGCAGCTCCTTAATCTCCTTTTCCGTTTTACCGACCAACTGACCGATCACTTTATCCGGGAACTCCATACGTTTCGCTTCCAGCATCAGCTCTTTCGTCAGCTCATCCGCTTCCGATAGCTGCCGCTCCATCTGCACTATATTGGCGATCTTATCCAAAAACCAGATATCCACTTTCGTAATGGCATGGATCTCTCCCAAAGAAATCCCCCGGCGGATTGCTTCCGCGATCACAAAAATACGCCGGTCATCTACATTGTACAACCGTTCGTGGATCTCTTCCAACGGACGTTCGTGATAATCTAAATAGATCAGACTGTCCACATGTTGTTCCAGCGAACGCAGCGCTTTCATCAACGCGCCTTCAAAATTCGTACAGATGCTCATCACCTCGCCGGTTGCTTTCATCTGTGTGGTCAGCGTGCGTTTTGCTTGAATAAACTTGTCAAACGGAAGTCTCGGTATTTTTACCACAACATAATCTAATGCCGGTTCAAAACTCGCATAGGTTTTACCGGTTACCGCATTTTTAATCTCATCCAGATGATACCCCAATGCAATTTTAGCCGCCACTTTGGCGATCGGATAACCGGTTGCTTTCGATGCCAGTGCCGATGAACGGCTGACACGCGGATTTACCTCAATCACACAGTATTCAAAAGACTCCGGATTCAAAGCAAACTGCACATTACAGCCGCCCCGGATATCCAATTCGCTAATGATATTGAGCGCCGCGCTACGCAGCATCTGATGTTCTTTATCCGCAAGCGTCTGTGACGGCGCCACAACAATACTGTCACCGGTATGTACCCCGACCGGATCTAAGTTTTCCATATTACAAATGGTGATACAGGTGCCGTTTGCATCCCGCATAACCTCATATTCGATTTCTTTCCATCCTGCGATACAGCGTTCCACCAATACCTGACCGACACGGCTCAGCCGCAGACCATTTTCCAAAATGTCAATAAACTCTTCTTCATTCTGCGCGATGCCGCCGCCGGAACCGCCCAAGGTATATGCAGGACGCAATACTGCCGGATATCCGATGTTTTTTACAAACTCCAAACCGTCTTTTACCGTCGTGACCACCTGAGACGGCGCGCAAGGTTCGTGGATTTTCTCCATGGTTTTCTTGAATTCATCCCGGTCTTCCGCTTTTTTGATGGTCTTTGCTGACGTACCGATCAACCGCACGTTGTGTTCCCGTAAAAAGCCCGATTCTTCCAATTCCATTGCGATATTCAGGGCTGCCTGTCCGCCCAAAGTCGGCAGGACGCTGTCCGGTTTTTCTTTCAGAATCACTTTCTTCACGACTTCCGGCGTCAAAGGCTCAATATATACTTTATCCGCAATATCCTTATCGGTCATAATGGTTGCCGGATTGGAATTGATCAATACCACACAGATGCCTTCTTCTCTTAATGACCGGCATGCCTGCGTGCCTGCATAGTCAAACTCCGCAGCCTGTCCGATCACGATCGGACCGGAACCGATAACGACTACTTTTTTTATACTTGCGATCTTTGGCATTACTTTGACACCTCCATCATATTCATAAACTCGTCAAAGAGGAAGTCCGTATCCAGCGGACCGGCACATGCCTCCGGATGGAACTGCACCGTCTGCACATTTTTTCCCAGATAATGCACACCCTCAACCGTACCGTCATTGACATTGACATAACTGACTTCCGCGATCTCCCGATCCAATGAAGATTCTTTTACCATATAACCGTGATTTTGTGTGGATATATAAACTTTCCCGTTCTTCAGATTACGGACCGGATGATTGGCTCCCCTATGACCGTATTTCATTTTTTCGGTATCCCCGCCGTTCGCCAAAGCCAATAGCTGATGCCCGAGGCAGATAGCAAAAATCGGCACATTCGTCGCAAACAGTTTTTTGATCTCTTCGATGGTCTTTGTACAGCTTTTCGGATCTCCCGGACCGTTGGTCAGCATAATGCCGTCCGGTTCCTCTTTCAGAATCTCTTCCGCAGGCGTCTCTGCCGGATACAGGATCACTTCACAGCCTCTTTTTTGCAGCGACCGGATGATATTTTTCTTAACACCCAGATCGATCATTGCGACTTTATAGGTCAGACTGCCTTCCGGCGGATACACCCGCTTTTCTTTACAAGTCACTTCCGCCACGACATGTCCGATCCGAAATGCCCGGATCCGCGGTAGCACCTCATCCAAGGCAAACTGCTCATTCGTCGTGATCATGCCGTTCATCGTTCCCTTTTCTCTTAATATTTTCGTCAACGCACGGGTATCGATTCCCTCGATACCGGTAATGTCATGTCGGATCAAAAACTGTTCCAGTGTAGCTTCACATCTAAAATTACTTGGGAGTTTTGCGATTTCGCGTACGATAAAACCGGATTGCCAAGGACGTTCTGCCTCCATATCTTCATAACATATTCCGTAATTGCCGATCAACGGATAGGTCATGCAAACTGCCTGTCCTGCATAAGAAGGATCCGTCAGCACTTCCAGATAACCGGTCATTGAGGTATTAAACACGATCTCACTAATGATCTCTTTGGTCGATCCTATACTTTTACCGGTAAAAACAGTGCCGTCTTCAAGAATCAGAAAAGCCTTCATTTTTTCACCTGTTCCTTTCAATTTTTGGTTTTTGCCCAAAAAAAAAAGACTAATAAGCCCCTATCGCTCTGCACAGTTCACTACAAAAACCATAGGCTCAATCTTTTTCCGGCAGTCCTTAAATTGATAAAAGTTTAACACAAGAGTCGTCGCATTTCAACCCCCTTTCTACAATTATTTTCATCCCCCAGATCTTTCCTGTGCCTCCCGATATTTTCTGTCACGCTCTGCTTTGGAAAACTCACACCCGCAGTAATCCTGCCGGTATAACTGATATTTCTTAGACAGTTCAATGGAACGCCGGTAGCCGTCTCGTTTTTTAAAATCGGACACCAGATAATGGATATCATATTGTTCCGCCAACCGTTCACCAATCTCATTCAGCCACTCCGCGCGTTTATACGGACTGACTGACAAGGTGGTCGTAAAATAATCGTACCGCTCCCGCCTGCATTTTTCAGCCGTCTGCTCTAATCTGCGTTCATAACAGCGGTAACATCTGCTTCCTCCCTCCGGCTCCTGTTCCAAACCTTTCGCCAAGCGGTAAAAATCATCCGGCTGATAGTCTTCCGCTTCTATCCGCACCGGATATTTCACAGGAAATTCCGAAACAAATTTCCGCAGTTCCATAACCCGCTTGTCAAATTCCTCTTTTGGTGCTATATTAGGATTGTAAAAATAAAGGGTAATGTGAAAAAAGTTTGACAGATATTCCAATACATAGCTGCTGCAGGGAGCGCAGCAGACATGGAGCAGTAAATTCGGCGCGCATCCTGCATCTGTCATTTCTACTAAAATTTGATCTAATTTTTGTTGAAAGTTGACATTGTTTTTCATTTTTCTGTCTCCTTTATGGAATATAACGAATTTGTATTATGTTTTGGTTGGCAAATCACAATACTTTTATTTATTTTTGCTAATTGACTTTGTTTATAATATACAATATACTATAATCAAATAAGTATCAATAGGTAGTTTGAGAATTTATTGTACATGTATTTCATTTGACTAATTCGTAGGAGGTAATGGTTATGACCGTGGAGGAAGCAGTAAAAAAATATAAGCTCGAACCATTGAATGTCTATACAGCAAAAGCTAAGGCAAAGGAACTGAACGTTGATGAGGTTTTATATATGAATGTTCAGAAGAATAAATATGCCTATATCGTAAAGGATGGCGCCCGCGGATTCGTTTTGTATCAGGATGAAAAAAGTCTGTATACCAAGATGTATAAAGGGTTAAAGATGACACCTTTACAGCCTTGATCATTCGTCGGCTATCGATATATCCCGAACGTTTATATATGACAAACGAAAAGACCGGAATTTCTGTTCCGGTCTTTTCGTTGCTTCTTTTTTGAAGCGGATCTTTGATACCGCCTTTTATTCCACGCTATAATTCGGCGCTTCTTTCGTGATCTGGATATCATGCGGATGGCTCTCTTTTAAGGACGCCGACGTGATCTTCACAAACTGTGCTTTGCTATGCAATTCCTCTATCGTCTTGGAACCACAATATCCCATACCGGCGCGCAAGCCGCCCAACAACTGGAAGACGGTATCTTCTACCGTTCCTTTATATGCGACCCTGCCTTCCACGCCTTCCGGAACCAGTTTCTTTGCATTGCTTTGGAAATAGCGGTCTTTACTGCCGTTTTCCATTGCGGCGATCGAACCCATGCCTCGATATACTTTATATTTTCTGCCCTGATATAATTCAAACTCTCCCGGGCTTTCATCCGTACCGGCGAACAGACTGCCCATCATACATACATCCGCTCCGGCTGCCAACGCTTTTGTGATATCGCCGGAATATTTAATACCGCCGTCTGCTATGATCGGAATGTTGTACTTCTGGGACACGGAATACGCATCCATGATCGCGGTCATCTGAGGAACGCCAATACCTGCCACGACACGGGTGGTACAGATCGAACCCGGTCCGATACCGATCTTAATGGCATCAGCGCCCGCCTTGATCAAATCTTCCGTTCCCTGTGCCGTTGCCACGTTACCGGCAATCACCTGTAAATCCGGATACGCGTTTTTCACAATCTCCAAGGTTTTTAAAACATTAGCGGATTGTCCGTGCGCAGAATCGATCACGATCACATCCACCTTTGCTTTTACCAGCTCGCTCACCCGATCCAAGATATCCGGCGTCACGCCGACTCCTGCGCCGCAGAGCAGCCGTCCCTGTGAATCTTTTGCCGAATTCGGATATTTGATCTGTTTTTCAATATCTTTAATAGTGATCAATCCTTTCAGATTGAAATCTTCGTCCACGATCGGCAGTTTTTCTTTTCTTGCGGCGCCTAAGATACGCTTTGCTTCTTCCAGCGTAATGCCTTCCCGCGCCGTCACCAGATTTTCCGAAGTCATAGAGCCTTTGATCTTCTTTGTATAGTCTGTTTCAAACTTCAGATCACGATTTGTCAGGATACCGACGAGTTTTCCGTCTTCGGTGATCGGAACGCCGGAAATCCGGAATTTTGCCATCAGTTTATCCGCGTCATCCAAGGTATGTTCCGGAGAAAGAGAAAACGGATCGGTAATGACCCCGTTCTCGGAACGCTTTACTTTATCGACTTCTTCCGCCTGCTGTTCGATCGTCATGTTTTTATGTATGATACCGATTCCGCCCTGCCTTGCCATTGCGATCGCCATGCGGTGTTCCGTAACCGTATCCATACCCGAACTCATCAACGGAATTTGAAGTTGAATCTTATTTGTCAATTTCGTAGTAAGAACAATATCGTTCGGAATCACTTCCGAATACTGCGGTACCAATAAGACGTCATCAAATGTAATTCCTTCGCCAATAATCTTACTCATTGCATTCACTCTCCTTCTTTTAATCCTCATATATTTTATTCGGAATCATCTGCCGCAAATGTTCCATCATGCTTTCTGTCGGCTCCATTAAGATCAAGGCATTGATCCCTTTTAGTTCCAAAACAAACCCGTATACCTTATCCGTCGGTTCCACGGCGGTATAATCCGTAAAACGCATCTGCGGATTCCGTTCCCGCTCATTGGATAACCGCATGGAATCTGCAGGGGCGACCAGCCGGATATTATTCATATCAAATAAAATCGCCGTTCTTCTCCGTTTCCGGTTTATGATCTTCGCGATTTCAATCTCGTCGGTGGACACGCAGTAATCATACTCGATATGGCGTTCCCGAAACATCATGACAAACGTCACTCCTGTCACGACCGTTATGATCAAACATGCGATCTCCCAGTAAGCCAGTACCAAGCCGATCAAGGCAACCGCACCCAAAATCCACATCATCACTGTTCCCTTTGTATTTGGTTTTGCCTTGACTCCTTTTTCCTCATAGAAATCCTTGATTATCATGCCAGCCTCCGTCAGCGTGTCTTATTTTTCAGACAGATATTCGTCAATGGACTGGGCGGCTTTCTTCCCGGCACCCATTGCCAAGATAACCGTTGCCGCTCCCGTTACCGTATCTCCTCCTGCATACACGCCGTCCTTGCTTGTTTTCATGGTATCCTCGTCTACGATGATACCGCCCCATCTTTGCGTCTCCAGTCCCGGAGTCGTCTGGCGGATCAACGGATTCGGACTTTGCCCAATAGCGATCACGACCGTTTCTACCGGAATGATATAATTGGAGCCTTCCACCGGTACCGGCGATCTTCTTCCGGACTCGTCCGGTTCACCCAGTTCCTGTCTGACAACCTCAATGCCGGTTACCCAGCCGTCCTCTCCGTGGATCTCGCACGGATTATTTAAAAGTTTAAAGATAATCCCTTCTTCTTTTGCGTGATGTACCTCTTCCTGACGGGCAGGCACTTCGTCTTCCCCTCGTCGGTACACGATATATACCTGTTCTGCTCCCAGCCGTTTTGCCGTTCTTGCCGCATCCATCGCCACATTACCGGCTCCTACCACGGCAACATGTTTTCCGACTTTGACCGGC
Organism: uncultured Lachnospiraceae bacterium; assembly: GCA_947589305.1. Classification (GTDB taxonomy): domain Bacteria; phylum Bacillota; class Clostridia; order Lachnospirales; family Lachnospiraceae; genus CAG-632. The sequence continues at coordinate 109,566 of CANQAP010000004.1, forward strand.
GTCGGCGCTTCCGGAAACTTATAAGCTTTCATCAGATTCACTCTGGTCAGAAATTCATTTGCGGAATACACGCCCAGTAAATTTTCTCCCGGTATGTTCAAAAAGCGAGGCAGTCCGGCTCCGCTGCCGACAAACACCGCCTGATATCCGTCTTCCATCAGATCGTCGATCGTCAGGGAACGACCGATAATAACATTGGTCTCGATCGTAACGCCGAGATTCTTAACATTCTCGATTTCCTTTGCCACCAAATCCTTTGGCAGACGAAATTCCGGAATGCCGTAACTTAATACACCGCCCGCCTTGTGTAACGCTTCAAAGATCGTAACCTCATATCCTTTTTTCGCCAATTCTCCCGCGCAGGTCAAACCGGCAGGTCCGCAGCCTACCACCGCAACTTTTTTCCCGTTTTTCTCTATTTGCAGAGGCATCTGTGCGGAATGCGCCATATGATAATCTGCCACAAACCGTTCCAAGCGTCCGATCCCGACCGGTTCGCCTTTAATCCCGCGCACACATTTTCCTTCACATTGATTCTCCTGCGGGCATACCCGTCCACAGATTGCCGGCAGTGCGTTCTCACTGGTAATGATCTCATAGGCGGCTTCAAAATCACCCTCTGCCACCTTTTCAATAAATCCCGGAATCGGTACATTGACCGGGCAGCCATCCATACACGGCTTCTTCGGGCAATTCAGACAGCGGTTTGCTTCCTCGATTGCCATTTCCTTTGTATATCCAAGGGCAACCTCTTCAAAATTCTTATTACGGACATCCGGCGCCTGCTCCGGCATCGCAACCTTCGTCATACTCATATTCTTACCCATGTCTATACACCTCTTCCTATCTTACATTCGTGTTCTTCTTCCTGAAACATTGCCTGCCGTCTCATACATTCGTCAAAATCCACTTCATAGCCGTCAAAATCCGGTCCGTCTACACAGGCAAATTTTGTTTTTCCGCCGACACTGACACGACAGCCGCCGCACATTCCGGTTCCGTCTATCATGATCGGGTTCAATGACACCGATGTCGGAATCCCGAGCGGCTTCGTCAGTTTCACTACATTCTTCATCATGATCAGTGGTCCGATCGCAATCACTTCGTCAATCTTCTCACCCTTCTCTATCAGATCCGTTAATACAGTTGTTACAAAACCTTTGGTTCCCAGACTTCCGTCATCGGTCGCAACGTAAACATGATCGCAGAATTCTTCAAATTTTTCCTTTAAGATGACGTATTCCGCACTTCGTCCGCCGATGATCACATCGACTTTCACGCCCATATCATGCAGCTTCCGGAGCTGCGGATATAGCGGTGCAGAACCTACGCCTCCAGCCACGCCTACCACATGTCCCACCTTATGCAGCGGCGCCGGCTGTCCCAGCGGTCCGACAAAGTCCACCACGGAATCTCCCGCCTGAAGCTTACTTAACTGCTCCGTGGAATAACCGACCACCTGATAAATGATCGTTACCGTCTCTGCCTCTCTGTCATAATCGGCAATCGTGAGAGGAATGCGTTCTCCGTCTTCATCGACACGAACAATGATAAACTGTCCCGCCTCACACTTTCTGGCTACATACGGAGCCTCAATCACCATCAATTCGACAGCCTGATTCAATACTTCTTTGCTTACAATTTTGTACATTTCTTAACCTACTTTCTATATTTCGTTCTTGCTCTGTCGATATGTTTCGGTACATATGCCAATATTCTAACATTATTCTACTGAAAATCAAAGTCCTTTTTCTTCCTATTGGGATTCCTTTTCATTTTTTCTTCTGCCAATGACAGCCAGACGTCCCTCTTCATGCCAGCTATCGCAGGTAGACAGGGTAATCAGCTGATCGCCGTATTCCGCGCTGACTCCCGTATCGTACAAAGAATTTTCCTGAACCTGACGTACAAATTCTTGGAATTCATACGCATCATCCGCATCAAAAAAGAAAAAATATTCAAACTGCCCTTCCGGTTCATCGGAAACCCATGACTGCACCACACCAAGTATTTCGAATGTTTCCACGGAAGATCTGGTCGTAAAGGTAAATGTCGGATGCTGTTCCCAAAATTCCTCGCTCCGATAGTACTTTAACGTACCAAACATGGAACCGTCGTTCATGTTATGTCCGTAGATCATCCAATTATCCGTCGGATTCGGTCCCAATGCACATGCTTTATCCATAAATAATGTACCGGAAAATTTATCGTTTCCCTCAAAATCTTTATATAGGTATTCCCAATAGCCATTCCCATCCAACTGACTCTGGACCACCGGACCGTCTATCATGGTATCCTCCAAGGTCAGCCAGCCGACATAATCCGGATTGGCGTCGGCATAATCGTCATATCGATGCACCGCCGCCTGAATCTTTCGATCCTGAAGTTCCACATAAGAAATACGCTGCTGTGCCGGCAGAAGCTCCTGCACGTTCTCCGCATTTGATACTCGCTTTGTAATCGGAAGCGCCGTCATGGCATCCGGATCCGCCTGACACCCGCAAAGCATCCCGCACCCAAGCGTCAGCATCAGGAAGCGCCATAAAAATCCCCGCTCTCTGTGTTTCCTTTTGATCCTATTCTTTCGGCGTTGCTTCTGATGTTGCAGGAAGCGGTCCGTTGTTTTTATACTTGCGAAACGTAAATTCCAGATTAAAATATGTATATTCCTCACTTTCTTCCACCATTTCCCATTCCGTCAGTTCTTCCAAATTCGGAAAAAATGTATCCGCCGCATAACGATAGTCAATTCTGGTGACATATGCCGTATCGCAATAAGGGAGCAGCATTTTGTATATATCGCCGCCTCCGATGACAAACACGTCATCCGATGAATAACGGTTTAAGACTTCCGTTAATTCCGTCTCGGAATGTACCACGGTTGCGCCTTTTACGGTCAATGCCGGATTTCTGGAAAGAATAATGTTGGTTCTTCCCGGAAGCGGCAGCCCATTCGGAAAGGTTGCCAATGTCCTCCGTCCCAAAACCACTACCTTTCCCATAGTCATTTCCCGAAAATATTTCTGATCCATCGGGATGCGTACCAACAGACTTCCTTTACTGCCGATCCCCCAATGATTATCCACTGCTACTATTGCATTCATCTTGTTACTCCTCCAAATAAATTGATCGACCGGTCAAACGGCTATCGGTATATTTTTGATCTGTGGTCCAGCCTGATAATTCTCCAAGGTAAAATCATCTACCGTAAACTCATAAAAATCATGAATGTCCGGATTCAAGGTAAAGATCGGCGCCGGATATGTCGGTCTGGAAATCAGTTCCTTCACGATCTCAATATGGCGGTCATAGATATGTGCATCCGCGATCACATGCACCAACTCTCCCACTTTCAGATCGCAGACCTGCGCCAGCATGTGCATGAGGACAGCGTATTGAACCACGTTCCAGTTGTTTGCCGCCAAAATGTCCTGAGACCTTTGGTTTAAAATAGCATTGAGCCTTCCGTCCGTCACATTAAACGTCATACTATAGGCACATGGATACAAATTCATTTCATGCAGATCCTGATGGACATAGATATTCGTCATGATCCGCCGGCTATACGGATTATGCTTTAAGTCATAGATGACGCGATCGACCTGATCCATTTTTCCTTCTTTGTACTGATGTTTGACACCCAGTTGATATCCATACGCTTTTCCAATAGAGCCGTCTTCATCTGCCCATTCATCCCAGATATGGCTGTTCAGATCATGGACATTGTTGGATTTTTTCTGCCAGATCCATAACATTTCGTCTACGGCTGATTTGACGTACGTTTTACGAAGGGTCAGTGCCGGAAATTCTTTCGACAAGTCATATCGATTGACTACTCCAAACTGTTTGATCGTATACGCATAGGTTCCGTCCTCCCATTTCGGACGTACCTTCTCGCCTTCCGTACTATATCCGTGATCTATAATATTCCGACACATTTTGATAAACAAATCATCCGCTGCACTCATAATTCCTCCTATATAACAATGGAGCCGCCGCAGACCAAATTGGTTTACGACAGCTCGTTTATCACTATCGAATCAAAACCGCAAAGAATTCATCCTTGTGTTGTTCTATCTCATCTTTACTTAGCGTTGCCATCAATTCCAAACCGGGCAGCATCGTCCGTATGGCTTGAAGCATAGACGGATGAATCGACTCAAACGGGATCAGATTTACCACATCGCTGCCATACGATTGTGCGTTGAAGGCTTCCGTCAATGTAGCGGCTCCCATGGCGCAAAATACATCTCTATCTTTACAGAACGAACCGATCTCTTTGACCGCAACATTCGTGAATACAAATCTTGCACCGCTGTCAACCGCAAGGCTTGTCTCGTCTTTTGTCGTGACATCCGCTACGCCAATGTAAAGATCCGGATAGATTTCCGTCATTTCCGCCAATATCTTCTTTGCATCGGGGACGGTAAAGGATAAAGCAAATCCATTGCCGCCGGACTGAATGATTTTTTTACACTCGTTTAATGTTGTACGATAATTATTTCCGGATACATATGGAATCTCCATTCCCCGCAATCCTTTTTGAACGACTTTTTTCTGTACACTGTTGCAACGCATCTTTTTCACGTCCGGCAATAGATTGTAATTATCCAATACAGAATCCGTCAACTGCATATATACTAATAAGCGGCGTATGTATTCGTCATATTTTCCTGCATTGTGAATATCTCCTTTCAGGAATGCGTCCAAGGTCGGTCTTGAAATATTCATCGCCCGTGATAATGTAACCTTGGTACACTTCCGGTCTTTCATAATCGCTTCAATATTACTTCCAATCCTCTTCCTATCCATAAATAAATATTCGTACTGCACTGTTTCCGCCACCCTTTCTCTATACTGCTTCGTCCACGTTTTGTCCTGCAAGGAAACTTCCTTCGATGATTTTTCTGCCTTTATCATATGGATTTTCCTTTGAATACTCTATGGTGGTATTCGTTGTACCGCCTGCCACATACGTTCTGCCACACTCCGGACAGGTTGCAATCTTCAGCGAAACCGTTGCCGAAAGTAATCTTGCATCTTTTCCGGCTGTCTTCTGCCGTGCATTTGCAACATGTTCCTGCTCGTGGGACATCACTCTTGCATAAGACTGCCCCGGCGCTATATGCCCCGGCGCCTTAAAGGAAACATCTGCCTCATTGGAACCGTCCACATACTTTCGGTTTTTACAGGTCTGACACTCCACCGGTTTTACTTTGGAAGAGCTTTCTACATCATTTGCCGTATGGATTGGGGTTACATAATTCACATTACTGATCGGTATTATGTAACGATTACTCATATCAACACCTTGTATCATGTACATCCCTCCTGTCAGACTTCATTTTGGGTATAGTTCTCTACTATCTAAATGCTGAATTATATTATACAAGTATATTTGCAAAATGACAAGTCAAAAAACTGCTTTACCATACTGAATGATAAAGCAGTTTCTGTTATATTATGCGTTTGAAATTACATCATACCCATTCCGCCGCCCATTTGTGGCATTGCCGGTGTATCTTCCTTGATCTCCGCCACTACCGATTCGGTTGTCAACAGGGTAGATGCTACGGAAGTAGCATTTTGCAGGGCTGACCGAGTCACTTTGACCGGATCGATGATTCCTGCTTCTATCATATTTACATAGTTTTCATTCAGTACATCAAAGCCCATACCCTGTTCCGCTTCATATACTTTGTTTATGATCACGGAACCTTCCAAACCGGCATTGGATGCAATATGGTATAACGGAGCTTCCAAGGCTTTCAGAATGATCTCTGCACCTGTCTTTTCATCGCCGCTCAAAGTATCCGCTAACTTAGCGACCTGCTTGCTGGCATGGATATAAGCGGAACCACCACCGCATATGATACCTTCTTCTACTGCCGCTCTGGTTGCTGCCAAGGCATCTTCCAAACGTAATTTCGCTTCTTTCATTTCCGTTTCTGTTGCGGCACCAACACGAATCACTCCGACGCCGCCTGCCAGTTTTGCCAGACGCTCCTGTAATTTCTCTTTGTCAAATTCGGAAGTCGTATTCTCTAACTGCATCTTAATCTGTCCGATTCTGGCATCAATATCCGCCTTTGCACCTGCGCCGTCCACGATAACGGTATTTTCCTTTTCCACACGCACGCTCTTTGCACGTCCTAAATCTTCCAAAACCGTATCCTTTAAGTCCAGACCGACTTCTTCGGAAATCACTTTACCTCCTGTCAGAATCGCGATATCTTCCAGCATCGCTTTTCTTCTGTCGCCATATCCCGGCGCTTTTACGGCTACGACGTTGAATGTACCTCTTAATTTATTCACGATCAATGTGGTCAACGCTTCGCCTTCCACATCTTCTGCAATGATCAACAGACGGGAACCGCTCTGTACGATCGTCTCCAACAACGGTAAAATATCCTGAATATTGGAAATCTTCTTATCGGTAATCAGAATATACGGGTTCTCTAATTCCGCAACCATTTTCTCCATATCGGTTGCCATGTAAGCCGATACGTAGCCGCGGTCAAACTGCATACCTTCGACTAAATCCAGTTCCGTCTTCATCGTCTTGGACTCTTCGATCGTGATCACGCCATTGGATGAAACCTTCTCCATCGCATCGGCTACCAACTGACCGACTTCCTCATCACCGGCAGAAATAGATGCCACTCTCGCGATCTGTTCTTTTCCGTTAATCTTATCGCTCATCGCCTTCAGAGATTCAACTGCCGTATCGCAGGCTTTTTTCATACCTTTTCTCAAAATGATCGGATTGGCGCCTGCCGCCAAGTTCTTCATACCGGAATTGATCATTGCTTGTGCCAGCACCGTCGCGGTCGTCGTACCGTCGCCTGCCACATCATTCGTCTTGGTTGCGACTTCTTTTACGATCTGCGCGCCCATATTTTCAAACGCATCACTCAGTTCAATATCTTTTGCGATGGTCACGCCGTCATTTGTGATCAGCGGTGTGCCAAATGATTTACTTAATACGACATTTCTGCCTTTTGGTCCTAACGTCACGCGAACCGTATCTGCTAACTGGTTTACACCGGATTCCAAAGCCTTTCTAGCCTCTGCTCCGTATTTAATTTCTTTTGCCATTATGATTCCTCCATTTTCATTCTCTTATATGCTCTTGCCTTTGAATCGCAACAATCAGGGAGCCGATCTCTTATTCCTCAATCACTGCCAAGATATCCGCCTGCTTGACAACCACGAACTCTTCCTCATCCAATTTCACTTCTGATCCTACATACTTCGAATAAATGACCTTGTCGCCAACCTGAACCGGTATCGGCACGATTTTGCCGTCTACTTCTGCACCGGGACCTACTGCGATCACTTCACCCTGCTGCGGCTTCTCCTTTGCCTGACCGGGAAGTACGATTCCGGACTTCGTGGTTTCTTCTGCTACCAAATGCTTTAATACAACTTTGTCACCCAATGGTCTTAACTTCATTTTATGTTCCTCCTTCTTATCAGATATTTCTAATAGCACTCACTTCGTTTGAGTGCTAACACAATTATTATTGTATCCATTTTTAGGAAAAAATCAACCCTATTTTTAAAAATTATTATAAAAATAATACTAACATTTTATGAACGCAAAAATATGTTTATTCCTTTCTATTGATTTTTCCTAAAATGTGATATAGTGAAAACAAACAGCCGACCGCTGTAACAACCGCCGTTTCCGCTTACATTATATCCGGGCAGACGGTAAATATTCCAAGATAGGAGAGATTGATGAAAGAACAATTATACACGATACCGGTCCATGATGCGTTTCATTCCGATAGCGAATGTCCGATCTGCACCCTGTATCAGGAATTAGAGCAAAATACCATAGAGTATACGATGGGACCCAGCTACATGGAGGACGATAACCGGGCGATGACCGACCGGCTGGGCTTTTGCCGGCATCATATCCAAATGCTTTACAAGCAGAAAAACCGGCTGGGACTTGCGTTGATGCTAAAAACGCACACCGACAAAACCATAAACGATTTAAAAGAACTATCGAAGACCAAGCCGGCTGCCGCCGGATTTTTCAAACGGGCAGAACTGTCGCCGGTCGGTTCCTATATTCAGGAATTAGAAGGTCACTGCTTTATATGTGAACGGATGGAAGATACCTTCCACCGTTATATCGATACCGTCTTTCATTTATGGAAAAAGGATCCGGAATTTCGTGACTGCATGGCTCAATGCAAAGGATTCTGCACCTACCACTATGGATTACTGTATGATACCGGAGCATCTAAACTGGATAAAACGCAATATCCTGCCTTTTTAGACTGCCTGAATCAGGTCTACTTCGCAGGCATGGAGCGTGTCAATGACGACATTGAATGGTTTATTAATAAATATGACTATCGATATGCCAATGAGCCTTGGAAAAATTCTAAAGACGCCATTCCCCGCGGCATCCTGAAAACCAATCATATATCAACAGAAGAGGCATGATCCATGCCTCTTCTGCATTCTGACCTTTTAAGATTCCTTGCTTTCCTGTACCTGTTTTTTAATCTGTTCTTTTAAATCCAATGCCTTGTCTTTAATGCGCTTAGGCGTTGTTCTCGAACTCAGCACGCCTGCCAGTATACGGACAGCATCCTGCATATTTCCCAGCTTATATGCCAATACCGCCATCATATAGCGTAAAGATCCCTCGTCCATTCCGCACATCGGGAACGGTTCCTTTGCAAATGCAACCGTAAAGCCTTCATATGCTTTCTGAAGGCATTCCATTTCCTCCTGCTGCAATTCCTTACGTGAAGCGTGGTCTTCCGGCAGGTTGTCCATTTCTCCCCGAAGCAGCCATGCCATTTTCAGAAAGATATATGCCTTTTCACTGCTTTTTGCATTCCGCTTCAAGGCACATATCAGCGCAATCTTATGGCGCAATAACGCTCCCTGATAAGACATGCAAGGCACTTCCACCGGCACACCTTTGAAATTACTACAAAACTCCTGCCGTATCGTCCGAAGCTGCGTCGTTGTCACCGGTTTGTAATATCTCGTCAATGCCGTATACCCGCATTTCGGGCATAGGATCGCATCATATTTCAGCGGATCGATATGATTTTCATAGACCGGTCTCAAATCATCATCCTGTGAAATCAGCTTCATCTTTCCGGCACGTATGGCTTTTACTTTAAATGAATTGTCACAGATCGGACATTGATAGGATTTATCGAACAGTACATCCTCTTCCTGTTTTTCCGTTTCTTCCGGAGATAAATGAGTTTTCTGTGTGTCTTGCGGGATATGTTTCGGTTCTTCCTTAAAAACCTTTTCCATATCGACGCCGCCCAGTCCCATTTTCTCCACATCTGAGAATAAACTCATGAATTCAGTACCTCTTTTCTTCCATTAATTCGGTTCATACGATTAATTCGGCTTATAAGAACTCTTCAAAGAAACAATCCGGTTAAACACCAAGGTTTCCTCCGTGGTATCTTTGATGTCTACACAAAAATACCCATGCCGCATAAATTGGAACGCCATGCCTGCTTTCGCATTCTGGAAATTCCGTTCCAGTTTACAATTCTTCAAGACAGTCAGCGAATTCGGATTCAGGTTCCATGAACCGTCCTCATTTCTGACCGGTTCGTCTTCCTTTACGATATTTTCATACAGACGCACCTCAGCATCTAAACTGCTTCCCGCATCTACCCAATGAATCGTTCCTTTGACTTTTCTTCCTTCAAATCCGGAACCGCTTTTCGTCTCCGGATCATATGTAGCGTGAATTTCCGTAATCCTGCCGTCCGCGTCTTTGCAGTAATCTACACAAGTCACAAAATAAGCGCCTTTTAAACGTACTTCATTCCCCTTATATAAGCGAAAATACTTCTTCGGCGGATCTTCCATAAAATCTTCCCGTTCGATGTACAATTCTCTGGAAAACGGAACCATACGGGTCCCCAACTCCGGATTTTCCTGATTATTTTCCACTTCCATGTATTCTACCTGTCCTTCCGGATAGTTGTCAATGATCAGTTTCACCGGGTCTAAGACAGCCATCATACGGTTTGCTTTCATTTTCAGATCTTCCCGGATGCAGTATTCCAACATGGCATAATCACAGGTACTTTGCGCCTTGGATACACCGGTCAGATTCATGAACATCTTAATGGATTCCGGTGTGAAACCGCGCCGCCGCAATGCGCTTAACGACACCAGCCGCGGGTCGTCCCAGCCATCTACGATCCCCTCTTCCACTAACTGTTTAATATATCTTTTTCCGGTCACCACGCCTTTTAAGTATAACTTTGCAAATTCAATCTGCTTTGGCGGATGCGGATACTCCAGTTCCCGCACCACCCAGTCATAGAGCGGTCTGTGATCTTCAAATTCCAGTGTGCAGATCGAATGCGTTACCCCTTCGATGGCATCTTCAATCGGATGTGCAAAATCATACATCGGATAGATGCACCATGTGTCTCCGGTATTGTGGTGTTCCATATGCGCTACCCGATACAGAACCGGATCCCGCATATTCATATTCGGAGCAGCCATATCGATCTTCGCCCGCAAGACTTTGCTTCCATCTGCGAACTCCCCGTTTTTCATCGCTTCAAACAATGCCAGATTTTCTTCAACAGAACGTTCTCTGTATGGGCTGTTCGTGCCTGCTTCTGTCAAGGTTCCCCGATATTCTCTGATCTCATCCGCTGTCAAGTCACAGACATACGCCTTCCCTTTTTTGATCAAACGGACGGCAGCCTCATACATCTGTTCAAAATAATCGGAGGCGAAATAAACCGTCCCGCCGTAGTCGGCTCCCAGCCACTGGACGTCTTTGGTAATGGAATCGACAAATTCCGTCTTTTCCTTTGTCGGGTTGGTATCGTCAAACCGCAAATGGAACTGTCCGCCATATTCCTGCGCCAGTCCATAATTCAATAAAATAGACTTGGCATGTCCGATATGCAGATAGCCGTTCGGCTCCGGCGGAAATCGGGTGACAATCTTCGTGTAAGTACCTTCCTGTAAATCTTTATCCATGATCTGTTCGATAAAATGTCTTGAAACTACTTCCTGCTCCTCCACAAACGAATCCTCCTGACCTTTGATAATCACACTTCCCATTAGTATAACATTTCTAAAGAAAGAAGTCTATGAAGAATTCGCCGAAAACACAAAAAGATTTGATAAAAGTCAAATAGATGATTGACAAGCGTTCCTAGATTTGATATATTAATCACGTTGCCGAAACAAGGCAAATGCTACTATAGCTCAGGTGGTAGAGCGCATCATTGGTAATGATGAGGTCACGGGTCCGACTCCCGTTAGTAGCTTTTATTTTTTTATCATTTTCTGCCGTCTACTCTTCCTGCGAGATCTTTTTCCGAACTCTTTGAATCGCATTATCGACGGATTTTTCGGTTTTTCCTAACGTTTCCGCGATTTTATGATAGGAAATCCCGTCTAGATATAGTTCCAGTACCTGACGTTCATAGTGACTCAGCAAAGAATCCATTTTACTGAATAAACCTCCCATCTGTTCCTGAAGGAGCAGATTCATCTCCGGATTACTGGTATCACCGGCAGCTAGACGATCCATCACCGGGCTGTTGGTCTCTTCATCTTGGGAATATATGGATATATAATGATTTAGCGGATAATGCTTTTTACGTTTGGAAGTCGTAACAGCCGTGCAGATCTGCCGCTTGATGCAAAGCGTCGCAAAGGTATGAAAACTACATTGTCTTTCACGGTCATAGTCCCGGATCGCCTTAAACAATCCGATCATGCCCTCCTGTACGAGATCTTCGTCATCTGCACCTATGATATAGACTTCCCGCGTTTCTCGTTTTACCACTTTACGATATTTATCCAACAGATAATCCATCGCATCATGATCCTTCATGCGAATCTTTTCCACTAACTCTTCATCTGTCAAGTCCGTATAATTCATCTGTTACTCTCCCGGTCTTTTTCACCCATTCGTTTCCGGCAATCTCTGTCTGACGATCTCATATGCCAATACGCCGGCGGCAACAGATGCGTTCAGAGAATCGATATCTCCCCGCATCGGAATAGCGGCTATCATATCACAGGATTCCCGAACCAGTCGGCTGACGCCTTCCCCCTCACTGCCGATCACTAAACCGATCGGACCCGTCAGATTTAGGTCATACATGGTTTCTCCCGCCATATCGGCACACACAAACCACATTCCCCTTTGCTTTAATTCTTTGATGGTCTGGGACATATTTGTCACTTTCACGACCGGCGTATAATTCAACGCGCCGGCGGACGCCTTGACAACAGTTGCCGTCAAGCCGGCGGCACGCCGTTTCGGAATGATAACGCCATGCGCCCCGGACAGATTTGCCGTTCGGATGATTGCCCCTAAATTATGAGGATCTTCTATCCCGTCCAATAAAAAGATAAACGGCGGCTCCTGTTTTCGTTCTGCCGCTGCAAAAATATCTTCTATATCCGCATACTCATAAGCGGCTGCCTGTGCGATCACGCCCTGATGACTGCCGGTTGTAGACATCTGATCCATGCGTTCCTTTGCCACATAACTGATAATGGTATCCGTTTTCCTTGCTTCTCTGGTGATCGTATTTATGATCCCGTCATGGCAGCCGTCCTGAATATATAATTTATCAATCGTTTTTCCGGCACGAAACGCTTCCAGTACCGCGTTCCTGCCTTCCAATGTATATTCTTCATATCGCATAGTCTGTGATCACCTGCCCACTACGTTTTCATCCGATTCTTGGTCCTGCACACGTTCTTTTCCGATTGCTATCAAATCCGCCAGTCTGGCATATCGTTCCGTCAGATACAGATATCCCAGCAAAGCTTCAAACCCTGTCGCATGCCGATATGCACTCATACTGGCATTTTTCGCTTTTGAGTAAGAATTTGCATTTCTGCCCCGCTTATAGATATCCGCTTCTTCTTCTGTCAAATCGTCCATTAGAGCATGGATCAGTCGGGACTGTGCTTCCGCTTTCACGATCGAACTGACTTTTTTATGGTATTTTTTGACGGGACAGTTCCCTTCCGCCACCACAGCCGTCCGGACCAGCAGATCATATACGGCATCTCCGATATATGCCAGCGCCAAAGGCGAGTATTCACGAATATCATGTTGCGGTACATCCATCTTCTGTTTAAAATACGAGATCAAATCTTCTTCCACTTTACACCTTCCCGCGTATCCTCTAATGCAATCCCCTGTTCCAATAACCGGTTGCGAATGTCATCCGCCCGTTGAAAATCTTTTTGTTTCCTTGCCTGCTGCCGTTCCTCAATCAACCGTTCAATGTCTTCATTCAGCAATTCTTTTTCTCTGGTCACTTCCATACCCAGAATCTCACATAGCTGACGCAGTACGGTCTTTAATTTGCCGCAATATGCCTTAGATGATGACTCATCCAAGGTGGTATTTAATAATTTTACAAGCTCAAAAATAACGGAAATCGCATCTGCCGTATTCAGATCGTCATCCATGGCAGCCTCATAGCGTTTCACCAATTCATCCGTGCGTTCCATCCACTCGGATTCTTTTGCGGAAATCTCTTTGTCCGCTGCTTTTTCCTCCGCCTCCTGCACCCGTTCATATGCCGTCAGGATACGCTCCAAACCGTTTTTGGCGGCTTCCACCAATTCATCCGAAAAATTCAGAGGACTTCTGTAGTGGGCATTCAGCATAAAAAACCGGATCACCTGCAACGGGTACTTTTCGCTGATCTCGCGAACCGTAAAGAAATTCCCTAGTGATTTTGACATTTTCTCATTATTGATCTTCAAAAAGGCGTTGTGCATCCAATAACGGGCAAATTCCGTCCCATTTGCCGCCTCACTCTGTGCAATCTCATTTTCATGATGCGGAAAGATCAAATCCTCGCCGCCTGCATGAATATCAATGATATCGCCGATATATTTCTTGGACATGCAGGAACATTCCAGATGCCAACCCGGTCTGCCTGCTCCCCACGGCGAATCCCAAAACGGTTCTCCTTCTTTTTTGGGTTTCCACAAGACAAAATCCAAACCGTCTTCTTTTTCTTCTTCTCCGGTCACTTTCAAAGCACGGTTTCCGCTTCTGAGATCATCTAAATTCTTATGTGACAATTTCCCATATTCTTTAAATTGACGGGTACGGAAATAAACGGTGCCGTTCACTTCATATGCGTATCCTTTCTCGACCAGCGTCTCTATCATTTGGATCATATCCGGTATTTCTTCCGTTGCCTTCGGATGTACCGTGGCTTCCTGTACATTCATAGCCGCCATATCTTTTTTGACTTCCGCAATAAACCGTTCGGAAATCACCGAAGCATCTACACCTTCTTCGTTCGCGCGCCTGATGATCTTATCGTCAACATCCGTAAAATTTGAGACATAATTTACCTCATATCCTTTATAGGTCAGATATCGGCGCAAGGTATCAAAGACGATCATCGGTCTTGCATTTCCGATATGAATATAATCATAAACCGTAGGTCCGCATACATAAATTCCTACTTTGCCTTCCCGAATCGGTACAAATTCCTCTTTCTGCCGGGACATCGTATTATATATTTTCATGATCTTACTCCTTTATGCCATTTTTTCGCAAAAAACGGTCCGTTACCCGCTCATTATATATAATCCGTTGCAAAATAGCAACTCTATTCTGTGCGTATCGCCTTATACCTCTTCCATCAGGTAAACCTGCTCCGCAAATGAAGTCTCCTTCAGAAGATAAGCGGTCAACTCCGCAATATCCCAATCATACTGTGCCTGTGATTCCTCCGACCGCAAAGGTACCAGACTACACCCTTCTTTGGCAAGCGTGATCCGAAATGTTCCATGATTCCCCTGACAGATCGTATCCTTCACATTCACCACGATCTGTTTTGTTTCCTGTCCGTACGGCAACAATTCCACAAACCGGTCCAAACGTATGATCCGGATCATCATAGTCTGTGCCTCTTGATATTCCACCGTTGTCGGTCCATACATTTGGAATAATTCCGGCAATATGACCGACTCCAATAATTCTTCCACGTTTTTACACGGACCATCCGCTCCGCAGAAGATCTGTCGGATGACAACTTTCCCATGCGGTCCGCTCCGGTCCTGCACATACGCCGCATAGCCATGCGTACTCCATGAGATCAGACCGCCTCCCTCGGCTGCCGTCTCTGTACGCAAACGCTCCATATATTCCGCGTCCCGCACCGGAAACAAACGATACGGAAGATCATTTTGCATGACGAGCGGTTTCCTTATGTCCTCTGTCCCCGATGTACGCTTCCAACCGTCGGCTGTGTGTAACCAAGCGCTTTCTTCTTTGAGTGTTACAAACTGAAACGGTTCATAGTATTCTTTGCGCGCCGGCATAAGATAGGTAAACGGTTCACCGTCCGCTTCCATATCCTGCAACGCTTTCGTCAGACAACGCGCCATATAACCTTTGCGGCGGAATTCCCGCGCGGTTGCCACTCCGACGATATAATGCAGTAAAAACCGACTCCTCTCCCTGCCGGTTATAGAATCGGTTTGACACCATAGATATGGATTTAAATGCAGCATGGAACAGATCCTCCCGCCGCTTTTTGCAGCCAAAACCCGGTTTTTTCCATACACATACTGAAAATAGTAATCGGCAAAGGGTTCCGGATCCTGAAATGCAGCCTGCCAAAGAGAACGGATTTCCTGTTTTTCTGCTTGTCCTACATATTGTATCCGATCGTTCATGTGTTTTCTGTCAAACTGCATCACAGCTTTTCCATACTGCGAGACAAGATTCCTTTCATTTTGGCAATCGCAATGCCATAATTGGTCATCGGTACTCCCTGCTGCTTAGCTAAACGGTAACGGGATTTCACTTCCTGCTCATTCAGCATGCAGCCGCCGCATTGAATAACGAGACGATATGCAGATAAGTCTTTTGGAAACTCCGTTCCGCTGCAAAATTCAAAATAGATCTCTTTTCCGCCGGTATACTGACGAATCCAGTTCGGCAGTTTTTCCGTTCCGATATCACCGCATTGCCGATGGTGCGTACATCCTTCCGCGATCAGGACGGTATCCCGATCCTGTAACTGTGCCAGCATATCCGCTCCTTGGGCTGCTGCCGGAAGCACGCCTTTATGCCGGGCAAACAGAATGGAAAATGAGGTCAGCGGAATATCATCCGGCACCAGTTTGGCAACGGTTTCAAAGACCTGTGAATCCGTTATCACAAACGCGGGTGATTTTCCGAGATTTCGGATCAACTGTTCCAGTTCGGTTTCCCGTGTCACAACAGCCGTCGCTCCGGCATCCAGCAAATCACGAATCGTCTGCTGCTGCGGTAAGATCAGACGTCCCTTTGGAGCCGCCTTGTCAATCGGTACCACCAGCACGACCAAATCATTGGTTTGCACCAAATCCGATATGATCGGTATTTCCGGCGTGGTTGCCGGCTGCATGCCTGCCAGCAGTTCCTTCAGCTCGTTTATATGATAGTGATCTATCGTACTCACCCAGATGCTGATTTCTTCTCCCGCCTGTTGTTTCGTCAGTAAGTTTTTAACATCTACCTTTTCAATGGTGGGATTTTCTATCAGATCATGCTTATTATAAACCACCACATACGGAATCTGCTTTTCACGGATGCGTTGGATCATGCGGGTATCCTCGTTTTCAATCCCCAAAACGGCATCCACTACCACAACCGCAATATCCGTTTTGTCCAGTACTTCATAACTTTTCTCCACACGAAAAGCCCCCAACTGCCCTTCATCATCTAAACCCGGAGTATCCGTAAATACGACCGGTCCCATTGGCAGCAGTTCCATGGACTTCCGGACCGGATCCGTCGTGGTTCCTTTGACATCGGAAACGATGGACAGCTTTTGTCCGATCAGGGCATTCATCACGCTCGATTTCCCGGCATTTCGCTTACCAAATAAGCTGATATGTACTCTGTCTCCACTTGGGGTTTCATTCATGCTCATATGTTATTCCTCCTGTTCTCCCGTCCGGCGTTCGTCCGGATACGCGTTTGCTCGTCCTTCACACATACATTAAAACCGGAAATCTCTCTGTCCTGTTTCAATTTTACTTAAATTCTCTATCACGATCTTTCGCACCTGTTCTTTTGGAATATTCTTTAATTCCGCCTGAATCAGAGCATCTCCGACCTCTTTGGTTTCCTTGCCTGCATAATCCACAAGATATTCTTTCAGTGTCATCAAGGCATTCGGATGACAGCAATTCTGAATCTGTCCACTCTTACAGAGACTCATGAAACGGTCCCCGGTTCTTCCTTCCCGATAACATGCGGTGCAAAAGCTCGGTACATATCCAAGCTTCATCAACCAGCATATGACTTCATCCAGCGTCCGGTTATCCATAACGTCAAACTGTTCCGATTTCATGTCCTCCGGCTCCGGTTCCACATATCCGCCGACACTGGTTCGGGAACCGCCGCTGATTTGTGAAATGCCCAGTCCCAGTACTTTTTCTCTGGTCTTTTGGTTCTCTCTGGTGGAAACGATCATACCGGTATACGGTACTGCGATCCGGATACATGCAACGATCTTAGCAAAGGTATCGTCATCAATTCCGTTTTTGAATGCACTGGAATCAATATCATCCGCATCCCGCAACCGAGGTACACTGATGGTATGTGGTCCAACGCCGAAAACCGCTTCCAAATGCTCTGCGTGCATCAATAAGCCTGCAAATTCATAACGATACTTATCCAGACCAAATAAAACGCCGCATCCTACATCATCAATGCCTCCCTGCATTGCCCGATCCATTGCCTCCGTATGGTAATTATAATCATGCTTCGGTCCAGTCGGATGCAGCTGCAAATAACTTTCTTTATGATATGTTTCCTGAAACAAAATATAAGTTCCAATCCCAGCTTCTTTTAATTTATGATAATTCTCGACTGTCGTTGCGGCAATATTGACATTCACCCGACGGATCGCACCGTTTTTGTGATGGATCCCATAAATGGTATTGACACATTCCAAGATATACTCGATCGGGTTATTGACCGGATCTTCTCCGGATTCGATTGCCAAACGCTTGTGTCCCATATCCTGCAGAGCGATCACTTCCCGCCGCACTTCTTCCTGCGTCAGCTTTTTGCGCGGCATATGGCGGTTGACGGCATGGTACGGACAATACGTACAGCCGTTCACGCAGTAATTGGAAAGATACAGCGGTGCAAACAACACAATACGGTTTCCGTAAAAATCCTGCTTGATCTGTTTTGCCAGTCGGAAGATTTCCTCATTGATCTCTTCATCTTCCGAAGCCAGCAATACGCTCGCATCCCTATGGCTCAGACCTTTGCGTGCTTTTGCTTTTTCCAAGATCTCTTTTAGCAGCGGTCTGTCATTCTTATGGGCATCCGCATAAGCTAAAGTCTCCAAAATCTCCTCATGATTGATAAATTCGTCAGCATTTGTACTCTTCGGATCATACTTCCACATAATAAACCCTTCTTTCTCTATTGAATATCCGGATGATCTCCACGATCCACGGTCATTTCATATCCGATGGATCGCAGTCTGCCTTTGATACACTGTGTACACTGTGCGGATTCTTCTCCCGTACATATCTTATTGTCATACAGACTATATTGCTTTCGAACTGCGGTCGGTGACAGATTCGGCATGATCACATTGGCGCCTGCCAAGATCCCCCGTTCTCTTCCGTCCGGTGCCAAAGTGCCAAGAGCCGTCGTCGCAGGCAGCAGCCCGCTCGGAAACATCAGGCGAAGAATCCCAAGTAAAAATAAGGTCTGCTCCACACTTCCGTTTTTCTCTTTTGCAAACGGCGTATCCTGATGCGTGATAAACGGTCCGATCCCGATCATGTGCGGCTGCAATTCGGATAGAAACAATAAATCTTCCACCAGATGATCCATCGTTTGTCCGGGCGATCCCACCATAAATCCGGCTCCCACCTGATAACCGATCTCTTTCAACGCCCACAGACAGGCTTTCCGATTCTGTAATGACAGTGTATCCGGATGCAGATAACGATAATGCTGTTCGTCCGCCGTTTCATGGCGCAGCAGATATCGATCCGCTCCGGCAGCAAACCAACGCCGGTAACTGTCACGGGAATGCTCTCCAATAGACAGCGTCAACGCGCAATCCGGATATCTTAATTTCACGGCTTTAATTATATCACAAATTCTATCATCCGTAAAATAAGAATCCTCTCCGCCTTGTAAAACAAATGTCCGATATCCCAGCCTGTATCCTTCCGCACAGCATTCCAAGATCTGTTCTTCGGTCAGACGATACCGTTCCACCCGCCGGTTATCCCTTCGAATGCCACAGTAATAGCAGTTGTTTTTACAATAATTGGTAAACTCGATCAATCCACGCACATAGATTTTTCTGCCAAAGTTCTGCTGCTGCCGGTTTCTGGCATGTTCAAATAAATACCGGTCCATTTCTTCTTTCAGATCCGCATCCTGAACGGTAAACCGCTGTTCCAATAAACTACGATAGCCGTCGGCAGACAATCGGTGGTTATGATCCAGTTCATCAATCAGTTTTTTCCATCTTGTTGCTTCCACAGTTTGTTCGATCCCCGCCTTCTACACATCTATTGAATCCCTTTCGGGCAGCCCATACAACCATTGCATCTGCTTTCGGATACATCCATAACGTCATAGCTATAATTCGCCACCGTTTCCAACGCGCAGATCGCATTTGCGCTGATTCCTTCTCCCGTACCGGTAAATCCAAGTCCTTCTTCCGTCGTCGCCTTAATATTGACTCTGCTTTCCGGCAATCCCAACGCCGCAGCGATCCTTTCTACCATTTGAGGAATGTAAGGCGCCAGTTTCGGATGCTGTGCGATCACCGTTGCGTCAATATTTTCTATAAACAACAACCGTTCTTCGATTAATTGCTTGACATGCTTTAACAATTCGATACTATCAGCGCCCGCATATGCCGGATCCGTATCCGGAAAATGCCTGCCGATATCGCCGAGAGCCGCGGCTCCCAACAAAGCATCCATAATGGCATGTACCAGCACGTCGGCGTCCGAATGTCCCAGTAATCCTTTCTCATATGGAATGACAACGCCTCCCAAAATCAATGTTCTGCCCTCGGCTAATCGATGGACATCATATCCCATTCCTACCCGCATTCTATTCTCCTTTTCCTATAAATGTTTTCTTTTCCATTTTTTCAAAAATGGGCTTGACTTTTTTTTCTTTAAACCATATAATAGCACATGTGTCAAGCGACTATGGGATCTTAGCTCAGCTGGGAGAGCATCTGCCTTACAAGCAGAGGGTCACAGGTTCGAGCCCTGTAGGTCCCATATTTCTTACACTTTTCTTGGCGGAATAGCTCAGTTGGCTAGAGCACACGGTTCATACCCGTGGTGTCGAGAGTTCGAATCTCCCTTCCGCTACGCAACAAAAGACTGGAATCCTCTCGATTCAAGTCTTTTTTTCTTTTTCAATCTGCATCTGCGGAATGGTTATGTTCCATAGAACGCAAATCCGATATTCAGATCTACCGGTTTGGAAATACCGGGTACAACCCCTTCCTGTGTATACTGCCAGATTTGAAAACGATATGGAAGCTGTGGCTCATTGGCATATTGCGCAAACCAAAGATCATATCCGTACAGTTGGGAAAGATCCAGTTTTAATGCGATCCATTGCAGATTTGCATAAATCATGGTTTCATACCCTGCCGTCCGGATGGTCTCCAAAAATCCACGGCAAGCTTCCGAACGCTGCTGGGGCGTCATTCCTTCCGTCCGCGCCGTATCATCCATAGGATCCTCTGTATCCAACACAATCGGCAGATTGATCGCATAAGGCTTAACATTTTCCAGTACAAACTGTGCTTCTTCCACTCCCTCTTCATAGGAAATGGCTTGCGAATAAAAATAAACGCCGACGTTTAAGTGATTATTTAACGCTTGCGACACATTGTAGTCAAAGGTATCATCCAATACCAGCGCCCCGTTTCCATATCCCCGGTAACCGATACGGACAAAGGCAAAATCTACACCTGCTGCTTTTACCTGTTCCCAGTTGATCTGTTCCTGATATCTGGAGACGTCAATGCCCACCGATGATGTGATCTGACCGTTTTCCGTATAGTATTTGAACAATCCTTCATCCAGCAGCGTAGAATCAAAATCATAGTGATTCCGTCCAAATTCGTTATCAATCTTCACCCACTGTAATTCCCCTTCGTCATCATATACCAAAATAAACCTTTGGTTGACGAACGTCCAGTAAGCATTTTCGGTCATCGCATCCAGTTCCTCACTGCCGAGACGCATCCGCTTGTCCTGTTGTATTTCAAACGCCAATGCTTGGGAATGGCTTCTGGTCAAACTGATGCCCGTTAATATGATCGCCAGTGCCACCACTTCGCACACAATAATCATTATCCACTTTTTCATCTGATTCTGCATCATCTTTTCTCCCAAGTACACCTATGCTTCTCTTGTTATGCCCTGTTATTTACCGACATAATGATCCAGCCATTTGAGCAGATCTTTGTATACTTTCTCCCGATCCAAGTCATGAAGTAATTCATGGCGGTTGTCTTTGTAGAGACGAATCCGGCATTCCAATCCCAGCTTCTTATATATGTGATATAACTTCTTGGGAGCTTTTCCGTACTGTCCGGCAGGGTCTTGATCACCTGCCATGATCAAAACCGGAAGATCCGGATTCAGACGTGCCAAGTTCTTTTTATTGTTTGTTTCCAGTAACGCAACCATTAAATCCCGGTATGCTCCTACCGTGAAAATAAAATTACATTCCGGTTTTGCATTATATGCGTTGACTTCCTGCCGGTCACGCGACAGCCAACTGTTTCTCAAATCTTCTTCCTGAAAGTGTTTCTCAAACTTTCCCAATGCCAGATCATTCATAAACGTACTGCGAAACCGATAGCCTTCTTTTTTCGACTTTGCAATAGCGTCACATAGCAGTTTACCCATTCCTGCCACGATACTCGGATAATACACGATCCCCAGTAAAATCATACCATCCAGACTATCCGGAAAGCGTTCGGCAAATTCCCGCACCATGACAGAACCAAAACTGTGTCCCAGCATGATATATGGAATACCCGGATACGCCCTCTTTGCCAGCCCCTGTAAAATAACCATATCCGATAAGAGTTTCCAATTACCGTTATGTTCTCCGAAATATCCAAAACAATTCTTATTGACAACGGATTTTCCGTGTCCGAGCATATCTGCTCCATATACTACATAACCCTGCGCAGTCAGATGTTCCGCCAGTTCCGTGTACCGCTCAATATATTCCACCATACCATGACAAACATGTATGACAGCTTTTGCCTGACCTTCCGGCTTCCAGCAACACCCATGAATGGTTGTTACCTCATCTGCGGATTTAAAACTAAATTCCTCAAATATTGCCATAATATCTATCACTCCCTTCGCGTACAATCACGGATCCTAATACTGCCCTCGGAATTCCGGATCATCGGGTGGATAAATCCCCGTTTTTGTTTCAATTTCCTCGCTGATGCGCAGGACTTCTGACGACGGTGTATAGATCACTTCGTCACCGGATGCCACAGGAGGCTCTGTACTGTCAGTCGTGCCGTCTGTTCCGTCGTTTCCCGCCGGGAAATCGATCGTTGCATCATATAAGAATTCGTGTAACAGTGCAACATTGTTTTCCAGATTACCGGTCACGACCATAGAAAGATTTGTATCCAATGTCTCATCATATATAGAATCAATATGATAAATAAACGGAAATCCTTCATTTGCCACGATCTTATAATCAAATACGCCCGTCATCAGGGACAACAGCTCTTTTTTACTTAAACTGGTCGAAACTTTCGGAAGCACATCATCCAAAATATCATTTAATGTAGCCAGATCCGACTGCTTCGCTTTATCCAAGATTGCCTGTAACACCTCTCGCTGCCGTTCCGCACGTCCGACGTCTCCGCCTGCCACCTCATAACGGATTCTGCAATAAGTAGTTGCCTGAAGACCGTCTAAATTCACCATTCCCGTCTGTGTCAACGGAGTATACTGCATGCCGGCGACTTCCGCCGTCTCCGGTAAATAAAGATTTACCGCATACCGCTCATCCTCGTCCACTTCCACGGTAATCCCTCCCAGATCATTAATTGCATCTGTTAAGGACTGGAAGTTGACGGTCACATATTCCGTAATCTGCAAATCAAGATTTTTATTTAAGGTCGCCACCGCCGCTTTCGGTCCGCCATAGGCATACGTATGGGTGACTTTTGTGAACAGGTCATCCCCTTTGCCTGCCGGATTTTCCACTTCCAGATACGTATCCCGAAAGACCGATACGATCCGCACTTCTTTGGTCTCGTTATTGACACTGGCGATCATGATCGTATCACTTCGATTGCCTGCATCTGTATTGACATCACGGGCGTCAATTCCAAACAGAGCAACGGTCGTAAATTTTTCCTTCGGGAGATCGGACAATCCTTCGTTAATACCTAAATCCTCATCGGAAATCTCATTATAATTCAATGAATCCAGTTTACTGTTAGCATAAAAGATACCATATCCGATCAAAAGTATGAAGAACGTCAAGATCTCCACCCCCAAGATCGACCACAACCGCTTCATTTTCTTTTTTCTGGCTTTTTTCGATGTTTGTCTGTTTGCTTTCATATTGTCGTATTCCTCTCGTTTCGACTGCTGCATCTTAGTCCGCGTATTCTGCTCCAAACGTTCCATTCTTTGTTTTGCTTCATCAGACGCTTTCACATCGGAACCGGGCATCCGCAAACCTGCGGATGACTCTCTCAGTCTGGCTCGTTCTTCCTCCAATCGCTTTGCCGTAGGAGGTAACTGCACACCATCTGTCGCTCTTCGTGCTGTCTTTCTATTATCTTCCATGATTAGTATCCTTCTCTTTATTCTTTCTTATCATTCAAATATTGCTAAATTATTTCTAAAATATTACAAATTTAGACTTTTTCATCATATCAAATTGATATGAAAAGTACAATATCCTACTTCAGAAAAATTCTGAATTTTTTATGACATTTAAAAATGCCCTGAAACAGAGAAATTTATAAACGGATTCTCAATTCCAAGGCATTTTATGATCATTTTTTATTCTACCGTTACTGATTTTGCCAGATTACGCGGTTTGTCTACATCCAAGCCTTTTGCCACCGATACATAGTAACTAAAGAGCTGAAGCGGGATCACCGAGAGGGAAGGAGCAAAACAAGCATATGTTTTTGGAATCTCAACCACAAAATCCGCTACATCCTTCATTCCCTGATTGTCTTCGCTTACCAATGCAAACACATAAGCTCCCCTCGTTTTTACCTCTACCGCATTACTGATCATCTTTTCGTATAATTCCGGCTGGGTAGAGACCGCAACCGTCAGGATTCCGTCCTCGATCAATGAAATGGTTCCATGCTTCAGTTCGCCGGCAGCATACGCCTCCGAATGGATATATGAAATCTCTTTCAGTTTCAGGGAACCCTCCATCGAAGAAGCATAATCGACGCCTCTGCCAATAAAGAAAATATTCTCTGCATTTGCATATTTTGCCGCAAACCACTGGATTCGTTCCTTATCTCCTAAAATCTCCTGAATCTTTTCCGGCAGGCTTTGCAGTTCCTGAATCATTGTCCGATACTCACTTGGCGTGATCTTACCGCGGATATCACCAAAGAGGATGCCCAGCATATACAGTGCCGTTAACTGCGTACTGTATGCTTTCGTCGTCGCTACGGATATTTCCGGTCCCGCCCATGTATACATGACATTGTCCGCTTCACGGGCGATGGTACTGCCGACCACATTGATGATGCCCAATACTTTCGCGCCTAATTCCTGCGCCTTCCGCAATGCCGCCAGTGAATCTGCCGTTTCTCCGGACTGACTGATAATGATGACCATCGAATCCGGTTCTAAAATCGGATCCCGATAACGGAATTCCGATGCCAGATCTACTTCTACCGGAATCCCCGTCATTTTTTCCAAGACATATTTGCCGACCACGCCTACATGATAAGCGGAGCCGCAGCCGATGATATAGATCCGGCGGATTGCCTGAATTTCGGCGTCTGTCATATTTAATTCCTCTATGACAACTCTTCCGTCCTTGATGCGCGGGCTGATGGTAGATTCCACTGCTTTCGGCTGTTCATAAATCTCTTTCAACATGAAATGCTCATATCCGCCTTTTTCAGCCGCTTCCACATCCCACTCTACCGTCACCTGCTCCTTTTCGACTTCCTCCAGATCCTCATTGTAAAAATGCACGTCATGAGCAGATAATTCGGCTAATTCATAGTTATTGATATAATATACATTCCTCGTATGCTTCAGGACCGCCGGTACATCCGAAGCAATATAATTACCGTCCTCCGATACGCCAACGATCAACGGAGAATCCTTTCGCACGGCATATACCGTATCCGGATGATCCTGAAACAGGATGCCAAACGCATAAGAACCGATCACGCGATGCAGGACCTTAAAGATCGCTTCCTTGGGATCTCCTTTATAATAATAATCCAGCAGATGTGCGATCACTTCCGTATCCGTCTCTGAATGAAAGGCATAGCCTTTGGAAATCAATTTGTCTCTCAACGGTTGATAATTTTCGATAATACCGTTATGAACCACCGTAATGGAACGAGACTGATTGTAATGCGGGTGCGCATTGTGTACAGAAGGCTCGCCATGTGTCGCCCATCTGGTATGCCCGATCCCTATCGTACCTTTCAATCCGTTTCCGTCCTGTGTCAAATCTCTCAAAGCCTGCAAACGTCCTTTGGCTTTGATAACATTGATCTCCTTACCGTCATAGACCGCCACGCCGGCAGAGTCATATCCGCGATATTCTAATTTTGAAAGACCGTCCAATAAAATCGGCGCCGCCTGCTGCTCACCTACATAGCCAACGATACCACACATAGATTTTCCTCCTCTTTCTTTACTGAACCTGTGCCATCAGGGCGTCTGTTAAAGCTGCCAGTTTCGTTTCCGCATCTTCCATACTCGTGCCTTTTACGCCCATATAGAATTTAATCTTTGGTTCAGTGCCGGAAGGTCTTGCACAACACCATGAATGATTTGACAATTCCCAATACAATACATTGGATTTCGGCAGACCGGTTGAAGCAGTCTCGCCGGTCCTGCAATCTGTGCGGACATCCGCTTCATAGTCACGGACTGCAAGAACCTCCAGATCGCCGAATCGTTTTGGCGGATCTTTACGCAGCTTCTCCATAATGGTCCGAATCTGCTCCGCTCCGTCAAAGCCCTTCAAAGTGATCGTCTGTAATCCTTCTTTGAAATATCCGTATGTTTCGTAAATACGGATCATCTGATCCCACAACGTCATCTGATGCTTTTTGCACCAAGCCGCCACTTCGCAAAGCATCATGACGGCTACGCAGGCGTCCTTATCTCTCGCATGCGTTCCGACCAGACAGCCATAGCTTTCTTCCAATCCAAATACATACTCATAGGTGTGCTGCTGTTCAAACAGTTTAATCTGCTCCCCGATAAACTTAAAGCCGGTCAGCACTTCGATCAGCTTTACGCCATAGTTCTGTGCGATCGGAACCGTCATATTTGTCGTAACGATCGTTGTGACCAAGGCGCCGTTTTGCGGCAGGGTACCGACCGCTTTCCGTTCCCTCATGATATATTCACAGATCAGCATACCGGACATATTTCCGGTAAAGCTGACGTATTCGCCCGTTTTCGTATCTTTCGCATACACGCCCAGACGGTCCGCGTCCGGATCCGTTGCCAAAACAATATCTGCATCCACCTTTTTTGCCAATTCCAGTGCCAAGGCAAATGCTTTCGGATCCTCCGGGTTCGGATAGGACACCGTCGGAAAATCCCCGTCCGGCTGTTCCTGTTCCGGTACCACATAGACATGCTCAAATCCCAGTTCTTTCAAAACACGCTGCACCGGAACATTACCCGTGCCATGCAGCGGAGTATACACGATTTTGATATCCTTCGCCACTTCCCGAATGATTTCCGGATGAATGATTTGCTTTTTCAAAGCCTCCATATACTTGTCGTCCAGATCGGAACCGATCACGTGATACAGTCCCTGTGCGATCGCCGTCTCTTTATCCATGGTCAATACTTCATGAAAATCCGTTACTTTGGCAACTTCCGCCATAATACCCTGATCATGCGGCGGAGTAACCTGCGCGCCGTCTTCCCAATATACTTTATATCCGTTGTATTCCGGTGGATTATGACTTGCAGTCACGACAATCCCGGCGATACATCCCAACTCCCGGACTGCAAACGACAACTCCGGCGTCGGTCGCAGAGAAGGAAACACATAGGATTGAATTCCGTTTGCATTCAAACATAACGCCGCAACATCTGCAAACTCGGTTGACATATGTCTGGAATCATACGCGATCGCCACGCCTTTTGACTCTCCTTTTGCCGCTTTGATATAATTTGCCAGACCTTGTGTCGCTTTTCTGACTGTATAGACATTCATACGGTTCGTTCCTGCGCCGAGGATCCCACGCAAGCCGCCGGTGCCAAATTCCAAATCCTTATAAAACCGTTCCCGAATCTCATTCTCATTATCTTTAATGGCAAGTAATTCCGCTTTGGTTTCCTCATCAAAGTATGAATCCTCACACCATGATCGATACGTATCCATATAACCCATTCTATCCACTCCTTTTCCGATATTCAAAGACATTTTACCATTTATTTCATAAAAAATGAACCCTTAACTTCAGATTTCTTTTGCGGTTCCTTTCCTATCCCTCATGCGCTTCCTGCGTCTTTAAATAATCCGCCTGAAATTTCTGAATTCCCGCATCGGTCAACGGATGATGGATCATCTGCATCAAAACCGCATAAGGCACGGTAGCGATATCCGCTCCTGCCAGAGCGCATTCCGTAACATGTACCGGATTCCGCACGCTTGCGGCGATAATCTCTGTGTTTAAGTCCGTATAGCTCAACATTTCCACAATATTTCGGATCAAATCCATGCCGGACATGCTGATATCATCGATTCTTCCGATGAAAGGCGAGACATACGCCGCTCCGGCTCTTGCCGCCAATAATGCCTGATTTGCCGAGAAGATCAGCGTCATATTTACACGAATCCCTTCCGCTGACAATCTGTTACATGCCTGTAATCCTGCTTCTGTCATCGGAATCTTGACCACCATATTCGGATGGATCGCCGCGATCTCTCTTCCTTCGCGTATCATTTCTTCCGCATCCGTGAGCGTCGCCCGTACTTCACCGCTGATCGGTCCGTCCACGATCGCCGCGATTTCCTGAATCACATCCTGAAACTTTCTTCCCGATTTTGCGATCAGAGACGGATTAGTCGTCACTCCGCATATGATTCCCATATCATTCGCCGCTTTGATCTCCTCTACATTTGCAGTATCAATAAAAAATTTCATATTCTTATCCTCTTTTCGTTTCCATTCTATGTATGCTGTATACCAAATTATAATGCAAATACCCGTCGTATACAAGCATTTGCCTTATTTTGGCTTATCGGCTTTCGTTTTAGTTTTTCTCAAACACGATCCCTTTTTCCAACAGAAAGACTGGTGCGTATGATAATTTCGCTTTCCGCAGCCCTTCAATCCCTAAATCTTCTTCACGATTAATATACGTATAATCCTGCAATTCATGTAAGACAAACTGTTGGTTGATCATCGGATAGGCTCCCTGTATATCGCCGAATGCTTTTTCAAAATTGACATCAAAGGTATCTTTCGTGATCGGGCATCCCAGTGTAAATGCAATGACTCCCTCCTTGATTCGAAGCAATCCGCCTTTCATATGTAACGTCCGAAAAGAACGCAATGCCCGATTTACCAAATGAGCTTCTTCCTCTTTTTCGTCGTCCTCCTGAACGCAGTGCTGTCTGCACCATTCTTTTGCCATGCAGATACATTCTTCCACATTATCTTCCGTAATCGTTTCATATTTCCACTCCGGGTGTCGGTCGATAAACCGTTTGATATGATTTCGTTTTCCATGCAGTTTTTTCCCCGCCAGTGACGCCAACTGTTCCCGGCTGTATACATAATCCGCCCAGTTCCGCTCGGTATCCCATTGAAAACGATCCGGATACCAGCGTTCTATTTTTTCCATCATCACATGATCGATCATTCCAAATCGGGGAGCCTGTCCGATCGTACGGAAATACTCCAGTTCGCATTCAAAGATCTGTAGTTCTTCCTTATCATCCCCTGCACCGATCGGGAAGGATAACCGGACGGCGCCGTCCTCACTCGTCTGTTTTGTGACCAGCACATCTCCGGTCACCGCATATTCCGTATGATAAAACCCCGACCATAAAATGAGATTGGCAACACTGAATTCACACCCGCGATAAGAATTATTATTCAAAATCTTCCATAAGCGCTCCCCGTCCGCTATTGTCTGTTTCTTAAAATCCAGTTTCATATCTGCCTTCCTTTTTACGTTTCTCAAATTGCACTTTATACTATTTTCGGCAAAAGTGCAAATCCTCTTCCCGAATTATTTTTATTGCACTTTTCCGGAAATGGATTATACTTGAATTATATTCCAACCGATAAAAGGAGAATCTACATGCCACATACCAAATGCAATTGTATTGTCGCGCAGTCCGGAGGACCAACCGCTGCGATCAATGCCAGTCTGGCAGGCGTCATCCAAGGCGTCTTTTGCAGTGAAACCTTTGATACCGTATATGGTTCCATTAACGGCATCCTTGGTATTTTGAATCAAAAGATCATGAATCTTTCTGAAATCAGCAGGAACAAACCGCATTTTATTGAGACATTAAAGACTTCTCCTGCCATGTATCTCGGTTCCTGCCGTTATAAATTACCGGATTACAAGGAAGACGATAAGCCATACCGTGACATCTTCCATTTTTTTGAAACACGGAATATACAGGCTTTCTTTTATATTGGCGGTAACGATTCCATGGATACCGTCATGAAACTCGGTCATTACGGGAAACGGATCGGCAGTCCCGTATCCATTATCGGTATCCCGAAAACCATTGATAATGATCTAGCCGTAACGGATCACACTCCCGGTTATGGTTCCGCTGCGAAATTTGTCGCATCCTCGCTATTGGAAATCGCGCACGATACATTTATCTATGCGCTGAAAAGCGTGACGATCGTGGAAATCATGGGACGTGACGCCGGATGGCTGACTGCCGCTTCCGCCTTGGCAAGAAACAACTACAATGCGGCGCCGCATTTGATCTATCTGCCGGAAGTTCCGTTTTCCAAAACCACCTTTCTTGCGGACGTCAATCGTCTGCTCACGACGCACAATAACGTGATCGTAGCAGTTTCCGAGGGAATCCGTGACGAAAACGGCGATTATATCAGCGCGACTGCGGCATCCGCGGATACATTCGGGCATAGCCAGTTAAGCGGCACCGGAAAAGCACTGGAATATATGATCAAAGAGCAGATCGGAATCAAGGTCAGATCCATTGAATTGAATGTATTGCAACGTTGCGCATCGCATACCGCTTCCCTGACCGACCTGAACGAATCCTTTCAACTCGGCTGTAAGGCAGTGGAGGGAGCGGAGCAGGGGGAAACCATGTGTATGCTGACCATGCACCGAACCAGTCAGCATCCGTACTGTGTCAGCATCCATTTTTCATCCGTTGATGATATTGCCAATCAGACCAAAGTCATCCCGAGAGAATGGATCAACGAGGCGGGCAATGATATCACCCCTGCGTTACATGATTATATGCTTCCTTTGATTCAGGGAGAACCGGATCTGAAATATCAGGACGGATTACCGGTATATCTGCCGATCGACCATCTCTTATAGAGATTCGCTGTCCCATCGATAGGCAGGATACGTTTTCCGCTGCATCCTGCCCGTATTGGTTTAGCGGTTCAACCGATTTAAAAGTTCTTCCAGATAGGCTCGCGAAATGACGCCATTCGAAAAACTCGGCAGGCTTTTCAGCGGCATTTCCCTTGTCTGTGCCTCCATCATATCTGCCATACCCTCTCCTAAAGCTTCCTGATTCGCCGATTCAAACATACTGTCACTGATCTTTTTCAGTTCGGCTATTTCCTGTTTTACATCCGGATTCTCATACAGATCACCCAAGATCGTACTCATAGTGTATATCTGCTTTTTCTTTTTATAAGGTACGACATATACCGTTTCTGTCAGTCGGATATCCTGTGACGATGCGCCGACCAGCAGGCGGAATTCCCCTTCTTCCGTATACCAGTCATGTGCTTCCACATCATAATATGCCCATGCCCGCTTCCCTAAATCAAAGCTGACGTCTTTGCTTTCTCCCGGCATCAACCCTACTTTTTCGAATCCCTTTAATTCTTTGATCGGGCGAAGCACTTTGCTCTCCACATCCTGCACATAAAGCTGTACCGCTTCCTTACCGAACCGGTCACCGGTATTCGTGATCGTGACCGTCACGGTACACGGTTCTTCATCCTGAAATTTCCGTTTATCCACTCGCAGATCTGAATACGCAAATGTGGTATAGCTCAGTCCATGCCCGAATGGAAACAGGACCGGCATTTCTTTTTTATCATAATAGCGATATCCGACAAATATGCCTTCCTTATACTCAACTTTCGACGTTTCTCCCGGGAAATTCAGATAGGAAGGATTATCGGATAGTTTTAACGGAAACGTTTCCGGCAGTTTGCCGGACGGATTGGTATTTCCAAACAGACAGTCTACCACCGCTTCTCCGACACCTTCGCCGCCCAAGTACGTTTCCAAGATCGCCTTGACATCATGTACCCACGGCATTTCAACCGGTGATCCGTTATGCAATACTACGACCGTATTCGGCTGTACCTCGGCGACCGCCTGAATCAATCGGTTTTGAATATCCGGCAGCCGCATATGCTTCCGGTCAAAACCTTCCGATTCATAACTGTCCGGCAAGCCTGCAAAGATCACGGCTACTTCCGCTTGTTTTGCCGCTGCGATCGCATCGTTCATCCGCTGTCTTTCCAAACGAAGCGCATCCTCTCCGACTGCCTCTGTCGTATCAAAACCGGAAACATAGGTGACATGCTCCATGGTTTTCACCTGATCCAATGCACATGTCTGATGTTTGGTATTGACATGTGAACTTCCTCCGCCTTGTATTCTCGGTTTTTCCGCAAATTTTCCGATAAAGACAATCTTTTGCTGATCGGAAAGGGGCAAAAGACTTTCATCATTCTTTAGTAAAACCATACATTCCTTTGCCAGTTCCACTGCCAGCTCATGATCTTTTTCCCGATCCCAGACAGCGTCCCGGTCACGATGCTCTGCATACGTCATGATACGGCTGACGATTCTGCCGCATGCTTCGTCCAGTATCGCCTCCGGTAAGGTTCCTGCCCGTACCGCTTCCACAATCTGTTGATCTGTCGCGCCACCGCTTCCCGGCATTTCCAGATCCAAGCCGGCTTCTAATCCTTTGACCCGATCATTCACGGCACCCCAGTCGGTCACTACCATTCCTTCGTATCCCCACTCCTCTTTCAGGACTTCTGTCAGCAGCCAGTGATGTTCCGATGCAAAAATACCGTTTAACCGGTTATAAGAACACATGACCGCCCACGGTTTTGCCTCTTTTACCGCGTCTTCAAACGCCGCTAAATAAATCTCCCGTAATGTACGTTCATCCACTTCGGAACTGATAGACATTCTTCTGCTCTCCTGATTATTGGCAGCAAAATGTTTGATACATGCACCGACATGCTTGCTCTGTACTCCCTTGATATGGGCGGCTGCCATTTGCGCAGACAAATACGGGTCTTCTGAATAATATTCAAAATTTCTTCCGCCAATCGGACTCCGCTTAATATTGGTCCCGGGTCCCAGTAATAGACTGATATTTTCCGCCTGACACGCATTTCCCATTGCCTGCCCTGCCCGATACATGCAATTCCGGTCAAAAGAAGCCGCTTCCGCACAGGAAGCCGGAAAACAGACTGCTTCTATGCTGTCATTAATACCGGCGCCTTCCGCTTCCGATTGTTTCCGTAACCCATTCGGTCCGTCGCAGACCATCACTTCCGGAATACCCAGCCGTTCGACTGATTTTAACCGCCAGAAATCTTTTCCGGAACAAAGACCGGCTTTTTCCTCCAAGGTCATTTGTTCTACCAGTTTTTTCGCCTCGCCTCTTGTCATAACTATACCTCCTATTATGAATTCCGTTAATATAGTTATAACAAGCTTCTTCTTTTTCTTTCTTGTATTTTTTTGTGCTAAATTATAAAATTCAATCTCTCCGCATTTGATGAATAGATTTCTTTCATTTACACATACTAGATACTGAAATTTCAAAAAAGGAGATGCAGATATGAGTAACTTATCAGAACTTGAACTTCAGAACCTCCGTCACTTGATTGGCGGATTTGAAACCAGTCATTGCAAAATGCAAACTTATGCACAGGAAGCAACCGACCCACAGATTAAATCCTTCTTTGAGGATGCCATCACTTCCTCAATGGATAACAAACAGACACTGATGAAGTTTTTACAGTAATCGATTCAAATTATAGGAGGAAATAAAATATGGAAGAAAAAACTATGGTTGCCGATACCTTAGAGGGTATCAATTCAGAACTCAAAAAATATGCGGACATGATCCCGCAAACCGAAAATCAGGAATTAAAGCAGACTTTAAAGCAGTTCCGTAACGCTGCCGAAATGTCACAGGAACAAATCTATAAAATCGCACGTGAAAGACAGTATTATATTCCGGCTATGCAGGCAACGGCAGATGAAATCTCACACGTCAGAAATCTGTTCTGCTAACGATCATATATACTACCAGATATAAAACATGCGGATATCAGTCACTCGGCTGATATCCGCATGCTTTTACTCTTATGCAGTTGTGGCATCCGGAGCTGCCGCATCTTCTAAACGGATCGGTACTCTTCCTTCCTGAATCAGTTCCAACATGATCTCCACAATTTTCGGATCAAACTGAGTGCCGGAACATCGTTTCAATTCCGCTATGATACTTTCCTGATCCATACATTTCCGGTAACATCTGACGCTGGACATCGCATCATAGGAATCCGCCACACATATGATTCTTGCAAAAAACGGAATCTCTTCTCCTTTTAATCCCTCATTGTATCCCTGTCCGTCATACCGTTCATGATGATACCTTGCCCCTTCACTGATTCCCGGCAAAGAAGTAAAATCCTTTAAGATATCACCGCCAATCGCAGGATGGCTCATTATGATCTTGCGTTCATCCTCGGTCAGTTTTCCCGGTTTATTCAGGATTTCATCCGAAATACCGATCTTTCCGATATCGTGCATCAAAGCAATATAATAGATCCGTTCCTGTTCTTCTTTCGATAGTTTCAGTTTCTTGGCAATTTCCAGAGCGTATGCCGCCACACGGATGGAATGTCCGTTCGTATATTTATCTTTGGCATCGATGGTATTTGCAAACGTCCGGAGTGCCTGTTCAATAATACTTTTATATTCTGCCTGACGCCGTTTTAAACGGATCGTATTGACATGAATCCCCAGCCAGACGATCCATGCTATCAGCAATAACGCAACCGCTCCGAGTGCCACCCAAAACCAAGCATGTTCCCACAGTAAATATTCTTTATGTATACGGATGGTATAGGACGTACAGACCGTTTCACCATCTTCTCCGAGTACTTCCAAGAGAAATTCATAATCTCCGCCGGAAAGATTCGTATAACTGGCACTCATCGGCTGATCATTACCGATCGTGTGCATTTCTTCGTCAAATCCTTTCAGGCGATACCGAACGGTAATATCCTGTCCGGAATATGACAAGACCGCAAAATGAATAGTCAGACGGGTCGCCTGTCCGTCAATCGTGACCTGTTCCGGCGTTTCATATGTCTGATCGTCTACCGTCACCTGATGAACAATGGCACGCAACGGTATCTCCTCTTTTTGCATATCTGCCAAATTCAATATGGAAAGTCCGTTGTCCGTACAAAGATAAAATGTATGATCCCGTTCCGCATTCCATGTATTCGCATTCAAAGTTCCCGTCAGTCCGTATGAAACACCGATCACATTGACCAAAGTATCCTCACCCGACAATAGATCGTTGCGATTCAGCACATTGATCCCGTTACTCTGCATCAACCATATGTCGTCATTTACCAGATACATATCAAAAATACTGCCCGGGCTTTTTTCATAGTTATCAAACATCCGGAACGACTGAAAATCCCAATAATATAAACTGTTACCGGCACTGATGAACAGTCCCTCGCCGTTTTGATCCGGCAGCATACGTAAAATGACTCCGGCAGACAATCCTTCATCAAATCCGTAATGTGTCACTTCTTCATCTTTAATCGCATAAAACCCCTGACCGTCACTACCCGCATATAACGTACCGTCCGCCCCTTCACACAGACAGAGAATGATCGGATACGATAATCCATCCTCCTCCGTATAGGTACGTACGATCTTATGATCCCGCAGGATAGTGACCCCGCTTTGAGACGCTACCGCTATACTGCCATCCGAACATTCCAAAATCATTCGGATCTGGTCGTTTGACATTCCGTCTTTCTGTGTAAATGCCGTCACCTCTCCCGAGTCCGGTTCATACAGCAGTAACCCGTGCTGATAATATGTGCCGATCCAAATATTTCCGTCACTGTCACATATAATATTCCGGACCCGTTCCCCTTCCAGCAATTCTGTCAATTCATTTTCGACCGGCAGAAACTCCGTATTTAAAATAATCAACCCTGTATCCGTTCCCAAGTAATACCCGTCTTCACTTACCGCTACGGTATTGATGGCGGTCTCCGAAAGTCCGGACACCTCGTTCGCATTGTAATATAATCCGTCCACATAATGAATGATTCCATAACTGGTAGACGCTACCCAGACATTGCCCTCATAGTCAAACGTGATCACATTGGCTGCCGTCGAATGTTCGGTCGTTACATCCTGCCAATGATAATTACGATCCAGATATCCGGTTCCGTTCAAAGCCGCCACCCAGATATTGCCTTCCGCATCCTGTGTGATATCATTTACGGTGGAACGCTCGCCGATCATATATTTATGAAGCGAAAAGGAATCGTCTTCATATGCTTCATTGAGGAATTCCACAGAATAAATCATGTTTTCATCGGTTCCCAGATACAGACTTCCGTCCTGCATAACGTCTGCGCAATATACGGAGGCATCCAGCATATTTTCGGAATCAAACGTATAGATGAGGTTGTCTCCGTCCAGTAATTGGGCAATACCGTCATCCTGACAAGTCCAAAGCACTCCGTTCCGGTCCACAGCCATGCTGTAGATCGTCATGCCGTGTACTTCTTCATTGACCAGCAATAATTCTTCTTCTCCGACCTTTGCCAGTCCGGAAGTCGTCGCCACATAAATCGTTCCGTCATTTCCTTCCGCAAAATCACGAACCGATAGAAATTCCTGTGTATCTGCATATTGAAAATGTGTGAATACGCCGTTTTCATATCGGTATACTCCTACATCGTTCGTACCGATCCACAATCTCCCCTGACTGTCTTCCAATAAAGCCCGGATACTGGATGACTGAATAGCCCCTTCACCTGAAAAATTCCGAAATGTAATACCGTCATATCGGATCAATCCGCCGTAGCTTCCGATCCATATGTATCCGTCCTGTGTCTGTAAAACGGTATTTGCCTCACCGGTCGGCAAACCGTTCGATTCATTATATTCATATACGATCCAATCCTGTAAATTGGAGGTATTGGCAGCAAAAACCATGTCCGTATGGAAGATGCCCGTCAGAAAAACCAACACAGCTACACACCATATGCTCACGATCCGTTTCATCCACAGATACCTCCTTCCCTTTGAAACCGTCAATCATACACGCAGTATACCATAAAATCAAGGGCAACTCAACCGCAAAAAACTATATTCCATATACCCAAAAATACCCTCTCCGATATCCGGCGCACATCTGCCTTTCTATCGTGAGAGGGTATCATGGATCATTGCAGATTCGTATATCCCATCAGGCTCTCATCCACCGCTTTGGCGACTTCCCTGCCTTCACGGATCGCCCATACTACCAAAGACTGTCCCCGGTGCATATCGCCGGTTACAAATACGCGATCCACACTGGTCGCATAATGATCCTGCTCCGTCTTCACATTGGTTCTGCCATCGAGTTCCACCTGAAATGCTTTTGTCACATATTCCTGTGATCCCAAGAATCCTGCGGCGATCAGTACAATATCACACTCGATTTCATATTCGCTGTCCGGTACTTCCGACATATTCATACGTCCGGTTGCCGGATCTTTCTTCCAATCTAACATGACACATTTTACTTTTTTCAAGACGCCGTTCTTATCCCGGATAAATTCCTTCACGGTCGTTTGATAGATTCTCGGATCATGACCGAAAACCGCAATAGCTTCTTCCTGTCCGTAATCCGTTTTGAGAATCTTCGGCCATTCCGGCCACTGATTATCATCCGCACGCTCTGACGGAGGCTTTGGCATCATTTCCAACTGTGTCACTGACGCGGCGCCCAAGCGGATCGAAGTGCCGACGCAGTCATTTCCGGTATCACCGCCACCGATCACCAAAACATGTTTATCCTTTGTAGAAATAAACTTCTGATCCTTAAATCCCGAATCCAACAGGCTCTTTGTTGCGGCTTTCAGAAAATCGACTGCGAAATAAATCCCTTCCCCGTCTCTGCCGTCCGCCTTAATATCTCTCGGATTGGAAGCGCCGCATGCCAGAATCACACGGTCATACTCTTTCAGCAGATCGCCTGCTTTTTTTGCCTGCATCTGCGTGCCGTCTACCATTTTCGGCGTTGCACCGACATTGACGTTTGTGATGAATTCTACGCCTTCCTCTTTCATGACTTCTACTTTCCGGTCGATCACTTTCTTATCGATCTTCATGTTCGGTATGCCATACATCAAAAGACCGCCGATCCGATCGCTTCGTTCAAAGACCGTTACCGAATGTCCCCGCTGGTTTAACTGGTCGGCTGCTGCCAGTCCCGACGGACCGGAGCCTACCACCGCGATTTTTTTACCGGTTCTCACCTGCGGCGGATTCGGCGCCGCCAACCCGTGCTTGTAGGCATATTCAATGATGCTTCTCTCATTCTCCTTATTGCTGACCGGCAGCCCGTTCAGATTGCAGGTGCATGCCGCCTCACAAGGCGAAGGACAAACCCGCGAAGTAAACTCCGGAAAACAGTTTGTTTTATGCAATCTATGATATGCCTGCTCCATATTGCCGTTATACAGTAAATCGTTCCATTCCGGAATCAAATTGTTGAGCGGGCAACCGGAAGCCATTCCGTTCAACATCAGTCCCGACTGGCAAAACGGAACGCCGCAGTCCATACACCTTGCCGCCTGTGTCCGCTGCTCTTCCAAGGATAACGGTGTATGGAATTCATTAAAGTTTTTGATTCTCTGCTTCGGAGCTGCCTCATCGCTTGTCACTCTCGCATAATCTAAAAATCCAGTTGGTTTACCCATTCCATATCCCTCCTATCGCTTCATCGCATAAAATGCTTCGATCTGTGCCTGTTCGCTGCTAAGTCCTTTTTCTTCCATTTGAACGATCATATTCATCATACGCTTGTAATCATGCGGAACGATTTTCTTGAACTTCGGCAGATAGTCACCAAAATTCTCTAAAATTTCCTTACCTATGGACGAATTCGTATAGGCTACATGTTCTTTGATCAGTTCGTTCAGTTCCATAACATCATATTTATTGTTTACGGTTTCGATCGCCACTAAGGATTTGTTCAACTTCATATACAGGTCGCTTTCCATATCCAAGACATAAGCAACACCGCCGCTCATACCTGCCGCGAAGTTTTTACCGGTCTGTCCAAGGATCACGACCCTGCCGCCGGTCATATATTCGCATCCATGATCACCAACGCCTTCCACCACGGCAATCGCTCCGGAATTCCGAACCGCAAACCGTTCTCCCGCCACGCCGTTAATGAACGCCTTGCCGCTGGTGGCTCCATACAATGCAACATTTCCCACGATGATATTATCCTCATGTTTATAAGTGACCGCCTTTGGCGGATAAACAATCAGTTTTCCTCCGGATAATCCTTTTCCGAAATAATCATTGCTGTCACCGGTCAATTCCAAAGTCATACCCTTCGGGATAAACGCTCCAAAACTCTGACCGCCGCTGCCGTTGCAATGTATCGTATAAGTATCCTCTTCCAATCCTTCCGGATAAAGCTTTGTTACATAAGAGCCGAAAATCGTACCGACGGATCGATCGGTATTTCCCACATCGATCTCAATACTCTTTTTCTCGCCCTTTTCTAAAGCGCTCTTCATCTTCTTAACCAGAATCTTTTCATCGATCGTCTGTTCCAGTTGAAAATCAAAAGCATTCTTTTGATGATAAGCCACCTTATTCTGTTCGCTCTCATAAAACGGATTATCCAAAATCTTCGATAAATCTATATTCTTTTTCTGAGCGACCGCGCCCGCTTTCAGTAAATCGGTCCGTCCTACCAGCTCATCTACGGTACGGACGCCAAGCTTTGCCATATATTCCCGTAATTCTTGGGCAATAAACCGCATAAAATTCACCACGTATTCCGGTTTTCCCTTAAAGCGTTTCCGCAGTTCCGGATTCTGGGTTGCTACGCCAACCGGACACGTATCAAGATTACATACCCGCATCATCACACAGCCGAGCGTTACCAACGGAGCCGTTGCAAATCCGAATTCTTCAGCCCCGAGCATAGCGGCGATCGCAACGTCCCGTCCGCTCATCAGTTTACCGTCGGTTTCCAAAATGACCTTATTTCTAAGATCGTTCATGATCAGCGTCTGGTGTGTTTCCGCCAGTCCCAGTTCCCATGGCAATCCGGCGTTGTGAATGGAATTACCCGGAGCCGCCCCGGTTCCTCCGTCATAACCTGACACTAAGATTACCTGCGCTCCCGCTTTTGCAACGCCGGCAGCTACCGTGCCGATACCGGCTTCCGATACCAGTTTAACGGAAATTCTTGCGTCTTTATTGGCGTTTTTACAGTCATAGATCAGTTGTGCCAAATCTTCAATCGAATAGATATCATGATGCGGCGGCGGTGAGATCAGACTGACACCCGGCGTAGACATTCTCGTTTTGGCGATCCAAGGATATACCTTGGCACCCGGCAGATGTCCGCCCTCTCCCGGTTTTGCTCCCTGCGCCATCTTGATCTGAATCTCTTTTGCGCTTACCAGATACCGCGACGTGACACCAAACCGCCCGGACGCTACCTGTTTAATGGCGGAGCAACGATTCTTGCCATCGGCGCCGACCGTCAGACGGGCGATATCTTCACCGCCCTCCCCGCTATTGGACTTACCGCCTAATTGGTTCATCGCGATCGCCAGCGTTTCATGTGCTTCTTGTGAGATGGAACCATAAGACATCGCTCCGGTCTTAAACCGTTTTACAATGGAATCCACCGGCTCCACTTCACTGATATCAATTCCCTTCTCCGGATAGTTCAGTTCCATTAACCCTCGCAGATTCATCGGTCGGGTCTCATCATTGATCAACGCCGTATACTTCTTAAATGTCTCATAGTTGCCGGTTCTCGTAGCTTCCTGAAGCAAATGGATCGTCTGCGGATTATACAGATGGTCTTCTTTTCTACTGCGGAATTTATGAAGTCCCGCGCTTTCCAGACTGGTATTCACTGCCAGACCCAGCGGATCAAAGGCTGCCGAATGCAGGGCATCAACAGTCTGTTCAATATCTTTAATGCCAATTCCGCCGATCCTGCTGACCGTATTCGTAAAGTATTTATCCACCACCTCTTTACTGAGACCGATCGCTTCAAAAATCTTGGAACCCTGATATGACTGAATGGTAGAGATCCCCATTTTGGATGCAATCTTCACAATTCCATGAATGATCGCAGAATTGTAATCTTCCACAGCCGCATAATAATCCTTATCCAGCATGTTGTTATCAATCAATTCCTTTATACTTTCCTGTGCCAGATATGGATTGATGGCAGACGCTCCAAACCCCAATAAAGTCGCAAAATGATGTACTTCTCTCGGTTCCGCGCTCTCCAAAATCATAGCGACAGACGTACGCTTCTTTGTATTGACCAAATGCTGCTGCATAGCCGAAACTGCCAGCAAGGACGGAATCGGCACCCGATTTTCATCTACGCCGCGGTCGGACAAGATCATAATATTTACCCCGTCCCGATAGAGCCGGTCCGCTTCCACAAACAAACGGTCCACTGCTTTTTCCAAGGAGGTGTTTTTATAATACGTGATCGGAATAATGCCGACTTTCAGACCCGTCACATTCATATTCTTAATCTTCAAAAGGTCCGTATTGGTCAATATCGGATTATGTATCTTCAGCACATGGCAGTTCTCCGGTTTTTCTTCCAGCAGATTTCCTTCCTTGCCGATATAGACGGATGTAGAAGTCACAATTTCCTCACGGATCGCGTCGATCGGCGGATTGGTGACCTGTGCAAACAACTGCTTAAAATAGTGAAACAACGGCAAATGCTTTTCCGAAAGAACCGCCAGCGGACTGTCGATTCCCATTGCCTGAATCGCTTCCGTTCCGTTTTTTGCCATCGGAAGGATCTGATTTTTCAAATCCTCGTATGTATAACCAAATGCCTTTTGCAAAATGGCGCGTTCTTCTTTGCTGTATTCCTCCGGCTTCTTATTCGGGATGTTCAGGGAATGCAGTGTGATCAGGTTGCTGTCCAACCATTCTCCGTACGGCTGGCAATGCGCATATTTTTCTTTTAATTCGTCATCCGATATCACCGTACCGCGTACAGTATCGACCAAAAGCATTTTCCCCGGACGCAGCCGGTCCTTGACCAGTATTTTTTCCGGAGGGATCTCCAACACGCCCACTTCCGATGACAAAATCATATAGTCATCTGTCGTGATATAATAACGGGACGGTCGCAATCCGTTCCGGTCCAATACCGCGCCCATATAGTCACCGTCCGTAAATAAGATAGATGCCGGTCCGTCCCATGGCTCCATCATGGTCGCATAATATTGGTAGAAATCTTTCTTTGCCTGTGACATATACCGATTATTTTCCCACGGCTCCGGTATGGTCATCATCACGGCGAGCGGCAGATCCATTCCGCTCATCACTAAAAATTCCAACGTATTGTCCAATCGCGCCGAATCGGAACCGTCCGGATCGACAACCGGAGTAATCTTGTGCATCTCTCCTTTAAAATACTCGGATTCCATGGTTTCTTCTCTAGCAAGCATACGGTCGGCATTACCGCGAATGGTATTGATCTCACCGTTATGTACGATAAAACGATACGGATGCGCCCGCAGCCAGCTCGGCGTCGTATTGGTGGAAAAACGGGAATGTACCAATGCGATTGCCGATTCATAATCCTGATCCTGTAAGTCATGGAAGAAAAGCCGCAACTCACCGACCAAAAACATTCCCTTATATACAATCGTCCGGCTCGATAAAGAAACTACATATGTATTGTCGTTCGATTGCTCAAATACACGCCGCACAATAAACAGTTTCCGGTCAAAATCCAACCCTTTTTCCACAGAGGCAGGACGCTTGACAAACCCCTGCATGATACATGGCATAACATCCAACGCTTTACTTCCTAAAATCGCAGGATCTGTCGGAACTTCCCGCCAGCCAAGAAATTCCATGCCTTCCTTCTCCACAATGATCTCAAACATTTTCTTTGCCTGATTGCGCTGCATTTCATCCTGCGGGAAAAAAAACATACCGATACCATAATCACGTTCCGAACCCAGCGGAAAGCCTAACGGTTTTACGGCTTTTTCAAAAAACTTATGCGATATCTGCAATAAGATACCGACACCGTCACCGGTTTTTCCTTCCGCATCTTTTCCGGCTCTATGCTCCAGATTTTCTACGATTTTTAAAGCATTATCCACCGTGGCATGGGTTTTAACGCCTTTGATATTGACTACGGCGCCGATCCCGCAGTTGTCATGTTCGAAATCGGGATCATACAGTCCGATCTGCTGATGCTTAGTGTCTGTCTGATATTGATTCTGCATACCATTCGCCCTTTCTATTATTATAATCTGTTCCTTGATTGGTCGTCCGTTTCCGGCTCGTTTTCACGAGATATGGATATCTCTATTCAAAAAAAGACAGGGAATGCCTAAGCATTCCCCGTTGAACAGTGTCATTCTACAATATTTTTTTCGGTTTGTAAACCCATAATCAGTAGAATTTTTTATTAAATTGTCAGATAATTTTATTTTTTGGCATCTATCTCGTAGTTTTCGGAATATTTTATACCTCGACCGATGTTTTGCTACGCAT
Organism: uncultured Lachnospiraceae bacterium; assembly: GCA_947589305.1. Classification (GTDB taxonomy): domain Bacteria; phylum Bacillota; class Clostridia; order Lachnospirales; family Lachnospiraceae; genus CAG-632. Next base: position 152,925 of record CANQAP010000004.1, read on the forward strand.
TTTTATATATATTTACACAATTCGTTTTGTCCATGTCAAAGCCAAAGCACCCGGTCCGATATGGCAGGCAACACTTAACGACAACGGATCGATATGGATTTCATAACCCGGGAATTCCTTCTCCAATTCCTTACGCCATTGACATGCTTCCTCTTCGTTTTTGGTATGTGCCATTGCGATCCACGGCGCCTGTTTATCTTTTGCCTCCGGAATCCTTCCCAGATTTTCCGTAATGTCTTTCTTAATGGCGTTTACCATCATCGTTTTCGCTGCCTTTACATTTCTGGCTTTGGCAAAGGCGTCTAGTTTTTCACCGTGAATCTGCAAGACCGGTTTTAACCGCAGGATTTCTCCGATCGCCGCCGCTGCAGGGGTGACCCGTCCGCCTTTTTTCAGATACTTGAGTGTATCCACCATAATATAGATACTGGAATCCATTTTTGTCTCCATCAGGATATCATGAATATCGGCGGCAGACTTTCCTGCTTCCGCCAACCGCTTGGCATCCAGCACAGACTGCCTTTGTGTGACAGAGATCCTCTGATTGTTCACTACCCGAACCTTGCCGTCATAATCTTCCGCCAGCAAAATCGCAGTCTGACAGCTCCCACTCAAACCGCTTGACATCGGAATATGGACAATTTCGTCATAATCCTGTAGCACATCATCCCAAAGTTTTGTAACGGCTTCCGGCGACGGCTGTGACGTTGCGATATCCGTATCGTCCTCCAGCCGTTTGTAAAATGCTTCCTGTGTCAAAGAAATATCTTCAAAGTATTCGCATCCTTCCATCGTAAAAGGCATCGGCAGGACAAAAATCCCCCGTTCCTTTCCTTCCATCTGCGTAATGCCGCTGTTGCTATCCGTTATTATGGCTACCTTCTTCATACATTCTTCCTCACATGTTCCCTATTACGTTCATACAGTTTCCATTCTTATCTAGTGTATTACAGAATATATTTAAAATCCACTTGTTTTTTCGTTTTCCATACATCCACTATGATTTGTATGTATTTTCGTCATATATACCGCTGACGCATCACTTCATATGAAAGAACAGCCGCCGCCGTTGCTGCATTTAAGGATTCGACCTTTCCCTTCATCGGAATACGGATCCGTACATCTGCCATCCGTGCGATCGTCTCCGTCAATCCGTTTCCCTCATTTCCGATCATAAAACAACATCCGTTCCGATAATCACAATCATAAAAGCAGCTTCCGTTCAACTGTGCGGCATAACAGACAATCTTCTGTTGTTTTAACCAAGCCACGGCATCCTGTAAATCTTCTTCATAGCAAAACGGCATACGGAAAATCGCACCCATCGTAGCCCGCACTGTTTTTGAATTATAAATATCTACCGTATCCTTGCTCATCATAATGCCCGTGATGCCGGCTCCTTCCGCTGTACGCATGATGGTTCCAAGATTTCCGGGGTCTTGGATATGTTCCAATAACAACAGACACGGAGTTGTCTCGGCAGTCCGCAAGCCCAAAAGGTCTTCACGGCAGTATGACTGCTGCCGAACGACTGCCAGAATCCCTTGAGGCGTCCGAGTATCCGAGATTTCCTGAAAAACCGTTTGGGTGACATATTCGTAATGCAGTCCTTCCTCCCAATCGTCCGGAAGATCATCCTTCCATTCCTCCGTCACATAGACCTTTTCCAGCCGGTCTTTCGGAATTTCACGTACCATACGGATTCCTTCAACCACAAAGAGATTTGTATCCCGTCTGGCTTTCCCGCTTTTTTGCAGCTTAACGATCTGTTTGATTTTTTGATTTGAGACACTTGTGATCATAACAGCCCTTCCCAAGATTATTTCTTGATCTTTTCTTTGATTATGACATTGTCCGCTCCCAATAACGCCCGCAGCTTTTCCATGGCGTCCGCGCTTGTCTGTATGCCAAACTGGGCAGTCAGGTTTTTTAGCAGTTTTCCCTCGCGGATATATACCTTGATCAAAGAACGACCCGCATATTCGTCAATAATCTCATACAACTGCTTCTGTAACCGTTCATACTGCTCTCTGGTCTCAAACTGCAGCCATACATCCCGCGGAATATCCGCAAACGGCGTCAGCTTACTGAACAGCAGTTTAGCTTCCTCTTCGGAAACAGACGCTTTCCCTGTGATGAACAACTTGGCGTCCTGCTTCAGCAGGCTGCGGTTTTGCTCAAAATCACGAGGAAAGACTACGACCTCCACTGTCCCATACATGTCTTCCAGCGTCACAAAGGCCATATTCTGATTGTTCCGCGTCAGCTTTAAGGTAACGGCGGAGATCATTCCGCCGATCGTATACATGCCCTGATCTCTTACCTTTGCATCGCCTGTCTCTTCATCGATCAGAAAATCCAAAGAGGTAGCGTCTGCATTCTGCCGAATCAATTCTACATCATCCTCCAACGGATGACCGCTGATGTATAATCCCAATACCTGTTTTTCCAACGCCAGTTTTTCTTCTTTTTTATATTCTTCCACATCCGGCATTTTGATTTCGAAATCTTCTTTTTCCTCTGCCCCCAAAAAATCTAGCAGGCTCATCTGTCCGGCAACGGCATTTTTTCCCATCGTACTGATATTTGCCATGATCTGCGGATAGACCATCATTTTCTGTCTGCGGCTTCCCTCCATGCCGTCAAAAGCTCCGCCCAGTATCAAATTTTCAACCGTTCGCTTATTGACCTCATGGCTTGGCATCCGCTCCAAAAAATCTTGTAAGCTTTTATATGGTCCGTGCGCTTCCCGTTCGATCACGATCGCATCAATGACATTGCGTCCGATGCTCTTAATTGCGGACAGCCCATAAACCAGTTTTCCGTCCTGCACGGAAAATTCCGCTACACCGGTATTGATATCCGGCGGCAGAATCTCGATGCCCATCTGCCGGCACACAAAAATATATTCCGTCACTTTCGATGTGGATTCAATAAAAGACGTCATCAATGCCGCCATAAATTCCACCGGATAATAGTATTTCAGATATGCGGTCTGATATGCCACTACCGCATAGCAGGCGGCATGTGATTTATTAAACGCATATTTTGCAAAGTCTGTCATTTCATCAAAGATCTTATTGGCTACGGATTCCTCAATCCCACGATGGATACATCCGGGAACTCCCTCATCGGCATTTCCGTATACAAAATTCTGCCGTTCCCGTTCCATGACATCCGCTTTTTTCTTTGACATGGCACGGCGTACTAAGTCACTGCGTCCCAGCGTATAGCCTGCCAGTTCCATTACAATCTGCATGACCTGCTCCTGATATACGATACATCCGTACGTCGGAGCTAAGATATGCTCCAACTGCGGCGTATCATAGGTAATGCGTTCCGGATGGTTTTTCCCTTCAATATATGCCGGAATAAAGTCCATCGGTCCCGGACGGTATAACGAAATACCGGCAATCACATCCTCAAGATTATTCGGTTTTAATTCCGTCATGAATGATTTCATGCCGGCGCTTTCCAACTGGAACACACCTTCCGTTTTCCCGGAACCGATCAACGCATATACATTTTCATCATTATAGTCAATATCGTCAATCACAAACGGACGGTTGCCGTGCTTTGTGATCATGTTGCAGGCATCCTGTATCACCGTCAGGGTACGCAGACCTAAAAAGTCCATTTTCAGCAAGCCGAGCTGTTCGATCGTCGTCATGGTAAACTGCGTCGTAATCGCATCATCCCCGCCTTTTGACAGCGGTACATATTCATCGATCGGTTCCTGTCCGATCACCACACCTGCGGCGTGCATGGACGTATTACGCGGTAATCCTTCCAGCTTTCTCGCCATATCAATCAGATAACGAACCTGTTCGTCCTCCTCATACATGTGCCTGATATCCGGACTGATCTGCAAGGCAAGGTCCAAAGTGATATTCGGATCCCGTGGTACCGCTTTTGCCACGGCATCTACCATAGCGTATGGATAATCCAGTACGCGTCCCACATCCCGCAGTACCGCTCTCGCCTTCATCGTACCGAACGTGATAATCTGCACGACTTTTTCCTTGCCGTATTTTTCTACCACATAATCAATCACTTCCTGCCGGCGGACATAGCAGAAATCAATATCGATATCCGGCATGGAAACCCGTTCGGGATTCAAAAACCGTTCAAACAAAAGATTATAACGAATCGGATCAATGTTCGTGATCTCCAAACAATATGATACCAAGCTGCCTGCCGCCGATCCGCGTCCCGGTCCGACCGGTATCCCATGTTCTTTTGCGTAGTGAATAAAATCCCAGACGATCAGAAAATAATCCACATAACCCATATGTTGGATGGTATGCAGTTCATATTCCAGCCGTTCTTCCAACTCCTTTGTAATCGTCTCGTAGCGTTGATGCAGTCCTGTCGTACAAAGATGCCTCAGGTATCCGAAAGCATCATACGGAGCAGGGACTTCATACTTTGGCACCTTCTGCTCCCCAAATACGATTTCTACATTACACCGCTGCGCGATCCGATGGGTATTCTCCAAGGCTTCCTTTGCATACGGAAAAAGAGCCTCCATTTCTTCCGGTGATTTCAGGTAATACTGTCCGCCTTCGTACCGCATACGGTTTTCGTCTTTCAGTTTTTTGTTGGTCTGGATGCACAGCAAAAAATCATGGGCTTGCGCGTCCTCGGCATTGACATAATGGATATCGTTCGTTGCCACCAGAGGGATTCCCAACTCGTCATGTATCTTTAACAGTTCCATATTGACCGTTGTCTGCTCCGGTATCCCATGATCCTGAAGCTCTAAATAATAATGATCCTTTCCGAAGACTGCCTGATATTTCAAAGCTGCTTCTCTGGCTTCCGCTAAAAATCCTCTCCGGATCTGAACCGCGATCTCGCCAGCCAGACATGCGCTCAAGGCAATGACGCCCTCATGGAATTCCTGTAAGAGTTCCATGTCCACGCGTGGTCTATAATAATATCCTTCCGTAAAGCCTCTGGATACAATTTTCACAAGATTATGATACCCTAAATCATTTTCTGCCAATAGCACCAAGTGGTAATAACGATCCTCTCCTCTGCCGGCTTCTCTGTCAAAACGGGAATCCGGCGCCACATAGACTTCGCAGCCAATGATCGGTTTGATGCCGATCTCCCGGCATGCCCGATAAAAATCGATCACGCCGTACATCACTCCGTGATCCGTTATAGCAATGCTGTCCATACCCAATGCCTTTGTTTTTTCCACTAATTCTTTGATCTTACTTGCCCCGTCCAACAGACTGTATTCCGTATGGACATGTAAATGCGTAAATTCCATATAAAACCTCTTCCGTTTTATCGTTTATTATGCAGCACTTCTTTTCTGATATATGCAAATGTTTGCTTCTCTCCCTGTTCCGCCAGCATGTGCAACAGTGTTTCCAAAAGCGCCCGCGTATTTTCGTGCATCGGATACTTATGTTTTCCGCGTTCATAATACTGCAACGGTGCCGCATCCGTATATGTGTCCGGATTATAATTCTTACTTGCCGCCATACGGTCGCAAAACATTTCCACGACATATTTTACCGGCATTTCCATCCCTGCCAGTCCCCCGTCTTCCTCCATACTGTAATCGATCCAATACTCCAAATGATGCTTATTGCGTCCTTTATGATGCAGCCATGCCGAGGTATACCCCTTCGCTTCCCGCTCCGCATTGTTAGGACTTCGGTTTCCCTGATAATACTTTGCCCCGACGGAAAATTCTGTCCATGAGTACTTTGATAAATCATGTAGTAATCCCTGCCAGTATAAACCACATTGAAAGCAATGTTTCATGACCAGCCATTTATGATGGTTAATGGTCCTGAAATGCGCAAACCATTTCATGCTTTCTCTATCCCTCCTCATAATCACAGGCGAGTAGGATGTCCACTCGCCTGTCTCTTCCATATTCTGATGCTCTATCGATTTAAATATTCCTGAAGAGTAGAATCATCCACAATGATCCGATTATCCATCGTTTTCATCAGGTCTTTGATCTGTAAGGTTTTGGAAATACGATCCACACTCAGATCATACACTTGATTTTTATCAAAACTTAATATGATCGGCACTAACGGATTTTCATCATTTTCCCGAATCACTAAGCCCCGTTCTCCATTTGTCAGTTCGACACAAACGCCCGGCGACAAAATCCGGATGCTATCCAGCAACGCCGTCACAACGGTAGCATCAAAATTCCTTTTATTTTCCAGTAACGCCCGCACAACCTGTATTTCCGAATGAGGTTCCTCATAAAGATTCATAGCGGTTCTGACATCATAGTAATGCGCCACCTGTATGATCCTGACTCCCCAAGGCACGTTCTTGCTCTGATTATCCGCTACATAATCATAATCCTCGTGACAGCCTTTGACTAACCGCTTCACGCTCGTATTGATGTCCAGATTGTCATTGATGATGTTAAATCCATCTAACTGCGCTTTTCGGAACATCTGGTATTCTTCCGTAGAAAAATCATCCGTCTTATTCTGCATCTTGGTCGGCAGGAATAACCGTCCGATATCATACAGCAATGCCGCCACAACAATATTCATCTGCTCCGCATTATCCACATGTAACCGATGTGCCATCAATGCCGATAAAATACCTACATTTAACGCATGCTTATACACATAATCTTCCGGACTTCTTAGATTCTGTGTGAAATTCACCTTATGTTCCAATGAACCGTACATGCGTACGATCTGATTTGCCAATACCATCAATTCCGAAGGTCTCTGTCCCGCTTTGATTGCTTTCAGATCATCTTTTATGCTGAATACCGCCATCGTCTGGAAGCGTTCAAATTCAATATCTTCCGCCGTCATCGGTGGTAACGGTTCCGCCGGCTCCAGCACATACAGTCCGATCAATTCAAAGTTCTTCACACTATAGATACCCTGAAGGGTCAGTTTGGTGTTCCGTTCATACAACAGTACCCCGTTTTTATTATAAATCGGCTTTGCCAGTCGCATCCCGACTTTTAATTCATCTGTAGGTACAAAAATCATGGAAGCAACCCCCTTTCTCTGCATTTTATTCTATGTTATAATTATATTCATCATATCATTTTTCCCGTTTTCTGTCTATAAAGAAAACACTTGAGAAAGGAACCTATATGCAAACTATCACAAAACACAGAATTGCCGCCGTATCCGCCGCTGTCCTGATCGTCGGCTATGCCATCCTGTCTATCCGTTTTCATATCGGCATTCCCTGCATATTCCATGTACTCACGGGACTGTACTGTCCCGGTTGCGGACTGGGCAGAAGCGTACTATCCCTGCTATCCGGCGACTGGTATCAGGCATTTCGATACAATGTTTTACTCATGCCCTGCATTCTTCCGGGAACCATACTATTGATCTATACCTTTTTTCAGGTCATGTGCGGAACGCCCATCCATCGGACCTTCCTTGCCCATGCGGCAGAGCGTTTTGGACTGCTGATCGCCTGCGTGTTAATCCTGTTTTCCATTTTAAGAAATATCTTTGACATTTTGGCTCCGACTTCCGTCCTATAGGACATGAATTCCATTTAATACTTGTCATACCGGCATATACAGTGCTATAATAGAGTGAATATTAAAAAAGGAGGTTTCACGATGGTACCTGAGAATAAGTTTGGCTTAATGCTTGGTTTAAGTATTGCAGAACTGGTCTGCTGTTTCCCAATTACCGGTATTATCGGTATTATTTTTGCCGCTCTTGCAAATTCCGCTTATAAAGAAGGGAATTATGAAGATTATGAAGCAAAAGCAAAGACTGTTAAGATTGCATTGATCGTCGGTTTAGTGATTGGTCTCATATTGAATATTCTTGTTCTTGTACTTTACGGAGCAGCGATCTTCTCGGCAATTGGAAGTTCTTCCTACTAAGCCATACTACTTACATAGTAAGCAGTCATACAGGGACACATATATTATGTGTTCCTAAAAAAATGATTGAAAAAATCAAAAAGATATAGTATTATATTGCTGTTGGTTTGCTGGAATAGCTCAGTCGGTAGAGCACTTCACTCGTAATGAAGGGGTCGAGGGTTCAAGTCCCTTTTCCAGCTTAAAGAACCTGTGGATAACTGACTCCACAGGTTCTTTCATTTCCTATTCGAAATACAAGCGTTAAAAATTCCAAAGACCATATAACGGAACATTGAGTCTCCCCTTATGAAATCCGAGACTTTCCAATGAAATCCGAATCGCCATCCGATTGCCATACTTCTGATGAAACACCTTCAGATTCTGTGCTTTCGTCCGGATCGTCGTCTGTACATCAACCGGGATGACTTCGCCGTCGTCTTCAAAAATAAAATCAATTCTGGCTGTCGCTTCCGATGTCCAAAAATACAGTTCCCGCACATTTGCATTTAAAGTTAATTCCGCCAATACAAACTGTTCCGATAAGATGCCGTTTAGCATTTCAAATACATGACCGCTTTCCGCTTCCTTTGCTTCGATCCCCACCGTATTGCGTAACAAACCATGATCCAGATAATATAATTCAAACGATTTCTTATCGATATATTGCTCCAACGGGGAATATCCCTGCGTGACTTTGCGCACTTTTCGTACATAGCCCGCCTGTACCAGCCACTCAACGGCAGGAATATATTCTCTCGCTCTTGCCTTTGGATCGATCACCCCATACATAAACTTTTTATTTTCTTTCGTGATCTGTACCGGCACACTGTCCCATACCTGAAGAATCTTCTTGACATATTGTTTCGGCGCATAACGGATAATATCCTCTCGCAATTCCTGCAGGATCCGATGCTGGATCATATCCACCCGGTTCCAGTCGTGCCGACGGATAAAGTCCTGCACGACTTCCGGCATACCCCCGGTCAGATAAAAGGATTTCAGGTATTCCAAAATGATCGGACGCAGATCGCTCGCCAATCCGTTTACCTTTTCATGTTCAATCATCCGGCAAAGCTCCTGCGCTTTGTTGGCAATGAGAAATTCTTCAAACGTCATTGGATACAACTGCTTTACCAGTATTTCGGATGTCACCAGATTCTCCGCCGGAAGCAGTCCCATCCATGATGCCACCATGATAATCGCAAGATGCGTTCGTTGTCTGGCATATTGTAACACGCCGGCAAACAGATCCTCTTCCACCTGAACTTCATCAAACACCAGTAAGACGTCGGAAGTATCGTCTGCCTGTAAATCGATATCAGACAGAACCTTTAGCTGTTCATCAATAAATTCCGCGCTATTGGGCGTTAAAAACAATTCTCTCAGAATGGCATCTTTATCAAATTCAATATGAATGGTACGCGGAAAAAAGGCTTTGGCAAAATCGTTTACACACCATGTCTTACCGACGCCCTTTGCTCCTTTTATGAGCAGCAGGCGGCGGTTCGGCTGTTCCTGCCACTGCACCAAATCATTCATTAGGTTACGATACACGTCCTCACCTTCTCTCTGCTTCTTACCGTCATCAAAATCACATTATCTCAACCAAATCATACCATGCCCGGCGGTTGCTTGTAAAGTGCCTGTTCACCTTCAAAATCCCCATACTTTCTCCAAGAGTTGTAAACCGGTTTGCATCTCCTGCTCCGACAGATTCGCATATCCCAGTAACAAGGATGGTCGCTTGGCTGTTCCCTCGATATAATAAGCCGACAACGGATATACCTTCACGCCTGCCTGTAGCGCCAGCTCCGCCAACTCCTCTTCTGTGTTTGTGGCATTCGTTAATTCCACCAGCATATGCAGCCCTGCATGATATCCCTTGCGTTCTACATCTTCCGGCCATTCTGACATTCGGTTGAGCATGTAATCATGCTTCGCGCGATAAATACCACGCATACGGTTCAGGTGACGTTCAAAATATCCGTCCGTCAAAAACCGTCTGACTACCTCCTGTTCCATGCGGGATACCGTAGTTGCGAAAAACGATGCCTGCTGATGATAGATTTCACATAGTCGTTCCGGCAGTACCATATAACCGATCCGGATCGCCGGAGAAATCGCCTTGGAAAACGTTCCCAGATAAATGACTTTTCCTCTCGTATCTAAGCCCTGCAGCGCCGGGATCGGTTTCCCCTGATAACGGAATTCACTGTCATAATCATCTTCGATGATATATCGCTCCTCCCGTTCGTATGCCCAGTTCAAAAGCTGCAACCGGCGTTTGACCGGCATGATGATGCCCAAAGGGAATTGGTGAGACGGCGTCACGAACGCCAAAGTCGCTTCCGTCCGCTTCAGAGCTTCTATATCCATGCCCGCCTCATCCAACGGCATCGGGGCAATGGAATACCGAAAATTATGAAACACTTTATATGCCTGTGAGTATACCGGATTTTCCATAGCGACCTTCATATGCTCCGGCAGCAGACGCGTCAACAGCATCAGCAGATAATCGGTTCCGGCTCCGATAACGATCTGGTCTTCCGTACACATCACGCCTCTGGCACGGTGCAAATAATCCCGAATCGCCTGCCGGAGGGAACGATCCCCCTGTGAATCGCCGTTCTGAAACAGTTGCGCATTGGTATCCAAGATGGTTTCTTTTGATAATTTCTGCCATTGCCGATACGGAGCATTCTGCAGATCAATACCAAACGGAGAAAAATCCACCAGTATCTTTTCGGCATCTGAATGTTGCTGCCGGACCGGCATCGAATCCTTTCTTGCCGGCATATCCAGCAAACCGTCTATCTCACTGACATAATATCCCCGCTTTGGGAATGCCTCCACGTAACCTTCCGATTCCAACTGTGCATATGCCATCGTCACCGTATTACGACTGATATTTAAATCCTGTGCCAATGCCCGTTCAGACGGGAGTTTTTCATGACACGCCAAATGTCCCTGCCGGATCTCCGAAACGATATACGAATATATCTGTGCATACATCGGCTCTTTGCCATTGTGGTCAATAGATACATGAAACATATCATCACCTCACATGAAACCAGACCGGCTTGGAATCATCTATATCCCAAGCCGGTCCGATTGTTTTACGTTTATGTCCTTCATAGATCATTCGTCCATTTTACCGATCGATAGGATACCGTTTTCGCCTGCGGACAACAAGCGTGATAAACCAACCGTCCGATTAGCACGGTCTCCGGTTGCGACATATGTCTCACCGGTTTCTACTAATGTCTTTGCGATCTCAAAGACCTTATCCTTAAATCCAAGCAGTTCCACCTTACTTTCGGAACTTAATTTAAAGAGATATTGATTCTTTGCACTTACCAGCAGGATACTAAATGTACATACCTCGCTACCGATATTCGTCATGGCGGATCCAACCATTCTGGAATTGACCACCATGATATCTGCACTTTCTAACCTCAGATATTCACTGATGATCAGATTGTAGACTTTCAGGAACTCTTCCTCTGCCTCTGCCTGCATCGGCATTTCCGCTACTGCAAATTCCACAATGGAATCTGCGATTTTAATGGTTCCCCCTTCATCATTAATGACCGTCGTATATTCCTTCGGTACAGAAATCTTAAAAAACTTATTATCGATCACTTTATAGCCTTCCCGTTCCTGTACCTGACGATACAGCAATTCAGGGAATGAACGTTCCAAACGATTCATGGAGATCAGGGCAGACTCATTTCCCTTGATTGCCAAATCCCGTAAATGCTCATATAACCGAATCGTATCCTCTGTCAGACTTGGAGCCAAGTCCACAATCTTTTCGATCGCAGGCGCATATCCGTTCATCGCCGCCTTATAATAGATCCGAAGCATATTATCTTTGGAAAGTCCCTGCTTTGCTTTTTCTTCAACGACTTCACACAGATATTCGTTATCAAATCCCTCAAAGCCCAAGTCCAAAGCCCGTTCCAGTAATTTTTTACCGATATGTCCGTCCCGGAAGTCTCCTTCCTTTTCACGTTCTCGTATGATCACGCCGTAGCGGTAAAACGCCTCCGGACTGTCCAGATTACAAGCGGTCTGAAAAGCTTCATCGATTTCATGCTCGCTTGAGAGATAAAACACCTGATTACGCTTTTTCATGGCAACCTGTAATGCTGTTTCTGCATTTCCGTCTTTGATTTCCTGCTCCCAACGATTCACAGCCAGTTGTAATTCTTCGCCGTTCAGTTCTTGAATATCTTCGATATAAGCCTGCGCTTCCGCAATCCCGTTTTCAGCAGCCTGTTGAAAATACTGCAGTGCCAACGCCCCGTCCCGCTTTGAACGAAGCAGTCCATAATAATACAGACGTCCTAAATAGAACGGCACACGTTTATGCCCTAATTCGTCCGCTTTTTCATACCAGTTCAGCGCCTGAATATAATCCTTTTTATGCTGTTCATAAATCGTTCCGATCAAAAATGCCAGATCCGAATCATCATTCGCTTCAAACAACTGTTTTGCAAGCGACAGTGCTTTTTCATAATTGATATACGGACTGTCTTCATCAAAATACAGTTCGATCAACAGATAACTTGCTTTCTTACTTCCGACATTCAGCGCCTTTCTTGCAAACTCCATCGCCTTATCATACTGTCCTAAGAAGTAATAGAATACCGCTTCACTATAATACTGCTGATCCTTACGGTTTGCACTTTCGTCGCTGATCACGGTCGGATCGACAAACGCAAATGAATTTGCTATCTCAAAAATGATCTCTTCGTATTGTTCGATAATCTCCATCGTGGCACATACGAATTTAATACATGCCATCCGGTTTCTCTGCTTAAAGGCAAAGGTGACGATCCCCCGCTCCATCTCCTTGTGATAATAAGTTGCACAGATACCGTCCGCATACTCTGTGATATATTCCTGTATATTCAATTCATAATCCAGTATATCGTTATCATACCTCAAAAACAATTCCAGATCCCGCGTTGATTCTTTCGGCACGCTGTCATATGTCACGTAGATTGCAAAATCCTTATACGCTTCATTCGGTGCGTAATATTCCTCTTCAGCTTCTTCGTTGACGACTTTTACCCATCCTTTCGGGAGCTTGTGGATATAGCCTTCGACTTCATCATGGATATAGGTATACTGGTATTGCAGCCTCGATCCTTCTATGGTCTTAAACCGATATTCAATATTCTGTGCTTTACGCCGTTCTGCAATCTTGGCATACAGCTTTTCCTTTTCTTCAAATTCCACACTGTCTGTATTATTCAGGACATATTCAACACGCTCAAAGGCTGCCTGCCCCTGTTCGTCTCCCATATCAGCCAGTTTTTCATAATAGGTCTTTGCCTTGGCAATGTTAATCTCTATCACGGTATCTCCGCGGTTGCCAAAACTGTCATATTTATATAAGCCTTCCTCATAAATACTTCCCAATTTCAACAAAGAAGCCGGATCGTTCAATGCCGCCCCCTTTTCAAAATAAGAAAGCGCTTTACTGAAATTGTTTTTACTGAGCAGATCCCTTCCCACTTTAAAATAAATCGCTCCGTCCGGATCCAAGGCTAACAGTCGCTCATAATATCCGATCGCTTTTTCATGATTGACCTGAACCGTAGAATTGCCATAGCTCCCGTTTTCATACATTTCCCCTAAAATACGAAGCGCCTGACTGCCGTAATATATGTACTGCTCATCGTTTTCTACCATTTCAGCCACTTCTTCTAATTTATTGATCGCATCCATTGCCTTTCCCTGATTTAAGCAATCGATTGCCTCGCCTACCGCTTCTTCCGCCGGATTATCTGATTGTTTCTTTTTTCCTCCGAAAACAGAGTCGATCAGACGGTCGATGAAGTCGATTTTACCAAATGCGATCACTAACGCAAGCACAATGATGACAATGGCGATCAGTACACCTATACCGTTCCGAAAGATAACTCCTGTGATAATTCCAATCAAGCCGACAACGCCTGCCACAATATATTTTTTCATACCAGTCACCCTCAATTTTATAAAATGCTGAATTATGATGTGATAAATATCCATCCAAGACGATTGGTATAATTTTATCACATACTGATTTAGACTGCAACACTTTGCCCTACGGCAAAGAAAAAGGCATCTTCAAAATAGTTCTCTTGAAGATACCTTTAGGTTCTCTCTTCTTCCTATAATATCTGATCCTCTTAAAAGATTCCGTTATATAATGAACCGGTCAGAGAATTTGAATACTGTGCATTGCTGTTATACAGAGAATTGGAAGACATCGCATTTGTAGACACGTTATAAATCTCTGATGCCTTCTGATACATTTTGGAACTGATCGAAACAGAACCGTTAAACAGGCTCTTCACATCCAACATATCTGACTTCTTAAATGTCTCCTCATCAACGGAAAGGGTATTATCATCATTGATCGTGATGCCGATATCCTTCAAAGACTTCTCATAAACCGCCATATCGGTCACCATGCCGACTCCTTTACGTAAGATGGAAGCATTTGTAGATTTTGTTGCCTCGGACATCAATGAATTATAATCATCCACAAAATCCTTTACCGCCTTGTAGATCTTATCCGTATCATACTGTTTTGTGACCGTGCCATCCTCTTCATTCTTCACATCTACTTTTTTAAATAACGAATCGGTTCCTCGTTCCATCAATACATCCGCAGAATCCTTCATGGAATCCGCTTTATTCTTGACTTCCGCCAGTTTCTTTGTATTGGCATCTGTCGTACTTTTGTCCAAAACGGAACTGTTCGTGGAAGTACTCTTTTTACTGCTCGTGCTGTCAACGTCTTCCGCTTGCTGGGCATAATATGCTTTAACCAACGTCCGGTAAGAACCACTCTTAATGGAAGCGTAATCACCTAATGAACTATACAACGAGCCGAACATGTTCGATGAACCGGTACCCAACATACTGCTAAAAAAATTAGAATTCAGGTAGGAATTGAATCCAAAAAGATTTGCCATTTATATCACTCCTTTGTCACACATGGCGGGAATCCGTTCCCTTTCACTTGGCATCCATACATATCTCTTGATATATCTTATACTATATATCGACTTATATTATATAACACTTAAGACCAAAAATCAATTCTTTATGCCTGCAAAAAATCTGCGATTCCTTCTATCGCTTCTGCTTCGTCTGAACCGTCACAAGACACAAGCAGTTCGTCTCCCTGCGTCAGGGCGATGCTCATCATCCCCATAATGCTTTTTGCATTGATCTTCTTATCCTTTAACTCCAAATAAATCTTACTTTCATATTGACTTGCCACCTGAACAAACATAGCAATCGGCGGTTTTGCATCCGGACCGTCTTTAATATTAACCACCATTTTCTTCGTTGTCATAGCATTCTCTCCTTGTATATTTCCTCATTTTATAGTCAACGTATTCCGTATCCCCTTACTTTATCCCCCATTATGCCATCCAAACTGCGTTCTGTCAAATACCCTTTTCTTTTCATTGTATTTCCTGCCTATTGTTTTGTTTCAAATTCTCTGCGATTTCGCTTAGTTTGTGCAAGCGATGATTAACTCCGGACTTGCTGACAGGCGGCTGCATCTGCTCGCCCAATTCCTTCAGAGAGAGTTCCGGTTCCTGAAGCCGCAGTTCCGCTACCTGACGCAGCCCTGCACTTAATCCCGAAAATCCTTTCACCCGTTCAATATAACGGATATCTTCTAATTGACGCTGAGCCGCTGTCAAAGTCTTATTGATATTAGCCAGATCACAATTTACTTTACGGTTCGTCTGGTTGCGGACTTCCTTCCATACCCGAACATTTTCCATGTTCATCAACGCCCGATAAGCCCCCATAATATTCAGGGCGTCTACTATCATCGCAGCTTCTTTTAAATAAACGACAT
Source organism: uncultured Lachnospiraceae bacterium (assembly GCA_947589305.1). Classification (GTDB taxonomy): domain Bacteria; phylum Bacillota; class Clostridia; order Lachnospirales; family Lachnospiraceae; genus CAG-632. The sequence goes on from CANQAP010000004.1 coordinate 168,653, forward strand.
CATATTTTTTACGGCGTACTATTTTCGCATCCAGCTCATACACATGGAACAGCTCCTGTAGTGTCTCCGCCAATCCTCTCTCTTCACATGCAATTTCAAAATGATAAGATTTTTCCGGATTATTCACGGAACCACTTACTAAAAAAGCGCCTCTTAGAAATGCGCGCTTACAACACTCCTTTTGAATGATCAAGTGGTTCAGTCCGCCGAAACCAGACAGTTTACAGGTTTGCCGTATCTGTTCGACCGCCTTCCGGTCATTGACAGCCACTTCATAGACCACTGCCGCTTTCTTGTCACTATGGATCCGGATCCGAACCTCCGAAGACACATGAAAGATCCGGTAGATCAGGAGATTCACTTTTTTCGCGACGCGAAAATTCTCGGTTCTCAGATGAATATTCGGATACCACACACTGCCGCTCATCAACAGCAAAGCCGTCAGCTCCGCTATCTGACAATGTCTGGCGGCAGAGACCTGCCGAAGCAATTCCTCTTTTACCTCTGAGGAAAATGACATTGATATCACCCCTTTGTCATCGCATCTTTTCCGATATCTCTATGCTCTATTTTTACACTGTTCTCCGTAGTGAGCAGCATCCGATAAAGACTGTTTGCGAGCGTGACCGAACGGTGTTTGCCACCGGTGCATCCGATGGCTATGACCAGTTGATTTTTTCCCTCTTTCATATAATTCGGAATCAGAAACAACATCATATCCTGTAGCTTTTTTAAAAATTCTCCCGCTTCCGGTGTATTCAGTACAAAGTCCTGAACCGGTTTATCGTTTCCGGTCAGCGGTTTCAGTTCCGAGACATAATACGGATTCGGCAGGAATCGGACATCGAACACCAGATCCGCATCTCTCGGTATCCCGTACTTAAAACCAAATGAAACCACCGTGATAATAAAACTGTGATATTCTCTGTTCTCTACAAAAATCTTTTCCAGTTCACTGCGGAATTCTCTGGTCAGCAGATTGGTCGTATCGATAATAAAACTTGCCATATCTTTCAAAAAGCCAATCTTCTGCCGTTCCTTGACAATGCCGCTTTCCACTCTGCCGGAACGGGCAAGCGGATGCTGTCTTCTGGTTTCTTTATATCGCTTTACGATCACCTCATCCGAGGCATCCAAAAATAAGATTTCAAACGGATATCCCTGTGAATCCAGTTCTTCCAAATAGCCGGATAATTTAACAATACCGCCACCACTTCGAATGTCCACCCCGATAGCGACGTTATTGACCTCTGTACCAGAGTCATATGCAATTTCAGCAAATTTGGGGATCAGCTCGACCGGAAGATTATCCACACAAAAATAACCGAAATCTTCCAATGCCTTTAACGCCGTACTTTTTCCGGCACCCGACATCCCCGTTACGATCACAAATCTCATATTCTCGCCTCTTTGCCCTACTCTGCCTGTTCCGGCAATGTTTCTTTCTTTCTGCTTTCCGAAAAATCTCCCATCTTCCGTACCTCAGGTTCCAAAACCACCTGAAATTTTTCTTCTACCCGTTTGGTGATCTCATTCATGAGTGTAACAATCTCCCGTGCGGTTGCTTTCCCCCGATTGATCACAAATCCGCAATGTTTTTCCGAAACCTGTGCATCTCCTATCCGATATCCTGCCAAACCGGTATCCATGATTAATTTCCCCGCAAAATATCCTTCCGGACGCTTGAATGTACTGCCTGCGCTTGGAAACTCCAACGGCTGTTTTTTCTGTCTCGCATCATTCAACTCTTTCATTTTTTCCGCAATAGCCTCCGGTTTCCCTTTGTGCAATTTCAACTTCACTTCCAGTACGATATAATTCTGCTTTGAAACAATACTCTCCCGGTATCCGAATTCCATTTGGTCCTGCGGCAGGATCAATACTTCGCCGTCATGAGACAATAAAGTGACACAGTCTATAATATCCTTCATTTCCCCTTCATATGCACCGGCATTCATCACCACCGCTCCACCGATCGTTCCCGGAATGCCGGATGCAAATTCCATCCCGCTCAATCCGTGTTCCATAGCCACATGGGCTGCCTTTGACAGCATACATCCGGCTTGTACCCAAACGGTGTCGTCATCGCCGACTTCAATCTTTGAAAAATCACTTCCGATCTGGATCACAACACCCCGGATTCCTCCGTCGCCTACCAAGAGATTGCTGCCGTTCCCTATAATATAATAAGGGACCGCTAATTCTTGGCAGCATTGTATTCCCTTTTCGATTTCCGCAACACTCGCCGGTCGAATCAGGAGATCCGCATTTCCGCCGACACGAAATGTCGTATGTTTTTTCATCGGTTCTTCCACAAACATCCGTTCCGGAGCAATGATATCCCGAAGACTGCTTACTATATCACCTTCCATAATCTTCCTTTCCGTCAACCGTATCCGTTAATCTATACTTATGTATCCGCCCAATGCTTCATGCCGTCAACCGTCATACAGACTATCCTAAAATAAGCTTTGCTCCGCCGTAGATTCCTGCATCATTACCCAGTGTCGCCAGCTCAAATTTCGTCGTTCTGCAGGCATGAAACGCATACTGTTCAAAATATTTTTCGGTTGTATCGATCAGAATCTTTCCTGCCTTTGACACACCGCCCCCGATCACAAACACTTCCGGATCAACTACACATGCCACCTGCGCCAATGCACGCCCGAGACATGCGCCATGGGCTTCCACCAGATCATTTGCCAGCTCATCGCCCTCTTTTGCCGCATCAAAAATCTCTTTTGCCGATATGTACTGCACACTCCGCAGCTTAGACGGAGTCTCTGTATTATTCAGCAAAATCTTTGCCTGTCTGACAATACCGGTAGCGGATGTGTACTGTTCCAAACAGCCCTTCTTTCCGCAGCCACAGGTCTCTGTCTCATCATCATTGACCTGCATATGTCCAATCTCTCCGCCGGCGCCGTTTACGCCTGCGAGCATCTTTCCGCCTAAGATAATACCGCCTCCTACACCGGTTCCCAATGTCACCATAACGATATCCTGATAGCCTTTACCGCCGCCTTGCCACATTTCGCCCATAGCCGCCATGTTGGCATCGTTTCCGGCTTTTACCGGCAGCCCGCTCAGTTTACATAATTCTTCTTCCACATTAAAAATGCCCCAGCCCAGATTCACGCATTTCAATACGGTACCGTCTTGCTTGACCGGTCCCGGGACACCCATTCCGATTCCCGCTACGTCCGCCTTATCAATCGTCGTTTCACATAGTTTATCATCGATGGATTCTGCCACGTCACTTAAGATATAACGACCGCCTTCATCTTTTCTGGTCGGGATCTCCCACTTTTTTACCAGTTCTCCGTCCACCGTAAAAATACCGATCTTTACGGTCGTTCCACCGATATCAACACCTACCGCATACTTTGCCATTTGTTTCTCCTCCTTTAGACCTATAGAATTCGTTCCTTCTTTTATTGTAAATGATTGTTCTGATGCTTCTGCATATTTCCCGTGACACGGTTATATAATTCCTGTGCCGCATTGTATCCCATCTTTTTCTGTCGATGATTGACCGCTGCCGACTCTACGATAATTGCGATATTTCTTCCCGGTCGGATCGGAATCGAGTGGCTTACCACCTGATTTCCTAAGATTTCCGTATACTGATCGGAAAGACCCAGACGGTCATATTCCGTATCCTTACTCCATTCCTCCAGTTTAATGATCAAATCAATGGTTTCCGACATCTTCACACACTCAACGCCAAACAATGTCTTCACATCAATGATGCCGATTCCGCGAAGCTCAATAAAATGTCTGGTTATATCCGGCGCCGTTCCTACCAGTGTCTCGTCACTGACCTTTTTGATCTCTACCACATCATCCGATACCAGCCGATGACCGCGCTTGATCAGCTCCAATGCCGCTTCACTCTTACCGATACCGCTTTCTCCCATGATCAGGATCCCCTCACCATACACATCCACCAAGACGCCATGCAGACTGATACGCGGTGCCAGTTCCACGTGCAGCCAACGTACAGCCTCATGCACAAATGAGGAGGTCGTGGAATGCGAAGTCAAAACCGGTATGCCATATTCCCGCGCCACATCTAAAATGAAGTCATGCGGTTCCAGTCCACGGCAGAAGATCAGGCAGGGAATCTTATAAGAAAACAGCTTCTTAAAAATATCCCTGTTTTCCTCCTCCGTGTGCATATTTGCAATATAAGCATGTTCTACATTTCCGCATATCTGGATGCGATTGGCGTCAAAATGTTCAAAAAAACCCGCCAACTGTACTGCCGGTCTGTTAATATCCGGATCGGTGATCATGATCTTGTCCGTATCGATCTCCGGCAAGTGATTTACTAAATGTAGTTTTTCAATCATCTTTGTCAATGAAACCTCGTACATATCTGTCTCCTTTTCTGTTTCTCTTAATATTTTATTTTACCATAGTTCCTCCGGCGGTGCATCAATTAAATTTCATTTACCGTCTGAATCCGCCGGATGATCTCTGTGAAAAAATTCATATACCGCCTGTGCCGCCTGCGTATTCATGCCGGGAACCTGCCGCAAAGTCTCTACCGGCGCCTGACGAATGGCATCAATGGTCTGAAAATACTGCAATAATGCTTTCCGCCTCGTCGGTCCGATACCAGAGATCCCGTCTAAGACCGAACGTACCTGTGATTTACTTCGCAACAGCTTATGATATTCAATCGCAAAACGGTGCGCTTCATCCTGAATACGGGTAATCAGATCAAACGCTTCATTCTGCTTTGGGAACATGATTTCCTGATTTTGATAATATAATCCTCTGGTCCTGTGATTATCATCCTTCACCATCCCGCACACCGGAATATCCAACTGCAGAGCTTCCAGCACCCGCAGTGCCACGTTGACCTGCCCTTTTCCTCCGTCCATCATGATCAGATCCGGAAAACGATTAAAGCTGCCCAATTCTTCTGCCAACCCCTCTTCCTCTATCTGCCTGCGTTCTTTCTGCCCATGCAGGAATCGTCTTGTCAAGGTTTCCTCCATGCTCTTATAATCATCTTGTCCGTTGACTGTCCGCAAGCGGAATTTACGGTAATCACTCCGTTTCGCTTTCCCCTGTTCAAACACGACCATAGATGCAACCGTATTGACGCCGCTGATGTTGGAAATATCAAACGCTTCGATGCGTTCCGCCTTTTCTATCCCGATCAGGTCGGCAATTTCCTGTGCGGCTCCTACTGTTCTTGCATTCTCTCTTTTGATTTTTTCCAAATCCTGATTGAGAACCATCGTCGCATTTTCTTTTGCCAATTCCACCAGTTTATGCTTTTCTCCCTTTTGCGGCGTGAGGATATGCACTCTCTGACTCCGCTTTTGGGACAGCCATTGCTCAAGGAGTTCTTTTTCATCTACATCCGTTTCCAAAAGCAATTCCCGCGGCACATATGGAGTGCCTGCATAATACTGCTTGACAAATGCCGTCATGCTTTCTTTTGGCTGGGATTCCTCCACGCCTGCCATGTGAAAATGTTCTCTTCCTAACAACTTCCCGTCACGAATAAAGAAAATAGCAACTACGGCTTCTTTATCCTGCACCGCCATAGCGACGACATCCCGGTCAAAAGCCTGTGAATTCGGATTCGTAATCCTTTGCCTGCCCGCGATATGTTGCACGCTTTCCAGCAGATCCCGATACTCTGCCGCCTTTTCAAACTCGAATTCTGCCGCGGCATTCTGCATCTTTTCTTTCAGCTCCGTCATCACATGTTTTGTATTACCGTTCAAAAAATCCAATACTTCATCCACGTGCGTTCTGTATTCTTCTTCCGTAATATATCCCTGACACGGCGCCGGGCATTGTTTCATCTGATAATACAAACACGGTCGCTCCGCCCCGGTCTCCTTGGGCAGATTTCGGTTGCAAAACCGTATATGATATAATTTTTGGATCAGGTCGATCGTATCCCTGACCGCTCCCGCACTGGTAAAAGGACCGAAATACTTACTTTTATCCCGCTTCATCCGACGTGTCAGCAATACCCGGGGAAACGGTTCCTCCACGGTGACTTTGATGAACGGATACGTTTTATCATCCGTCAGCATCGTATTATACTTCGGAGCATATTCCTTGATCAGATTATTTTCCAAAACCAAAGCCTCCAGTTCGGAGTCCGTCACGATATACTCAAAATAATGAATCAGGGAAATCATTTTTTCTATCTTCGGAGAACGGTTGCGTCCCGACTGAAAATACTGACGTACCCGATGTTTCAGATTGATCGCTTTTCCGACATATAGAATTTCATCTGACTTGCCGTGCATGAGATAAACCCCCGGCTGTTCCGGCAATTTTTTCAATTCTTCCGCTATATCAAACTCTTTCATACTGTCCTCTCGTTTCTTTTCTTTTCCCTTATCAGTATACGGGATTTTTTCCTGTTTTTAAAGCCGCACATTCCAATATACACGGAAATGACTGTGTGCCATGCCGTTTTTCCCGTCACCGCCTTTCGATCCGGCGATGCAGACTTGCTATTTTATGGCAATCAGTATAAAATAAACAAAAACGTAGACACTAAAGTATAGATTGCGAGGTACCGTTATGAAACCTTACATTATTTCGACCGATTGTATGGCTGATTTACCGGCAGATTTTATTGCATCCCATCAACTTTCCGTGCATCCGCTCTATTATCAGCTTGGCGACAAGACATATAATGCTTTGGAGAATGCTCTCCCGGAAGCGGAGTTTTATGCCAAAATGCGAAACGGAGAAATGCCGACCACAATGGCGAGCAATCCGGAAACGATCAGACAAAGCTTTTTAAAGAACCTATCGGATGGATATGATATTCTTCATATCAGTTTTTCTTCCGCTTTAAGTTCCAGTTATAACAACTCGGCAGTGACTGCCAACGAGGTCATGTCCGAACAGCCGGGCAGCCGGATCATTGTCGTCGATTCCCTGTGCGCATCGCTCGGACAAGGATTACTGGTCTATTACGCCTGCAAGAAAAAAGAGGGAGGCGCTTCTTTAGAAGAAACAGCGGAATACATCGAACAGTTAAAACTCCATGTCTGTCATCAGTTCACGGTTGACGACCTGTTTCATTTACACCGTGGCGGTCGTGTCAGCAAAGCCACCGCCATCATCGGAACCATTGCGCATATCAAACCCGTCCTGCATGTAGATAATGAAGGACGGCTCATCAATATCTCTAAAGTACGCGGTCGAAAACGTTCACTGATCACACTGGTAGATAATATGGAACATACCATGGGTGATTACGAAAATCCCGTTGTGTTTATCAGCCACGGCGATTGCTTAGAAGATGCGGAATTCGTCAAGCATCAGATTGAAGAACGTCTTGGCATTCATCATTTTCTGATCAATTATGTCGGTTCTACGATCGGCGCGCATTCCGGTCCCGGAACTGTCGCCTTATTTTTTCTCGGCACCCAGCGGTAAGCGATAAAACGATAACCGGCAGATCACGTTCCTCTAACGGAATGTGATCTGCCGGTTGTATTATGTTCCAACTGTGTAATTATGATTCATCGGTTTCGGGATTTTCATCATCCGCATCCGCTTCGGGCTGAACGGTTTCGAGATCTTCATCATCCACATCCGCTTCAGGCTGAACGGCTTCTGCTTCATCCGCCTGTGAGATTTCAGACTTAGGCGCCGGAGCTTCCGGTTCTTGAATTCCTTTCTTTTCATTATAGATCTTCATGAATTCTTTACCGGTGATCGTCTCCTTTTCGATCAGGTATTCCGCCAATTCATCCATCAACTGTTCGTTTTCTTTCAGCATCTTATATGCCTGTTTATATGCCCGTTTCAGCATTTTCTGGACTTCTTTATCAATCTGCGTTGCCGTCTCTTCCGAACAATTCAGTACACGTCTGCCGTCCAGATAGCGGTTTTGTGTGGATTCCAACGCCACCATGCCAAATTTATCGGACATACCGTAAAGCGTTACCATCGCCCTTGCCTTCGCCGTTGCCTGTTCAATATCATTTGACGCGCCGGTAGTCACAGAGTCGAATTTAATTTCCTCTGCCGCCCTGCCGCCTAGAGAAGTCACAAGATCAGCCAGCATTTCCTGCTTGGTATTCAGATATTTTTCCTCCTCCGGCACCTGCATGACATATCCCAAAGCCCCCATGGTTCTCGGAATGATCGTGATCTTCTGCACCGGCTCCGTATGTTTTTGTAAGGCAATGATCAGCGCATGACCGATCTCATGGTATGCCACGATCTTTTTCTCTTTCTCGCTGAGAATCCGATCCTTCTTTTCTTTACCGGCAAATACCACTTCCACCGACTCGAATAGATCCTTTTGACTGACATACTGTCTGCCCGCCTTTACCGCCGCCAATGCCGCTTCATTAATAATATTCGCCAGATCGGCACCGACCGCTCCCGAAGTCGCCAACGCCAATTCGTCAAAATCAACCGTCTCATCCATCTTGACATTTTTAGAATGCACTTTCAGGGTATCAATACGTCCTTTCAGATCCGGTTTTTCCACGATCACGCGCCGGTCAAATCGTCCCGGACGAAGCAATGCCTTATCCAAAACTTCCGGTCGGTTGGTAGCCGCTAAAATGACAATACCTTTTGAGGTGTCAAATCCGTCCATTTCAGAAAGCAACTGGTTCAAAGTCTGCTCCCGCTCGGAGTCGCCTCCATGCCCTACGGTATCGCGGCTGCGTCCGATCGCATCAATCTCGTCGATGAAAATGATACATGGCGCCATTGCATTTGCATCTTTAAACAGATCCCGCACTCTCGATGCGCCGACACCCACATACATTTCTACGAAATCAGAACCGGATAACGAGAAAAACGGCACGTTTGCTTCACCGGCAACCGCTTTTGCCAGCAAAGTCTTACCGGTACCCGGAGGACCTACCAGCAAGGCGCCTCGCGGTAATTTTGCCCCGATCTCCAGATACTTTTTCGGATTATGCAGAAAATCTACCATTTCTACCAGCGATTCTTTTGCTTCCTCCTGTCCTGCCACATCGGCAAAGGTAACTCCGGTCTTCTTTTCTACATACACTTTTGCCTTGGAGCGTCCGACGCCGCCCATCATGCCGCTCTTAGCCAATAGCCGCATGAAGAGTGTCATGACCAGATATATGACGCCCAGCATCAACAAAAACTGCAGGATATTCAGCCACCAAGCATTGGAATTATCCGGCATTTCTTCATATTCAATCCCCGCTTCTTCCAATTTGTCTACCAAATAAATGTCATAGACACGTAGCGTGGTGTAAGTCACCTTTTGCAGCGCATGCCCGCTTTCCTCTTCCACCGGATGAATGGTAATGGTACTGTCAGAGATCTCCACTGATTCAATCTGATCTTCCTGAAGCATTTCCATAAATTCGCTATATTTAATCTCCTCAATGGTGCCTTGCTTAAATCTCTGCAGCGTTCCCCAAAATAACAAGGTAAGCACAACAGAAATAATTAACATAACGATCAACGGCTTCCATGAACCATTCGGTTTTCTATTATCTGAATTGTTTTCGTTCATCTTTATCCTCCTTCGGTTTCAATGTATGATTGATACCGTATGCTTCTTCGTTTAATATACTAGCTTCTATTTAATAAATCAAATAAAAGTTATGGAAAGAATGTTAAAGTTATCTAAATTCTCCGCAAAAATACTCATTGACTATTAATTACCATTCCTCTATAATTAACTTAATATTATCAAATATTATGGGAGACTAGAAAACGAGTAGGTGATTCTACTCGTTTATGTATTACATCATGCCGCATGACGGCTCTATGCAGTTTTCGTCCAATGCCGTTTCGAGTAAGCTCGAGTATCGCTGGACTCATTATATCACATATACACAGGAGGAAAATCATGGCAGTGAAATATATTTTCGTAACAGGTGGAGTTGTGTCCGGATTGGGAAAAGGCATTACCGCCGCCTCTTTGGGACGTCTCTTAAAAGCCCGTGGATATAAAGTCTATAGCCAGAAATTCGACCCATATATCAACATGGACCCGGGGACGATGAATCCGGTACAGCACGGGGAGGTATTTGTTACGGATGACGGTGTAGAGACTGACTTGGATCTCGGACATTACGAGCGTTTTATCGATGAAAGTTTAAATAAAAATTCCAATGTTACCACCGGTAAAATATACTGGAGCATTTTGACCAAAGAACGCAGGGGAGATTTTGGCGGACATACCGTTCAGGTCATTCCTCATGTCACAAATGAGATTAAAAGCCGATTCTATCGGAATCCGGAAACCACACAGACCGAAGTTGCGATCATTGAAGTCGGCGGTACGGTCGGTGATATCGAAAGCCAGCCTTTTTTGGAGGCAATCCGCCAATTTCAGCATGATGTAGGAAAGGAAAACTGCATTTTGATCCATGTCACTTTGATTCCTTACCTCAAGTCCTCCGGTGAATTAAAAACCAAACCGACGCAGGCGAGCGTAAAAGAATTACAGGGTATCGGTCTATATCCGGATATTCTGGTATGCCGTTCGGATCTGCCGTTAGATTCCGGTATCAAAAGCAAGATTTCCATGTTCTGTAATGTAGAGCCGTCACATGTGATCCAGAATCTGGACTGTGATGTATTATATGAAGTTCCATTGGATATGGAAAAAGAGCATTTGGCAAATATTGCATGTAAATGCCTGAATATGCCGTGTCCGGAACCGGATCTGAAAGACTGGATCGACATGGTCAACCGTTGGAAGAATCCAACCAGAAAAGTACGTGTCGCGTTGGTTGGCAAATATGTTGCATTACATGATGCTTATATCTCGGTTGTAGAAGCGCTGAAGCACGGGGCGGTTGCTCATGATGCGGAAGTTGATATCAAATGGATTGATTCCGAAACGATCACGGATTCCAATATCAATGAACTGTTATCGGACGTACACGGACTGATCGTACCGGGAGGATTTGGAGACCGCGGTATTGAAGGCATGATCACCGCCATTCAATATGCACGGGAACACCGCCTGCCGTATCTTGGTCTGTGTCTCGGTATGCAGTTGACGATTGTGGAATTTGCAAGAAATGTTTTGGGATATACGGACGCCAACAGCAGCGAGTTTAATCCGAGTTCCATCCATCAGGTCATTCATATCATGCCGGACCAAAACGGCGTAACCGATCTTGGAGGCACCCTGCGGCTTGGCTCTTATCCTTGTATATTGGATAAAACCTCCAAATCCTATGAATTATACGGAACGGAATATATTGAAGAACGCCATCGTCACCGTTACGAAGTCAACAACGATTATCGGGATGCTTTATCCGCACACGGGATGAAACAGGTAGGGCATTCCCCAGACGGCCATATTGTAGAGATGATAGAATTGGAAGACCATCCATGGTTCATCGGAACACAGGCACATCCGGAATTTAAATCCCGTCCGAATAAAGCACACCCATTATTTAAAGGATTTTTAGGCGCCGCCTTGGCGCATCAGGAAGCATAGCCGCCCTCATAATAAAGTACGTATGAGTACCTCCTGCACAATGGCGAAGACCACGCAGCAGCCGATTGCAATACCAAGTGCGGGATTCATGATCCTTACACGATCCGCCCGCATCGCCTGCTTTTGCTCCGGCGTCTTTTTGGTAAACATACCTTTCAATATCAGATGCCTGTGATTCAGATAGGCGATCAGATAGATACACAGCCCCGCCAAGACAAGACCAATCACCGCCGGAATGATCATGATGGCGCCGATCATCAGCATCTGTTCCGGTGAAGTATCTGCGGAAACGGAGCCGATATTCTGCATGGCATCCAAATCCTGCTGCGTCAAGCCGATCTGTTCCGGCGAGATTCCGCTTTTCGCGAGATAGTTCAGATACCATTCCACATACTTCGGAAGCAGATATATCAATGTCACCGAAGTGCCATTAAAGATAAAATGCACCATCATCGTAGATAAAATACTTCCGCTTGCTTCTAACAGAATTCCCAAAATGATACCAAGAACCAGTGCATATGCGATCTGATTGAAATTCATGTGCATACATCCAAAACAAACCGCCGAAAAAAGAATGGCAGGCCACGGATTACTGTCGCGATGAAAGCCGTTCAGCATGACGCCGCGAAAAGTCGTTTCTTCTACCAGTGCAGGCAGTAATGCGACCAAAGACAAAACCATAAGATACGGCGACGATTCTACCATGGAGTTCATTGTCCCCGAGATTATGTTGGTAGAAAACGCCATGCTAAATGCGTTGATACAAGCCATAAGCGGTTCCAACAGATAAGTCAGCGGAATCACTAACAACAAAGACCAAATATTGACCTTCCGTAAGCGTATCGCTTGGAAGAAATTCTGCTTTGTTACGATCAGATAGATGATCACCGGTATCAGAATCGCCGCCTGTGCCAGAATAACCGTACAAAAGATCGGCAATCGGCTAAAATCTATAAAACTCAGCCCTATATTCAATAAGACTAATATCAAAAACAGAATACTGGCTCCCATGATTTTTTTTCTTTGTTCCATTCTTACCACTCCTCGTTCATCGTTGCGTATTTCAAAAAAAATGGTATCATAATATCTTTTTCGCAGCAAGAAATCACGCTTTTTTAAGAGCGATCGCTTCCACTTCTATCTTCACGTCTTTCGGTAATCTTGCTACTTCCACGCAGGAACGTGCCGGACAGTTTTCTTTAAAAAATCCGGAATACACTTCGTTGACCGTAGAAAATTCATTCATATCCTTTATAAATACCGTCGTCTTAATGACATGGTCGCAATCGGAACCTGCTTCTTCGAGCAATGCCTGTAGATTTTTCAGTGCCTGTGTTGCCTGAACCGTAATATCGCCCTCGACCAAGGTATTGGTATCCGGACGAATAGGAATGACGCCGGAAGTAAAAATCATTCCGTTTACTTCGATTGCCTGTGAATACGGTCCGATCGCCGCAGGTGCCTTGTCAGTTGAAATTACTTTTTTCATAGTTCTTTCCTCCGTTTTTCTGTTTTCTTTTTTATTTCGTTCCGTATCGGAAGAGATTCCTTTACGGATGTCTCACATATCCGGATCTGCGTTCCGGTAATCTCAATCAGTCCTTTTTTTAACAGTCCGCCGACTGCCCGTTTGAATTCGTTTTTGCTCATTTCAAACTCAGCCCGGATGATATCCGGCGACGCCTTATCCGTAAACGGCAGCACACCTCCGCGTTGCCGGATATTCTCCAGTATTTTGTCACCGTCTATATCCATCTGTTGATATGCCAGCCGCCGGATACTCAAATCCATTTTTCCGTCTTCCCGCACATTCAGGACCCTGCCCTGAACGACATCTCCCACACGAATCCGTTGAAACAATTCACTCTTTGGAATCAGACCGGAATATCGGTTTTCCACAGCGACAAATGCTCCCATATGTTCCTTGTACTCATACACCGTCCCGACAAACGGATCCCCCTTTTGATACGGAGGGTCAAGATGTAAATGAGGATACAGATACATCGTCACGCAGAGCCGCTCGCTTTTATCCACATACATATATACCGGATATTCTTCTCCGACCGATACTCTAGTCGTCTGCTCCTTAAAGGGAAGCAGGACATCCCGTTCCAATCCACAGTCCATGAATGCTCCGATGGCGCCGACACTGACTACTTTCAGCTTTGCGATTTCACCTGCGACCAGTTTCGGTTGATGTACCGTAGCGATCTTTCGATCCATCGAATCCCGATACAAAAAAACATCGATCGTATCGCCGATCTTTAAAGATTCCGGCACCTGCTTGCGTGGCAGCAAAACCGTTTCTTCCGCATTTTGGTCTTCTCCCAGATATATTCCAAAGTCTTTCCGGCGTACCACGGTCAAACTCTGCCATTTACCGATTTCCAACATGTTGTTCTATTCTCCTTCGTTTTCATTTAAAACAAATTCCGTACTGACGTGCATATCATTTGCTTCATCAAAGAAAGCCACATAACAATGATTGTCTTCCCATGCCCGTTTCACAGTCAGCACATCTCCTACCCTTACCTGTTTACGATAATCCACCCGAATACGTTTTACGTTCCTCTGCTCCGGAAGATAGTCCGATGCAATATCCACATACATTGCATTATTCATATGCCGATACATATCTGCTAGGTGATAGGGAACCGGCACACGGTCCACGACTTCCATTTGGGACGGCAACGTGATTTTTCTAGGTGTATATTCCATATCCAGCTTCGGCTCAAACCCATACTTTTCCAATTCCTCTTCCGAGGTCGCCACCGGTTTCATCTGCTGAATATCCGTGTGCAGCCAAAGAGCGTATGCCTGTACCAGTACCTCGCCGTCCTCTGCCAGCATTTCATAATTTCGGTATCCAAACGCTCCCTTAAACGCATACGGCCACGTCCGGACCGTTACCTTCTCATGATACTCCGGCAGCCTTCGAATATCTATTTGCCAAGAAGTCAGAAGCCAAGCCAGATGTTTTGGCACCAAGTACGGTATACCGACTCCCAAAGACTCCGAATGTTCAATACTGACATCCTGAAAATATTTCGGCAGCTCATACAAACGCAGCTTGTTATGACTGTCAATATCACTGAAATGAATCCGGACTGTCAATTCATACATGCTCTTATCACTCCTCATTTTCACTCGTCATTTCCATGATCCGTTCCGCCACGCACCCTTTGGGACCGGTCATCGTTTCCGTACCTTTGTCCCTGCTTTTTTTGTGTGCCTAACCGGCTGATCCCACTTCAATACTTTTTGCCGCAGGAATTCCCGTTCTGCGTCATCCGCCGGCATATATCCCAATTCCCGCAAATGTGTCACCGAATTCGAAAGATCCACGATGGAAACTTCCTGATTGTGTTTTGTGAAATCATATCCGCAATACACATCCAAAACTACAAATACATCCTTGCTTCGCCGATCCGGATTTGGTATCACCTGATCCACCGTCCAATCGTCCACTATATCCCGCTCTTTCGGCAAAGAAACGCCGGTTTGTTCCAACCGCTTTATATATAAATTCTCCGTATCACATATCGCCCAAGGTATAATATAGATCAATCTGCTCATGCGTATACCTCCTCTGTATCTGTACCATTATACAAGATAAGTCTGGATTTGTCATTTTGAATTTTAAAAAAACCGAATAAAAAAGGCTTGCATTCTATATTTGCATCATGTATAATATCCATTGTTGTAAGTAATGGGATATCGCCAAATGGTAAGGCACTGGATTCTGATTCCAGCATGTGTAGGTTCGAATCCTGCTATCCCAGTAAATACTATCCCAGCAAAAGACTTGTGAATGTCATGTTCACAAGTCCTTTTGTTATCTATCGGTTTTCCCCGACATCCTCCCTTTGAGAATATTGTTCCCACATCCGTCTTGCTTCTTCCCGCAGCCGAAGCGCCAGTCCTTCCGGTTCCAGTACCTTTGCGCCGGCTCCGAATTTCAAAATCCACCGCAAGACTTCCGACGTGATCGCGGTCTGTTTTTCAAACAGAACGCCTTCCGCATTTTCGGTCAATGTATCTGCCCGATGGGCTTCATATTCTTTCACATACCGTCCGGTCTCCCGGTCAAACTGAATCTTCAATCGTTCCGTCTGTTTTCCGCTCAGATAAATAAATTTATTTTCCGCTTCCTTCTTACGATAATCTTCCGGAATCTGAAAATGCTCTTTCGACGCCTTCACGCTCAGAATGCGTGATAAGCGAAATGTACGAATCTCGTGCCGTAACTCACAATATCCCTCCACGCAAAGATACTGGTCAATCAGCAACATACTATATGGCTGAATCATTCGGATCGTCGTTTCATCCGTATTCCAGCTATGATACTGAATTTCTATTTTAATCTGCTTTTCAATGGCGGCAGCGATCATTTGTTCAATTTCCGGACGGACATCCTGATTTTTCCATCGGTTCTCATCGATGATCCGTATCGAATGACTCCATGCTTCTAAATGCTTTTGATTCAGATTACCGGTATGAGCGGCAATTTTTTCTAACATTTCCTTTGCGGTAATGCCCATAAGCGTATGCTCATACGGCTGTACCAACTGCCGCATAAACGAGATCGCAATCAAATCCTGTATGGTAAGATCAACGTTTTCCATGTTGAATTTTCTTGCCAGAAAATATGTTTTTCCGTCCCTTTCTTCTTCCTCAATGGCATAACTCAAAGATAATTCGTCAATATCTCGATGAATGGTCCGCTTGGTAAGAACGACATCCCATTTTTTCAGTTTCTCCACAATTTCCTCTGCCGTATATCCGATCGGATTCTGAGAGAGCAACGAGAGGATATAGAGTTGTCGTTCTGCTACACTAATCTCTGATTCGTGATTTGCCATGTTTATCTCCTCCTAAGCAAAAAGAAAGACGGAACGTAATCATTCCATCTTTCATCATACCCTATTTTGTTCTATTCCACAATGGATTGAAAGAAATATTTTCCGCTTGCAGCCGAACCGGTCAATCCGAATCGTTTATGTTGATTGACTCCGCTCCGTCTCGTCATGTCGCCTTCCACCTGAGGATCAAACACATACTGTGTTCCGTCAATCGTAACTACGGTCCAATAGTGTTCGACACTGCCTCCGCCGGAAGAAGCAGTCGCACCGTAATACAGATCGGTCTCATATCCCAATGCTCTTGCCACATACAAAAAAGCGGAAGACCAGTTATTACATGCGCCGTATCCGTCTCTTAAAAAGGCATTCGCCCATGCGACCGACTTTGCCCCCTGTCCATAACTGTAATTATAGTTATATCCGTAAGAAAAATTCCGGACCATGTAATCATAACATGCCGCCAGTTGTTCGCTTCTGCTCATATCCTCTGTCGTAGCATTGGCGATCAGCTCCTGCACGCGTGTATCCAGTTCTTCGTTTCCCGATGTCTGTATCACATACGGCGCATAATCTAAGATGCCGTTTAGATCTCCGCGTTCCTGCGCCTCCTGCAGCAGTGTCTCTCGCTGCTGTTCCAATAATTCATACGCCTGCTCCGCCTTGGTCAATTCTTCAATATCGATATATGTCCTTGCTTCTCCCGAAGCATTTTCATATAAAGCCCTTGCATCTAACAAATCCTGATAACTGGATAAAGAAACCGTATGGATATGCTCAATGACCGAAGTAACTTCTTCCGCCTCTAACCGTGCGGCGATATCCTGTTCTACCACTTCGAGTGAAGCGTGCATCTCCACCGGTACGTTTGCCTGTAATTCTATCGTTCTATGCTGCTCAATTTCATTCGTAACACCTAATAAGATTCCGGTCGCCGCCAATACTACACCGGCAGCTACCCCTGTTCGTATTGAAATTTTCATTTTATTTGCCACCTATTCTGATTTCCGTTAAAGATCTTACTTAACGTGTAACAGAATTGTAACATATAAGAAATCATTACGCAACAACTATTTTATTTTTTTAACAATTCCTTTTCAAAGTCTTGGTAACAAGTCTTCAAAACAGATACCGTCTTCCGGCGGTATCGCCTTCTGATCCGTCAAGATCATACATTCTTTAATAAAACGTACCGCCTTCCGCACCGACTCCGTAAAATCTATCTGATTCACACAATCCGCTGCGATAATGGATGCAAAGACATCTCCGGTTCCCGCACGTTCCTGCGCCACCCGTTTACTTCTGATAATGCTTTTGGTTCCGTTGGTTTCATAGACGACATTTCCTAATTGCTTTCCCATGACCACGCCCGAAATGACGATTTTTTCGGCACCCACCGCACTTAATTTTTCAGCCATTTCATATAATTCCTGTGTGGTCCAGCCGGATTCCCGATACGGTGTATCCGTCAAAAAACAACACTCCGTCAGATTTGGCGTTAAGATGTCGGCATAGGATACCAGCTTCTTCATTTCTCGCTGCATATCAGCCGTATAGGTCGGATATAACACGCCGTTGTCGCCCATGACCGGATCCACGATCACCTTGGTCTTTTCCGTCCGGAATTCCCGGATAAATTCCTCTACGATCTGAATCTGCTCTTTAGAACCTAAAAAACCAGTGGCGATCCCTTCAAATTCCAAGCCTAATTCTTTCCAATTTCTGATGAATTCTCTCATGTGCTTTGTATAATCATCAAAAAAATAATGTGCATATCCGGTATGATTGGAAAAAATAGAGGTCGGGAGCGGACAGCACTGCAACTTCATATGAGAGATGATCGGCAACGCCACCGTAATGGAACATTTCCCGAATCCGGATATGTCATTAATAACTGCTATTTTTCTTTGATTATTATGTGATACTTCTTTCATGTGATCCTTCCTTCACAGACCTGTATCGGTAGTGATAAACAAAGTAAAAGCCTAGTGAAGTCACTAGGCTTAGCCTTCCGCGTGCTAGAGGATTCGAACCCCCGGCCTTTTGGTCCGTAGCCAAACGCTCTATCCAGCTGAGCTAAGCACGCATACTCTGATATTTCGTGAATACCCATGTCATCGGCATTCAACGTGATATATAATACCAAAGGAACGGTTCCCTGTCAAGAGTAAAGTCAGAATTTTCCATGTTATATCACCGGAACATCTGGCGTTTTTATGATTTGTAAATACTGGTTCGTTTATGCTTTTTATGCCGGTAAAGCTGCTCATCCGCCTGTTCCAGTTCCCACGAAATATTTACATCTTCCGAGCAGCAGAAATGTTGGATCCCCACACTCATACTGACATAATACGGCTTATCATTCTCCTGATTCAACCGCTCTGTCATTTCATCGATACTTTGCCGCAGGATCGTCTCACAATCCGCGATATCCGTGATAATATATGCACAAAACTCATCTCCGCCGATCCGTCCGACCTCTCCCTTTCCTTTGATCTTATGAATGGCTTCCCGCAGGATGTGTCCGATCAGTTGGAGCGCATAATCACCCTCTTCATGTCCAAATTCATCATTGACCTTCTTTAGGTTATTCATATCCGCATAAACTGCCATAATATGCTTACCCAAATTCTCTTTTGCAATCACATTCCGCTTCATACTGTCCAAAAAGCCTCTGCGGTTATAGATCTGCGTCAGTTCATCGACTTTTGAAATCTCTTCCAAAATAGAATTCTGTTCCCGTACCTGTTGCAGGCTTTCCTCCAACGCCGCTGCCATCTTGTTCTTTTTATGTAACAGTTTATTGGTCTTTAGCGCATTGGAAATCTGGTACGTCAACTGACCGATATATCCAAAATACTGTTCCTGCATATCCCATACCAAAAATCCATATTGAATCTCGCCGGCATATAATAATGTGATCACTTTGATCTCCGGCTTGGAATGATCCATGTAAGGATTGTCAAAAATCTGATCAAAAGAGATTTTTTGATCCGCTATATCAATCTCCTTAATATCTTCCGGCTCAACCGGATAATAATAGATCGGCATCGGCTGGTAAACAATATCCGGCACTCTGGCAAACGGCTCACGATAATATGCCCGTAACCGTACATAGTCCGGACGATTCCAAACCTGCCCCTTTTTATGTTCGATTTCATTTAAAAACGTATATAAATAAACACTCTGAATGTTCACTTTACACAGACTGTTTAAGATCATGAAATAGATCTGGTTATTCTCTTCTTCGTAGTTCAATAAATTTCTGGAAATAGATACCAACGTATGGTTCAAAGAATCCAAATTTGCCTGTATGCTAAAAATATCCGAATGCGTATCCACATACGGAATCTTATCACAACCGCAGGAACCCCTGACAACCAGCGTCGTATCGATCATGACATTATGTATTTCTCCCCGAAGCACCTTCTCACACAAGCCTACCGCTTTGTAGGCAAGCAATGCGGGATCCGCTTTCACTGTCGTCAGACCGGGACGGATCTGGCTGGAGTACGGAGCGTCATCAAAGCCTAGAACGGCTATGTCCTGCCCCACAACCATCTGACGCTCTTCCAAGACCTGATAGGCATTGTAGCACATCATATCATTCGCGCAGATCAACGCATCAATATTCGGATATTCATCCAACAGTGTTTCAATCGCCTTTGTACTATTATACGAAAAATCACCTTCCACGATCTTATATTCATCCGGCGAGATTCCATTGCTCTGCATGATCTTTTCAAACACCTGCTGCCGCTCTACCGCGTCAATATTGGTCTTCGGTCCGCTGACATATCCAAAATGCTTCTTATGGTGTGTTTTGATCAGGTGATCGATTCCCTTTGCAATACCGGAGCTGTTATCAAAATTCACACAGGAATACCCGTCAATGGCATCCGATATCAAAATAATCGGCACGGAAATCGTCTCAATAAATTTCTTTTTCGCTTCCATGCTTAATTGAGAGGCAATATTTCCCAAATTGATAATGGCGATATCTACATTTTTTTCGGAAACAAATTGATACAGACAATTATGCTGATAGGAATATTCATCCTCAAACACAGAACTCACCCGGGAATCTAAAAACTTCCCCGGGAAAATATAGAGATTATACCCTAATTCCTGAACTGCTTTTACCGCCCCCTCACAGAGTGAGTTAGTAAACGGATCTTCAAATTCACTTATAAATAATGCAATATTTAACTGCTTCATTCTCCACACTCCATGACCGGTTTCACCACACCATGTTCTCCTGCCATTATCTTACAATATTATTTTCATTTTGCCTACTAGTTTTTCAATTATTCAATGACTTTTAACGATTCAGACATATTTATGCGTTCCAGCTTGATCGACATGACACGATTCACTCCAAAATAAAATACATACGTCAAAAGGATGCTATATAGATAGCTCAGCGGATGGATCTGCGCCTCAAACGAGATCATATCAATCCGAATCTGCGCCATTACAAACGCATGCAGGAAGAACCCCAATACTAAACCCAGTAACATGCCGATCGTGGTTAGGACCATATTTTCACGAAAGACATACGATGCCGTCTCCGAGCGAAAAAATCCCAGTACCTTGACTGTCGCAATTTCCCGAAGCCGTTCCGTGATATTGATATTGGTCAGATTATATAACACGATAAACGCCAATGCCGCGGCACAAATGATAACCAATAAGACCACATAATTCAGACTGCTCATCGTATTTGTCAGACGAACCTCCGTATCCTGATTGATATCGACCGCAGTCACATCATCTTCCTGCATCAACTGCGTGGCTGCCTGATGCGGGTCCATCGTCTCCTTATAATTTACATAAATCGACTTATATTCCGGTGCCGTTTCCATCTGATCGCAATATGTCTCCGGTGTGATCAGAAGATAATGATAGACATAATTTTCAAAGATCCCTGAAACTCTCACTTTGATTTCCCGCATATCTTCATCACGGATCGTCACTTCATCACCTACGGAAATATGATACAGTTCCGCAAGTCCGCTGTTAATTACCGCTTCACCGTTTTTCGGATACGGAATCGCTTCCTGTTGTCTTGTATGCAGGTCGATATACCTGCCGATCGTTTCCGGATCCTCAAACACCAGTAAATTCACGGATTTGACATTTTCATCCCACACGATATCCCATGACGATTCACTCACATATGTATAATCAGCCGTCACCTCTTCCAGCTTATCTTCCAACGCTTTCCGTTCCGCAGGATCGAGCGCTTCCGTCAACCGGACACTGCCATCCACAATCTGGATCTCTTCGTATTGCTGTTTTGCAAAGCCTGCGATAGAATCCTTCAACCCGAAACCGGTAAGGAGTAACGCCGTACATCCACTGATACCGATCACCATCATGAAAAACCGTTTTTTATATCGGAAGATATTGCGCACCGATACCTTTTGGAAAAAGTTTAACCGTTTCCAAATAAACGGCACCCGTTCCAGCAATACCCGTTTTCCTGCTTTCGGTGCTTTCGCCCGCATCAGGCTTGCCGCCGATTCCTGCATTTCGTAGCGGCACGACAGCCATGTCGTACCGACCGCGCAAAACAGTGCGGCGGCTGCTGCGATTCCGGCAAGCGCAGGCTGTATGATATACTTTAATTTCATATCCTGATACATCAGGCTATATGCCATCCAAATCACCTGCGGAAACACATAGGTACCGACTATATATCCAAATAAACAGCCGATCAGCGCGGCACTGCCGGAGTAAAACATAAACTTGCCCATAATACTTGTTTCCCGGAAACCAAGCGCTTTGAAAACGCCGATCTGTGTTCTCTGTTCATCGACCATCCGATTCATCGTCGTCATACAGACCAAAGCGGCAACGAGAATAAAGAATACCGGAAAGACTTTCGCAATTTCATCCACGATATCCGCATCATTTTCAAAACAGGCATACCCGATATTCGTATTACGATTTAATACGTAGAAATCCGGTTCTTCGATATCCTCAATCTCTGCCTGCGCATCCTCGATTTCCGTTTCCGCATCTGCGATCTTTTCCTCGAATTCCGTCTTTGCATCCTCGTATTCCTGCCATCCGTCTGCCGCTTCCTCTTCCGCACTCTGTAATTCATCTTCCCTTTGGATCAATTCCGCCCGTGCCGTCGCCAGTTGTGTCTTGCCTTCCTCCAATTGCGCCTTCGCCGCCTCTAATTCTTCTTTGCCCGCTTCTAATTGTATCTGGGACATTGCCAGTTGCCACAGCTCCGGTACTGCCTGCCACTGCGTCTGCAATTCTTCTCTCTGTACCTCATCCGCCTGCCGGATACTGTCTGTCAGATTCCCAAGAAGCGCCTGCTGTTCTACCGGCATTTGCCCGATGATTGCCTTGCCTGCCTCTTCCTGTGCCAAAACCTCTGCTTCTTTCTGTTGCAGCAGGGCTTCCTGTTCCTGCACATTCGTTTCCTCGTCATTCCATGTACCCCATGCGGCATTCAACTGTCTTCTTCCGTCCGCTAATTGTTCATCGGCATCTGTGAGTTCCCGATAGGCATCTTCTAATTGGTCTTCTCCTTCCTGCCTTTCACGCTCCAAATCATCCTTTGCATCGTCCAGCTCCTCATACGCGTCCGACAGGATCGTCTCATAACGGATATCCACACGGTTTTCGCAGATATCCTCCCATTCATCTTCCTTCGCTTCTATATAGTCTTCATATTCTTCCGAATAAATCATGGCATGCTGGTCAAAGCAGATAAACACATCCGTAAAATAATCCATTTCAAACGCATCCGGCTGTATATACAAAAAACCGTCCACCTTACCCGTACCCACGGAAGTGGTTCCCCGCTCGAAATTAATATAATA
Organism: uncultured Lachnospiraceae bacterium; assembly: GCA_947589305.1. GTDB lineage: Bacteria > Bacillota > Clostridia > Lachnospirales > Lachnospiraceae > CAG-632. The sequence goes on from CANQAP010000004.1 coordinate 191,818, forward strand.
AGAAGAATCTACAAACCCGACCACCGTAAATTCCTGAATTGCAAATTTTTCAAGCGTGTCCGGCTCGTTATTCTCCGTCAGGCTGATCACATCACCGACGGAAACACGATTACTTAATTTTGCATCCAATACACACTCATCCGCATGCTCCGGCATACGTCCTTCCACGACATGCACTCCGTTGATATGCTCCGGAACGGAATGCGTCTTTAACGCGCTCTCATTTTCGCCGATGCCCGAATACAGGGCATCTACGGTATATACGCCTTCTGCATATTGTACGTCTTGTTCGCCTGCAAAAGACTCCACATCCTCCGGTTCAAATCCTAACGTGGAAATCAGATGAAAATCAAAAAAATGATGATCATATAAATTTTCATTTAATGTTTCCACCATCGCCTGCTTCGTGATCTTGACACCGGAAAAAAAGCCGACTCCAAGAGCGACGATCGCCATGATAGCCAGATATCTTCCGAAGCTGCCCTTGATCTCTCTGCATGTTGTCCGTTTCATCATGGATTTCATAATCTACCTACCATTCAATATCTTCTACATTCACAATCTGATCATTTAAAGTCATATCTTCCACCGTTCCGCTTTTCACTGTGATAACGCGGTCTGCCATTGCCGTCAACGCATGGTTATGGGTGATCACCACTACGGTCATCCCCGTATTCCGACAGGTATCCTGAAGCAGTTTCAAAACCGACTTTCCGGTATTATAATCCAACGCTCCTGTCGGCTCGTCGCAAAGCAGCAATTTCGGATTTTTAGCCAACGCCCGCGCAATCGCTACCCGTTGCTGCTCCCCACCGGAAAGCTGTGCCGGAAAATTCGACATTCTCTCCTCCAGCCCGACTTGTTTTAAAACGGTTGCGGCGTCTAGGGGATCCTTACAGATCTGTGCAGCCAATTCTACATTTTCCAAAGCCGTTAAATTCTGTATCAGGTTATAGAACTGAAAGACAAAACCAACGTCATACCGTCGATAAGCAGTCATCTGCTTTTTATTTAAGCTCGAGATCTCTCTGCCGTCCAAAATCACACTGCCATCCGTCAGGACATCCATACCGCCCAAAATATTTAAAATCGTAGTTTTCCCTGCACCGGAAGCACCTACGATCACACAAAATTCCCCCTGCTCTATCTCAAAATTTACATCCCGTAACGCATGGATTTCCACTTCTCCCGTTCGGTATATTTTCTTCACGTTCCGAAACTCTACATATGCACTCATTCCCATTTCTCTGCCTTTCCACCGTTTAATATGCCTATTTTACCACTCTTTGTTTACATATTCTATAAAAAAACAATAAAAAAGAAGCAAATGGATAAACCCGCCCGTCTATCGTTTTGCCTCTCATACCCCTGCATGATACTATCAACTAAAAATGGGACCTACAGGGCTCGAACCTGTGACCCTCTGCTTGTAAGGCAGATGCTCTCCCAGCTGAGCTAAGATCC
>CANQAP010000005.1 GCA_947589305.1 uncultured Lachnospiraceae bacterium
TGTCCGTCTGCTGAAATTCTCTCTGAATTTTCAGGGTTGTCTTATTATTCTGTTATCATGGTCCGGATGTCTGACGGCAGCTTTTTTACCGCGTCAGCAATGACAATAATATCACTACAAGAAAATTAAGTCAAGAGTTTATTTATAGAAATTTTAATTTCTTCTATATGAAATCAATGGCTTCTTTTACATTAGAAACACTCAACAACTGAATACCCTGTATCGTGCTTAGATTGCACGCATTGCTTTTCGGCAGGATACAGGTCTTGAATCCCAGTTTTGCTGCCTCTTTTACCCGTTGCTGTGCCATATTGACCCCGCGCACTTCACCCGTCAAGCCTACTTCTCCGAAAATAATGGTATGTGCATCGATCGGTCGATTGCGATAGCTGGAAACCAAAGCCAAAACGATACCTAAGTCAATGGCAGGTTCTGACAACCGAATCCCTCCGGTTAAATTTACATAGGCATCACAGTTTCCCAAATGAATGCCTGCCCGTTTTTCTAAGACTGCCATGAGCAGATTCAGCCGATTATAATCAATCCCGACAGTGGTACGTCTAGGAATCTGAAAATTCGTCTGCGCCACTAAAGCCTGAATTTCAATCAAGAGCGGACGGCTGCCTTCCATAGAGCAAATGACCGTAGAACCGGCAGCATTGATCGGTCTGCCCTCTAACATCACTTCCGAGGGATTCTTTACTTCGCTCAAACCCGTGGTCATCATTTCAAAGACTCCGATTTCATTGGTTGCGCCAAAACGATTCTTCACACTCCGCAAAATACGGTATATCGAGCTTCGTTCTCCTTCGAAATATAAGACGGTATCCACCATATGTTCTAGTGTCCTTGGTCCCGCTACCGTTCCTTCTTTCGTCACATGTCCAACCAAAAACATCGCTATATTTTTCCGCTTTGCGATCTGCATAAGACGATTCGTTACTTCCCGCACCTGAGAAACACTGCCTGCTGCAGAAGCCACATCATCCAATATCATGGTTTGAATAGAATCAACCACCACCACTTCCGGTGATAATTTTTCAATCGCGGACTCCATGCTGTCAACATTTGTCTCACATTGCAGATACATATCCTTCTCGAAATCTCCCAATCGTTCCGCCCGCATTTTAATCTGCTGCATGGATTCTTCGCCGGATACATACAACACCTTATGACCGTCTATAGTCAGATGCCTGCATACCTGTAATAAAATAGTAGATTTACCGATTCCCGGATCGCCGCCGAGCAAAACAAGGGAACCTCTCACGATTCCGCCTCCGAGTACCCGATCCAATTCCTTCATCCCTGTGCCAATGCGTGTTTCTTCCCCAGTTGTAACCTCTAAAATGCTGGCAGGTGCCGAGCCTACAGCTTTCACTGTATGTTTTCCGGCACCTGTCACCACTTTTTCCTCTACAAATGTATTCCAAGTCTTGCAGGCGGGACATTGTCCCATCCACTTCCCTGATTCATAACCACACTCTTGGCAAAAAAACACTTGTTTTTGTTTTGCCATTTGTACTGCCCCTTTTATAGTTTATCAATCTTTACCGTCGAGATCTTATTTGGCGTCAGCTCAACGCTGAAACTTAATTTACCTCCCAGATTGGTCTTCATTTTGCCAAGCTTCGTATCATCCACATAAATCTTATATTCTTTTCCCGCTTCCAGCTCCAAGGTGATCTGGGCATCTTCCATTGCTTCCACGCCGAATGAAACCGTCCGATCTGACACTTTCAAATCATGCACTACCGTACCCGGAACCGATTCGTAGACCATTGTTCCGTTTTTTTCTAATTTGGTAATTTCCTTAAATGTCTTTATCTTGTATAGATCACCGTTAAATTCATAGCCGTCCAGCTTTGCTTTTTCCGGCAATTCAATGTTTCCGAAACTCAGGCTCCCATTTCCTTCGGTCCGAATCAATTCGTTTATTACTGACATCTTTTTATCCTCCTATTTTGTTGCTGCATATGTCCGTTCTTTATACTTATAATCATATCATGTATCCTTCTGTTTGGCTAGTGAATTATCTGTGATTCTTTTGATTCCTTTGCCTGAAAAAAAAGTTTCCCTTTCCGCACGGAAATCTTTACCGTATCACCATTTTTTACCGTTCCAGCCAAAATAGCTTCCGCCAAACCGTCTTCTACATGGGACTGGATCGCCCGACGCAGAGGTCTGGCTCCATATTTTTTATCATAGCCTTTTTCAAAAATATAGTTTTTCAAACGAATATCGTATTTTAATGTAATATCCATCTGTTCTTTGACCCGTTTACTCAACTGTTTCATCAGCAGATCGACGATCTGATGTATTTCTTCTTCCTGAAGCGCATGGAACACAATGATATCATCAATACGATTGATAAACTCCGGTTTAAAAATCCGCTTCACCTCTTCCATGACATTATTCTTCATCTGTTCATGGTTTCGCTCTTCATCCGAAGCGCTGGCAAAACCGAGCTGTTTCGGTTCCATGATACGGCTGGCTCCCGCATTGGAAGTCATAATGATAATGGTATTCTTAAAATCCACTTTCCTTCCCTGTGAATCTGTAATATGTCCGTCATCCAATACCTGAAGCAGTATATTAAAAATATCGCCGTCCGCTTTTTCTACTTCATCAAACAGAATGACCGAATACGGATTCCTTCTGACCTTTTCACTGAGTTGTCCACCTTCTTCAAAACCGACGTATCCCGGCGGCGAACCGATGAGTTTTGATACACTGTGCTTTTCCATATACTCTGACATATCCACACGAATCAAAGCGTCTTCATCGCCAAACATTGCTTCCGCCAGAGCCTTTGATAACTCGGTTTTTCCGACACCGGTAGGTCCTAAGAATAAGAAGGAACCAATCGGACGATTCGGATCTTTCAAACCAACTCTGCCACGACGGATTGCTTTTGCCACCGCTTCCACAGCCTCGTTCTGCCCGATCACACGCTGATGTAATATCCGATCCAAGGCACGCAGGCGTTCGGTTTCTTCCTCTTCCAAGCGGCTGAGCGGAATTTTTGTCCATGCGGAAACTACCACCGAAACATCCCGATCCTGAATTGAGACGCTTGCTCCAGCCTGCTGCTTCTCCTCTTTTTTCTGTAAGCGTTCCCGCTTTTTCCTTAAGTTCGATATATCCTGCTTGAGAGTTTTTGCCTGTTCGATATCGTTGTGAATCAGACGATCTTCCATCTGATCTGACTTTTCACGCAACTGCCGATCGATTTCCATATATTTCGGAGACTGGTTCAGCAAAGATAACCGCTTCTTAGAACATGCTTCATCAATCAGATCAATCGCCTTATCCGGCAAATAACGGTCATTAATATATCGTTCCGAAAGATTAACAGCCGCTTCAATCGCGCTGTCTTCGATCCGTATCCCGTGATGTTCTTCGTAACAATGCCGCAGTCCCTTCAAGATATCGATTGCCTGCGCTTTTGTCGGTTCCTCTACATTCACCGGCTGAAAACGTCTCTCCAGCGCCGCATCCTTTTCAATATATTTACGGAATTCTGATGTTGTGGTAGCACCGATCATTTGGATCTCTCCTCTTGACAATGCCGGTTTTAATATATTGGAAGCATCAATCGCGCCTTCCGCTCCGCCGGCTCCGATTAACGTATGCAGTTCATCCACAAACAGAATAACATTTCCGTCATTCATCACTTCTTCAATGATGCGTTTGATTCGTTCTTCAAATTCCCCGCGATATTTTGAACCTGCCACCATGCCGGATAGATCCAAAGAAAGCAGTCGTTTATTTTTAATGGTCTCCGGTATAGTACCGGCGGCGATCATATTTGCCAGTCCCTCCACGATCGCAGTTTTTCCGACACCCGGTTCTCCGACCAGACACGGATTGTTCTTCATACGGCGACTTAAAATCTGAACCACACGGTCAATCTCTTCGGTTCTTCCGATTACCGGGTCTAATTTTCCTTCCTTAGCCTGCTTTGTCAAGTCACGGCTATATTTTTCTAACATCGGTGTGGAAGACTTTGTTTTCTTCTTCCCTTTGTTTCCCACATATTCATTTCTGGCAACTGTCTGATCGACACCCATAGACACGCGAATATCCATGTATAACTTCTGTATATCCACACCGATGCTGGTCAGGATTTTCATTGCGATACATTCCGGTGTTTTGATCATTGCCAACAGGAAATGCTCGGTTCCGATGGCGGTGCATTTCGTACGGAGTGCTTCCGCTTTGCTTTGCTCCATGACCGTATGATACATCACGGTATATTTATATTGATTGGCAGTTGCCACCATCCCGTTTCCAACAATGCTGTTTTCGATCAGTTTTTCGATTCTGTCTTTTTGAACGCCATTCACTTCTAATATTTTAGCCGCCACATTCTCTGCTTCTTCCAAAATACCAAGCAACAGATGTTCGCTTCCGATACAATCATGTTTCAGCCGTTTTGCTGCCTTTTCCGCTTCTTTTATTGAAATCTCAGCAGCCTTGGTGTATTGATAGTTCATAATTTTGCCTCCTGTCAACCGGACCGGTTGTTCTGCATTGTCTCATTCTCAGATTTTCGCGGATGAAAATGCCGCATACATTTCCCGAACCAAATCCTGCATCTCCGTCAGACTGATGTCCTTACAGATTGCCTGCGCCACGATCATCTGCATATCCGAATGGATCGTTTCCATATGAAAACTACGGTTTTCCAAGCTCACAGAAATCACCGCTCCGTTTCTACGGTCTAATTTGACATAACCGTCCTGTTTTAATAACGCATATGCTTTATTTACCGTGTGCATATTGACGCCCAATTCATTTGCCATCTGCCGGACAGACGGAAGGGATTCTCCTTCTTTCAGTATATCTTTTGCGATTCCCATAATAATCTGATTCCGCAACTGTATGTATAAGGCTTCATCACTATTAAAATCCATTTTAATGACCATGTTATCACCTCATTTATCTTTTGTTATATCTATGCTATAACACAAGTCACTTTATTGTCAAGCCGGAATCTGTTTTATCCAAAAACCACCAAAAGCCAGACGGAAAACCGTCCGGCTTTTCCACTAGGATTCCTTTTCGTCCAGATCCGCAAAGTCCTCCGGTATATCGTCTATTGGTTTTACCTTTCGCTTATGATAGACCACCATGCCGATGACCAAGCCTAAAAGCACCACGGCAATTCCGCTCATGATATACAACATAACGCGAAGGTGCTGCAGCTTTTCATTTTCCGGTACAGGCGGCGCCTCCGTCGTCGCTGCTTCTGTCGTAACCAATACTTCTTCCGTAACATCCGGTTCCACATATCGCTGATAGGTTCCTTCCACCGTATCATAGAGATAAAATCCCGGTTCTCCGTTAATATTCACGGCATATAACAGAACAAACTCCGTTTCTCCGTTCTTTACATACGCCGTCACGGTCTGTCCTTGTATTTCCAGTTCCGTCGCTTCATAACTGGATGGGATCTGCACATCGTCACCCGGTGTTAAAATCACATAACGGTTGCCCGTTGCCTGATATTCCACATACGGCTGAAAGGTCTTTTGGTCTTTTTCGTATAAAAACCACTGCCCGTTTCCCTCTGTGTCGATCAAATATACGATTTGCAGCAAATGATTCGGTGAAGTATAGACTGTGATCGTTTCCTGCTCGTATTCACTTTCTCCCGCTTCGAACCCTTCCGGAATCGCGACACCTTCCATCTGTTCCGGTGTTGCAAATCCATACTGTACGCCGTTGATCGTAACGGCTGCTTCTTCCGGTTCCTCCGGAACCTCTCCACAGGTGATATTTAAGACATATGTTCTTTGCGTTCCGTTTTCGGCTGTCACGACGATATAGGTTTTATTGGCACCGGGTTCCAAGTCGTTGTTGTGTGATACCGCCACTTTTGCCTTGCTGTCGTTCGGAACCGCACTCACCACAATCGATGTCGTATCTTCCGGCAGAGTAACGGAATAAGATGTCGTCTGTGGCTGGAAAGCCGGTGTCAGTGTACCCGGAGAAATATCGAGACTCTTTAAGAGATTATCACCCGATCCGACCAGTGGAGCGGTTGTATCCGGTGCATCTCCACCACCGTCATTGCCGCCGCTCTCTCCCGGAGATGCCTGAGGCGCCGATACCGTGACCGATGCTCCGCCATATGAGACCGACATATCACCGGTCACATATCCGTAACATCCACCTGCATATTCGCTTGCCGAGATTGCGGAAGTCCCCGTACCGACTGCCGTAAAGGTCAAGGTTCTGGAAGTGGAGGTAACCGGTCCTTCATTTACTAATGTAACGGTTCCGCTCCCGCCCCCGTCACCGCCTCCCTGATACTCTAATATGGAAGGATCATATGCGATAGCCACCCCGTATCCGATTTCTTCATCCGCCGATATGCCGACTGTGACCGTGACCGTCGTTCCTGTAGTCACCTGTGATGCAGACGCACTGACAGAAACCGTCGCATTTCCCGCATAGGCAGGCTGTGCGTACATCAACGTCCATCCGATTGTCAGCAGGGCAGTCAAAAAATAAATCCATAGTTTTTTCTTATTCATCTTTTTCTCCTTATTACTGCGTAATGCTTTGCTGTCCCAGTATATGTTTCTTTGTCGTCACCAAATCTTTGATCGTGATCTTACCGTCTTTATCCACGTCCGCCGCGGAAAAATATACACCGTTCAGATTCATCTGATTCAGAAGATTCTTTTTCATATTTACCAGATCCCCAATACCGATACTACCGTCACCGGATACATCTCCATAGATGATAATCGTATATGTGGCGTTGGCGGAACCGTTCGTAACGGATACGATATTCCCAGTCCCGACAGTTCCGGAATTTACAGTAACGCCGTCCGATTTATAAATCGTCACCTGCGAACCTGTCGCTCCTAATGCCGTCACAAAGGTACTCACATCCGTTCCGACTGAGATGCCGGAAATCGTATTACCACTCACATGATAGCCGGTATTGATCGGCGGAGCATTTGGATTCGTTACTGCCGTACCTGTACCTCCGTTGGCATCTTTTCTGACTACAGTAATGGTATAGGTCCTTTGCGTACCGTTTTGCGCAGTGACCGTGATCGGAACCTGATTCATTCCGACTGCCAAATTGATCGTGCCGGTTCCGGATATATTTGCATTTCTGTTCACTGTAGCAGCAGTTACCGTGATGGAAGAAACCGTATGATCCACGATCATCGAGTATGCGGTGTTGCTGCCACTAAATGTAGGCGTCAGCGCATATCCGGAAACGGTTAATGATTTCAGCCAATTATTTGGGCTTCCGGAATCTGCCGGTTTGGAAACGGCTTCAGCCGGCATATTGACGTATACCGGAATTTTGAACACCAAGGCAGAATTGATCAATCCGTTTGCCTGATAGGCACGGCACATGGCTGCAGCTTCCGTAGCAGGTGCCTGTACATTTGTCATATATTGATGTCCGTATAGATTTCCCCGATACACCACGTTAAACTTCTGTGTGTAGAGCGTGTCTTGCCCCCTGTTAATATAGGAAGCGCCGATATACTCACTGCCACCCATGATCGCTTTATATGCACTGTTCCATGGACGCCCGTAATTACCGCTTGCAGCCGCCCATGCCAAACCTTTTTCCACGGCACCGCCGCCTGCAGAATCCACCGCGCCGATATTAAAGAAATTAAAGATATTCGGATATGTTTTACTGGCTCCGGTCGCATTCACACCGGCAGTCGCGCCCATTTCCTGCCTCATGCGGGAAGCCAGATGATACGGACTGACATTATTTTTTGCAGCCGCTTCCATGATTTCCGCCGAGAAGGTTCTATTTTCCCCCACCGGATTTGCATTTGCCATAAATGTGTTAGCCAAAATCGCTTCAACACCGGCTGCATTATGTATGCTGCTGTCATAAGATAATTGCTCAAAGGCGAATATATATGTCTCGTATAAATAGGTTCTTGGATCCATATAATATGAAACGATATCTTTAGAAGCGGCAAACCACGTCGTACCGTCATACGGTGACCAAGTATCGTTTGCCCAGCTATATCCGACTTCCGTAGCCCGCCAGTTATATCGCGGCGTGGATGAGGTTCCGTTGATCAGATTCTTAATCTGTCCGGATTTGTTTCGTTCATTTTCTATAACGGTATTCCAGTCCAGACCGGTCTGTAAGGCTACAAACTTCCATTGCGGATGCTTGGTATGAAGGTCCCGCAGATATGGCTTATAGCTTTCCGGGAATCCCTGTGCAGTGAGATAAGCTTCAAAATCCGCATCCGAACCGCTTCCGCCCGGCGCGGCAGGCGGTGCAGAGAGAACTGTCACATACTCTGCATATACATAACCGGTGTAACTGTTTCCGTCTTTTGTAAAACTCACATGATACCACTCGCCGTTCGGCTGGTCCAAAATCACTAGCGCATGACCACCGTTGAGTTTCGTGATCGACGGCGAGGAGGTCGTAGGACTTTGACGGACATTGACATTCGTACATCCCACAGTAATCTGTGCCGTCGTCTCCGCCATCACCTGATTCGTCTGTTGTTCCGATGCCACTGTCTGAATGACGCTCATGGTCAGAATAACACTCATCACAAAAGCACCCAGACGTTTTATCCTATTACACGTTCCGTTCATCTATGTACCTCTTCTGATCTTCTTCTGTTTTATGTAAACCGCAAGATATATGCTATTATTATCCACTTTACCACAAGATAAGCGAAAAAGCATTATATTTTTTACTTTTTCTTATAAATTCATCTTTTTTTAAGAAATAAAAACCTGCGGATGCGCATTTCGCTTCACCCACAGGTTCTTTTTTCTGATCTCACTATACCTCGTCAATGGCTTTTCCGATATCGTGCCGCATGTATTTGTTATCAAATTCCACCCATTCTGCCGCCCGATACGCATTGTCTCTCGCTTGCTTCAGATCGTCGCCTTTTGCCGTAATACCTAGCACACGTCCTCCGTTCGTAACGATCTTACCGTCTTTCCGTGCCGTACCGGCATGAAACGCATAGTATCCGTCCTGATCCCGGAACCGTTCCAATCCTTTGATCTCAAACCCCTTTTGATAGGAGACCGGATAGCCGTCGGACGCCAGAACCACGCAGACCGCCGCATTGTCTTCAAACTGCAGATCGATCTGATCCAGTGTTCCGTCCATACATGCCTCCATAACCTCGATGATATCATTTTTCATCCTCGGCAAAACCACCTGTGCTTCCGGATCGCCAAACCGGGCATTGTATTCCAGCACCTTTGTTCCGTTTGGCGTGATCATCAAACCGCAAAACAAAATCCCGACAAAATCTCTTCCTTCCGCTTTCATTGCCGCCATCGTCTTTTCATAAATTTCTTTTTGACAGAACGCATCGATCTCTGGCGTATAAAACGGACTTGGTGAAAATGTTCCCATACCTCCGGTATTTAATCCTTGGTCACCGTCCTTTGCCCGTTTATGATCCTGCGCGGATGTCATTGTTTTAATGTGGGTACCGTCACAATATGCCAAGACAGAGACTTCCCGTCCGGTCATAAATTCCTCGATCACCATCTTATTTCCGGCATTGCCAAATTGTTTATCCAACATGATCGTTTTGACACCGTTCTTTGCTTCTTCCAAAGTATTACAGATCAACACGCCCTTTCCAAGCGCCAGACCATCCGCTTTTAATACGATCGGGAACTGCGCCTGTGTCTCCAGATAACGAATGGCAGCATCCGCATGTTCAAACGTTTCATATGCCGCAGTCGGAATGTTATATTTTTTCATCAGGTCTTTTGAAAATGCCTTCGATCCTTCTATGATCGCCGCATTTTTACGCGGTCCAAATACGCGAAGTCCGGCGGCTTCAAATTCATCTACAATACCGCCAACCAACGGATCGTCCATACCGATGATCGTCAGATCAATCGTCTCTTTCTTGGCAAATGCAACCAGATTTTCAAAATCCATAGCCTGTATATTGACACACTCTGCCAATTCCGCAATGCCTGCATTACCCGGCGCACAATATATTTTATCCACTTTTGGGCTTTCACTTACTTTCTGTACAATGGCATGTTCTCTGCCGCCGCTGCCAACTACTAAAACTTTCATATGCGTTCCTCCTTGGAATCTTTTCTTACCTTACCCTGCCGTTCGCGATCATATCAATCGCCTGCGGCAGAATCTGCCACTCTGCCTGTTCCATGACACGCCGTTGCAAGCTTTCCGGCGTATCTCCGTCTTCTACCGGAACCGCTTTCTGTAAAAGGATCGGTCCGGTATCGGTTCCTTTATCCACGAAATGAACTGTGGCTCCCGTGATCTTCACGCCTCTTTTTAAAGCCGCCTCATGTACTTTTAATCCGTAATATCCGGTTCCGCAAAATGACGGTATCAGAGACGGATGAATGTTGATAATACGGTTCTCATAACGGTCAATGATCTCTTCCGGTATCACGACTAAAAATCCTGCCAAAACGATCAGATCAACCGCATAAGCGTCAATGGTTTCCAATAATGCCCGATTAAATGCCGCCCGGTCGTCATAATCTTTTGGCGATACACAACACGCAGGCAGATCCGCCTGTTTTGCGCGCTCCAACGCTTTAACGCCGTGATTATTACTGATCACCACCGCGATTTCCGCATTGGTGATCGTTCTATCTGCAATCCGATCGATGATCGCCTGAAGATTCGTTCCGCCGCCAGACACCAATACTGCAATCCTTAGCATACCGTTACCCCTTTATCTCCTTTCTCAACCGTTCCGACTATATAAGCCATCTCTCCGGCAGCCTGAATGGCATCCAATGTTCTGCCTGCATCTTCTTTTGCAACCGTCAAAACCATCCCTAAGCCCATATTATAAGTATTATACATCATGTTCTCTTCAATCTGCCCGTTTTTCTGAATCAATCTAAAAATCGGCGGGATCGGATACGCATCTTTTTGAATGACCGCACGTGTTCCTTCCGGCAGCATCCGCGGAATGTTTTCATAAAATCCGCCGCCGGTAATATGGCTGCATCCTTTCACCGTAATATTCGCTTCCTTCACAGAACGCAGGGCTTTTACGTATATTTTTGTCGGCTTTAACAACGCGTCTCCTAAAGTCGTTCCCAATTCGTCATAATAGGTTCTTAAAGATTCCTGTGTCATTTCAAATACTTTACGTACCAGCGAAAAACCGTTGCTATGCACACCGCTTGATGCAATTCCGATCAAGGTATCTCCCGCCTGTATATCCGCACCGGTGATCAGATTTTTCTCGTCTACCACGCCAACGGCAAAGCCAGCCAGATCATACTCATCCAGCGGATAAAATCCCGGCATCTCTGCAGTCTCTCCGCCGATCAAAGCCGCTCCCGCCTGTATGCAACCTTCGGCTACTCCGCTGACAATGGCAGCTATCTTTTCCGGGTAGTTTTTTCCGCATGCAATATAATCAAGGAAAAACAAGGGTTCTCCACCGGCACAGGCAATATCGTTCACACACATTGCCACACAGTCAATACCAACCGTATCATGCTTATCCATTAAAAATGCCAGTTTTAATTTTGTGCCGACACCGTCCGTTCCGGACACCAAGGTCGGTTTTTCCATATCTTTCCATGCACTCATGGAAAAAGCGCCCGAAAAACCTCCGATATTTGTCAAAACCTCCTGCCGCATCGTTTTGGCAATATGCTCTTTCATCAGTTCTACGGACCGATATCCAGCTTCAATATCCACTCCGGCGTTTTTATAATCCATTGCCTGCTCCTCCTATTCATGCGCTTGTTTCATATCAACAGAAACATTATAGTGTAAGAACTTTTATTTGTAAAGCAAGGACTCGGATTCCTTTTTTGAAATCATATATTCCCAATCAATGTACACAATTTATTAACATTTTTTTCAAAATATTCATACTTTTTTTGCCCGACTATGATATAATACCTCTGTAAGTGTAAAATTGTGTTACGTGTATCGACAGCCTGAAGCTGACGACATAGAATAATAGGCAAAACATCAAGAATACTACTTGGAATACGATGATTGGGGAGGTACTTCATATGTCTAAAAAACGATTGACAATCGGGCTTTTTATCTGCCATTTGGACAATGATTACGCATACGATATTTGTAAAGGTATAGACTATGCAGCAAAAGAATTGGATGTCAACTTGATTATTTTTCCCGGCATGTACATCAATGCCGCTTATAACGACCCGGCAAATGCAAAGTATGATTATCAGTATAATTCCGTGTTCTACTATGCAAAACCGGAATCCATAGATGCTTTGATCATATCCATCGGTACGATCGCTACTTTTTTGAATGATGCCGATACCATGAAATTCTTAGAACGATTTAAGGATATCCCGATTTTGACGTTGGAAGCAGAGTTCCCGGGTTTTCCATCTCTGATCATTGACAGCGCCAACGGTTTAAGAGATGTGATCAATCATCTGATTTATGATCACCACAAAAAACATATCGGATTTGTCAGCGGCAGAAAAGACAGTGCAGATGCTCAGGAACGTTTGGAGATTTACAAAGAGACGCTGGCGGCTGCAGGTCTCCCGGTATTGGAAGATTATATCACTTATGGTAATTTTTCGGAATATTGTGAAGATCTGGTAGAAGATCTGCTGGATTCCCATCCGGAAATCGACGCCCTTTGTTTTGCAAACGATCAAATGGCATTAGGCGGTTATAATGTATTAAAGCGCCGTGGAATTGAAATCGGAAAAGATATCGCAGTGACCGGTTTTGACGATGTTCCGCTTGCCTTGGCATTGGAACCTGCTTTGACTACCGTCCGTGCCAATGCCTGTGAATTGGGATACCGTTCCGTAAAGGAAGCGATCGCGCTGATCCAGACCGGTTCGATCACCACGTCTGCCCGATTGGATTCGTCTATGATCATTCGGGAATCCTGTGGCTGTTCGAACGCCGCACATTCTGCCGACGAACATATCCACCTGACAAACGAAAACAAGGAAGCAATGATCCAACAAATTTTGGATACGGTTTTTGTCAATGATAAAGATACCTTTATTTATCCGCCTATCTCTGCACTCATGAAAGAATATATCTCTCTTTTGCTGGATACTGTTTTGGACGATACCGTTCAGGATTTTCCAACCGACCAGTTAAAAGAAATCATCAATCGGTATTGCAATTCTAACATACCGCTTTATTATTCGATCGTGCAACTGAATTATTGTTTTCAGAAGATCGAGAAGATCATTCTGACCCTGATCCACGATCCGGACAAACGCACTGCCTTCTGTATGACGAACAGTGCCATTTCCATGCAGTTATTAAATGCGGAATCCAGTGACCGCTATAATGATAAACACGAATATAAGCTGAATATCTGGACATCCAGCTACATTATCCGTGATACCATGACCAACAGCAATAACACCGAACTGGCGTATCAGCAAATTGCCGACAAGTTGCAGAAACTGAACCTGATCAGTTCTTATGTCTACACGATACAGGAAGAAATCGGTCTGAATTCCGATGGCAGTTGGCACATTCCGAACATGCTCCGGCTTCAGGTGTATAATAAAGACGGAGTCACAGTACCACTCACCAAGACGGAATGTATCATACCGATCGAAAAACTATTCGATAATGAATATATGCCGCAAAAGCGTAGATTTACTATGATTTTGACACCAATCTTCACCAGTGAAGACCATCACGGCATGTTACTGTGTGAGGCAGATATTTCCTACTTCCACCATATTTATTCCATCAATCTGGAGTTGGGAACGACACTGAAATATCTGAAAATGTATGATGAACAGCAAAAGACCAATCAGCAGTTGGAATATACACTATCCCTGCTGCATGAGAAGAACCGACAGTTGAGTAAGATTTCCACGATCGACGAACTGACCGGACTGAAAAACCGACGCGGCTTCCTGACCGAAACGCAAGCCATCATTTCATCTTCCATTAATAGCGGACAACGAGCCATCTTACTGTTCGCCGATATGGACAACTTAAAGGCGGTCAACGATCAATTCGGGCATGAAAACGGTGATTTTGCTCTCCGTACGATAGCCACTGCATTAAAGACCAGCTTACGAAACGACGATATCATTGGTCGAATCGGCGGTGACGAGTTTGTAGCCTTTGCCTTGCTTGGTAATCAGCAGTCTCCGGAAACCATTTCCAACCGGATTCACCAAAAGCTCGAAATCATGAACGGAAATTCCGATAAGCCATATTATATTGAAGCAAGTATCGGAATCGTTGACTTTATCTGTGAAGAAAGTATTGATATTCAGAAACTGATCAAGCAAGCGGATGATGCTCTGTATGAGAGCAAACGCAATAAGCGTAAATCAGTATTAAAAGAAGGCTTCCCATCATAGGAAGCCTTATATTATGCCGTTCAATTCCTGATAAAGTCCTTTGGCATAGCTGTCTGTCATACCGCATACCAAATCCGTTACCAGCAAAATCCGCAGATATAGTTTTTCCTCGTCACTTTTTCCGACTGCCTCTGCATGATACCGCTGGACATAATTTTGGGAAATCAATGTAACTACCTTTTCATCAATCGTTCCTAACTCTTCTTTGGTATCAAAATAGATGACCGCTTTTACGAACTTGTCTAGCAGGTATTCCAGCATATGCCCGGCTGCAATTTCCAACTTGTAGATTGGCTCCGATATGAATGCGTTCCGATACGCAATGGAACCCATCGCCTCGACTAGCCCTTCGGCATAGGTGCCATAAAACAAATCCTTACTATAAGTTCCGCTCATGATTGCTTCGTAATTTGTGATAAATCCGTAGGTTGCACACTTGATCAAATAATTCTGCACATTTAACGCCCAATTTTGTATGGCATAGAATTCCGGATTGCCATACTCCCGTTCCAGTGCTTTCTGGTACTGATGCTGTAATTCTTCCAACGGATCAAAATAATGAATCACCCAAACCGGACTCTGTTTATTCAACTGCCGCAATTCCCGTTCGAGCATACCATAAGTAATGCACCCCTTTTTTACCGCATCTTCCAAATCCGCTGTCTTATATGCGATATCATCTGCCGCTTCCAAAATGAAGCTCATCGGATTTCGACAGCCATATGTCCCCGTCGCTTCCTGTATTTCCTGAAAAACATCCCGGTCCGCATAAAAATATCCCATTTTTTTCCGTTTGATGTCATCGGAATGCGGATCGGATTCCAAGGATGACACCGGATATTTTATAATCGTACTGAGCAGTGCATAGGTCAGATTCATTCCGTATTCATCCGAAAAGAAATGCAGTTTACTGACCAGACGCAGCGCCTGCGCATTTCCTTCAAACTGATAAAAGTCCTGCTTCATCTGTTCTGTCAGCATATCATCTATCCGACGTTCGTAAAACTTCAATTCCGGAAGATGTTCCCGAAACCATTGGCGGATAGCGGTCTCTCCAAAATGCCCGAACGGCGGGTTTCCGATATCATGAATCAGTCCCGCACACTGTAGCACATTGCACATATCGTCTATCATTCTCCAGTTCAGGCTTGCATCCTTTCCTGCTGCCAAGATGTTTTTTCCAATATTCTGCCCCAAAGAACGGGCAAACGAGGATACCTCCAACGAATGTGTCAACCGGGTTCTGATAAAATCACTTTTGTCTAACGGAAACACCTGTGTTTTATCTTGTAATCTACGAAACGATGCACTGCCTATGATCTTCTGATAATCTTTTTCATATTCACTTCTCAGATCCCGTCCTCCCGACACGGCAGACGCATAACGGTTGCGTCTTTCCGCACAGAGTAATTGATTCCATTCCATTGTTTCTCCTGCCGTTTCCTTTCGGTCATGTTCCGTTTATGAACATGTATCTTTCACACCGCTCCATATCCTATCGGGTTACCGTTTTAGTATATCAAATCCATAAGGTATATTCAAATCTAAATTGCATATAATACCAGCATAGAATCAAAAGAAAGAGAGGAACTACCATGAGTCAGACATTTCCATTTCCATTTGAACCGCTTCCGTATCCTTATTCGGCATTGGAACCGGCTCTCAGCAAAGAAATACTGGAATTCCACCACGACAAGCACTATAAAACCTATGTAGATAATTTAAACGGAATTTTAGCCGATTTTCCCAAACTTCAGGATACTACATTAAGCGAATTGCTGATCCATCTGGATGACCTTCCAAGTGACATTCAGACCGGCATTCGTAATAACGGCGGCGGCGTCTATAATCATCAGTTATATTTCCACTGTATGCAGGGGAACGGATTTTGCACGCCGGAAGGGGAATTTGCAAATGCCATTCACCGTGATTTTGAATCACTCGATAATTTTAACCGTGTATTGACCAACGCAGCCGTCAAACTGTTTGGTTCCGGCTATGCTTGGCTGGTATATGAAAAAGGAAAGCTGTCGGTAGTAACGACTGCCAATCAGGATACCCCGATCAGCGATACCCGGCATCCGTTGCTATGTATTGATGTATGGGAGCATGCGTATTATCTGCAATACCAAAATCGCAGAGCCGATTATATCGCAAATTGGCTCTCTCTCATCAACTGGGAATATGTCAACAGTATGTTTCAGATGGCAGAAGCACAGGATGAGACCATTTAAACATAAAGACTTATGCCGTTTTGAAAATGTATATTTCAAACGGCATAAGCCTTATGTGTTATCTCAAGAAAACCATCAAAATCTCATTTTAAATCAATGTCAATAATTCCGATACTTCTTTCCGCTTTGGCGCTTCCGGCTGAAAGGATGGATAACCGATCGCAACCAGTGCGGCTATCTGCTGCCCATCCGGAATCGTTATGGTTTCTTCTATTTTTTTCTCATCAAAAATCCCCATGATCACGGAACCCAGTCCTTTTTCATGCGCCGCCAGACAGAAGGTCTGCGTGGCAATACCTGCATCGAACATTTCCCACCGGTCGCCTTTTGATGTCGTAAACGAACCGTCCTTTTCATAACCGGAACGATGTTTCACCATCGTGACCACCACCAATGCGGCACAGTTTTTAATCGTCTTTGTATTGTATTCAAACCCCAATACACAATGCTCGGCAATGCGATCGATGATTTCTTTGTTTTCGATCACCAGATAACGGGCTATCTGCGTATTTTTCCAAGACGGCGCATAGGCAGCCGCATCCACTATTTCTTCCAATAAGGCATGCGGTATCTTCTCTTCCGTAAATTTTCTGCAGCTTCTTCTCGTTTTGATACATTCAATCGTTTCCATATTCAGACCCCTTTCCATCCAACACCAACTGTTGTTCTTTCCATTGCCAAAGCAGTTCTACCAGTTCTTCTCTTGTTTCAACCGCATTCACGGCTCCACGTATCTTAGAGGCATTCGGATATCCTACCGTATACCATGAGACATGCTTCCGCATCTCATGTATCCCCGTAAATTCTCCTTTCATAGCGATCATGCTGTCCAAATGCCGCAAAATCATATCCACCACTTCCGCCACCGGCGGCTTGTCCGGTAGTGTTCCTGACTGTAGCGCCGTTTTTACCTGATGAAAGATCCACGGATTTCCCTTTGCTCCGCGTCCGATCATAAAGGCATCGCATCCGGTTTCCGCTTTCATGCGGAGTGCGTCCTGAGCCGTAAGGATATCTCCGTTACCGATGACCGGAATGGATACCGCTTCTTTTACCTGACGAATAATCCCCCAGTCCGCGGCGCCGGCATAATACTGGCTACGTGTACGTCCGTGTACTGCAATGGCTGCCGCACCGTTATTTTCCACAATTTTTGCCAGTTCTACAGCATTGACATGTTCCTCGTCCACACCTTTTCGCATTTTAACCGTAACCGGTATAGCAACGGCTTTCACGATTGCCTGTACAATCTCGCCGGCGAGCTTTGGGTTTTGCATCAGTGCGGAACCTTCTCCGTTCCGAAACACTTTCGGAACCGGACACCCCATATTGATATCCACAAAATCAAAGCCGATCGCTTCCACACGTTTTGCCATTTCTCCCATCAGATATGGTTCCGAGCCAAACAGTTGCAGACCGATCGGATGTTCCTTGACATCCAGCGCCAACAGCGGCGCCGTATTTTTGTTATTGTAATACATTGCCTTGGCGCTGACCATTTCCGTATATAATACATCGCACCCCTGTTCTTTGCATAACAACCGAAACGGCAGATCCGTGACGCCTGCCATCGGCGCCAATATTAATTTATCCTGAATGTCTATGTTTCCGATTCGGGCATTCATATTTATTTTCCCTGTTTTTCGTAAATCAGCTTTAACCCTTTTAAAGTCAGATCCGGATCATATGTATCAATCGCCGATGTCTCTTTCGAAATGATCTTTCCGAGTCCACCGGTCGCCACTACTTTCATCTGAGCCAACCCTGCTTCTTCCTTCATTTTACGAATGATATATTCGGTCTGTCCGATACATCCGTAAATCAGTCCTGCCTGCATACTGGTGACCGTATTTTTTGCCAAGATGCTGTCCGGCTTCCGTATCTCGATCTCCGGTAATTTTGCGGCGTTATTCCACAACGCATTGGCGGAGATCCGCAAGCCCGGCGCGGTCACTCCTGCGACCAAACTTCCGTCTTCTAAAACCAAGTCATGTGTCGTAGCGGTACCAAAATCAATGACCAAGACCGGACCTCCGTACAGTTCATAAGCTGCCACGGCATCCACGATTCGATCCGCTCCCATCTCTCTCGGATTTTCCGTCGCCAATTTGATACCCGTTCGAATACCGGGTCCTACAATAATCGGTTTTACCTGAAAATACTTTACGATCCCACTGGTCAACGAGTGCATGACGTCCGGAACTACCGATGCAATGATCACAGCTTTAACGCTTTTATGCGGCATATTCCTCGCCGCCAGTAAATCCATCAAAAAGATACCATATTCATCGGAAGTCCGTGGAATCTTAGTGGTCATACGAAAGGTTCCTTTAATGGTATTTCCTTCAAAAAGACCGATCGTAATATTTGAATTCCCCACGTCTATCGTTACCAGCATGTTATTTCTCCTTCACTCAGCATTCGTATATCTTATGGAACCGATCAGTGTGCTTCCGTCTCGTAATCCACACAGCACCGACTGGTTTTGACTTTTCCGATTTCTTCCGAAACAGCCATATGCGCCGGATGAATCGTATACATGGCGCAGTCTTCAATGCTGTCAAAATCTGCAATGAGAACCAACTGTGCGTTATCTTCCGGAGCGTTTTCACTGTTGACACCCACTTCCATGTGTTTTAAAAACGGAATCTGCTCCGGTAAGGTCATCAACAATTCCCGTAGCCGTTCCGCCTCCTGTGTCGGTGTTGTCTGTCCATTTCCCCGTATTCCAAACATTACAACATGACGTATCATATTTATCTCTCCTTTCATTCACCGTCTTCCGGCAGTTCTTCTCCTAAAACAAATACTTTGTAATAGGTTTCCAGCGCTTCCAATAATTCTTTGCGTTCTTCCCGCATCTGTTTGATTTTCAGTACGCTGCCGATCTCATCAAACAAGAGATCTCCTTCGTCAGCGGCTGTGATAAAGTTCAGATTGCCTTTATCATCAAATTCCAATGTCAGAATGCCGCCGATCTCTTCGGTATATAAAACACACATGATCTGTAATTCCCGTTGGATCGAAGTCGGCAGATTTTCAAAGTCTTCATTCAAATAATACTTTTCCTCATATTTTGAGGATGCGCACAATATTACATGTTCCTGATACATCTTTGCCATCCTTTTGCCGTACGTTTATTCCAGTTCATCCGCCCAAAAGACTACTTTGTCTTTCCAGTCCAGATACCAGCCATTCCTGCCCAGAGAATAGCGGAAAATGTAACGTGCATAGACTTCGTCTCTCGGTACATATGTGGACTGCCAATAGCGGGAATCCGCTGAATTCTCTCGATTGTCCCCCATCACAAAATAACAATCTTCCGGTACTACCCAGAGATTCTTGCCCCCATTCATCAGCTTCGTCTCTCCCTGAACATACGTATCCGCTACGAGTCGGTCGTTAACATACAGTCCGTCCGCCCGGATCTCCACCACATCTCCCGGACAGCCGATCACACGTTTTACCATGAACTCTCCATACTCCTCACTCCAAAAAATAATAATCTCACCATGTGTTGGATCGTTAAACCAATAAATCATGCGATTGCCCAAGATTCGGTCGCCGGTCATGATCGTAGTTTCCATCGATCCGGACGGTACACGGGCATGAAAAAACAACACCTGTGTCAGAATCAACGCCATCAAAATACCATATAGAATCGGAAGCACTACCGACTGGACAAAGGACCAGACTTTGCTTTTCGGTTCGAGTTCTTCTTCTTCCGAAGCACTGAGATGTCCGGAAGAAAACCGCTGATTTACTTTTTGATCTGCATCTGATAAAATTGTCTCTATTTCTTCATCTTTCATTGTAGAATATTTCCTTATCTCGATATGATATGCCGCGTTTTGCGCATCAGCGTCTGCCGCAAGGCCTAGGCGTCCGGCGCTCATTGGATTCATTATATCACATCTTTTGGCTATTTGATAGTTCTTTCATGACTCATTTCCAGCCATAATCGACAATAGGCAGCAATCGGTGCCTGTTCGGCTAATACCTGAATGCCCAGTGCCTCATATTCCCGCATGCTTTCATAACCGCCGGCAGTACCGGTTGCCCCTACCAGATATACCGGGATCTTTTTCTTTCTTGCCTTCTCCGCAAATTCTTTCCATTCTTGATTCATGGCGATTGTGCCGGAATGGTAACTTTCTACCAATACAGCCTTCGTGCTTTCCGTCAATTCGGGATACACGCAAGCCGGATAGATACGCAGCCACAGGATCATTTCGGTCTGACCGGACAAGCCATGATATGCGACCGGTCTCTCCGGTTCCGGAAGCCGGCTTTGCATATGCCATGCGCCGTCCGGAGAATAAAATCCAAGGCACTCCTTATGGATACTGTATAGATCATCTTCAAATGTCTGATGCGCCAGCAGTTTCGTACCGGCATGGACATAAGTATTTCCGTCTGAATTTTGATAGACGACCATGACACCGTTCAGTCCGTTTGTTACCGTCTCCACGGCATAATAAAAATTGCAGAATCCATTCGCCCGTTCATCCTCCAGCGGATAATTGCTCGATACCAATATGATCGGCAACTGAGCATCGGCAAAAACATATCCTAAGATTGCCGCCGTGTACTGCAGGGTATCCGTTCCGTGACAGATCAATATACCGTCAAATCCCCCTTGTTGTATACAGTCCTGTACCGTTTCGATCAGAAGCATCAGACAGTCTGCATTTAAGTTTTCACTTAAGATCATATAGGGCATTTTGCAAATAAATTCTATTTCCTTTGCCTGAAGCGGATTCCGCATGCGATAATCCCGGATTATGGCATCGGATTGCCTGCTGTCCGGTCCGATCCATCCTTCCTCTTTTTGTCTGCTCCCAATGGTTCCTCCCGTAAATATGACTGCAATTTTCATAGCTCTCCCTCTGTTCTGTTTTATAGTTTGGATAGATAGTAACAAACCTGTTTCCGACTGTCAACCACCATATGTTCGACAGAAGCAGCCTAAAACATTTCGAGGAATATAATCTTTGTTTGATCGCAAACCTATATTCATCATCATCCAATCGATCGCTTCATGTCTGAAAAGCAGAAAAGCTCTGTAATCACCGGGATTACAGAACCTTTCTGATGATCCGCCGACCGCCATGGATTCATGCCAAAGCAGACATACGCGGACTATATTATCCTTTTTGATCGCTTATGGTTTCTCTTACACAATACCCTGTGCATTCATAGCGTCTACTACTTTCAGGAAACCTGCAATATTAGCGCCTGCCACATAATCACCGGCAACCGCATATTTCTTAGCTGCATCATCAATATTATGGAAAATGTTCTCCATAATGCCTTGCAGCTTAGCATCCACTTCTTCAAATGTCCATGAAAGTCTTTCACTGTTCTGGCTCATTTCCAATGCGGATGTCGCTACACCGCCAGCATTTGCAGCTTTACCCGGTGCAAATAATACACCTTTCTCCTGAAGATACTTGGTTGCATCTAACGTGGTCGGCATATTGGCGCCTTCTGCAACGGCAATACAACCGTTTTCTACCAACTGCTTAGCATCATCAATGAGCAGCTCGTTCTGTGTTGCACAAGGCAATGCAATGTCACACGGAATCGACCATACGCCTCGTCCTTCATGATACTGTGCGCTGGAACGTGCCTTTGCATACTCGGTCAAACGCGCGCGCTTTACTTCTTTTACTTCTTTTAACAATTCGACATCGATACCTTCCGGATCATATACCCAGCCGGTCGAATCAGATACCGTTACGACTTTTGCGCCCATTTGCTGAGCTTTCTGTGCCGCATAGATCGCTACATTACCAGAGCCGGAAATACATACCGTCTTACCTGCTATGTCATGTCCGTTGCACTTCAGCATTTCTCTGGTTAAATACAGCAGTCCGTATCCGGTTGCTTCCGTTCTTGCCAAGGAACCACCGTAAGACAACCCCTTACCGGTCAGGACGCCTTCATACAAGCCACGGATTCTCTTGTACTGTCCGAACATATAACCGATCTCTCTGGCTCCCGTTCCGATATCACCGGCAGGAACATCCGTATCTGCCCCAATGTATTTACATAATTCAGTCATAAAGCTTTGACAGAATGCCATGACTTCCCGATCAGATTTACCCTTCGGATCAAAATCCGAACCGCCTTTACCGCCACCGATCGGCAAGCCGGTCAAAGAATTCTTGAAAATCTGCTCAAATCCTAAAAATTTAATAATACCGATATTAACGGACGGATGTAATCTCAAACCACCCTTGTACGGTCCGATCGCAGAATTAAACTGTACGCGATAACCGGTATTCACCTGAACCTGTCCATTATCATCTACCCAAGGCACACGAAACTTAAACTGTCTCTCCGGCTCACATAAACGCTCTAATAAAGCATCCTTCCTGTAAGCCTCTTCATTTGCCTCAATTACCGGACGCAGAGAATTCAAAACTTCGTCCACTGCCTGTAAAAATTCTGGTTCACTTGCATTCTTCTTCTGAACCAACGCAAGCACGTCATCTACATATGACATCACAACTTCCTCCTTGTTAAATAATACTCCTAGGAATCAAAGGGTACTTCTCTTTTGCATCCATACAATGAGGTCGCGGTTCATTGATTTCTTCTGCATAAAAGAAACCTCTGAAACAAATAACGTTTCAGAGGTTTGGTAGACGCCTTTGTCCCAAGCTCGATTATATTACATTTATTACGGAATTTCAATGAAAAAATTAGCATAAGCTAACTAATTTTACATCACCCTTTGTCCTGTGGGATGCGTTCCTGCAAATATAAAAAGATTTTTTCCGCATAAGAACGTTTATTTGTAAAATGCAGAACAAATTGCTGTTTTTCAATCCGAATCTGTATCATCACATAATCCAAATCCGGACTGGGTTCAATCCATTGCACGCCCTTGATCTCATCATACGGTAAGAGTTTCTCACCGTTGTGTAATTTCAAACATATATGTTCATCCGTAAATTCATAAGTAATATCATATGCCTGCTGCCTCAGAGAAGCCCGAATCAGATAGATGCCATAAAATGCCGCGATCAAAGCGACTGCGATCACCAAGAACTTCATGGACGGTACTTTCCATACCAACACCACGCCTGCCAATCCCAGCAGTAAAAAAACAATTCCTGTCATGCGGTATCCCAATCGTCCGGCTTTACTTTTTTTTACCGTATATGTTAATCCCATTTCAGCCTCGCATAATAATGTCGTCCCTGCCCGGTCCGTTTGAAATCATAGTAATTGGGAAGCCGATATGGCGTTCCACAAATTCTATATAATGCCTACAGTTTTCCGGCAATTCTTCATAAGTACGGATTCCACGAATATCGGTTTTCCATCCCGGTAATGTCTCTAATACCGGCTTTGCCCGCTCCAATAATGTAGTCGTCGGGAAATCCGTTGTAACTTTCCCGTCTATCTCATAGCCGACACAGACCGGAATTTCATCCAAATAGCCTAATACGTCCAGTACCGTAAAGGCAACATCCGTTGTTCCCTGAATGCGGCATCCGTATCTGGAGGCTACACAGTCAAACCAACCCATACGTCTCGGGCGTCCGGTAGTCGCTCCGTATTCGCCGCCGTCGCCGCCGCGGTTTCTCAATTCCTCCGCTTCCGCTCCGAAAATCTCACTGACAAATGCACCGGCTCCAACCGCACTGGAATATGCCTTACATACCGTAATGACTTTTTGAATCTCATAAGGCGGGATACCCGCTCCGATCGCTCCGTATCCTGCCAGTGTCGAAGAAGAAGTGACCATCGGATAGATTCCATGATCCGGATCTTTCAGCGAACCTAATTGTCCTTCCAATAGAATATTTTTTCCATCTTGGATCGCCTGATACAGATATGCGGAAGTATCACAGACATACGGTTCCACCATACTTTTATATTCCATTAAGGTTGCGAACAGTTCTTCCGCATTGAGCAGCGGTTGGTGATATAAATGCTCTAACAGTACATTTTTCTGTATCAATACCCGTTCCAGTTTTTCTTTCAACGCATCCTCGTCAAACAACTCACTGACCTGAAATCCGATCTTTGCATATTTATCTGAATAAAACGGCGCGATTCCTGATTTTGTAGAACCGAATGACTTTCCTGCCAATCTTGCTTCCTCATAGGTATCAAACAATACATGATATGGCATGACAATCTGGGCGCGGTTAGAAACTATGATCTTCGGTTTTGGCACTCCTTTTGCAACAAGGTCTTCCATCTCACTGAACAACTTCGGAATATCCAAAGCTACACCGTTTCCGATCACATTGGTAGTATGTTCATAAAATACCCCGGAAGGCAATGTATGGAGCGCAAATTTACCATAATCATTCACGATGGTATGTCCGGCATTTGCTCCTCCCTGAAATCTTACGATAATATCCGATTCTTTGGCTAAGGTATCTGTTATTTTCCCCTTGCCTTCATCGCCCCAGTTGGCACCAACTATCGCTTTAACCATTCTTTTCCTCCTAGTCTTCGCCTGTTCACTGATTCTTTTTGGTCGTATTCACAACGCTTTTCCAGTATATCTTATTTCAAGATATAAGTAAAATCAATATTAATTATACTTGATATAAGTTTTGCTTATTTCAAAAGTTCCATTAACTTTCCGGCTGCTACGGAAAGCGGAAGCCGTTCGTCATTTACCACGCAGATCTGCCGTTTGGGGATCTGCTTGTCAAATTGTAAAATAAACAGTTCCTCCGAATCGATATACTGTTGGGCAAAATCCTGCACGACACAACCAATTCCCAGATTCTGTAATGCAAACTGCACTACCATATCACTGGTCGCCAACTCAAATTCCGGCTCCAAGGTAATACCGTTCTGCTCTAAAAACGCATCCACATATCTGCGGGTGCTAGTCACCTTTTCCAAACAGATGATCGGCATTTGTGTCAACTGTTCATAACATAACATCTGCTTTTTATAACTCCAAAATTTTGAACCGGCGACAAAGACATCCCGGATGTCACGCACCGGCATTACCCTGACATGCGGTTCCGTATCAAACGGATTACTTACAATGCCAAAATCAATCCTACCTTCTTTCAAATGTTCAATGGTTCTTGGTGTCGGTGCATTCGTAACCGTCACTTTAATTTCCGGATATCGTTGATGGTATTGTTGTAAATAAGGCAGAAGATAAAACTGCAAGGTCATGTCACTGGCGCCGATTCGTATTTCACC
Organism: uncultured Lachnospiraceae bacterium; assembly: GCA_947589305.1. Taxonomy (GTDB): domain Bacteria; phylum Bacillota; class Clostridia; order Lachnospirales; family Lachnospiraceae; genus CAG-632. Next base: position 25,779 of record CANQAP010000005.1, read on the forward strand.
CGTTGACATATTTAACATTTCCTGCAGCTTCTGTTCCCCCAGTTGAATCTGCTCATAACCGTTTTTTACATACGAATAAAGGGTAATGCCTTCATTTGTCAGCTTTACCCCTTTGGCAGTGCGAATAAACAGTTCCGTTCCTAACGACCGTTCCAACTGTTTGATGCCCTGACTGACCGCAGGCTGCGAGATACACAGTTCGCCAGCCGCTGCGGTAATACTCCGGCATTTCGCCACATAATAAAAGATTTTGTAGTATTCCAGATTTATATTCAAAGCGTCGTCACCATATTTTACTTTCCTGTACTGTGGTTTCTACCTATCATGAGCATGTTTGATCTTATACATTGATTTCCGCAGTCATACCCAAAATCTCCTGATTGGCTTCCAAGATCGGACGCACGATTTCCGTCAAGAATTCCTCCGTTTGCTGCGGCGCACGTCCCACAAAATTCTTCGGTTCCAATAAAGCGACGATTTCTTCTTTTGTCATTCCGAATGCCGGATCCGCCGCAATACGATCGATCAGATCGTTTTCCTTTCCCTCCTGCTTGACTACCGCTCCTGCCGCCATGGAATGTTCTCGGATCTTTTCATGCAATTCCTGACGGTTTCCGCCTCGTTTTACCGCATCCATCATAATGTTTTCGGTTGCCATGAACGGAATTTCTTTCATAAACCGCTGATAAATCACTTTATCGTATACCACAAGACCGTCCACTACATTTAAATACAAATCTAAGATACCGTCCACCGCAAGAAAGGCTTCCGGCACGGAAATTCTTTTATTAGCCGAATCATCCAGTGTACGTTCAAACCATTGTGTCGCCGCTGTGATAGCCGGATTGACAGCGTCTGCGATCACATAATTTGCCAAAGAGGCAATGCGTTCACTCCGCATCGGATTTCGCTTATATGCCATCGCGGAAGAACCGATCTGATTTTTTTCAAACGGTTCTTCAATTTCCTTCAAATGCTGCAACAGACGGATATCGTTAGAAAACTTATGGGCGCTTTGCGCAATGCCGGATAACACATTTAATATTCTCGCATCCACTTTTCGGGAATACGTCTGTCCGGATACCGGATAACAGTCTGCAAATCCCATTTTTTCCGCGATTTTCCGATCGATCTGTCGTACTTTTTCATGATCGCCGTTAAACAGTTCCAAAAAGCTTGCCTGTGTGCCGGTCGTCCCTTTCGAACCCAACAACTTTTGCTGCCCGATCATGTATTCCAGATCGCTGAGATCCAGTAATAATTCTTCCATCCAAAGTGTCGCACGTTTTCCGACTGTAGTCGGCTGTGCAGGCTGAAAGTGCGTAAAGGCTAAAGTCGGAAGGTCTTTGTATGTTTCCGCAAATTTTGCCAACTCCGCAATCACATTGATCAATTTCTTACGGATCAACCGCATTGCCTGTGTCATTATGATGACATCGGTATTGTCGCCTACATAGCAACTGGTCGCGCCCAAATGTATGATGCCTTCTGCATGCGGACACTGTTGTCCGTAAGCATATACATGACTCATCACATCATGACGCACCAGTTTTTCCCGTTCTTTGGCAACGTCATAATTAATATCTTCAGCATGTGCTTTTAACTCATCTATCTGCTCCTGTGTGATAACCGGCTTCCCGTTTTCAGACAATCCCAATTCCAATTCTGTCTCTGCCAAGGCAATCCACAATTTTCGCCATGTCTTAAATTTCATGTCTGCCGAAAAGATATACTGCATTTCTTTACTGGCATATCTGGCAGATAACGGGCTTTGATAGATTTCATTGTTACTCATTGCATTTCCTCCTACTTTGCAAAAACGCTTTTCTTTATCTTTGTTTCAAACCGCGATGAAACGCTTCATGTTCACCGCGAATATCTTCTGTCGGACGTTTGATCGGATAGTTTCCGCTAAAGCAGGCATCACAGTATCCGCATTCTCCATGGATCAGTTCCGGCAGACGGTTTAATTCCAAATACCCTAAAGAATCCGCCCCAATGATCTTACAAATCTCATCTACCGTTTTATTATGGGCAATCAACTGATCTTCATCCGGTATGTCTGTTCCAAAATAACAAGGATGCAGAAACGGAGGAGAACTGATCCGCACATGCACTTCCTTGGCTCCCGCAGCTTTTAGCATACCGACGATCCGGTCACTGGTAGTGCCGCGGACAATGGAATCATCAATCATGACCACCCGTTTTCCCTGCACTGCCTCTTTCAGGACATTCAGTTTGATATTCACACTGGATTCTCTCTGGCTTTGTTTCGGTTTGATAAACGTTCGCCCGACATATGTGTTTTTTATAAATGCCGTCCCGTACGGGATCCCGGATTCCAAAGCAAATCCCATGGCAGCCGCATTTCCGGATTCCGGCACACCTACCACTAAATCTGCATCCACCGGATGATCCTTTGCCAGACAACGTCCCGCAATAATTCTTGATTCATAGACACTGATTTGATCAATGCGACTGTCCGGTCTCGCAAAATAGATATATTCAAAAATACATCTGGCATGTTTTTCCTGACACAGATCTTTCATGGACTGTATGCCATATTCCGGTGAGATGGTTACAATTTCTCCTGCCTCCACATCCCGTACGAATTCCGCGCCTAAGGTATCCAATGCACAGCTTTCCGATGCAAGGAAGTAAGTATTTCCCCGCTTTCCTATACATAGCGGTCGAAATCCAAACGGATCTCTTGCTCCGATCAGCTTTCTGGGACTCATGATAACCAACGAATATGCCCCTTCTAATTTCCGCATGGCACGACCAACCGCTTCCTCTACACTCTTGGTATTTAACCGTTCCCTCGCAATATGATACGCGATGACTTCCGAATCAATGGTCGTCTGAAAAATCGCACCCGTATATTCTAACTCTCGTCTCAATTCCGGCGCATTGGTCAAGTTTCCGTTATGCGCCAGCGCCAACGTACCTTTTACATAATTCAAAACCAACGGTTGCGCATTCTCTCTGCTGCTCGCTCCTGCTGTAGAATAACGCACATGTCCAACACCGATATTTCCTTTCAGTTTTTCCAGATGTTCCGGTTCGAATACTTCATTGACCAATCCCATCCCTTTATAGGATAAGACCTTTCCCATAGGTCCGTCCGTATCGGACACTGCGATACCGCAGCTTTCCTGTCCTCTGTGCTGTAACGAAAATAAGCCATAATATACAGAAGGAGCAACATCTCCACCGTCAAAATCATAGGCACCAAACACACCGCATTCTTCATGCGGTACATCCTCATAGGTATTTTCCCAAACATGCTCAGACATTCCGTTTCTCCTTGTCCATTTTACTTTGTCCATGTCTCATTATGTCCTTTTTCTCTTCGACTGTCAATGGCAGATTCACAGTGTGTCGCATTTCTACATTTTGTCCTAGCATATCATTTTTATATTTGGTATAATAGAAAAAATCGAGCATTCACAAGGAGGATGACTATGGATGAAAAACGAAAATATAAGCGCCTGCCATTGAAACTGACGCTTGAAGTTTCTTCAATCTTCAATCAAACGGAACTGGTATCCATCGGCAATGCAGAATTCAATGTTTTTAATATATCCAAATCCGGCATTGGTTTTACCACGGTTACGGCACTTCCACTGGGATATTATTTTAATGCAACGATTGAATTTGAACACACCACGGATAAATTAAAATATGTGGTTAAAATAATCCGTCATGAATTATTAGAAAATGGCGAACATCTATACGGATGTGAGTTCGTCGGTCTTGCCAGTATCTACGATTATCTGTTTGAACAATATGAGGCACAGATCGAACTATAACCCGACCGTTTAAGACCGGCTTTTAAATACCAAAGGAATCCTGACTATTCTACCGTCAGGATTCCTCGTTTCATTTTAATCCGTAAGACCCGCATGCACGCGTCATCAATCTGCTGTTCAGAGATTTCACCGTTCTCAACCGCATCTATAATTCCCTGATAACAATCCATATATACTAACGGCATTAAAATCATATCACACCCTGCCTGTATCGCCGCTACCGCCGCTTCTTCCTGAGAATAATTCTCTGTGATCGAACCCATCTGAAAGGAATCCGTAATCACCACACCTTCATAGCCCAGCTCTTCCCGCAACAAGCCTGTCACAACATTCTTTGACAAGGTGGACGGCATATCCTGTTCCAAATGAGTCAGGACTAAATGCGATACCAAAATAAAATCTGTATCAGCATCGATAGCCGCCTGAAACGGCAGAAACTCTTCCATCCGTAAGTCCTGTACAGACGTGTCTACATATTGCAGGTTCTGATGACTATTCCCGTATACCCCGCCATGTCCCGGAAAATGCTTAGCGGTCGTACAGATATCATAAACATGCAGTCCTTGAATTTCCGCGGCAACCATATCGGAGACCATAGCCGGATCGGAACCGAATGAACGGGAACCGATTTCATAATTATTCGGATTGGTCAGCACATCTGCCACCGGTGCAAAATCCATATTAAAGCCTAATGCCGATAAACCGGACGCCAAAGTTTCTCCCACATCATAAGCCTTTGAAACGTCCTGCATCTCTCCTAAAGACTGCATGGATCCAACGTTGCTCATAGAGATCCCGGAAGCATTTCCCAAACGGCTCACTACTCCGCCTTCTTCATCCACTCCTATAAACAGAGGAACCGTACTATGGTCCTGAAGATCGGTAATCATAGACGCAACCTGTGCATCCGTTTGAACATTCTCACCCATCAGGATGATCCCGCCGGTATGATAGTTCTGTAGCGTCTCAATCTCAGCTTCCGTAACAGATAACAAAGCATTCGTGCCAAAGCCTTCCGGATCCGCAAGGTTACCGATCGTAACATAAAATAGCTGTCCCACTTTTTCTTCCAAAGTCATAGACTCTAGGTAGTCTTGCAGTATCTGTTCGTCAGTCGGTTCGGCATATTCTTCCGGCGGCGCCTGCATCGTGACATATTCCGGCACTTCTAATATCGTTTCTTTTTTCTCATAGCATCCCGTAACACATACCAACAGAAGAGATGTCCATATCGCAAGTTGTATTTTTACATGCTGCTTTTTCATTCGTTGTATACTTTATAATAACTCCTTTAATATTTGATTTACCATTGACGGATCCGCCTTTCCCTGCATCGCTTTCATGGTCTGTCCTACCAAGAATCCAATGGCTTTTTGTTTTCCGTTCCGATAATCTTCCACCGACTGCGGATTTGCTGCAACGACTTCTTCCACTACTTTTCGTAATGTGGCTTCATCATTCACAGATTTCAATCCCTTCTCCTCGACATATCGTTCCGGATCGATATCCTCTGCAAAAATCCGTTCAAAAACTTCTTTTGCAACCGTACCGTTGATTGCCTTTGATTCTACCATTTGGATCAGTTTTGCCAGATTTTCCGCACTGAAAGACAATTCATCCGCTTCCTGATCATGTTCTTTTAGCAGCCGCATGGTCTCTACCATCAACCAGTTAGACACTTTTTTCGGCGCGGCTCCTAACGCAATGGTCTCCTCAAACAGATCCGCCATCTTTTTAGAGGAAGTAATAATATCAATATCATAATCCGGTATATCATATTCCGCCTTATAGCGTGCCTGTTTTTCTGCCCGCAGTTCCGGTTGTTTTGCACGAATTTCTTCTAACCATTCATCACTGATAATGATCGGCACCAGATCCGGATCCGGAAAATATCGGTAATCCTGAGCATCTTCTTTTGAACGCATCGCATAAGAATAACCCTTCGTGTCATCCCAACGTCTGGTTTCCTGCGTCACGGTCTTGCCATCTTCTAACAGATCAATCTGGCGTTCCCGCTCGTTTTCGATCGCACGCGCTATCGCTTTGAAAGAATTTAAGTTTTTCATTTCCGTACGCGTACCGTATGCTTCCGTTCCCATTTCACGCACCGACAGGTTGACATCCGCCCGCATGGAACCTTCATTTAATTTACAGTCGGAGGCTCCCAAATACTGAATGATCAAACGCAGCTTATCTAAGTAGGCGATCACCTCTTCCGCCGAACGCATATCCGGTTCGGAAACAATCTCAATCAACGGTACGCCCGAACGATTAAAATCCACCAGTGAGGAATCGTCATACGGATCATGTACCAATTTACCGGCGTCCTCCTCCATATGGATTTCATGAATACCGATGAACTTTTTCTTGCCGTCCGTCTCGATTTCCACCTTACCATCTCTGCAGATCGGGTAATACAACTGAGAAATCTGATAATTTTGCGGATTATCCGGATAGAAATAATTTTTCCGATCGAATTTACAATTTTTTGTGATCGTGCAATTAGTTGCCAGACCGACAGCGATCGCTTTTTCTACCACGCCCTTGTTTAATACCGGTAACGAACCCGGCATACCGGTACATACCGGACAGGTGTGCGTGTTTGGCGCACCGCCAAACGCGGTACTACAGCCGCAAAAAATCTTGGTGTTAGTTGCCAGTTCCACATGTACTTCCAAACCAATGACTGTCTCATATACCTTACTCATCTTATAACCCCCTTTCCGTCAAAGCGGTCGGACGCTTATAACTCTTTGTCTGTTCAAACGCATATGCCGCACGAATGATCGTTTTCTCGTCAAACGGTTTTCCGATCAGTTGCAAGCCGACCGGCAAGCCCTGCCGGTCAGATCCGCACGGCAGGGAAATCGCCGGCAAACCTGCCAGATTTACGGAAACCGTATAAATATCTCCCAGATACATTTTTAAAGGATCCGACAAGCTTTCACCCAGTTTCAGAGCTGTTGTCGGCGCCACGGGACCTAACAGCACATCATATTTTGCAAACGCCTTATCAAATGCCTGCTTGATCAACGCTTTTGTCCGTAAAGCCTTTATATAATAAGCATCATAATATCCGGAACTTAAGACAAAAGAACCCAGCATGATCCTTCGCTTGACTTCCGCTCCGAAGCCTTCCGAACGCGTCTTTTTATACATGTTATGCAAATCCGTAAAGGTCTCGGTCCGATACCCGTATTTTACTCCGTCGAAGCGTTCCAGATTGGAACTGGCTTCCGCAGATGCAATAATATAATAAGCCGGGATCGCATACTCCACCAAACTCAGATCCAATTCCTCTACCATGGCGCCTTTATCCTCAAACGCCTTGGCTGCCGCTAAAACGGCAGCTTTTACATCGGGATCCAAGCCTTGTCCTAAATAATCCCGTGGAATTCCGATTTTCATTCCTTTGACATCGTCTGACAATGCAGACATAAAATCTGTATCCGTCCGATCCACGGAAGTCGAATCTTTGCTGTCATGCACACAGATTGTCTCCAAAACTGCTGCACAATCCGTTACATCCTTAGCCAGCGGTCCGATCTGATCGAGCGAAGAACCATAAGCGATCAAACCATACCGGGAGACCCGTCCATAGGTCGGTTTGATCCCCGTAACACCGCAGAATGCTGCCGGCTGACGAATCGAACCGCCGGTGTCTGATCCCAAAGCATACGGTACTTCTTCCGCCGCTACTGCCGCTGCCGAACCGCCGGAAGATCCGCCCGGTACCCGTGTCACATCCCACGGGTTCTTTGTCTCCCCGTAATATGAGGTTTCTGTCGTGGAACCCATTGCAAATTCATCCATATTCGTCTTTCCGATTATGACCGCTCCCGCTTCCTGTAACCGTAATACCGCGTCCGCCGTAAACGTCGGATAAAAATTACTCAATATTTTAGAGCTGCACGTTGTCAACCTGCCTTCGATACACATATTGTCTTTAATCGCCACCGGCACACCTGCCAACGGACTCTTCAAATCCCCGGCATCTATTTTTTTCTGAACGGACTCTGCCTGTTGAAGCGCCGCTTTTTCATCCCATGTTACAAAACAATTATACTCCTGCTCCAACTGTTTTGTCCGTTCCAGTGCCTCCTGTGTCGCCTCTGCAACCGATACTTCACCGGCTGCGATTTTCTTTCCCAGCTCTACTGCCGTTAAACTCATCAATCCCATACTTCCGCCTCCTTAGTCAAACGTCTTCGGCACTTTATAGCAGCCGTCCTTTTGTTCCGGCGCATTCCGTAACATATTTTCCCGGTCTGCTCCATTGGTCACAACATCTTCCCGAAACACGTTATTTACATCAAACGTATGACTCATCGGCTCGACTCCGTCCGTATCTAATTCATTTAATTTACCGACATATTCCAACATTTCACTCATATCTTTTTTTGCCTGTTCTTTTTCCTGTTCTGATAACTCCAGCTTTGCCAAAATACCGACATACTCAATCGTTTCATCTGTGATCGTCATCTGTGACTGCCTCCTTTTTTTCTTAACATTTTATTCCTCGTTATTTTGAGTTTCTTTTTTATCAAACACATTTTGCAATGCCTGTAACCCAAGAATAATAATACCGCCTGCCAAAAAGAAAACAAAGCCAAATGTCTTCCATGACAACGGGGCTACCGGATTCGTGACCGCCGTCGGTCCCATCACGATCGCATAGAAAGAACCTAGCATCATACCGACGATAAAATACATCATGGCGCTTCTATGTTTTTCCAAACCATAGCGTAAGGCTTTTACTATCGTAAAGATTCCCGTCAGAACACCCAAACCAAAAATGATCAATGCCGGTAAATACGAAACATCCAATGTGATCAATCCACGGATCGCCAGCATGATCGGTTGGTATATACCAAAGACCAGCATCAAAGTCGAACCGGAGATTCCCGGCAATACCATGGCTGAGATCGCACAGACAGCCGCCACAAACAAATAGATACATAATCCTACATTTAATCCCGAAATGCTCAGATCAACGGACCCTTTCAGAAACGAATGTTTGGAAAAATATGTAATTCCAACCACGAGCAGTATGCCCAAAAGGGTAAATACCAGATTTTGGTATTTACCCTGAAAGGACTTTTTTTCTTCCATGATAATAATCGGAATCGCAAATAAAATAAATCCGATAAACAATGAACTGATCTGATAAATATGGCTTTCAAAGATATTGGTAATGACAATCGCCGCAGATGCCATTCCGATTACCCAGCCGATTCCCAGTTTCAACAGAAAGAGTATCGCCTGTTTTCGTTCTTCTTTATCTTTACTGATCAGATGATTTAAAGAATTGATAAAATCATCATATAATCCTAACACAAATGCGACTGTACCGCCGGATACTCCCGGAACACTGTCTGCCAGTGCCATGAGAAATCCTCCTATGATCTTCATTACCATGACTTATTTTCCTTTCTGTTCACTATCGTCATCACTGTGAAAAATGCTATCACGCATTGGTAAAGTCTGTCAAGTCTCATACCCTCTTTCTTAATGATTTTATTCTGTTTTCTTATGTTTATTCATCTCTTTTTTCTGGTCAGGATGCCAAAAAGTATTCCGCCCAGTACGATACCGGCATATGCAAATTCCGGTATTCCCATATCGCCGGTAACCGGCGTTGGCGTCGGCTTTTCCTTTTGCGTTCTGCTGCCAGCCACGATCGTATCTGTCGATGCTTCTCCATAGAAGAATTGCGCTTCTGTTGTGGATGGAGTCTCTTCGGTTTCCGATGCTTCGGTTGTCGTGACCGGAGTCTCCGTCGTAGTAGTCGCTTCTTCCGTTGTCGTCACGGTTTCCTTCTCATTTTCAATGACAATCCGTTGTACCGTCTCCTGCATATCTACCGTAAAGGTTGTCTCGCCTGATACGGTATATCCTGACGGCGCCTTAGTCTCCCGCACGGTGTACGTGTGTCCGGTCTTCAGTCCCCGCACCACATGCGGAACATTCTCTGAAATCCAACTATCAATACAGGTTTTTCCGTCGTACAATTCCAAGCTTGCACCGGATACAGCTTTTTGGGTATCCGCATCCACTTTCCATATCTCGACCTGTGTTTTTTTGTTATATAAGGTTATCGTCTGTACTTCCGCACGATCTTCAACCGTAAATGTAAGATCTGTTCCCTTGACATATCCGTCGGCAGGCGAAACCTCATGTAACGTATAGGTATGACCTCCCTGTAATTTCTTTGTCTGATATCCTGCTGACGTCGTTGTCCAATCTTCCAAAACCCGATTACCTTCTAATATCTGCAAATGAACGCCGGCAATCGGTTTTTTTGAATCAGCATCCCGTTTTTCCAGCTCTACGGTCGGAACCGTTTCCGTGATGACACGCAAATATCCATCTACCAGTAAATCCAGACCTCCGCCGGAAAAGGTCAGATCCTGAGATTCGGTTTTATTTGACAGATAGTAAACGGTACTGCCCGCGATACGCCGTTGGCAAGTCAATATCACCGGTAATTCTTTCGGAATCCGCTCAGCCGAACGAAGCCGCACTGCGGAACCGTTTTCATTTTCGCTCCCGTCAGGATTACACCGCACACATTCCAAACCACTCAACTCTGTCCAAGCAAATTGGTCCAAAATGGCATGTTCATCCTCCACAACCGTTTCATAGATACCCAGATCATGACGATATTTTAATTCCAAGACCTGTGCTTCTTCCATAGAAGCACTACAAAATGAAGGAAGCGCTTTTGTGTTTTCTATCTCACTCCAAATTCTTACACATTCCCCGTAATTTGCCCAGCCTGCATCACAGGTCCGTTGCAAACCGTCCCATGTGATACCGCCGGTGTTACCGGTTCCAGCCCGGCCCGAATAGAGATCGATATAATACCAGATCATCAGCTGCGTGGAAACATACCACTGAAAATTTTCAAATGTACAGTCGCCCGTATTCAGACTGACATATCCCTGCTGTCCATCTCTGGGCGCATGATTCCATGTTGCATATCCTAACACCAAGGAGATCGCCCGTTTTTGTTCTTCATTGAGTGCCTCGTAGGAGCCTTCGTCTAACAGTTCTATCTTATTACCGCTTGAAAGAGCCGAGCCGTATTGCGTACAGAATACCGATGTTGCCAAAGAGTCATGGATATAAATAATCTGCGGCGTTGCAATTCCGCTATCCTGACTTCCATAGTATACCGTCATAGGTTGTGTTCCCGCACTGCCATCTGAAGACCATACGTTCAGACACGAAACACTATCGTCACTTGCTACCCTGAATTCCGGAGACTGCCGAACCGACCGACTGGCGGTTGCGTTTTCCTCCGGCGCCTTTATCTTTGGAGCGGCGCAGACGCCCTCCATACCGACTACTGACACGATCATTATCCATCCTGCCAGTATGAACCATAATTGTTTCCATAATGCACGTTTTTTCATTTCATCATTCCTTCCTATTCATATGTCACGTGATCGAAGCATTAAGAAGCATCTAATTTCATTAATCAGTAACTGTTCATCAACTCCTTTTGAAGTCACGTCTCATCATTCAAATTGGAAAATTTTCGGAGAACTTCCGAGATACATGTTCGATTTGCTTAGAATCCTGATCTGAGCGATCAGATATCTGATGGAAACGAAATTAAAAAATACGAACTACGTTTCAATTTCTGCAATAAAAAAGATGTGATCATAAATCAGACGATCGACTTCCAATATATTCTGGATATCCGAGTGTCCTTATTATACACATCTTTTACATGTTTGTAAATATATTTTTTATTTTTTTATCACATAGCGGCATGATGACGAAAAAATCGGGCGTGTGCAGCATGAGCCTGCCGTTCGTTAAACAAGGAAAACATCTGATATGCGATCTGTTCCGTTACATTCACAATATAACTGCAATCGGTCTCCACTTGCGGCATCTGTTCTAAATACTCGTCGTGAATGGTCTTGATATACTCCATCACATCCCCCTGCATCTGATACTGCTTCGGTGTATTCCATTGTCCGCGTAGTTGGCTGCGCAGCCTGTATAACTGTTGTTTTTCAAATGCACAATGATCCCGTAACCCGAATTCTCCATGTTCGTTATGCGGAGCCGTAAAATAATCTGCCACATAATGGGTCACATATCCCAAACGATATGCGGAAACCAAATTCCAACGTCCGTATTGTTCCAGCTTACTCAATCTCCGTTCCACCCGCTGCGTTGTTGTACTGTAACTATGTCCTTTGATCATGGAACGTATCATAAAATCAGGCGCTACACTGCCTACCTTAAACATAAATTCGATCGCCGGTCTTTCGTTATCCCTCATCAGATAATCTGCCAAACGCCAATGGCTCTTTTTTCTCATTTCAACACTCCTCTACTACTTTGAACCCGACAGCAACGCAATCGTCACTCTTATTTATTTCATTATAAATTTTTTCATATAAAATGTCTATCCAAACTTCGTAAAAAATATGAAATTTTTTTGAGGTTTTTTCTCTATATTCGCTGTCATGCCGATCCGCGTGCAAGCGGTAATATCTTCCTTCCCTTTTCCTTGACATACAAAAAGATACCTTTTATAATCGTTTTAGATTATAGATTAAGGAAGAAACCATTATGGATAAAATCATTTTAACCGGTGACCGTCCTACCGGCAAGCTACACTTAGGACATTATGTAGGCTCTTTAAAGAGACGTGTGGAATTACAGAATTCCGGCGAATATGATAAGATTTTTATCATGATCGCAGATGCACAGGCATTGACCGACAATGCAGATCATCCGGAAAAGATTCGGGAAAATATCATTGAAGTCGCTTTGGATTATCTGTCCTGCGGATTGGATCCCGCCAAATCACATCTGTTTATCCAGTCACAGGTGCCGGAATTGACCGAATTATCATTTTACTATATGAATTTAGTAACGGTTTCCCGTTTACAGAGAAACCCAACCGTAAAATCCGAAATTCAGCAGAGAAATTTTGAAGCCAGCATCCCTGTTGGTTTTTTTACGTATCCGATCAGTCAAACAGCCGACATTACCGCGTTTAAGGCAACCACTGTACCGGTTGGTGAGGATCAGCTGCCGATGCTGGAACAGGCAAGGGAAATTGTTCGTAAGTTTAATTCCGTATATGGGGAAACATTGGTAGAACCGGAGGCACTCATTCCTGAAAACACGATCTGTTCCCGCCTCCCGGGGACGGACGGAAAAGCCAAGATGAGCAAATCGCTTGGAAACTGTATATATTTATCCGATTCCGAGGAAGACGTTCGCAAAAAAGTATTAAGCATGTATACGGATCCGAACCATATCAAAGTCAGCGATCCCGGCTGCTTAGAAGGCAATACCGTATTTACTTATCTGGATGCTTTCGCAACCGATGAACATTTTGCGCAATTCCTTCCGGAATATCCGAATTTAGAGGCATTAAAGGAACATTACCAGCGCGGCGGCTTAGGCGATATGAAAGTGAAGCGTTTTTTAGATGCCGTATTGCAATATGAATTAACGCCGATCCGCAACCGCCGAAAAGAATTGGAAAAAGACATTCCTGCCATTTATCAGATCCTCCGCGAAGGCAGCATTGCCGCTCAAAAAGAAGCTGCCCAAACTTTATCTGAAGTCAAAGCAGCCATGCGGATCAATTATTTTGATGACTCCGAATTAATAAATGCCCAGCAAATGAAATATAATTCTATGAACTAACCCAAGAGGATTATAACATGAAACCGAAGGATATGGATTCTCCATATGAAGACAAAATCATAACGATTCCTAATCTGTTAAGTGTATTTCGCATTTTACTGTTGCCTGTTTTTGTGATGCTTTATTTGAATGCGGATACAAACTGGGAATTTCTGCGGGCAACCATTGTACTTGCGATTTCCGCTCTCACGGATCTGATCGACGGCAAGATCGCACGTAAGTTCCATATGATTTCCAACTTAGGAAAGGTTCTTGATCCGGTTGCGGATAAGCTCACGCATATCACCATTGCGTTCTGCCTCTGCTTGCAGATCCCGCACATGATCTATGTGCTTATTTTACTTGTCATCAAAGAATCCTGTATGATGTTCATGGCACTATATGGTACGTTTCGCAAAAACAAAAAGATCTGGGATTCCGCGCAATGGTACGGTAAAGTCTCTACCACCATCGTATTCATCGTGTTCATAGCCCTTGTCCTGTTTCCAAATATGCCTGTCCGACTTGCCAATACCTTAATGATCATTTGCGCGATCGGTCTGCTCGGAAGTCTGTTTATGTATATCCGAATGTTTTTCCTCTTAAATTCCAAAAAGCATAATCAGGAATGATTCCGATCGTTTTCATTCCATAAACCGCAAGGGATTTTTATGAATTCTGCATTGGCAAATAATATATTTATTGCATCTAGATATTCCGTAAAGCGATTCGCCTTGCGGACTTTTTTTAATTCCCGTTCATTCTTGCCAAACAGCCATCCCCAATAATTCCATAATTCTTTCATTTTGAATAATATATTTTTTTCTCCAAAGTCCAAACGTCGATAGGCTTCAAATATGTCATCATGAAACCGTCTCAGTTCTTCCGGTTGTAAAGGAGAACCGCCACGCAGTTCGCGTGCCAACGCCGGATCTGCCAACAATCCCCTGCCCAACATAACCGCGTGAAATGGTGTATCCGCATATTGGATCTGAATGGTCTCCCAATCCTGTCTGGTAAAGATATTGCCGTTATAACAAATCGGAACGGCATCTTTTTCCGTCTGCCTGCCATTTTGCATTGCCTGTTGCAATAACTGTGTTCGCGGGATCCCTCGATAAAAGTCTGTCCGAAATCTCGGATGCACGATCAATTCCCGTATCGGAAATTGGCATAACAACTGAAATAATTCCATAAAATCGTCTGTGTCCGTCATACCTAATCTTGTCTTGATCGTAATATCCGCCTTCCAGTCCACAGAAAAGATGTCCTCTAAAAACACACGCAGCCTTTCTTTATCCGCCAGCATTCCAGCCCCTTTTCCCTTTGCGACCACCGTACCTGACGGACAGCCCAGATTCAGATTGATCTCCGAATAGCCATAGGCTTCCAAAGCTTTTCCTGCTCGTATAAATCCGTCTGCATGATTGGTCAGGATCTGAGGGACTACCGGCAGTCCCTCGTTATGTTCCGGCAGGATATCCCGTTCCTCTTTCGGAACAAAGACCCGCTTTCCATTCGGTTGAATAAACGGTGCATAAAACTTGTCTACATACGGAAAATGATCCCATACCACCTTACGATATACATGTCCTGTGATTCCCTCCATCGGGGCAAAATAGATGTTCATTCGTCTTTCTTCCTTAAAATATCCACAATATGCGCTCCTGCCCCGAGCAGTTCCGGACGTTCGCACACGGAGAGATGATACTGCATAAACAGTTCAAATGTCTGATCGTCCATCTGATTCAAGACCGGACGGATATAATTGGCAGGACCGTCCGCAGACAGAATCCTGAGCCGTGTCAGATCAGCCAGCTCCGCATACCGGTTAATGTCTTCCACACGGACATAATCATATAGGTCCTTAGGTTCAGAGATACAGTGAAAATCTTCCGTCAATCTATGATTTTCCAGACACTCCTGAATATGATTCTCTTTAAAGGCATAGGTGATCACACCATATTCATTCATACAGTATGCTACGAATATCGTTCCGTTCGGACGCGTTACCCGTTTCGCCTCGCGTAATGCCTGTACTTTATCTTCCAAAGTAAATAAATGATACATCGGTCCGAATAATAGCGTTATATGATAGTGGTCATCCGGCAATTTCGATAAGTGCAAAGCATTCCCCTGACGGGCATCTACGGTACTTCCCTTTTTTTTCAAAATGCCTAAATTATAACGTACCAGTTCTATGGCAGTGACCGAATACCCCTCGTCCGCCAAGGCGACCGCATATTTTCCGGTACCCGCTCCTATATCCAATACTTGGATCTCATGTTTTGCATATCCTTCCTTTTCCAGTTTGCCTAACGCCTGATGGATATATTTCATCGACGTTCTGAATTCCACCTGTCCGTAACGGGAATTCAAACGCTTTTCTTCGTTAAATTTATTGTAATACTGTTCCAGTTCCGTCATGTGTATTTCCTCTTTGTTTCAGGATGAAGGTAGGCTATCATACTCCCTGCAAAATGTCAAGATTTCTACCGTTTTCAATAGGTTTCGCCACATTGACACAACAATTCTTTCATCTCCTGAATCCCTCGTTTCTGTGATCGAATGATTGCCTGAAGAATCGGTATCAATTCCGGGCAAATACGAAATCGCAACGCCGATTCCGACATCTGTACCGCCCCGCAATGATGAGGGATCATTTCCCTCATGAAATTGATATTGATATTATTTCCGGCAGGCGCATTCTTCATATCCGTAAACATCTGTTCCGTTATTTTTTCAAAATTTCTGCCGTATACACACAATTCTTTTTCCAAGTTACAGTACCCGTCGCAGCGTTCAATCACCGATTCCATATCCTGAATACTTTGCGTCTGCTCTGTAATAATATTCTTTGCGATACGTTGCAGCGGGATAAATGTCGTATACTTCAACAGATTGCGGCTCATTTCGATCGCTGCCCGATGATGCGGAATCATCTGTACGATAAAATTATGAGAAATACTATTGTTGAGCAGGCAGGCTTTCGTCATGCCTGTGATCATTTCATCCAATATACTTTTATACTGTTTTAAATACATGTTGGTTACGTCACTGAATTCACAGCATCCCATATGTTTACTCCCCTCTTCCATCGATGCGTATAGAAACGTCTATCCTCTATACGCTTTTTTATATCATATGACACTGTACATGCTTTCGTGCAAAGCTGACTGCTTTTCATGTATTTTTTTACCATTCTAATACATCTGTATTTTTATGGTCTTTTCCTCAACGTTCGTTGATTTTTCAAGAATAATTCTTCCGAATTTCTTTCATTAGATTCTTTCACTTGCACATGAAAACAAATATGCTATAATAAGCCATGTTGATGTGTGCATCAGTCATCAACGGCGGTTGGCTGCATCATACATAACACTCTGACTATGCAAAATGGAGGTGTGGAATGGAATCCCTGATACATATAGAACATATCATGAAAATATATAATCCGGGTGAAAATGAGGTACGTGCCTTAGACAATGTTACGTTAGATATTACAACCGGAGAATTCGTAGCCATTATCGGGCAATCCGGTTCCGGGAAATCTACGCTGATGAATATTTTAGGATGCCTTGATGTCCCGACTTCCGGCACCTATATCCTGTCCGGAGAAAATGTATCCGCATTAAGCGACAATGCCCTATCGGACATTCGCAACCGAAAGATCGGGTTTATTTTTCAGGGATTTAACTTAATTCCAAATCTCTCGGCTTTGGAAAACGTGATGCTTCCCCTCATATACCGCGGCGTTCCCATGAAAGAACGTCAGGCATTTGCACAAGAAGCCCTGAAGATCGTAGGGCTGGAGCATCGTATTCATCACAAACCTTCCGAATTGAGCGGCGGTCAACAACAGCGTGTCGCGATCGCAAGAGCGATTGCCGCCAAACCGCCTATCATTTTAGCGGATGAACCGACTGGGAACCTAGATTCTTCATCCACCAAAGAAATCATGAACATCTTACATGAACTTCATGAAAGCGGTCGTACCGTTATCCTGATCACTCATGATAATCAGATCGCCGCAAACGCCAAACGCGTGGTAAAGATCATGGACGGTAAAATTGAATCGGATACTACAAACGATTAAAAGGAGGCTATCATGTCAGAACAAACAGAAAATAAAAAGAAAAAAAATCATCTTCCGCTCATCATCGGACTTTCGGCTGCTGCCGTTTGCATCCTGATCTTGATCGGTATCGGCATTTCCGCGATTTCACGATTCCAACAGAATTTCGGTCTGCCGGTCGAAGTCGAACATCCAATGATCAACGACATTGTCGCCGACATTAAAACAACCGGCACCATCTCCAGCACGGACGTCACGAGCTATACTACTTCCATTGCCGCCACTGTGGAGGATATTCAGATCAAACCGGGGCAGAGCATTCAGGCGGGCGATACCATTTTAACCTTTGATATCCGTGATTTAGAAGATCAGTACGATCAGGCGGCGCTAAACGCCCGTTCCACGGAATTAAGCAATCAGAGTACGATTGATGCTTCCAACGAAAGCAGTTCCGAACTTACAAAAGCCAAGCAGGCTGCCGACAACCTACGCAGTCAGATAGAAACCGTAAAGCAGGAAATTGCCGATTTACAGACCGGTATGGAAGAAACCGGTTCCAATGATCTGACTCTTGCGATCATGGAGCAGCGAAATCAGTTAACACTTGTGTTGGAAAATATCCAAACTCTTTTAGACAGCAATCCGGAGAGTAATGATATCAATACCAATCCGGATTATATCGAGGCATGTGCCAAGCGGGATGCCTTAACTTCTTCCATTTCCAATCTGGAAGCCATTTTAAGCAGCTCAGCGGATATGTCTGACAGTATCACAGCCGTAATCTCCGCTAAGTCCAGTGAACTAGCGGATCTGCAAGGACAACTTGCCACACAGGAAGCACTCATTGAAAGCGCAGAAGCCGGTATCCTGACAGACGCACAGCGGGAACAGCTATCCATTGCCAGCAAACTATCTACTTTACAGGTAGATGCCGCTGCCGCATCGTTAGAAGAAGGAAAGGCGGGCATTATCGCCAAACAAGACGGTATCGTAACGTCCGTCGATATTACGGAAGGTCAGACCGCCACGCCCGGTTATCCTCTGTTCACCATTGCCAGCACCGACCAACTCAAAGTGACGATCGCATTGACAAAAAAAGAACTGGAAACGGTTGCGCTCGGTCAGTCTGCTACCGTCACCCTACTGAATCGAGACTATGAAGGAACCGTCACTTATATCAGTCATATGGCAAATACCAGTGCAACCGGCACGACGACGATTGATGCGGAAATCACCCTACAACATCCGGATGATTCGATCATTCTTGGCATGGATGCACAAGTCGTTATCCATACCGCATCCAAAAAAGATGTCCTCACGATTCCGAACATTGCGTTAAATGTAGATAATACCGGCACCTTTGTATACACTGTGGAAGATAACGTCGTAGTCAAGAAATATATCACAACCGGCATCAGTGACGACACCAAATATGAAGTGCTGGACGGTATCACGAAAGACACCTTGGTGATCACGAATATCACTTCCGCTATCCAAGAAGGTCTTCCGGTCATACCGAACGATTTGGAAGAACAACAGACATCGGATACTTCAGAAGCAGATACCACTAAAAACTAGGAGGAGCCGGATATGTCACAGTTCTTAGAATATATCAAGATGGCATTGTTTAATATCCTGTCGAATAAAGTACGATCCCTCCTGACCATGCTCGGCATCGTGATCGGCATCTCTTCTGTGATTCTGATCATGGCACTGGGAAACGGTGCAAAAGAAAGCATTACCGAGCAATTAAGCACTGTCGGGAACGGACAGGTTATGATCTTATCCATGGGAAACGAACGGATCACGATCGAAGACTTAGAATACATTCAAACTCACATCGAAGGCGTACAGGCATACCTTGTAACGTCAATGCCTGACGGAACGATCACGACACCAAAGGGATCGTTTACCGGATATGCCTATGGCTGTAACGAGAATAACTATCTGTTTGAACAATACAGTACATTGAGCAACGGACATTACTTTACAAAAGAGGACTACGATATGGGAAGAATGGTCTGTTATCTTGCAGAAGATGACGCCATCAAGCTATTCGGCAATACGGATGTGATCGGTATGCCGATCGATATCGAGATTCATGGAAAGATCTTAAGCTATACGATCGTAGGACTAACCTCCTATATCAACGAATCCAATGCCATTTCCTATGACTATGAAAATGCACCTATTTATCTGAATGTACCTCTTAGCACCCTCAATCAAAAACTGGGATTGGATGCGATACAGATACAGGGATACACCGATGCGACATTGATGCTGGCTTCTGATATCGACACGCAGGATACCTGTAATCAGATTATCCGTATTTTAGAAAGCCGCCATGACTGCCTCGGAGAAGATCAATTTATGTTCCAGAGTTTTAACGATATACTGGCAACCATTAACATAGTCATTAATATGATAACTCTTTTTATCGCTTTGGTCGCCGCCATTTCCCTGTTTGTCGGCGGAATCGGGGTCATGAACATCATGCTGGTATCTGTAACGGAACGGACGCGGGAAATTGGTATCCGAAAAGCATTGGGTGCCAAAACACGTTCCATTATGCTGCAATTCCTGTTGGAATCCGGCTTTATCACTATGGTGGGCGGTATTTTGGGTATTTTGATCGGACTAGGCGGAGCGTATGCGTTAAGCACGATCATCAGTATGGCAATGCCGGATTATGCTTTCACCCCTTCGATCAGTCTGACCGTTATTTTGATCACTACCCTGTTTTCCTCTACAGTCGGTTTGTTTTTTGGTATCTATCCTGCCAGAAAGGCAGCCAAATTAAGCCCGATCGAAGCTCTGCGGAGAATGTAAGGCATACAGATTTCATATCTGACAGCACAATGGTTCCGAAAACATTCGGAACCATTTGTATTATAAGATACTTCGCCTGTTGTTGTCATCGTATATCTTACAGATAGTATTTTATATAAATGCAAGCAGTCCTAAGGATTTTAAGAACAGAACCAGAAGCAGAAGCGGCGCCACGATTTTAATCATCACTTGATATAAGCCTTTCCTGCCCATTTTTCTGCCTCCCTTTTGTACTTCATCTATGACAAATTTCGGTTTCAATATCCAACCCACCAAGATACAGGTCGCGATCGCGACGATCGGCATCAGGATATTGTTACTGATATAATCCATCAAATCGAGCAGTTGCGCAGTCACTCCGTTTGGGAGAAGTAATTCAAAGTACAACTTGTTATATCCTAAGCATACCAATATTCCTATCACTAACGCGATCAGACCTTCTATTACTACCGCCCGCATCCGTGAAATATGGAACTGATCCATCAGGCTGGAAACCACTGCTTCCATGATGGAAACCGCACTGGTTAGGGCAGCAAACAGAATCAGGGCAAAAAATAAAATACCAACAAAATTTCCAATCCTTCCCATTTCATTGAATACCTTCGGAAGCGACCGGAACATCAGTCCCGGACCGGATGCCTGCATACCTTCCTGCCCCATAAAACTGTAAACGGCAGGCAGGATCATAACTCCTGCTAAAAACGCAACCGCTGTATCGAAGATTTCAATCTGGTTAATCGAAGATGCTAAATTTGCATCCTCTTTGACATACGAACCATATGCAACCATTATACCCATGGCAACGCTTAGGCTGTAAAACAACTGTCCCATGGCATCCATCAAGACGGTGAAAAAATGGCTGACCGTCAGATTACTGATATCCGGAACCAAATATATCTTTAAACCTTCCATACCGGTCCGTGTTATCCCTGCCGCATCGGTGTGCTTCAGCGTCAATGAAAAGATGGCGATCGCAACCACCAAAAGCAACAACAGCGGCATGATGATTTTGGAAGTTGTTTCAATCCCTTTGTTGACTTCCCAGATCACCACAAACACTACGAACGCCAAAAATAGGATCATCATGAAGATCGGTTGCTGATCTCCGGTGATGAAATCTTCAAAATAACCGTCTTGGGCTGCCTGTGGACCGTAACCGAACAAATATGTACATAGGTATTTCAATACCCAGCCGCCGATGACGCAATAATACGGCATGATCAAAAACGGCACCAGACAGGAAAGGATACCTAAAAATCCCCATCCTTTTTTCAGTTTGCCGTATGCAGTCAGCGGACTTTGTCTGGTGTTACGTCCGATTGCAATTTCCGTCGTCAGCAATGTAAATCCAAAGGTCAGCGCTAACACTAAATAAGTGACCAAAAACAGACCGCCGCCGTCCTTTGCCGCCAAATAGGGAAACCGCCATATATTTCCCAAACCTACTGCACTTCCGGCTGCCGCCAAAACGAAGCCAATGGAACCGCTAAATGATCCCCTTGTTTTTGCATTTCCTTCTGTCTGCATGTTGTATTCTTATCCTTTCTATATTCCTATCATCATGATTCCCATGTATGCCCTATCCGGCTTTCCCAGATCTCAACCAGTCTTTCGAATGTAAATGCCGCATTTGCCGGACTTGTGGACGGAAGGATCGTGATTTCCATGCCTGTAGAAGGTTGTATGAGTGTTTGATAAAGGCGTCCGGCGGTTTTTCCGTTCGCAAACAATGTATGTACGTTCGAGTGTTCCAACAGCATCTGGAGATTTACCGGCTCCACATTGCGTATGCTGCTATCACTGGAACCGATCAACTCACAACGTTCCACCACATCCCACAAGGCAACATGATGCTCTAACAACATGCTTGTCTTCTCTTCCACTGTCTGTGGTAAATTGCATTGTAAGACCTGTGCCATCACCCGCCAAAACCGATTCTGCGGATGCCCGTAATAAAAGCCTTGCTCCCGCGATTTCACGGAAGGAAAACTGCCTAAGATCAAAATGTGAGAATCCGCATCAAACACCGGACCAAATGTATGTACGGCTTCTATATATGAATCTGCATGTGTCTTCATGATCTATCTTGGATACTCCTATGTCATATATACCGACTGCTATATTTCTTTTAACTATAATCTATCCGGCAAACGGAAGCAACTATTTTTCGGATTTTGCGATTGATTTATTTTGTGTTGTGGAATAAAAAGGACATTCTCAGATTTCTCTGAAAATGTCCTATACATACCATTGATATTCTATTGCATATCGTTTGAAATCCTACGCATTCAACAGCTTCCCACAATCTATTAAATCGAAGATTTTCAAGATTATCTCTTGGAGAACTGTGGCGCACGTCTTGCAGCCTTCAAACCGTACTTCTTTCTTTCCTTCATACGAGGATCACGGGTTAATAACCCTGCTTTCTTTAATACCGGTCTGTAATCCGGATCTGCTACGCACAATGCTCTTGCAATGCCATGTCTGATCGCACCTGCCTGTCCGGTAAATCCACCGCCATGTACATTTACCAAGACATCATACTTACCTTGTGTAGAAGTCACATCAAATGGCTGATTCACAATTAACTTCAATGTTTCCAAGCCAAAGTAGTCATCCATATCTCTTTTATTGATCGTAACCTTACCTGTACCAGCTACTAAATATACTCTTGCAATACTGCTTTTTCTTCTACCGGTTCCATAGAATTTGTTATCTTTCTTCTTAGCCACTGTTATGTCCTCCTTCTACTAATACTTGATTTCCAATACGCTTGGCTTTTGTGCTGCGTGTTCGTGTTCCGGACCTGCGTATACATGAAGTTTCTTGATCATCTGACGTCCTAACGGTCCTTTTGGAAGCATACCCTTCACTGCTAAGTAAATAACATCTTCCGGCTTCTTCGCCATTTTTTCTCTCAAGGTAGTTTCTTTCATTCCGCCTACATATTCAGAATGGTTATAATAAATTTTCTGATCCAACTTTTTGCCGGTCACCTTGATCTTATCTGCATTTACTACAACTACATAATCTCCTGTATCCATATGCGGCGTGTAAGTCGGCTTATTCTTACCTCTTAACACGGATGCGATTTCTGATGCTAAACGTCCTAATGTATGTCCTGTAGCGTCCACTACATACCATTTTTTCTCAATTGTCGATGGACTTGCCATATAAGTCTTCATGGTTGTTCCTCCTTCATAATCATTACACAACATTTATCTGATAATACTATTACCGGGGCTTTGGCTTAAGTATTTATCTCGCTTGTCACAGTTTTATATTATATTACACTCTGCCGAGTGTGTCAATGAATTTCCATTGTATTTCATGAACTTTTTCTGTGAAGATGCCATTTTATTCACAGAAAACGACTTATATTATCTATAGTTATCCACGAATTGTTGATATTTCTGTGGATATCTTTTAATATTTCGCCATTAATTTCCTACTTTTCCCCACAATTCTTATAATTTTAATAGCATTTTACGTTTTTCGTCTTTTTTACATATATTCAATCTCTACCAGCGTCAATCCTCTGGCTTCTGCTTTTGGTCCCGCCATTCGACGGTCTTTTGCATCTAATATTTCTTTCATATGTTCCGGCGGATAAAGCCCGGTGCCGACCTTTAATAAAGTGCCGACGATAATACGCACCATATTATATAAAAAACCGTTTCCGTTGATTCGAATATAAATATAGTCGCCGTCTTTTTTTATATTGATATAATATATAGTCCGGATTGTGTTTTCTACCTGCGTTCTTGCAGAGCAAAAACTTTTGAAATCATGTTCTCCCACCAAATAATCTGCCGCCTTCTGCATATTGTCCACGTTCAACGGATAATAGAAAAAATGGCTGTATAATCGTTCTGTCGGAAGCGAAATTTTACGATTTAGTATTCTATATTCATATGTTTTTCTTGTATCACAATATCTTGGATGCCAATCAGGCGGCACTTCACAGGAACTTTGTATGCGAATATCTTCCGGCAGGCGTTGATTCAAGGCAAAGCACATCTTTTCCGCCGGAATCCTGCTTGCAGTATCAAACACTGCCACATTGCCCAAGGCATGTACGCCGGAATCCGTACGGCTGGCGCCAATGACCGCGATCTCTTCTCCCACCAAATCGGATATTGTCTTATTTAAGATTTCTTCCACCGTTATCCCGTTTTGCTGGATCTGCCATCCACAATAATTTGTCCCGTCATAGGATACGATCAATTTTACCCGTTTCATACGCGTTTCCTCTTTTTCTTTCTAACTGACGGATTTAGCCGTTCCGCATCTGATCGTCAAGTACCGATGACAAGCAGCCTGTGTTTCCAATGCAGAAACAACAATACCAGCATTCCCGTCAGATACAGCAACAGCATGGCATATGCCCATCCGTCTACTTTGGAATACCGCAGCGGCTTCATTTTCGTTCTTCCTTCTCCACCACGATAACATCTGGCTTCCATTGCCAACGCTAGATCGTTCGCACGCCGAATGGCACTGACAAACATCGGCAGAATCACCGGAAAAAGATTTTTTAATCTCCGAAATAAGTTGCCTGTTTCAAAATCCGCTCCGCGCGCCTGTTGTGCCTTCATGATCTTATCGAGTTCTTCTACTAAAATCGGAATAAACCGCAAGGCGATCGAAATCATCATTGCAATTTCGTGTACCGGCATTTTCCAACGTTTGAATATACGGAATGCGCGTTCCAGCCCATCCGTCAGCTTCGTCGGCGTAGTCGTGTACGTAATGACGGAAGCGCCCAATACCAGACAGACAATACGCAATAAGATATAGCAGGCATTTCTTACCCCCTGAAAAGATATATGAATAAACTTCCAATCGATCCAAGGCGTGCCTTTTGTAAAAAACATATTCAGTACGACGGATAATAACAAAAACAGCCAGATACTCTGCAAACCTCTCAACATATAAGTCAAAGGAACTTTCGATAAGCAAATATAGAATGCCAAGGCTGCAACCGCCAACAAATACATATATTTATTCACTGCCAAAAACAAACTCACCACATACAGAAACGTAACTGCCAGTTTGGTTCTGGGATCCAATCTATGGATCACAGAGTCTACCGGATAATATTGCCCAATTGTGATATCCCGAATCATCTTATCACCTCATGCCAAATATCTTGTCAATTCTTCTACTGCCTCATTGATGCGATAAATATCCGTACGAACTTCATGCCCTTCCTGCTTCAGACGCATCATGAATTCCGTTACATACGGCAAATCCAACCCCATTGCACGCAATTCTTTGGAAAACTGAAAGACCTCCGGCACACTCCCGTCATAGGCAATCTGTCCCTGTGACATGACCACCACCCGTTTTGCATATTCTGCGACGTCTTCCATGCTGTGAGAAACGAGTACAATCGTCATGCCGTCTTCATTCAAGCGTTTGATCATATCTAATAATTCCTTTTTTCCTGCCGCATCTAACCCAGCCGCAGGCTCGTCCAGAACCAAAACATCCGGCTGCATGGCAAGCACGCCTGCAATGGCAACCCGGCGTTTTTGTCCGCCGGATAATTCAAACGGTGACATATCATAAATCGTATCCTCTAAACCGACTGCCTGTATTGCCTGAAATGCCCGCTGCTGCACTTCCAACATAGAAAGCCCCAGATTTTTTGGTCCAAAACTGACATCTTCCAACACAGTCTCTGCAAACAACTGATGTTCCGGATACTGAAAGACCAGTCCGATCTTTGCCCGCAGATCGACACGCCGATAGCCTTTTTCATAAATATCTTCTCCCTCATAGTAAATATGTCCTTCTGTCGGCTGCAACAGTCCGTTAAAATGCTGGATCAAGGTTGATTTTCCGGAACCGGTATGCCCGATGATTGCGAGAAAATCCCCCTTTGCCAACTGGAGTGTAATGTCCCGCAAAGCCGGTACCGCATATACGGTATTGGGATGATATACATATGACACATGATCAAAAATCAATCCGTCCTTTATGGCAGACGTATGGGAATCGGAATCGGTATGCTCCTCTTGCCCGCGCATATATGACTGAGGATGGGCGTCATATCGCGTTTCGATCTCTTTGATTTTAGCATATGACTTTAAACGATTGATCTCACTCAACAGAGCATCCATATGAAAAACAGACTCTGAGCAGGCAATCCGGTTCTTTCGAAGCCGATCTGCAATCTGCATGGCATGCGGGATCTGTAAACCATATGTTTGCAGCCCTTCCGATCTGCATAACACATCGCTTGGAGTACCCTCCAACACCAGTTTCCCTTCGTGAAGCACCAGCAAGCGATCTGCATCCAACACTTCTTCTATATCATGTGTAATATACAAAACCGTAATGTTCTGTTCTTTGTTCAGATGCCGTACCGCCTGCAAAACCTCCCGTCTTCCCTGTGGATCAAGCATAGCGGTTGCCTCATCAAAGATCATACATTTTGGATTCATGGCTAAAATCCCTGCAACCGCCACCCGCTGTTTTTGCCCACCGGACAAACGATTTGGAGAGGCTTTGGCATATTCCGACATAGATACCGTTTGCAGAGCATGTTTCACCCGCCGTTCAATTTCTTCCGGTTCCAGCCCCAGATTTTCCGGTCCAAAAGCAACATCTTCCTCCACGATCGTACCGACCATCTGATTATCCGGATTTTGAAAGACCATACCGGCAGTCTGACGGATCTCCCAAATAAGATTCTGATCATGCACACTCATTCCGTCCACGGTCAGTGTTCCTTCGGTAGGCTCCAATAACGCATTTAACAATTTCGCAAACGTGGATTTTCCTGAACCGTTGCGTCCCAAAATCCCGATAAACTCGCCCCGTCTCACCTGAATGGACAGGTCCTTCACCGCTTCTACGATCTCCGATACATTTCCGTCGTCATCACGTCTGAAATATTCAAATGACACATTTTCTGCTTTAATCATACATCTGCTCACTATCTGTAGTATCCGTTCATCACATGATCTCCTGATGTTGTGCATATAGCAAAAAAGCTGCCGCATGATTTCTGCGACAGCCTTTTTCTCTCTTATACTAATTCAAGAATCACTTCCATAGCTGCATCACCTTTACGTGGTCCGATCTTCACGATTCTGGTATAACCACCCGGGCGTCCTGCATACTTTGAGCCATATTCGTCAAATAATTTTGTAGCTAAATCGACTTTCTTCGTAGCCGCCTTTCTGCCTGCTGCCTCTGACGGAACTTCTACCACCGGATACAGCACTTTCAACATCTGTCTTCTTGCATGAAGTCTAGACGGCTGATCCTTCTTGATCTTCTTTTCAACGGTATCGTACTGCGTTACCTTCTTACCGTCTACCACTTCTTTTATTCTCTTACCGTCTTTATCCAGCTTCGGAACCTTTGCCGTAACTGTGATCTCATCAAAGTTGTCCTTTTCCTTTATTGCTAACGTGATCAAATGTTCTGCAATCTGACGTACTTCCTTTGCTCTTGCTTCCGTTGTCTTAATCTTACCATTATATAACAACATGGTTACCTGATTACGAAGTAATGCCTTTCTCGCACTGGATTTTTTACCAAGTTTTCTATACATTGCCATATAGATATGTCCTCCTTATGGATAATTATACAGATTGCTCTGTATCTTCACTATGCCTACTCTTATTCAGCTTTAGTGGAATGTGTTACTTACTCTTCCCCATTACGAAGCTCTAAGCCTAATTCTTTTAATTTACCTAATACTTCTTCTAATGACTTACGACCAAGATTCCGTACTTTCATCATATCTTCCGACGTCTTGTTGGTCAGTTCTTCTACCGTATTGATTCCTGCACGCTTTAAGCAATTATATGAACGTACGGATAATTCCAATTCATCAATGCTCATTTCCAGCACTTTACCCTTTTCATCATCTTTCGTTTCAATCATCACTTCTGTGGATTTTGCGTTCTCGGAAAGATCGATAAATAAGTTCAGGTGTTCGCTTAAGACCTTTGCAGCCAAGCTGACAGCTTCGTCCGGAGCCAACGTGCCGTTCGTAAAGACATCTAACGTCAGCTTATCATAATCTGTCACCTGACCGACACGCGTATTTTCTACGGTCATATTCACCCGCTCGACAGGCGTATAGATCGAATCTACCGCGATCACGTCAATGGAAGCGTCTTCTCGCTTGTTTTTATCGGCGCTGACATATCCTCTGCCTTTTGAAATGGTCAATTCCATATCTAACCGACAGTCTGTACCACCGTTTAAAGTTGCAATCACCAAATCCTTATTTAAGATTTCAATGTTACTATCCACATGAATATCTGCAGCGGTCACAACGCCTTCTCCCTCATACTCAATGTATGCGGTTGAAATATCAGAAGTAGAATTATTTTTGATCGCCAATTCTTTAATATTCATGATGATCTCAGTTACATCCTCTTTAATGCCCGGAATGGAACTGAACTCATGCAATACACCCTTAATCTTTACAGCCGTAACTGCGGAACCCGGTAAGGAAGAAAGCATAATTCTTCTCAAAGAGTTACCAAGAGTTGTACCGTAACCTCTTTCTAAAGGTTCAACTACAAAGCGTCCATACATATTGTCTTCGGAAATCTCTGCAATTTCAATTCTAGGTTTTTCAAATTCAAACACGATTGGGACCCTCCTTTTGGGTTAATAAGTTGAGGTCTTTCCTAAATGCTTACGGATTATTTAGAATACAACTCAACGATAAGAGTTTCGTTAACAGGTACATCGATCTGCTCTCTTACAGGCAATTCCACAACCGTACCGGAAAGGTTCTCTTGATCTGCCTCTAACCAAGCCGGAACTAATCTTCCACCTGTTACTTCCAAAATGTCCTTGTATCTCTGAGAAGACTTATTCTTCTCTTTAATCTCAATCTTATCGCCTGCTTTTACTCTGTAAGATGGTATATTTACACACTTACCGTTTACCAATACATGCTTATGATCAACGATCTGTCTGGCTTCTTTACGTGTTCTGGCGAATCCTAACCGGAAAATCACATTATCCAACCTTGTTTCCAATAAAATCATCAGGTTCGGACCGGTCAAGCCCTTCATGCGCTCTGCCCGTGCATATAAATTACGGAATGGCTTTTCCAATACACCGTAAATAAATTTTGCCTTCTGTTTCTCACGAAGCTGAAGACCATATTCACTCATTTTCTTATTTGCTCTATTTAATGTTCTGTTTGACTTTTTGTCAATTCCGAGATACATCGGTTCCATGCCTAAAGATCTGCATCTCTTAAGAACGGGAGTTCTATCTACTGCCATCTATTCGTACCTCCTACTATTAAACTCTACGACGCTTTGGTTGGCGGCATCCATTGTGCGGAATCGGTGTTACGTCTGTGATGCTCAAGACATCCAAACCACATGCCTGAAGCGCACGGATCGCTGCTTCCCGTCCGGAACCCGGACCTTTTACCATAACGTCAACTGACTTTAAACCATGCACTAACGCTGCTTTTGTTGCTGCTTCCGCTGCCATCTGTGCTGCGTAAGGTGTTGATTTTCTTGATCCTCTAAAGCCCAGTCCACCTGCACTTGCCCAAGACAACGCATTTCCTTCCGCATCGGTTAAGGTAACAATTGTATTATTAAAAGATGACTGAATATGTGCCTGTCCGCGTTCTACATTCTTTCTTACACGCTTTTTTGTTACTTTTTTCGTAACTTTTTTTGCAACTGCCATTATGAAACCTCCTAGGTATTAAACGCCTCAGCGTTCTGTCATTTCAACGATTACTTTTTCTTATTTGCAACGGTTCTCTTCGGACCTTTCCGTGTTCTTGCATTTGTCTTCGTCTTCTGACCACGAACCGGAAGCCCTTTTCTATGACGAATACCACGATAACATCCGATTTCCTGAAGACGCTTAATATTCATCGCAACATCACGACGCAAGTCACCTTCCACTACCTGTGTGTTATTAATGACTTCGCTCAGTCTGCGAACTTCGTCATCCGTCAAATCACGGACACGGGTATCCGGATTTACATTCGCTTCTTTTAAGATACGCGTAGCGCTGGTTCTACCGATACCATAAATATAGGTAAGACCGATTTCGATACGCTTTTCTCTTGGTAAATCAACTCCTGAAATACGAGCCATGTATTTCTACCTCCATAAAATAGTATTCTCTTGCTACATAATATAAAAACATCCGTATCCGCATACAGTCGTATGGGGTGAAATGTATACGTCGCTTTCATATTATAATGTTTATTTGTAATTAGCATAATCGCTTATGCTACAGCCGCTTCAAATTTTTTGACCAAGCGTTTTGGTCTGTTACAGATTCGGACTGATTATTAACAGATTGTGCGGGAATAACACGAACCATTAATAACCTGTCAAATTCCTAGCCCTGTCTCTGCTTGTGCTTCGGATTTTCACAGATTACTCTGATGCTTCCTTTTCTTTTAATGACTTTGCATTTGTCGCAAATTGGCTTTA
The DNA here is from genome assembly GCA_947589305.1 of uncultured Lachnospiraceae bacterium. Classification (GTDB taxonomy): domain Bacteria; phylum Bacillota; class Clostridia; order Lachnospirales; family Lachnospiraceae; genus CAG-632. The sequence goes on from CANQAP010000005.1 coordinate 56,618, forward strand.
CAGATGCTCTAACCTTCATTAAAATCTCTCCTTTCAAAAAAGTCCGCTACAATCTAATACTTTACCATGATTTGCTTTTCTTTGCAATAGCTCTTTTCCAATTTTTGCAATTTTTTTCTGATCGTATTTACTATTTATTTCTCCAAACGATTCTTCCTTTTGTCAGATCATATGGCGATAATTCGATTTTAACCGTATCCCCCGGCAGGATTTTAATGTATCCCATCCGGATTTTACCGCTGATATGCCCTAACACCACATGACCGTTTTCTAACTGTACCCGAAACATTGCGTTCGGTAATTTCTCCAATACTACGCCTTCTACCTCAATCGCATCTACTTTTGACATATTTAAAACCTCCTACTCCTTGCTCATAAACCTTATGCTACAGTTCTATGCCTTCCGCTTTGGAAAGGATTACCGGCTCTCCCTCGGTAATTAGTATTGTGTTTTCATAATGCGCCGACAATGAACCGTCACACGTCACCACTGTCCAGTCATCATCCATCCATTCGACATCATACGCTCCGGCATTCACCATCGGTTCCACTGCTAACGTCATGCCCGCTTTTAAGCGCGGTCCTTTTTTTCCGTTCACAAAATTCGGAACATTCGGTTTCTCATGAAGTTTTTTACCGATTCCATGACCTACCAGATCCCGCACCACGGAAAACCCGTTTGTCTCTACATAGTCCTGAATCGCTCTTCCGATATCCGACAAATGATATCCTGCCTTGGCATATTTCAGTCCTTCAAAAAAGCTTTGTCTCGTTACCTGTACCAGTTTTTCAGCTTCTTTCGAGACTTCTCCGATCATCAGGGTTCTGGCTGCATCCGAATGATATCCTTTATAAATCACACCGGCATCCAAGCTGACAATATCTCCATCCTGTATGATCCGCTTATCATTCGGAATTCCATGTACGACTTCATCATTGACGGATACACAGATTGATGCAGGATATCCGCAATAGTTCAAAAATGACGGAACACATCCATGATCCCTTATGATCGTTTCTCCCAAACGATCCACATCTTTGGTCGTCATACCTGCCTTCACTTCTTTTGATAACTCATGATGTGTGATCGCAAGAATACGCCCCGCTTCCCGCATAAGCTCTATCTCACCTTGAGATTTTCTGGTGATTGGCATCTTATTCACCTAAAATCTTACAGATTGCCGCAAAGACATCTTTCATGTCAACCGTACCGTCTACCTGCTGTAAAATGCCCTTCTTGTTATAATATTCAATCAACGGCTGCGTTTGATCATGATATACACTCAAACGATTCTGCACCGTCTCCGGCTTATCATCATCACGTAGGATCAGTTCTCCGCCACATACATCACAGATATTCTCCACCTTTGTCGGGTTATATACGATATGATAGGTCGCGCCACAGCTTACGCAAGCACGTCTTCCGGACATTCTGCGTACGATATTTTCATCCGGAACTTCTACGTTAATGGCATAATCTACAGATTCGCCAATAGCCTGTAATGCCCGGTCCAGAGCTTCCGCCTGCGGAATCGTTCTCGGAAAACCGTCCAAAATATAACCGTTCTGACAATCCGCTTCTCGAAACCGGTCGATCACTAAATCTACGACTAAATCATCCGGTACTAACAATCCCTGATCCATATATGTCTTTGCTTTCGCGCCTAACTCCGTCCCGTTTTTAATATTGGCACGCAAAATATCTCCCGTAGATACATGCGGAATGCCATAACGTTCAGCGATCATTTTTGCCTGCGTTCCTTTTCCTGCCCCCGGTGCTCCTAACATAATTATTTTCATGTGCGTTTCCTCCTAATCCTTCCTTTAATTCTACTCAAATACGACTCCCGTAAGATCGATTGCTTTACATATACCAATAAGCTGTAGAGAATCTACAGCTTATTGAATAGATATCCTATTTTAAAAATCCTTCATAATTACGATCCAGCATCTTAGAATCCAACTGATTGATCGTCTCAAGGATAACACCTACGATAATGATCAGAGACGTTCCTCCAAAGGATACATTTGCCCCGAATACACCACTAAAGAAGATTGGTATCAAAGCAATGATAACAAGTCCTACTGCACCAATAAAAATGATATATTTTAATACTTTTTCCAAGTATTCCTGCGTCGGTTTTCCCGGTCGGATACCCGGAATGGACGCTCCGCCTTTTTTCAGATTATTTGCCACTTCCATCGGATTAAAGGTGATCGAAGTATAAAAATATGCAAATATCAGCACCAACGCAATATAGATTGCCAATCCGACATATCCCCAAGGATGTCCTTTCGAAAACCAGTAGTTTTGCGATAAACTGGTGATGATCTCCTGTACGATCTGATTACTGATCTCTATATTAAACAGGCTGATGATCATAGACGGCATCGATAACAGGGAAGATGCAAAAATAATTGGAATAACGCCTGCCGTATTCACTTTTAACGGCATTTCCGTTGCACGTCCGCCGACTAACTTCCGTCCGCTCATCTTTTGCGAATACTGAACCGGAATGTTCCGCTTTGCATCCTGCAACAAGATAACCAGTACTGTTGTCAGGATCACAACTGCGATAATGACAAGAATGGCACCGATTCCCTTTACATACTCTGCGTCCGTAAACTGCTTTTGGACAAACATCGTATAAAGATTTGTGAAATCATTCGGCATTCTGGATACAATATTGATCAACAAAATGATGGAAATACCATTCCCGATCCCTTTTTCTGTAATCCGTTCGCCCAGCCACATAACCAAGGTACTGCCGGCTGTCAAAGTGATGATCATGGTAATGACGGTCAACGCATTTGCGCCTGTACCCAGCGCATTCATCCGCAAGAGACTGATCGAAAGCCCTGCTGCTTCAATGATACCGAGCAATACCGTCACATACCGGGTAATTGCCGTCATCTTCTTTCTTCCGTCTTCACCGTCACGCTGCATCTCTTCCAACGCCGGAATCGCGATCGTCAGTAATTGTATAATGATCGAAGATGTGATATAAGGGGTTACGTTCAGGGCAAACACAGACATCTGTTCCAAAGAACCGCCGGAAAACATGCCCAGCAACGCATTCGCATCCGTTCCCAGAATACTGTCCAATTTTGCCTGCACCGTTGCAACATCCACACCCGGAATCGTGATCGTACAACCGATTCTGAAAATCAGTAATATCCACAATGTATAGAAAATACGATTTCGTATATCCTTTACCTTCAAAGCATTTATCAATGTTTTGAACATATTAGATCACCTCAGCTTTTCCGCCATTTGCCTCAATTTTAGCAATGGCACCTGCACTGAACGCATTTGCCTTCACTGTCAGTTTTTTGGTCAGCTCTCCGTTTCCAAGAATCTTCACGCCATCTTTCGGGTTTTTTACAACACCCTCTTTTACCAATAAGTCTACAGTCACCTCAGAGCCGTTGTCAAACCGCTCCAAAGCAGATACATTCACACCAATGATTTCCTTTGAATTAATACAGGTGAATCCTCTCTTTGGTATTCTTCTGTATAATGGCATCTGACCTCCTTCAAAGCCCGGTCTTGGAGCTCCTGAACGAGCCTTCTGTCCCTTATGACCTTTTCCGGCAGTCTTGCCATTTCCTGAACCATGGCCACGACCTCTTCTGAAGTTATCACTTTGTTTAGAGCCTTCTGCAGGCTTTAAGCTTGATAAATTCATTCTGTCTGCACCTCCTATCATCCTTAAATCTCTTCTACTTTTACTAAATGTTTAACCTGCTGAACCATTCCTAAGGTTGCTGCATTGTTCGGAAGTTCAACGGATTTATTCAGTTTTTTCAGACCCAGCGCTGCTACGGTCTTTTTATGCTTTGGAATTGCTCCGATCGTTGACTTCACTAATGTTACTCTTAATTTATCTGCCATTTCCAATAACCTCCTTAGCCCATGATTTCTGCCACAGACTTACCGCGCAGTCTAGCCACTTCCTCCGGAGTCTTAATCTTTGAAAGACCTTCAAGAGTAGCCAGCACCACATTCTGCTTATTATTGGAGCCTAAAGATTTTGTACGGATATTCTTGTAGCCTGCAAGCTCCAAAACGTTACGAGCCGGACCTCCGGCAATAATACCGGTACCTTTCGGTGACGTCTTTAACAAAACGGATGCACTACCGAATTTACCTGTCCAGTCATGAGGAATACTGCCGTCCTCGTTGATCGCAACGGTAATCAGTTTTTTCATTGCATCTTCTTTTCCTTTCCGAATCGCTTCCGGAATTTCAGCAGCCTTACCTAATCCGGCACCAACGTGTCCGTTTCTGTCGCCGACCACAACAAGCGCCGCAAATCTCATATTACGTCCACCTTTTACAACTTTGGTGACACGCTTGATTGATACTATTTTTTCTTCTAATTCCAACTGACTAGCATCAATGATTGTATGCTTCATATTGTGTATTCCTCCTTATTAGAATTCGAGACCAGCTTCACGGGCTGCATCTGCTAATGCTTTTACTTTACCTTTATATATATAGCCGCCTCTATCGAATACGACAGTCTTAATACCCTTTGTCAATGCTTTTTCAGCAATCACTTTGCCAACACAAGCTGCCGCCGCAACATCATTGGTATGATCGACAGCATCTTTTACCGCTTTCTCCAGCGTGGATGCGGACACTAAGGTATTTCCAACTGTATCATCAATAATCTGAGCGTACATATGATTATTACTTCTGAAAACCGCTAAGCGTGGGCAATCAGCGGTGCCACTGATGCGGTTGCGAAGTCTTGCATGCTTCTTTTCACGAATAACTTTTCTTGACGCTTTACTAATCATTGCTTTTCACTCCTTTAATTATTTTTTACCAGTCTTACCAACCTTGCGTCGAATCACTTCATCCATATACTTGATACCTTTGCCCTTGTACGGCTCCGGTGGTCTCTTCGCTCTGATCTCAGCCGCATATTGGCCAACCTTTTCTTTATCGATACCTTTTATGATAATCTTATTTCCGTCTACCGTAGATTCCAATCCGTCCGGATCCATCATCTCAACCGGATGAGAAAATCCTAATGCCAGAACCAGCTTTTTACCCTGCTTTGATGCTCTGTAACCAACGCCGTTTACTTCCAGTTCTTTTGCATATCCTTCTGTAACACCGACTACCATGTTATTTAACAATGTTCTTGTTAAACCATGTAACGACTTCATCTTCTTTAAGTCATTCGGTCTCTCTACGATCAAGTGTCCGTCTTCCTGTTTAATAGTCATTTCTACAGGTAAAACTCTCTCTAAGGTTCCCTTTGGTCCCTTTACTGTCACCTTATTATTTTCTGCAATATCAACAGTTACTCCTGCCGGTATCGCGATAGGCATTCTTCCAATTCGTGACATATGCCGTTACCTCCTAATTCAATACTACCATACATAAGCGAGTACTTCTCCGCCCACGTTCTGTTTTCTGGCTTCCTTATCTGTTAATACACCCTTGTTGGTGGAAATGATTGCAATTCCCAGACCACCAAGTACCTTTGGTAAATCTTCTTTGCTTGCATATACCCGAAGACCCGGTTTTGAGATTCTCTTCAACCCCGTAATAATCTTCTCGTTTTTATTTGCACCATACTTTAATGTAATATGGATGGTCTTGAAATTTCCGTCATCTACAATATCAAATGCTTTAATATAGCCTTCCTTTAACAGGATCTCTGCAATCGAAATCTTCATCTTAGATGCAGGAACATCCACTGTATCATGTTTTGCAGTATTTGCATTACGGATTCTCGTAAGCATATCTGCAATTGGATCGCTCATTGCCATATTGTTTGCCTCCTTTCCAATACTTACCAGCTTGATTTCTTTACACCGGGAATCTCGCCCTTGTATGCTAATTCACGGAAGCAGATTCTGCAAATTCCGTACTTTCTTAAAACCGCATGTGGACGACCACAAATTTTGCAGCGTGTATATTCTCTTGTAGAAAATTTCTGCTTGCGTTGCTGTTTTGCCACCATAGATTTCTTTGCCATGGAATCTTCCTCCTTCTTATTTGCTAAACGGCATGCCAAATAACGCCAATAATTCTCGAGCTTCCTCGTCGGTTTTAGCGGTCGTAACAAAAATGACATCCATACCTCTAACCTTATCTATCTTATCATATTCGATCTCCGGAAAGATTAACTGCTCTTTGATACCCAGTGCATAATTGCCTCTTCCGTCAAATGCGTTTGGATTGACACCTCTAAAGTCACGTACACGCGGCAAAGCAAGATTGATCAGACGATCTGCAAAATCATACATTCTTTCGCCTCTTAATGTTACCTTGCATCCGATTGCCATACCTTCTCTTAATTTGAAGTTTGCTACTGATTTTTTCGCTCTGGTAACAACCGGCTTCTGACCGGAGATGATCTCCAAATCTTTTACAGCAGCCTCTAAGATCTTTGCATTGTCCTTCGCTTCACCAACTCCCATGTTGATAACGATTTTTTCCAGTTTCGGCACCTGCATTTTATTCTTATATTCAAATTTCTTCATCAATTCATCAACGATCGTATCGTTGTATTGAGTTTTAAGTCTACTCACTTTGTGCGACCTCCTTTCTCATTAATCAATTACTTCCAACTTGCCATCTACCTTAGCCACACGAACCTTATCTTTCTTCTCGCCCTGAAAACCAATCCGAACCGGCTTCCCTTTATAAGCATAAGCTACATTCGAGATATCGATCGGAGCTTCCTTCTGGATGATTCCGCCCTGCTGGTTCTGCATACTTGGCTTGCTATGCTTGGAAACCATATTGACGCCTTCAACCAAGACCTTGTGATTCTTGACATCTACAGAAAGCACTTTGCCTTCCTTGCCCTTATCTTTACCGGCGATCACGATCACCGGATCATTCTTCTTAATTTTCATTGTTGCCACAGTTGACACCTCCCTACAGTACTTCTGGTGCTAAAGAGACAATCTTCATAAATTTCTTATCTCTTAACTCTCTAGCGACAGGTCCAAAAATACGAGTTCCTCTAGGATTTAAGTCATCCCTAATAATTACGGCAGCATTTTCATCGAATTTAATGTAAGAACCATCTTTCCGACGGGCACCTTTGACACTTCGTACTACCACTGCCTTTACCACATCACCTTTTTTGACAACGCCGCCCGGTGTTGCATCTTTAACAGAGGCAACAATAATATCACCGATATTGGCATATCTTCTAGTTGATCCGCCTAATACACGAATGCAAAGTAATTCTTTCGCTCCGGTATTATCAGCGACCTTCAGTCTTGTTTCCTGTTGAACCATGATTTGCCTCCTTACTTCGCTTTCTCAATGATTTCAACAAGCCGCCATCTCTTATCTTTCGATAATGGTCTTGTTTCCATCACTCTGACTCTATCACCGATCTTACAATCATTATTTTCATCATGTGCCTTCAGCTTATAAGTTCTCTTTACGATTTTCTTATAAAGAGGATGCTTAACATTATCTACGATTGAAACAACAATTGTCTTGTCCATCTTATCACTTGTAACAATGCCTACTCGTGTTTTTCTCAGATTTCTTTCCACAACAATTTCCTCCTTCCAGATAATTAAGCATTAGCCTTTTCAGTCATGATCGACCGAATTCTGGCGATATTCCGACGTACTTCTTTAATACGGCTTGTATTCTCTAACTGATTGGTAGCGTTCTGAAATCTCAAATTAAAGAGTTCTTTCTTAGCAGCTACTAGCTCAACATTTAATTCATCCACTGATTTTGCTCTTAAATCCTGAATATATTCCTTAGTTTTCACTGCCGGCACCTCCTTCTAAATCTTCACGTGATACAATTTTACACTTAACCGGCAATTTGTGCATAGCCAGTCGCAACGCTTCCTTTGCGGTTTCTTCCGATACGCCTGCAATCTCAAACAACACTCTGCCCGGCTTCACAACCGCTACCCAATACTCCAACGAACCTTTACCGGAACCCATACGGGTTTCAGCCGGCTTTGTGGTAACCGGTTTATCCGGAAAAATCTTGATCCAAACCTTACCGGTACGCTTAATGTAACGTGTCATTGCAATACGGGCTGCCTCAATCTGATTGGATTTGATCCATGCCGGCTCCAGTGCAATGATACCGTATTCACCGTTTGATATTGTATTACCACGCAACGCCTTACCAGCCATAGAACCTCTGAACTGCTTACGGCGTTTTACTCTTTTAGGCATTAACATTATTTATCGCTCCCTTCCTTTTCTCCTTTTACCGGAAGTACTTCACCATGGTAAATCCATGTCTTGACACCGACTTTACCGTAAGTGGTATCTGCCTCTGCGAAACCGTAATCGATATCAGCCCGAAGCGTCTGAAGCGGAATGGTTCCCTCGCTGTAGAACTCGGTACGAGCCATATCCGCGCCGCCTAAACGACCGGAAACAGAGGTTTTAATTCCTAATGCACCGTTCTTCATCGTTCTGGACATGCAAGACTTCATTGCACGACGGAAAGACACACGGTTTTCCAACTGCTGTGCAATATTTTCTGCTACTAACTGAGCATCGCTGTCCGGTTTCTTGATCTCTTTGATCTCAATATTCAGCTTCTTTGAAGTCAGTTTCTGAACTTCTGCTCTTAATTTTTCAATTTCCGCACCGCCTTTACCGATGACAACACCTGCTTTTGCGGTTTGGACGATCACTTTTACTCTATCTGTTGTTCTTTCGATCTCAATCTTAGAAACACTTGCATTTGCTAATCGCTTGTTCAGAAATTCACGAATCTTGTGATCTTCCACAAGATTATTTGAAAATTCATCATTCTTTTTGTCAGCGTACCATCTGGAATCCCAGTCTTTAATGATACCGACTCTTAAACCATGCGGATTCACTTTCTGTCCCATAATAACCTCCTATTTCTTCTCGTCAAGCACAATTGTAATATGGCTGCTTCTCTTTTCGATCCTGTAAGCTCTACCCTGCGCTCTAGGTTGAATTCTCTTCATTGTCGGTCCTTTATTTGCATAACATTCTGCAATATAAAGATCCTCCATTTTCATTCCGTTATTATTTTCTGCGTTTGCAATTGCAGATTTTAATACTTTTTCTATTACAGTGGAAGCATATCTTGGACTGTAAGCCAAAATTGCAAGTGCTGTCTGTACATCCTTGCCTCTGATCGCATCAAGAACGAAACATGCCTTTTGTACAGATACCCGTGCATAGGAAACCTTAGCTGACGGTCTGGTATCTTTATTTGCATTCCGCTCTCTCTTAATCTGGGATCTATGTCCTTTTGCCATGGATGTTACCTCCTTTCAAACTCTTTTCCTATTTCTTACCCTTCTTCTCAGTCTTATCGTGACCTCTGTAAGTACGGGTTGCTACGAACTCTCCAAGCTTGTGTCCAACCATATCTTCTGTGATATATACCGGAACATGCTTTCTTCCGTCATATACGGCAATGGTGTGACCTACAAAAGATGGGAAGATTGTAGAACGACGTGACCAAGTTTTAATTACCTGTTTATCATTTGCAGCATTTAATGCGTCTACCTTTTTCAACAAATGGTCATCTGCAAACGGTCCTTTTTTCACTGAACGTGCCATTCGATTACCTCCTAACTATTTCATGCTCTTTCCGTTTCTTCTTCTAATAATCAACTTGTTCGATTGTTTATTCTTCTTTCTGGTCTTCAAACCAAGAGCAGGTTTACCCCAAGGAGTAGATGGACCAGAACGTCCAATCGGAGCTCTACCTTCACCACCACCATGTGGATGGTCGTTCGGGTTCATAACGGAACCACGCACGGTAGGACGAACGCCCATATGACGCTTACGACCGGCTTTTCCGATATTTACCAGATCATGCTCGATATTGCCTACCTGACCGACAGTTGCCCGACAAACGATCGGAACCATCCGCATTTCACCGGACGGTAAACGTAAGGTCGCATATTTTCCTTCCTTTGCCATCAACTGTGCCGAATTTCCGGCTGCGCGCACCAACTGCGCTCCCTTTCCCGGATATAATTCAATATTATGAAGCTCTGTACCGACCGGAATCGCTTCCAGCGGCAAACAGTTGCCGACTTTGATCTCTGCATTTGCACCGTTCATAACGGTATCTCCCACCTTCAAGCCAACCGGTGCCAGAATATATGCCTTTTCACCGTCCGCATAGCAGATCAATGCGATATTAGCAGTACGGTTCGGATCATATTCGATTGCCGTAACCTTAGCCGGAATCCCGTCCTTATTTCTCTTAAAATCAATGATTCTGTATTTTCTTTTTGAGCCGCCTCCATGATGTCTTACCGTAATTTTACCCTGATTGTTACGGCCTGCGTGTTTCTTCAGGGATACCGTTAAAGACTTTTCCGGACTCTTCTTTGTGATCTCTTCAAAATCAAGACCGGTCATATGTCTTCTGGAAGGTGTATATGGGTTATATGTTTTAATTCCCATTTTTATATCTCCTTTCAACTACCTATTTGTCATCACGCTTTCGTTGCGTATAATATATGCAATCTCTTATTTTTTACAGTCCCTCAAAGAGTTCTATGTCTTTGCTTTCCGCTGTCAGTTGTACGATTGCCTTCTTGGTCTTAGCCGTTTTGCCGTAAACCATTCCACGTCTTTTGGTCTTACCGTTATAATTCATGGTATTTACCTTTGCAACCTTGGTTCCCTCGAACATTTTCTCTACAGCTTCTTTAATCTGTGACTTGGTTGCATCCGTATGAACAAGGAAGGTATATTTTTTATCTGCCATGTCATTCATACTTTTTTCCGTTACGACCGGCTGTAAGATTACGTCATAATATTTAAGATCTGCCATTATGCGTACACCTCCTCAATTGCTGCTACAGCATCTTTCGTCAACACTAACGTATCATACTTTAAGATATCGTATACGTTGATCTCATTAGCAATAGCGGTCTTTACCGTCGGAATATTATTTGCAGAACACTTTACGTTCTCTTCGACTTCCTTGGTAACAACCAATGCTTTCTCTGCCTTTAAGTTATTCATAATCTCAACAAACTTTTTAGTCTTGATCTCATCCATTTTCAGTTCATCTAATACGATCAACTTCTCTTCCTGAACTTTCGAAGTCAGCGCTGACTTCATTGCCAACTGCTTTTCTTTCTTGTTCATCTTCATCGAGTAATCTCTCGGTTTTGGTGCAAATACAACACCACCGCCCGTCCATTGCGGAGAACGTGTAGAACCCTGTCTTGCATGACCGGTACCTTTCTGTCTCCAAGGCTTCTTACCGCCACCGGAAACTTCCGAACGCGTCTTTGCGCTCTGTGTTCCCTGACGACGATTTGCAAGATGTGCTACAACTGCCATATGCACTAAATGTTCATTTATTTCAACACCAAATACGGAATCATTAAGCGTCAGCTTATCAACTTCCTTTCCCGCGGTGTTATAAACTGCTACTGTTGCCATCTAAAGCTCCTCCTTCCTCAAGTCTATTTACCGACTTTGACTGTTTCTTTCAGCATAACCAATGATTTCTTCGGTCCCGGCACACAGCCCTTTACCAAGATCACATTGTTTTCTAAATCTATTTTAACGATTTCCAAATTCTGAACGGTCACTCTGACTGCTCCCATGTGTCCCGGCATCTTCTTGCCTTTGAACACACGTCCCGGAGTGGTTGCGGAACCGTTTGAACCTGCATGGTTATGATACTTGGAACCATGTGCTGCAGGACCAGAACGCATACCATATCGCTTGATGCCGCCGGCAAACCCTTTACCTTTGGATTTTGCAGTTGCATCAATTTTATCGCCTTCTTCAAAAATATCCGCTTTGATCTCACTGCCGATCTCGTATTCTTCCGCATTTTCTAATCGAAATTCTCGTAAATATTTCTTCGGGGTAGTGCCGGCTTTCTTACAATGACCGGTTTCTGCCTTGCCTGCTCCATGTGGATTGATGATCACTTTCTTTCCTGCGATATCTTTGTTTACGATCCGCTCTTTTTTCTCACCGAATCCTACCTGAATGGCACTGTAGCCATCATTTTCCATTGTCTTAACCTGCGTGACTACGCAAGGACCTGCCTGAAGAACGGTAACTGGTGTCAATACACCGTCTTCATTGAAGATTTGAGTCATTCCGACTTTGGTTGCCAAAATTGCTTTCTTCATTCTTTTTTCCTCCTAATTCATCTACAGCGGATTGCATGAGCAATCATACTAAATTCATTGGGGTTTCCAACTAATTCGCTACTGCATGTTTTGGAATCTCTGCTTGGCTCGCAAGGATTCTTTCATAATAATTCTTACTACTTCATTTTGACATCGATGTAAACGCCGGCAGACATATCCATTTTCTGCAACGCATCGATCGTCTTCTGTGTTGGCTGAATAACATCGATCAGTCTTTTGTGTGTTCTCTGTTCAAACTGCTCTCTGGAATCCTTATACTTGTGTACCGCTCTTAAGATCGTGATCTTCTCGATCTTCGTCGGCATTGGTACAGGTCCACTCACCTTTGCTCCTGTTTTCTTTACAGTTTCAATGATGTTCTTCGCAGCCTGATCGATCAACTGATGATCATAAGCCTTCAATGTAATTCGCATTACCTGACTTGCCATAAAAAAAGCCGCCTCCTTTTCGCACTTCATTTCAGTACGACAAGTGGTGACTGTACACATTCCCGTGTGTTTCTTTTTTGTTCTCACACGTCATCTCTACGTTTCTGTAGATGGTTCATATCGTACAGTGACTTGTCGCCAGTTTCCTAACTTGACATTCGCTCCACGGAAAAACCTGCAACTCCTGTGCAGCAACCTCACGCTTCCACGCTATCAATGTCACAGCAAGTGCTATTATAAACCACCTTTTATAGAAATGCAAGCACTTTTTTACACTTTTTCCCTTTTTTATGATACCGTCATCAGACATCTGACATGACAAGGCTTTTTACATCATTAGCCTATGATGTAAGGATGTAAGGTCCCATCACAGTCACCACCTGCAGCAAGAGTTCTCCTAACTGTATCAATGCACCAATGATTGCACATATCAAGCCGATGATCGAGAGAGTCCTTTCACTATCTCCGGGTTTACTTGCACGAATTCCCATGGCGCCGGTAATGATCCCGGTGATTCCCAGCACCAATGAAATACCCGAACAGCAACAGATGGATAGCATGCTGGAAATTCCGGTGATCATACTGGCGACTCCGAGATTCGATTTCTTAGATTCATTCTTGACATATTTTGGCTGCGGCTCCGGACCATATCCGTACTCATAATATGGATCTGCTTTATAGTTTACATAATGAGGATCATTGATATCTATAACGCCTGTCAGTCTCTCCGTGATCGGGTTTTCATAGATCACTTCTTCTTCACTTGCCGGCACCGGCGGATTTTGTGATTCTTCTTCCACGCCGTTTTCTGACGACGGAAGGTTTTGCGATTCTTCTTCCACGCCGTTTTCTGACAACGGAAGGTTTTGCGATTCTTCTTCCACTCCGTCTTCTGACGACGGAAGGTTTTGCGATTCTTCTTCCGTCAATGGGTCATATGTAGTATGTTCTGCCTGCGGCGGTTGAAAAAAGATCACGTCTTCCGGATCACCGTCGTAGCTGTCAATCACCTTTGGTTGATTATCCTGATTTTCGCTCATGCTTCCTCTCCTAATAACAGTTGATATAATGTCGGTTTTAAGTGAAAGGTTTCCATTAATTCTTCCACTTCCTTTCTCGCCTGCTCCGCACGCCGCTGTGGCACCTGCGTTTTTATGGCGCGAATCAATATATTCTTTGGCGAATGTTCCATATCGATAAATTCCAAGAGCTGTGTCTTATATCCGCAATACTCTAAAAGATTGCCACGAATCGCATCTGTCATCAACGCGGCGGTACGCTCTTTAATAATACCATATCTCGAAAAGATTGCCAGTCTTTCACTCTGAAGCTGCTGATTGCATTCATGTTGACAACAAGGCACTGATAAAATCACCTTTGCCTGACGGTTGATCGCGTGATAGAGCGCATAATCAGTCGCCGTATCACAGGCATGAAGGGAAATCACCATATCGATCGGCTGATCGGTCTGATAGCTGTGTATATCACCGTGTTGAAAATGCAGATTTTCATAATGATACTTTTCTGCCGTCCGGCGGCACTCTTCAATCACGGTTTCCTTTAAATCCAGTCCGGTAATCGTCACATTCATTTGTTTCACTTCCACCAGATAGTAATACAGTAAAAAGGTCAGATATGATTTTCCGCATCCAAAATCTACCACATGAATCTCATCCTTTGGCAGTACATGTAAGACATCGTCTACCACCTCCAAAAAACGGTTGATTTGCCGATACTTATCATACTTTGACTGCACTACTTTTCCGTCCTTCGAGAAGATACCCATATCTATCAGCGGCGGTACTATGGTTCCCTCCGGAATGCAATACTGCTTTTCCCGATTATTTCCCTGCCGGATCTGCAAGATCCGGTCATGTGCCTGACGATTGTGCAAGAATTTACCTTTTTTCGTGATCTTCCCACGGTATTCCCAATCTTTGGTCCACGCATTGAGTTGTAAAAATTGCGTTCCAAAGTACTCCATCAGACCGGCATATAAATCGGTATCCGCAATATTCATATGAAACGCCTGCTGCCTTGTAAATTTTTCTAACTGATAGTGTAATCCGTGTCTGCCACGTATCAGACGAATCATAATCTTTTGTACTTCCTGCTGCTTATGAACCGGACTGCTCAGTACCAGTTCGATCGGATGCCCTTCGCAGATGGTCTGTAAAAACTCTTCTCTTTCTTCCATTTCAATCTCATTTCTCCTTCTGCATCCGTTTACAGTGCCGGAGCCAACATCTTCAAGACTGCACGGAATAAGGCGTGCAGATAAGAGATATTCTTATAATCCTCCGTTGTCACTTCTCTGCTCATTTCAAATGTATCCTCAAAATCTTTCCGTATATCCTGAATGACCCGAGAACGATACATCCACACTCCACATTCAAAGTGCAGATACATGCTCCGGTAATCAAAGTTTGCCGTTCCGATCGTGGCGATCTCATCATCCACCAAGACGGTTTTGGCATGAATAAAGCCGGGAGTATATTTATAGATACGGATACCACTTTCCATCAACACTCTTGCGTTTTCCTGCGTCAACTCATATACCATACGTTTATCCGGAATCCCCGGTATGATGATCCGCACATCCACGCCGCTCTTTGCTGCCAATGATAAGGCAATCATCATTTCATTATCGACGATCAGGTACGGCGTCATAATATATACACGTTTCTTTGCACGGCAGATCATATTCAGGTAAATGTTTTCACTGACCAGCTCCTGATCCAGTGGAGAATCACTATAAGGCTGCACAAAACCGTCACTTTCCATATTTTCCGCCGCTTCTTGTGCCGACGCATATTGTGCAAAATCTTCCGTTTCTCCCTGAACATAGCTCCATAGTTGCAAAAACATAATCGTCAGGCTCCGGACAGCCTCCCCTTTCAGCATCACTCCCGTATCCTTCCAATGTCCATAAGGAGCGGTTTGATTAATATATTCATCTGCCAAATTCAACCCGCCAGTAAAACCGACCACTCCGTCAATGACGGTAATCTTTCTGTGGTCCCGATTGTTTAAACGAAGCGTCAGAATTGGGATGAAATGATTGAACGAATTGCACTGAATGCCTTTTGCGCGCAGGGTATCTTCATAATTTGCAGGCAGAGTGGTCACGCATCCCATATCATCAAACATGACACGGACATCCACGCCTTCTTTCACCTTTTGCTCCAAAATCTCTAAGACGGAACTCCAAAAGCTCCCCTCCCGTATGATAAAATATTCCATAAAGATATATCGTTTTGCTTTTTTTAGTTCCTCTAAAAACGGCTGCATATAATCATCACCTAGCGGGAAATACGTCAGGTTTGTATGTTGAAAAACCGGATACCCACAGTACTGCTGGATATAGCGGGATTGTATGCCTGCTATTTGTGATTCTCCCATCAACATTTCCAGACACTCCGTGTTTTGAGGCAAAAAATGATAAGAATCCTTGATATTTTTCTCCACTTTTTTTACAAAATGCTTGCTGGAACGATTACCTGCCACTGCCAGATAAAAGACGCCGCCAAAAATCGGGAATAACAAAATCGGCACTACCCAAGCCAGTTTATACGCGGGATTATCCGGCTTATTAATAATATATAAAGCGACCAGTAAACTCAGTACCGTACAAAGCACCTGTACATACGCATAGTAATCCCCCAATCCCACGATCATGACGATTAAAAAAACGATCTGGATCAAAAGCAAAAAAACAACTGTAACTACTTTTGAAAGAAATAAACGATCCCGTTTCTTCTTTTGTTTTTTTATTTTTTGTTCTATCGGCATAGAAACTCCTTTCGTTTCTTAAGGAATTCTGTTTTTTATCCTATCTGTTTATCGGTACCAGCGTCCTGCCGCACCACACGGTAATATCAAACCGGTCTCCCGAACCGGCAGTCCGATCTCCTGCGACTCGACCGTACCGTTATAATGTGGTACGATCGTCGTTGACAGCATATAAGTCAATACCGCCGGCGCTAAACCGGTCGTATATGAATTCACCAGAACAAACAAAGGATCATCACTTAGCAGTTGTGTCGTTAACTGAATAAAGGAATGAATATGCTCCTCGATTTTCCAAATTTCACCTTTTGGTCCTCTGCCATAAGAAGGCGGATCCATAATAATAGCATCGTAACGTCTTCCACGTCTGATCTCCCGTTCTACAAACTTGACACAATCATCGACAATCCAACGGATCGGCGCCTCTTCCAAACCGGAAGATCTCGCATTCTCTTTCGCCCAAGTCACCATTCCTTTGGAGGCGTCTACATGAGTCACCGAAGCTCCTGCCTTTGCTGCCGCACAGGTTGCCCCGCCCGTGTAGGCAAATAAATTCAGAACACTGACCGGACGATGCGCATTCTTTATTATAGAAGAAAACCAATCCCAATTCACCGCCTGCTCCGGAAATAGACCGGTATGTTTAAAGTGAAATGGTTTTAGATGAAACGTTAAATCCCGATAATGAATCTCCCATTGTTCCGGAAGTCGGAAAAATTCCCATTCCCCGCCTCCTTTATTACTTCTATGATAGTGTGCGTTGTGACGGCGCCAGCCGGAATGTGTTCTGGGCATATCCCATATTACCTGTGGATCCGGACGTATCAGCAGATAGTCTCCCCAACGTTCCAGCTTCTCACCTTTGGAACAATCGATCACCTCATAGTCTTTCCAGTTTTCAGCTACCCACATACGTCCTTCCTTTCTTATTTCTCTTTGTAGATTGCGTAATGTGCTAAGTATAGCATGTTTTTCGAAGATATACAATTCACAGGCACGATCTCTCCACTGCAACACGTTTTTTCTGATACTTTGACTTTTTCGATCGGTTATGCTACTCTAAATACGACTTCTAAAGGTTTGAAAGGAGAATACAATGAAAAACTTCAACTTTCTACAGATTTTTGGATTTACGATCGAAATATTTTCCTTCGTTGCACTTGTCATCAGTATCATCAGCAAGAGCGGGAGTAATTCCCGTGTTAGCCTTTATCTCCTGTTTCTGGTCGGTGTCATACTCGTTACCGTCGGAAACATTATAAAACGCAATCACAAATAAACCTGTGCGTTCACTTTGTTTTCTCCTCAGCGATCAACTGAATGCCCCGGTGTTCTACCGAAGTGGAGAATACGATCATGGTCTTTGTCCTTCCATAACTCTGCAGTTCTCCGATAAACTGATCCAGTGCCACGGTATCCGGGAACAACACTTCAAGCAGCATCGAATAATCACCCGTCACGCAATTACATTCAATGACATTTCTGCAGGATTTGATATATGGATAAAATTCCTTTTTTCGAACCGGCTCGATCTCGAGACTGATAAAGGCTTTGATCTGATAACCCAATGCAGCCGGATTAACTTGCGCATGATATCCCAAAATGTATCCCTGACGTTCCATGCGTTCAATGCGCGCCGAGACAGCCGGCGAAGACAAAAACACATGAGCCGCTATGTCTTTGATCGCCGTACTGGCATTTTTCTGTAAGATATTTAAAATCTTGATATCGATATGATCCAATGCGTCTTTTTTCACAGTCTGCCTCTCCTTTCCCGTTTCAAGAACCAGTCTTTTTCCTTCTTGATATCGTACCATGTCTTCGTATAGCCGTCAATTCATTCTATGCTTTTGACTTAATTAAATTAAGTAATTTATCTTATTTCGTAAATAAATTAATAATTTTTCTTAATTAAGTTAATTATAATTGACTTTTCATTGAGATATTGACTTATCCTGCCATTCCAACTATGATAATCAAAGTTGGTGAATTCGCATGTTTTACATTCTGTGTCGCGGCAGAATGTTTGTACGTCACCACCCATGTTCATGTAATACTCCAAAGGGTGTCTATGGTCGCAATGCGATTCCTCCATAGACACCCTTTCCTTTTTCCTATCCTATAACCTATCCGGTTGATTGTCGATCAACCACTAAATCATCGCTTCCATGTATCACGGAAGAACAGCATTACGATCGGAAAGATTTCCAATCTGCCTGCCAGCATGTCAAAAATCAATACCAGTTTGGATAATACAGACAAAGAGCTGTAATTCCCCATTGGTCCCACAACACCAAGTCCCGGTCCGATATTATTAAACGTAGCAATCACCGACGTGACGGTCGTAATCAGGTCAAATCCGTTTAAGCTAACCAAAAGAACGGATGCGCTGACTAATAATACATAAATGATCAGATACACATTTGCAGAGCGAAGGGTTTCATGATCTACGACCTTATCATCCATTTTGATCTTCTTGACACTATTTGGGTGCAACAGACAGGCGATCTCTTTTTGTGCGGATTTAATATAAATAATAAATCTTGAAATCTTCATACCACCACCGGTACTTCCTGCACATGCTCCTACAAACATCAAAATCAACATGATCATCTGTGAGAATATTGGCCATTGATTAAAATCCGTTGTGGCAAATCCTGTCGTCGTCATAACCGTTGCGACCTGAAATGCCGAATGTTTTAAACTCTCTCCCACACTGCCAAACAAATGAAAAATATCAATTGCGATCAGTATGGTCGCAACCGCATATAGAATCGCATACCACCGAACTTCTTCAATCAAAAAAGCATCCTTCAATTTCTTCATGACTATCAGGAAATAGAATTTAAAGTTTACTCCGAACAAGAACATAAAAACCGTCACAACGATCTGCACATAACTGCTATATCCGCTAAATCCGTCATTCCGGATTCCAAATCCTCCCGTACCCGCCGTTGCCGTGCTGATGCACAATGATTCAAAGAAATCCAATCCGCCAAATAATAATAAGACCAACTGCGTGAGCGTCAGGACGATATACATAATGTATAACAGGGACGCCGTTTTCTTTAATTTAGGAACCAGTTTTCCAAAGGATGGTCCCGGACTTTCTGCACGCATCAGATACATATTTGCATTGGAGCCGGTCATTGGCAGGATGGTAACAATAAACACAATAACTCCCATACCGCCAATCCAGTTGCTAAAACAACGCCAAAAATTCATACATTTAGGCAATTCTTCAACCGCAGTCAGGATACTTGCGCCTGTGGTCGTATAGCCCGATACCATTTCAAATAAAGCATCAATGTAGTTTGGCACTTCTCCACTGATACAAAGCGGAATCGCGCTGATCAAACTGATCAATATCCAACTGACAGCAACCAGTACAAATCCTTCGCGTGCGTGAAATTGATTATTCTGTGGTTTCTTACAGGTAAGGATGATGCCGATGATACTTACCACCAACGCTGTAAACAGAAAATTCCAACCGGACGGTTCCTGATAAACCAGAGCTACCAGACATGGCAGCAACAAGAACAGTGCCTGAAAATTCAAAATCCAACCCAATGTATATACTAATATCCGATAATTCATAGGTATCCCTCAATTCGATCAGCTTAATATTTCATCTATCCCGTTCAATCCTCGATTGGTCGTTACGACAATGACACTGTCGCCTGCCATTATGATATCTCGTCCGGTCGGGCGAATGATATGTTTATCCCGGCTAATACAACAGATCAGCGTGTTTTTCTTTATTTTTAATTCGCCTAACGTTGCTTTGGTTACCTTAGCATCCGCATCTACATGAAATTCCAAAGCCTCTACGCGATTATCTACCATACGATACAGGGTTTCCACATTGCTGCCATATGAATTCTGCATGGAACGGACATACCGAATGATATACTCCGCTGTAATATCTTTTGGCGTCACTGTACTGCCGACCGGCATATTGTCCAACACATCCTCAAATGACAAGCGGTTAATCCGGGTAATAACCTTTGCGTTGCTCACTTTATTTGCATACAAAGCCAGTAAAATATTCTCTTCATCAATATCCGTTACGGCGATCAAAGCATCCGTCGTCTCCAGATCTTCTTCTAATATTAACTGCCGGTCCGTGGCATTTCCATGAATGATCATTGCCTTTGGCAGCAATTCACTTAATTCCGCACAGCGTTCTTCTTTTTTTTCTATGATCTTTACCTGCATATGGGCTTCCGTCAAAATGCGTCCCAAATAATAGCCCATATTTCCTCCGCCTGCGATCATCACTTTTTTAATCTGCTTTTCTTTTAATCCGATCTTATTCAAAAAATCATTTAAGACCGACATCTGCATCGTAACATAAATCTTATCCCCTGTATGCAGCACAAAATCACCACCGGGTATAAACACATCTTTGTCACGTTCTACAATACAAATCAAAGTGTCTATACCGATTTTTTGTGAAAAATCAGCCAGCATCAACTGATCCAGTTCTGAATTTTGAGGGATCTCCATTTTTATCAGATTCACTCTTCCTTTTGCAAAGGTGTCCACTTCCAAAGCAGACGGAATCTGAAGCAAACGGGATATTTCCTGCGCAGCGGCAAATTCCGGATTCACTGCCATTGACAGACCCAGTTCATCCCGGATAAAATCAATTTCCGTAAAGTATTGCGGACTCCTCACTCTGGCAATCGTCTGACAATTGCCTGCCTTTTTGGCGATCAGGCAAGTCAACATATTAATCTCATCATGATCGGTTACAGCAATCAGTAAATCCGCCTTATCAATCCCGGCTTCCATCTGTACGACATAGCTTGTACTGTTTCCCAGTACACCCATCACATCAAACTGTGATACGACATTCTGCAGATTCTTACTGTTATTGTCAATTACTGTAATCTCATGATTTTCAGCAGTCAATTGTTCCGCCAACGTGGAACCGACTCCACCGCATCCGGCAATTATAATATTCATCTTTTTATCCTTCCCAATCAGAACTATCTGCAAGCGGAAGGTCTACCGCTTATACAGACAAATCATTTACATCTTATATGTCATCAATAATATAACAAAGTTCTTCCAAATACACAATGCGGAATCTTACATATTGCCCTACAATTCTATTAATTCTTTTGTCGAATGTGAGAGGTTTTCATACCCCTTCTCCGTAATGACCACCATATCTTCAATTCTGACACCAAACAGACCTCTTAAATAAATGCCGGGTTCCACAGTCATAATCATGTTGGGCTGCAAAACGGTCGTATCTCTCGTATTACATGCCGGCAATTCATGAATCTCCAATCCGACACTATGCCCCAGCCCATGTCCAAAACAGGATCCGTAACCGGCATCTGCTATGATATCCCTTGCAATTTTATCCACTTCCCTGCAAATCATCCCTGCCTGCAAAAAGGATTCCGTGACCTGATTTGCTTTTTGTACCAGATGATATATTTCTTTTTGCCGTTCACTGGCTTTGCCAACTACCACCGTTCTGGTCATATCGGAGCAATAACCCTGATAGCGGCAGCCAAAATCTAATGTGACAAAATCGCCTGACTGAATCTTTTTATCTGACGGAATGGCATGCGGCATGGAGGAATGAATACCGGAAGCAACAATCGTATCAAACGAAGTACCTTCCGCACCGCATTTCATCATCTGATATTCCAACTCATATTGGATTTCCCGTTCCGTCATTCCCGGTCGCATCATATTGACGATACGGGAAAACGCCATATCTCCGATCGCTTCTGCCTGCCGCAGATATCCGATTTCCTCTTCCGTTTTAATCTGCCTCTGCTTTTTCAGGGAACTTCCCAACGGCACCCAATCGTTTATCATCGGCAATTCACGCTGATATTCCCGATACGTCTTGCAAAGCATGGATTCATCTTCATATCCCAACCGTTCGATCCGCTCTGTCCGGATCACATCTGCCAAAAAATCTGTTGCCTTATGACCGGCAGACGTTTCCAGCACTTTAAAATCACTTTCCTGCGACGCCGCTTCGGTATAACGGGAATCCGTGATCAGCAGGCGGTTTTCCGCAGA
The DNA here is from genome assembly GCA_947589305.1 of uncultured Lachnospiraceae bacterium. GTDB lineage: Bacteria > Bacillota > Clostridia > Lachnospirales > Lachnospiraceae > CAG-632. The sequence goes on from CANQAP010000005.1 coordinate 79,035, forward strand.
AAGGTACAAAATGCCCTCTCCGCCCCGAAAGCCGCTCAAGTAACGCATATTATAAGGATCTGTTACCAAAATGGCATCTATTTGGTGATCCTGCAAGAACTGATTGATGTTCATATCCTATCCTCTCCCCGGATGACCGGCTCCGTCCTTTATGGCTGAATTTTCTCATATCCATATCGTTCAAAATAAAAGCCTAATCGTTCATTCACTTTTTCCACCAATTCCGGTGTATAATCATAGGTATTCGTCTGATAATCCTTCATGCTGTCCATATATGCCTTCAGGTATGGATAAGCCTTATCATAATCCTTAATTCCCAGTTTTTGATAAATTTTCTCTAAGTATTCTTCCTGATGTTCAATGAAATCTTCATATTGGATCTCAATCTTGTCGCCTTCTGCCAAACGATCCAAGTCTCGAAATGCTCTCCGGTATACACGTTCAAAAATCAAGCAGACACGATCTAATAGATACTGATCACTCACGCTTTCCGATAAGGCATATTTATCCATCTCAATCCGAAACATGTTTAATGCCGAACGCACCACTGTATATGGATTGCGATAAATGTTAATAAATTTTGCCCGTGGATAAGAACGCTTCAGAAAAGCGATCCTTGCCGTATTATCCGGACTTTTCAGTAACAGTTGTTTCCCGCCTTTTATGAATGTCAGCTTTTTTAACATATAATTATAGACACGGTAAAAGCGTTTTCTATCCTTGCTGGATAACGAATCCGTAAAAATCGTATTGACATATTTACCGCCTTTTCCATGATCCGGAAATGCCATCATATGGCTGACTGATAAATCGGTCAGATTTGTAAAGGCATGCGCCTCTTCCATCGGCAGATCCAATTCGAATTCCAGATTATCCATAGCTCTGGCGCCTTTTAATCCATTCTTAGCCAGCAAGGTCAACGGTTTTCTCAGCAAGATACAGTTGCCAAATGTAATCGTGCTGACCGGATCAAACCAAGCAAACTGTGGATCTCTGGTAAGCAGATTTTGTAAATATGTGGTGCCGCTTCTCCAAAATCCAACTACATAGATCGGATCTTTCTTTAATTTTGTCAGATGGATCGGCAGCCAAAACAACAGAGATTCCAAATAAGCAAACGGAGTCAAAATCGCGCTTTCCAGTGTAATGACTGCTGCCTGCGGATAGAATTCCTTATCGATTTTATTTTCCTTTAATAGTTTTAACCATACATCCATCCGAATTCCGGATAGCATGTGTCCAAAATCAATCGGTCTCTTTGTCATATCCCTTCTCCTTTTCCTACACTTTTATATTGCTCATCTGATAACGTTATTATTTTATACTTCTTTTACGAAAAAGAAAAGTACCATCGTCTATCAATATACGAGATTATATACGTTGCATGCCAGCAGGGAAATTCCTAAGGAAGCTAATACCTGCCATATCATATGTATGTTCTTTTTCTGCATGATATATACCAAAACACCGACCACGATCATCACAAAGGCAACGCTTCCCCAACCCCAGCCTGCATTATCTTCGATTTTACAGTTTGTGTTAAACAGGGAAATCCCGACACTGATCAGAAGACCGGATACGATCGGTCGGATCAGATGGCTCATTGCCTGAAACATGTCCATTTTTTTCCAATAATCATATATGATCTTTATTACGCCGAACACTGCACAGGATGCTGCGGTCGCGCTGGCAAAACCCGCTAAAGCCACGGCAATTCCACCGATCACCGTTCCGGTTTTCTGTAAGCCCCATACATAACCGATTCCGCTTAACACTTTACACAGAATCGATCCCGGCAGAATATTCGCGATCGTTACTACACTTCCATAAAAGTCTTCTGAGGCAATCATACCCGTATCGACAAATAAGCCCTGTGCCACGGAAAGATAGGCATCGCCTCCGCCAAAAGACATGAGTGCCGATAACAGACCGTCCGCAATAAAATAAAAGGAACGTGGAATTATGAATAATGCAGGCAGACACAACACGATCAAAAAAGCTATCCACATCAAAATTTCCAGCGTGATTTTTTTAATCTGTGTTCCATCGAAAGATTTCGTTTGATTTCGGAAATTCATATATAAACGAATCAAAACCAAAATCACCATTGCCACAATCGTCAGATGCGTGATCAACGGAGAGTGGATAATATGGGATTTACCCTGCGCCAGCAAAAACAAAATGCTCAAGGCGGCAGACACCGCAAACCAAACGGATTTAAAGTTGCCGGCTGTACAAATAATCACAAAAAAGGCTACAATGAAAATTTCAATCGTGGAAACTCCGAAAATCGGCGTGTCTTTTATACCAAACAGACCAAATACTTTCTGTTCGCCGTTAAACATCCATACCGCCAAAATAACAATCGCCGCCTGAATCATGCCGCCCCGGTTATTTTTTGCCTCCCGCAGTGTCTGTAAGAGATAATGCAGCAGAATTACAATAATGTATGCGGTAATCCCTATCGACGCATAGTTAATCTGTGCTGTCAATTTACTTCCTACCAAAGAGGTAAACAGTAATAAAAGCACTGTTAAAAATGCTCCCGGCAATGCCATTGCAGAAGCGCCCGCAAACATGCCAAAAATTCCATTTGTACTTTTCCCTATCCCGGCGGCGATCTCCACCGGTAACGCTCCGGGTGTAATGCTTGCCGCTACCACCCCACTGTTTAACTCTTCCTCTGATATCAATTCTTTTTCCTGTACTGCTTCACGCTGTAAGACCGGAATTAAAGCACTGCCACCGCCAAAACCGATACATCCTACTTTCAGCATGGTCAATACCATCGTTGAAAACTTACTCATACTTCCTATCCTGTTCCTCTTCCCGTTCTATTGCATCTATTATGCCATCCATTTCCGCAGCTCGCGTAACAGCTTATCGGTTGCCTCTTCCACCGAGCATTCCGCCGTATCGATCTGAATCTCCGGATGCTCTGGCGCCTCATACGGACTGGTAACACCTGTAAATTCCAAAAGTTCTCCGGATCTCGCCTTCTGATAAAGTCCTTTCACATCTCTGCTTTCGCACTTTTCCAATGATGTACTGATATAGATTTCAATAAAATCCTCTCCGATAATCGAGCGGGCAATCTCACGATCTTTCGCAAACGGAGAAATAAAAGCTGTCAATACGATCAATCCGGCATCATTCATCAGCTTTGCAATTTCCGCGATCCGGCGGATATTCTCCGTCCGGTCTTCCTGAGAAAATCCCAGATCCCGATTGATGCCCATACGAATATTATCGCCGTCCAACAACATGGTATGTTTTCCCATAGCTGCCAGTTTATTTTCCAACGCGTTTGCCAACGTTGATTTTCCGGCGCCCGAAAGTCCGGTAAACCAAAGCGTCAATGCCTTTTGCCCAAGCTGTTTTTCCCGTATCTCCTTCGTGATATCGACATTCTGCCATGTCAGATTATCAAAATCTTTCATCGCCCGTTCGATGACACCGCATGCCGACGTCATATTGGTAATGCGGTCAATCAGGATCAAACCGCCCATCGCCTTATTCTCGGTAAACTTCTGAAAAACAATTTTCTCCGTCGTCAACACAGAACAGGATACAATCTCATTCTTTGTCACGGTCTCTGCCAGCTGCTCCTCACCGGTGTTGACATCAATCTTATATGCGATCTTAACGATACGTGCCGGTATTTTTTTTGTACCCAGCTTCATCTGATATTCCTTGCCTTCTACCAAAGGCATATCATCCATCCAAAACATCGTGACCTCAAACATATTTCCCACTTCCGGCTTGATCCCTTTTGCCATCACGCAACCGCGGGAACAGTCAATCTCCTTGTCCAGACACACCGTGACCGGCTGACCTTTGACTACTTCCGTCACATCGGATCCCGCAGCCAATAGGCGGGATACCAATGCAGTCTCCCCACTCGGGTACACCGTGATCGCGTCGCCAAGCTTCAGACCGCCGGCTTCCACCTGTCCCTGAAAGCCACGAAATGTATGATTCGGACGACTGACACGCTGAATGGGCAATAAAAAGTCCTCCACATTCATTTCCGCATTCAAATCCAAATCTTCTAAATATGCCAACAGCGTAGTGTCCTGATACCAAGACATATTGACCGTTGCATTCGTAATATTATCCCCAACGGTCGCCGATACCGGTATGATCTTGAAGCTATGATGCGGGAACCCGCTAATAAATTCTTCCAATTCTTCGGAAATCTCCAAAAAACGTGCCTGCTCATAATCTACCAGATCCATTTTATTGACAATAAATACAAAATCCCGGATTCCCATCAGCGAACAAATTCGGGTATGACGTTTTGTCTGAATCAGAACCCCTTTCGTCGCATCCAACAAGATCACGGCAACATCTGCAAAGGCGGCTCCTACCGCCATATTACGCGTATATTCCTCATGTCCCGGCGTATCCGCCACAATAAAACTGCGCTTTGAAGTCGTAAAATAACGGTATGCCACGTCAATGGTGATTCCCTGTTCCCGTTCTGCCATTAACCCATCTAACAATAATGAATAATCCAATGCGCCGTCCGTACTCCCGACTTTGCTTTCCAATTCCAAAGCCCGTTCCTGATCGGCGAATAAAAGCTTTGAATCGTACAGCATATGCCCGATCAATGTTGATTTACCATCATCTACACTTCCGCAGGTGATAAACTTTAGCAGTTCTTTCATAATTAAAAATATCCTTCCCGTTTTCTCCGTTCCATACTTCCCGTAGCTTCATGGTCGATCACCCGGCTGGTCCGTTCCGAATTGACCGCGCCTAAGGTCTCCTCTACGATCGCTTCCAATGTATCCGCATCCGATTCCACTCCGCCAGTCAACGGATAACAACCCAAGGTACGAAAACGTACTTTTTTCATCTGAACTTCTTCGCCCGGCAACAAACGCATACGGTCATCATCCACCATAATTATATTGCCGTCCCGATACACCACTGGTCGGACATCTGCAAAATATAACGATACAATGTCTATCTTTTCCCTTAATATATATTGCCAAATGTCATTCTCCGTCCAGTTTGATAACGGAAATACCCGTATACTTTCGCCTTTTTGAATCTGTGTATTATATAATTTCCACATCTCCGGACGCTGATTTTTGGGATCCCACGCGTGTTCCGCATTACGAAACGAAAAGATCCGTTCCTTCGCCCGTGATTTTTCTTCATCTCTTCGACCGCCGCCAAAAGCTGCCGTAAATCCGTATCGGTTCAATGCCTGTTTCAAAGCCTGCGTCTTCATAATATCTGTATATGAAGCTCCGTGATCGAATGGATTGATCCCTGCCCGTACCCCTTCTTCGTTCGTATACACGATCATATCAATCCCTAATTCTTTTGCTTTGCGATCACGAAACTGTGTCATTTCCTTGAATTTCCATGTGGTATCAATGTGCATAAACGGAAACGGTGGTTTTTCCGGATAGAAGGCTTTCAATGCCAGATGCAGCATCACAGAACTGTCTTTCCCAATAGAATACAGCATCACCGGGCGTTCACATTCTGCCACTACTTCTCTTATAATATAAATCGCTTCTGCTTCTAACTTATCTAAATGCGATAATGTTTTCATAGGATCTACCTCTTTGCTTCCTGATCATGCTAATGCAAATCAATGATATCATCTTGCGCTTCCTTATTATACCATACATCTGAATAATTAAAATACCTGTAAAAATGAAAATACTATTAAAATAGCATTTTTTTATACTTTTCTCCTATCTTTCATCCTATGATATACGTCTTAAGCAGGCATATATTTTCAAATAAAAACGGATTTCGCCATATTTTTTGACGGAATCCGTTTTCGTTTCTTATTTCTATTCTATTATTAACAATTTTATCGACTGGACGGAATATATGGCACGATCCGGCTCGCTAATTCCGAAATGGAAATCGTCTGTAGCCATATTTTTCCCGGTCCGGTTAAGGTTGTCAGGAATAATCCTTCGCCTCCAAACAACACATTCTTAAATCCCTTTACCATTTGCGCATTATATGTAACCGTACTCTCCCATGCAGCAACATTTCCGGTGTCGATCACTAATTTTTCACCGGCTGCCAAAGTCAACTCCTGAATAGCACCATCCAATTCGCAAAATACCAGTCCTGTTCCCGTATATTGTTGAAGAATAAAACCTTCTCCACCAAAAAAACCGCCTTTGACATTCGTCACATAAGCTTTTAATTCCACACCCGGCGTCGCACAAAGAAACGCCCCTTTTTGTGCTATGATCTCGTATCCCGGTTTGATGTCAAAGACTTTGATCTCACCCGGCACTGCACTGGCGATCGTTAGTTTTTGCCCTGCTGCCTTTGCAGAATAAGTTGCCATGAATAATGACTCTCCGCTGAACATCCTGCCGATTCCTTTCATGAGACCGCCGTGCATATTGGTCGTCATCTCAAGCTGATCGGTCATCCAGCTCATACCTCCGGATTGTGTGTAAATGCTTTCCCCGTTTTCCAAAGAAAACGTCACTGCCGGCATCATACCGCCCCAAATCTGATATTGCATCTTCCTTCTCCTCCTGATTTTGTATTCTGTCATACCTTCTCTACATTATAGTAGTAAGCTCACCTATAGTATAACTCTTTCTTACAGATTTCGTCAATTATTTACTATGATCTCTATAGTCCGAACGCCAGTCCTATGAGCCGTATGATATAGCAGACTATCCATGCGATGGCACATTGCACTAAAACCACAAGCAAGGCGTTTTTTTGTCCCATTTCTCTCTTAACGGCTGCCACCGCCGCTACACAAGGGGTGTACAGCAGTGAAAACACCATGAAAATACATGCCTGAAATGGCGAAAATAACGTATTCAAAGGTTCACCTGCCAATAAAACCTGCAGGGTACTGACTACGCTCTCTTTTGCGGTAAATCCGGTGATCAGCGCAGTCGATATCCGCCAGTCTCCCAGCCCTAGCGGAATCAAAACCGGAGCAATCAACCCACCGAGCAGAGCCAACAAACTATCAGACGAATCGGTCACTACATTGAGCCGGAGATCAAAACTTTGTAAAAACCAGATCACAACCGACGCTAAAAAAATCACGGTAAACGCTCTGGACACAAAATCTTTTGACTTTTCATATATCAGATGTATGACATTTTTCGGGCTTGGCAAACGATAATTAGGCAGTTCCATTACAAACGGAACCGGCGATCCCCGAAAGACCGTTTTCTTTAAGAGCAGGGCAAACAGCACAGCCATCAGTATTCCGCCAAAATACAATCCGGTCATCACGAACGCGGCATATTTCGGGAAAAAAGCCGCCGTAAACAGCGCATAAATCGGCAGTTTTGCCGAGCAGCTCATAAATGGGGTCAATAATATCGTCATTTTTCTGTCACGATCCGACGGCAGCGTTCTGGTTGCCATAATTGCCGGTACCGAGCATCCGAAACCGATCAGCATAGGTACAAAACTACGTCCGGACAATCCGATCTTCCGAAGCAGTTTGTCCATCACGAAAGCGACGCGCGCCATGTATCCACTGTCCTCTAAGATCGAAAGGAAAAAGAACAGAACCACGATCGTCGGCAAAAAGCTCAATACACTGCCGACGCCTGCAAATACGCCGTCTATGACCAAGGAATGCACCACCGGATTGATCTGATAAGCTGTCAGTCCTTTATCGCATATATCCGTCACCCATGCGATCCCCTGTTCCAACCAATCCGACAGATATTTTCCGATCCAGCCAAACGTCAAATAAAAGATCAATGCCATGATACAGACGAATGCAGGCAGCGCCGTATATTTACCTGTTAAAATCCGATCAATTTTCTGACTTCTCCTATGTTCTTTGCTCTCGTTCGGTTTGACCACCGTTTCCTTACAGAGGTTTTCAATAAACTGAAACCGCGTATCCGCCAACGCCGACATCCGGTCTTTTCCGCTTTCTTCTTCCATTTGGGTGATAATATGCTCGAGCGTTTCTTTTTCGTTTTCGTCCAGATGCAGACTGTCAAGAATCAGGCGATCGCCTTCTACCAGTTTTGCCGCCGCAAACCGTCTCGGAATTTTATACTTGAGTGCATGGTCTTCGATCAAGTGGATGATGGCATGGATACATCGGTGCATAGCTCCGTTGTCGCTTCCTTCCGCATCGCAGAAATCCAAACGTCCCGGTCGTTCCCGGTATCTTGCCACATGGACTGCATGGTCGATCAATTCGTCAATTCCTTCGTTTTTGGATGCCGAAATCGGTACTACCGGTATTCCCAATGCCGCTTCCAATTCATTCACACGGATGGTGCCACCGTTTTCCCGCACTTCATCCATCATATTCAGTGCCAGTACCATTGGGATATCCAATTCGATCAACTGCATGGTCAGATATAGATTCCGTTCTATATTCGTCGCATCCAGTATATTGATGATCCCTCTTGGACGTTCCTTCAGCAAAAATTCTCTCGTTACCAATTCTTCACTGCTGTACGGAGACAGCGAATAGATCCCCGGCAGATCGACTACCACGGTCTCAATCTGATTTCTGACCATGCCCTCTTTTCGTTCTACCGTTACACCCGGAAAATTACCGACATGCTGTCTCGAACCGGTCAGTTGATTAAATAATGTTGTCTTTCCACAATTCTGATTACCGGCTAACGCAAAGGTAATGCGTTCCCCCTCTGGGATCTCCGCGCCCCGTACCTGTGTTTTGTATACTTTCCGGCTTAATATATCGGTCTCTCCGACACCCGGATGTGACATCGGGGTCGAATGTGTATTTTGATGTTCATACACATGCGCATCATGAACATCTTTGATCTGAATCTTTGCGGCATCTTCCTTCCGCAGTGTCAACTCATATCCACGCACCCGTAATTCCAACGGATCGCCCATCGGCGCAATCTTAACAAGAGTCACTTCCGTATCCGGCGTCAAGCCCATATCCAATATGTGCTTCCGCAGAGAAAGTGACTCACAGTTGACCGCTTCTATGATCGCATCTTTTCCAATTCCCAATTCATCTAATGTCATTGTATATCCTCAAATCCGACAAATGTCTGTTTTTTTCATATGAATCTTTACAATGATTATGAAAGGTATTGTATGAAATTGCAATAGCGAAATATAAAATTATGAATTTTTATTTAAAATCCTCCTGACACAATAACCGTACCTGATGTTTTGTCAATACTTCGATCGCTTCTTCCGGTTTTTCCAGTTTAAAAATCATATAAGCGCAGTCGCTTTTTCGGATATTGCAATCATAGAGGTATTCCAAATTAATATTGTGGTCTCCCAATAACGTTAAAATACGATACAACCCGCCCGGTTCATCCGGAACCGCAACCGCCAGTACCGGCGTGATCGAGAAAATATATCCTTGTTCTTTCAACGTCGTGGCGGCATTATAAGAATCATCGACGATCACTCTTAACACGCCAAAATTCTTGGTGTCTGCCAGCGAGATCGCGTGCAGACTGATACCGGCATCCGCTAATACCTTAGTCACTTCCGCCAGATTGCCAATCTTATTTTCCACAAAAACAGAAATCTGCTTCACTGTCATACTCATTTCCTCCTATTCTTTCTTGAGACCTTTATCAATTATTTTGATACAAGTTCCGTTTATCTATTACACGAACCGCTTTTCCTTCGCTTCTTGCTATGGCTTTCGGGGCTACCAGCTTGACGTCCGCATAGATTCCAAGCATTGCCTTTAACGCGCTCACCAGTTCCTTTTCTTTTTCCGTGATCACGCTTACGGAATCCGAGAACATTTCCGGAGTCATCTCCACTTGCACTTCCAAATGATCACTGTTATTGGCTCTGGTTACGATAATTTGATAATTTGCCGGATATCCCTTGTTGAGCAATACCGTTTCAATCTGTGACGGGAATACGTTCACGCCCTTGACAATCAGCATATCGTCGCTCCGTCCCAACGGCTTGGTCATCTTAACATGCGTCCTGCCGCAAGGACACTTCTCATGACTCAGAATACAGATATCCCGGGTCCGGTATCTCAACAGCGGAAACGCCTCTTTCGTGATGCTGGTAAATACCAACTCTCCCTTTTCCCCATCCGGAAGCACTTCGCCCGTGACCGGATTGATCACTTCCGCAATAAAATGATCTTCGTTGATGTGCATGCCGGTCTGCGCTTCACATTCGAAGGATACACCCGGTCCTGAAATCTCGGTCAATCCATAGATATCATAAGCTTTGATGCCTAATTTCTCCTCAATATCATGCCGCATCTCTTCGGTCCATGCTTCCGCGCCGAAAATTCCGGCTTTCAGTTTGATCTTATCCCGTAACCCACGTTCTATAATGGATTCTGCAAGATATGCTGCATACGACGGCGTACAGCACAAGATCGTCGATCCCAGATCCGTCATAAACTGTATCTGCCGCTCCGTGTTGCCCGACGACATCGGCAGCGTCAGAGAACCTACCTTATGAGAACCACCGTTCAAACCCGGTCCTCCCGTAAATAATCCATATCCATAACTAACGTGTACCACATCCTCATTGCTTCCACCTGCCGCTACGATCGCTCTGGCGCAACATTCATCCCATAAGTCAATATCATGCTGCGTATAAAAAGCAACGACACGTCTCCCGGTCGTTCCGCTAGTGGATTGGATCCGCACACACTCGCTTAACGGTTTTGCCAATAACCCATACGGATATTGTTCCCGTAGATCATCCTTGGTAATAAACGGAAGTTTATGTAAATCCTCTCTGCCTTTGATATCATCCGGCGTCACTCCCAATTCGTCCATCCGTTCCCGATACATTTTTACATTGTCATACACGTGCCTGACTTGTTTTATCAAACGTTCATCCTGCCAAGCCCGAATCTGCTCCTGCGATGCGCATTCAATTTCCGGTTGATAATACCTACCCATACTGTTCCTTCCTCCAATTCAGTTATTCTTATATCTGTATCCTATTAGAAACGAAAGACAGCCGACCTATCGTTTCTAAACTTTATAGAAATAATAGACCGGCTGTATATTACGTATCTATCTGTTATCAGAATAGCATTTTAACTGGTTTTCGTAAAGAATTATTTCTCTCCATCCCATCGTTTAATGACGGGTATTAACTAAATCCGAACGGTTGATCGCACTGATCAGGGCATACGCCGAAGCATCGATGATATCGTTTTGAATACCTGCTCCCCATGCAACCCGACCATCCGTTCTTTGAATTCCAACATAAGCGCATGCCTGTGAATTCGAACCTATCTGCAGGGCATGTTCTTCATAGCAGATCAAAGAAAACTGTATGTCAAAATGCTTCTTGATCGCATTGGAAATAGCGTCCAAACGTCCATTTCCCTTCCCATGATATATTTTTTGCACACCGTTTACCATGATCGTGATTTCCGCCGTAAACTGTTCTCCCTGCGTAAAATGGGCTTCCAGTAATTCAATCGGAGCAGAAATGTTCACATATGTTTTTTGGAAAATATCCAGCACTTCGCTGGCTGCCAGTTCTTTATGCTTGTGATCGGAAATATCTTTTACCGTATATCCTAAATCTTCTCGCATTTTCGGCGGAAGATCAAAACCATATTTCTGCTCTAACAAATATCCAATACCGCCCTTGCCGGATTGGCTATTGATCCGGATCACATCTCCATCGTACTTTCTGCCTACATCCTGTGGATCCAGCGGGAGATACGGCACACTCCAATGATCCGTATTCTGTTCCTCTCTCCATTTCATGCCTTTTGCGATCGCATCCTGATGAGAACCGGAAAATGCGGCAAATACCAGTTGCCCGCAATACGGGGAACGCTCGTAAACGTGCATTTTGGTCACCCGTTCATATAATTCCGTCAATTCCGGTATATTACTGAGATCCAGTTCCGGATCCACGCCATGCGTAAACATATTCATCGCTAACGTAATGATATCTACATTACCGGTCCGTTCTCCGTTTCCAAACAGAGTTCCTTCGATACGGTCTGCGCCTGCAAGCAAGCCTAATTCCGCATCCGCCACTCCACATCCCCGGTCGTTGTGCGGATGAAGCGACAGGACGACATTTTCCCGGCACTTCATATTCCGGCTCATATATTCGATCTGACTCGCATATACATGCGGAAGCGACATCTCGACGGTCGCCGGAAGATTGATGATCACCTTCCGATCCGGTGTCGGCTGCCATACATCGATCACGGCGTTACATACTTCCAAAGCATAGTCGATCTCCGTGCCTGTAAAGCTTTCCGGCGAATATTCGAACTGAAAATTACCTCCGTCTTCTTCTGCCAACTGTTTCAGGAGTTTTGCACCGGACACGGCAATCTCCAAAATCTCTTCTTTGGATTTTTTGAATACCTGTTCCCGCTGTGCATAGGAAGTCGAATTATATAAATGTACCACTGCTTTTTTGCAGCCCCGCACGGCTTCAAAGGTCTTTTTTATGATATGTTCTCTTGATTGTGTCAGTACCTGAACAGTCACATCATCCGGAATCAGATCATCTTCGATCAGGGTGCGTAAAAACATATATTCCGTCTCGGAAGCCGCCGGGAATCCGACTTCAATCTCTTTAAAGCCGATTTTCACCAGCATTTTAAAAAACTCGATCTTTTCATCCAGACTCATCGGAACGATCAACGCCTGATTGCCGTCCCGTAAATCCACTGAACACCACATCGGCGCCTTATCAATATATTCTTTGTGCGTCCATTGTAAGGACTCGACCGGCGGCATAAAATAACCTCGCTGATACTTTTGATAATTTTTCATCTGATTACCTCCTTTTTGTTCAAATGCGTCCTATCGTATCCTATGTGAAATCATACTATTCCATGTGTATTAGATGTTTTGTCTTTCTAACCGGTTATACCGTGAATGAAATAAAAAAAGCCCCTGCCATCTCACTTAGAGACGTAAGGAACTTACGCGGTACCACTCTAATTCATACAAATGTATGCACTCATCACAGATACGTCCCTCATCGGGTATGATATCCTCCTGCAATAACGGTCAGGCACCGGCTCAGCCTACTATTTGATTCAGCCTGCTGCTCGAAGGTCAGTTCAAACATAATCCGCAACTGTCTCACACCACCCGACAGCTCTCTGCATGCTTCTTACATCTTACTAGTCCTTGTCAACGCATTTCTAACCTTAAACTAACATAAATCCATTGCCCTGTCAACGGGAAAATCATATCTTTCAATCATCTGTTGATTCTGTAAGATCGTTTTTAACAATGCCCGACACCCTTTGTCAATATCCTGAAACGTCTTCTGAAAATTTCCCGTATACCAAGGATCTGCGATATCGCGTGGATCATCGGTATAATCTAATAGCAGATGACATTTTTTCTTTTTGTCTTCGCCTAAAATCCGTTGCATGTTTTTCAGATTTGCACCATCCATCCCGATCAGGTAATCGTATTTTTCATAATCTGCCCGCGTCAACTTGACAGCCCGTTTTTCTTCCATTGAAATCCCATATTGCCTGAGAAGATTTTTTGTACCGGTATGTACCGGACTGCCAACTCCGTTCCAGATTTCTTCCGAACTGGTAGCTGCCGATGCAATGTCAAATTGCCGGGAAAGACCTGCTTCCTCGACCAAATGCCGAAGCCAATATTCCGCCATTGGAGAACGACAGATGTTGCCGTGGCAGACGAAAAGTATTCTAATCATAAGGGTTTCTCCTCTTGATATGCCTTGATATGCCCCGTTTTGCGTTGATTTGTCGGGGGTTCCGGCACTCAAATCATTTTATTTATTTTCCACACTTTATGCCCTATCTTGGCATATCGTGGCACATCATATCCCTGTGTAACAGTCAAATCGTAGTCAAATAGGGGGGTGTGCAACTACTCCAATTTTGCCCTAGGTGTGTTCACTTTTGAATTAGGGGTGTTCACTTTTTAACAATACCTCTGCTTGCAATTAGGATTATACCATAACAAAATCTATTTTTCCCCCCCCCCATCGAAAAAGCAACTGACAGAATGGAATCTGCCGACTGCATATATGTGTTTATTCTATTCTAAATCTCAAAATATTTGTTCAAGATATGAATTTTTAACAGATTTTCAACTATCGTTCTTTACATTTTCTATTTTTCTACAACTTCAGATGAATTTATCAATTTCAATAATTTCTTAAATACAGTACATCCGAGTTCAGTAATTTAGTCTAATTTCCACCATTTCTCGCTTTTAACCAATTATTACATGTGGAACAGTATTGTATTTCAGGCGAATCATCTGCTAGGATAACATAATTTCCATCTTCATGTCTCACTATCTTCCTTTGTTGCTCAAGTTGCTTTTTTAGTGTTCTATTTTTATCTTGAATTTCAGATATTAATCTTATTTTGTATTTTCCCTTGAACAATAAAATTCTATTAAGCGTATGCTGTCATCTTTAAAACTTATTGTAATTTCGTCATATGTATAAGCCTCAGTTCTATCTTGTTTGACATCATAATAATCAATATAACAATATCCCGTTTCGCTTTGTTTAGTGGGTTCCCCCAATAAACGTACCACATCTGAATATGAGCTATTTTCCGTAACTCCTTTAAACTCAATTGCAATTCCATCATTTAATGTATAAGATAAACTTAACACAAGTACAGCAGAATTATCCTCACTGACCCAAACCTCACCCACATTATTACCATCTGAGTACAAATCATAACATAAAATGTCCGGGATATCTTCAAAAGAATATGCATCACCAAGTTCAAACACTTTTTTCATATCCCCTAACTTACATGGCCAACCGATACTAACATCCTTTATCATTAAATCAGACAGTAATTCATCAACCTCATAAGAATTTTCCCCGTCTGCTTCTGCTTGGGATGTATCCTGTTCTGTTTCCTGCTCATTTACCATACTGCTGTCAACCCGTTTGTCACAGGCTGTTACGCTGCATACCAGTATCAATGATACTAGCATTAACATTACCTTTCTTTTCATAAATACCTCCTGTCACTATTTGTTTTCCAAAATACCTTCGCACCCCTCCTTCTTTCTGTCTCATACTATGTATATGGAATTACCATATTAAGGAACAAGTCCTGACACTACATTTGAATTAAGCAACTACTTTCTATTCCACTCATTTATCCAATTTTATTTTAGGTCTTTTCGGTTGATGATAAATTCCCATACAAAACGGTGGCTATGGCAAACCATTTACAGCCTTAGTTCTAGCTATCCTTTCAACTACACGTAACAACTTAGTATTCACCTTTTGTCCTTCCTTCATTTTACTTTTTCATCGAGGTCCTTGTAAAACAGCGGCAGATAACTCAATCTGTACTTTTTACCGAGCATTGATTTCCCTCCGCAATTTTCCGAAAACTTCTTCATGGCTCATCCGCTCCGTATCTTCTGCCGCAAGCCTATCTGCCTTATCCAATGCTGCTTCTACCCCATCTGTCAGCCTCGAATATTCTTCCAGACTGAGTACCACCATTGCGCCATATCCGTTTTTCGTCAAATATACAGGTTCACCTGTATTTACAATTTTCTCAATATCCGGAAACTTATTTCTCAAATCGGAAACGGGTCTGATCTGCAACATATGATTCTACTCCTTATCAAAATTTTATCTAAATTATATCATTGCTTTAATTCTACTCTATTATACCTCGAAAAACAACGGTTATTACAGATATTTCTTGTTTCCGGAGATTTCAAGTAATAATGATACTTATAAATCATCTATACAAGTCGGAGCTATTATAAAATTTGGTACATACGAACAGGATGGCAACATTTCAAATGGAGCAGAAGCTATTGAATGGAGAGTTTTAGCCATTGAGGACAACAAAGCCTTAGTTATAAGCAAATATGTATTGGATTGGAAACAGTATCACGAAGTTAGTGAAAAAATTAGTTGGTCAAATTGTGGACTAAGAACATGGCATAATGGCGATTTTTATAATCAGGCTTTTAATACAGATGAGAAAGGAAAAATAGAACCAACCACCATTACAACAAAAGACGATTCATCAGAAAACCAAGTTTTTATTTTAAACAAGTCAGAATTAGAAAATATTTCTATTTTGATGATGATAGAATCAGTGAGCCTACAGAAGTAGTTAAAGATAGTTCTAAAAACACAAATAATACTACCTTTGAAAACGGAGAAGGCTGTTGGTATTGGGGCTGTGGCAAAGGCACATACGATTTTGCCCCATATGTTGGAAAAAAGGACGCTTAGGGGACAATACAAGTGATAAAACAGATTATGTTGAACGCTATTATGGTGTACCTTCTGCCATATGGATAGAAATAGGGAACTAGCTTAGAACGAAAAAATCATTATCGTTCCACTGCGAAAGCGAGATATGTTGATTGAAAACTTTCCGTGAAATTGGCTACTGGGGGAGCTTATGCTCCGTCATATTAGGACTAATTACATTATTGAATGTTTTATCAAAGGCATCAAAATATTCAATACAACTCTACATGGGGATGTTATGAATAATATAACATATCCTGCTGAAGTAAGTTTTACAACAGTATTATACAAGATTAGTATTAGCATTCATTTCATAGCTTTATTTATGATGATTATTTCATATCTATTAATACAGATGGTGTATTGAGGATACTTATGATTATCTGCAAGGGTATTCAGCTTTTTTGTATATTTGGTGGTTTAATAGGCTATTTCAAGCTTTAAAGTATATCATTTATAAAAATGTCTGTGATATGTTTTACAGCAACGGAACAAATAGCATTCATTCTATACTTAATTGACAGAGACCATAGAAAAACAATTCTGCGAGTTACTGTTTTCTCAATACTTACAGCAGGAAGCGGAATAGTATATTTCTTATTTGTATTTTTGCTGATTCTATTTTTACTAATAATGATTGCCAGACTATTATACTCTATCTTTAAAGAACCCGAACATAAAACCGCTGTTGTTGACGTAAACGGAAAAATAATAGGTTGGTTAAAAAGAGAATAAAACTTTATTATAATAAAAACCTCATTATGATAGCCTTTTCTATGTTATCGTAATGAGGTTTTTTCAATTTGGTGTCTATAAAAATACAATTTACTCTTTTTCTAATACCATTAATCTCGAATCTTTCAATTTACACTTATAAGAATACTTATCCTTTTCCAAGATTCCAGAAAAACAAAGATAATAATTTAATGCCTTATTCTTATCCTCTGGGATATCAGCTATTTCATCACTTAAATAATTATACACATATGGAGATATTGATATCTCACAAATTTGCTTTTTACTATTTTTATTTAAGACCTTAAGATAATACATTTTTATATCTGTTTCATCTTTAGGAACATATTTGTAGATATATAATGCACATTTTCCATAATAAATCTTCTGCAAATCCATATCCTCTTCCAAATTCTTAGAATTAAAATTCTTATGCGGTAAATATTTGTTTTCTCCGCTATCCCCTTTAAATTCAAAAAAATTATTCATATTTTTCTTCTCTCCACGCGTTAATGAATTTCCATTATTTGTATCTTTCAGAACACTTTTCAACATCCTATTTAAACAACTTACCAAACGATTTCTAATATCTGTTGTGTCCAAATCCTTATAAAAATTGTGTGTTTCCTTTTTTGTTGCCATTTTATGCCGATAAGAACACTCTATATCGTGTTTTTCCATATCTGACTCTATAACTTTAAAGTATCTTCGTTGATTTCCCTTAGCAACAGTAAGCGGAGCTAATTTGCAAAGAGGACAAAACATATGCCCGTCATATTTTTTTATTGCTTCCATATGATTTTTATCATATAAATCCCAATATACATTTGCTGGATAATTCGTATCATTCTCAAAATAAAATTCATCAAATTTATTTTTCATGCTAAATAGTTCCTTTCTTATTATTTTTTTCTTACACTACCAAAACAAAATAGTATATAACAAATGAGTTCAGAACGATTTGTCAAGGACATAATGCAAAATATCTAAAAATGCCCGAAAATTCAGCATTTTCAGGCACTCCCAC
>CANQAP010000006.1 GCA_947589305.1 uncultured Lachnospiraceae bacterium
GGCACAAGTAAATAGCATCCATAAAATGAAATGGACAGTGAAACGCAGAAAACGCAGCCATATGTGATCCAAAGATAGCATTTCTTCCAAAATCCGTCTGCTGACGCAGATATAAAAATTCCCCAAAAGTACAGATATGAAAGCATCAAAGCAACAGGCATTCTATATGGCTTTGACAGAAAAACAAAGCAGAAACACGCATCCATGAAAAGGAATATACCCGCCGACCCCCACAGCAGCGCCGTCTTTTTTACCGAATATTTTCTCTCCTGCAGCAAAAGCCCTGCCGTCAGATGCGTTGCAAAAAACAACAAACTGACAAAAAAAGCGATTGTGATTATTTGAATCACCGGCATCAGTTTACTGCCTCCTTTAAATAAAAATCAAAATACGCCTGCTTTAGCTCAGAGCGGCATCTCCTTGGAACAGGAATGAGGGTCTCATCATCCATAAGCAGATCCGTACCGGAAAAACAACGGACATGATTTAGATTGACAATATAAGATTTCCCGCACATTGTCATGCCTTTTTTGTCCATAATACATTCAAGCTGCGTTGGTAATAACCACACAGAAAGCTTTTTCCCGGAGGCAAGAGAAAACACACGGCGTTTGTCTCTGGTTTCTATGTACAAAATATCTTCCAGAGCGATGCGGTGCAATTCCCCTTCGCAGCGCAAAAGAATCCATGTTCTTTGCTCACGCATGGCAATGACCCGTTCTAAAGCCGCGTCAAACTGTTCCTGCGTGTAAGGTTTGCAGATATAGTCTGCGGCATGTATGGAAAAGGCATCAACCGCATAATCCGAGCTGGTCGTCAGAAATACAATGTCAGTATTTTCACTGAAACGGAGAATATCCCGTGCCAATTCTGTTCCCAGCATACCGGGCATACAAATATCCAAAAGCGCAATATCAGGACCGCCTGATCTATCAAATGCTTCCAGCATTTCAAACGCAGACGAATATACGTCAAATTCGATACCCTGCTCACAATGTGCCGCTGTGTAAACCCGAAGATTATCCGCAATCTTTTTCCTCTCTTCGGCTTCATCATCACAAATAGATATTTTAAGCATTGTTCCGCTTCCTTCCGTGCAGTATCGGTTGATCCTGAATACCTCTACCTAATATGTTATATACTAATATTTGTACCTTTGCAATAAGGCTTTTACGCAAATCTTATCTTCGGTTACATTTCCCATTGGACTGTCAAAAATAAAAAAATGCCCGGAACCAACCTCCATAATAAGGTCGGTTCCATGCGTTTCGCTTATTGTCATACATTTTATTTTGAAAAGTGCTGTTATCAGCGGGTGTTGTCAACACTACCGCCCCTGTTGTCGCAGTTCAGGCAGAAGCAGAACATAAAGAAAGAACCACCGGAGAGTCGAATCCTTTACGCCTCCGGCAACAAGACAGCGTATCTCTGATGCCTCAAACTAAGATTCTTTCCTTTTGACTATATTTGTCACAATAAACCAGCTCGTTGCCAAAAGTGCTGCCGCAATTCCTATCGGATAAGAAAAGCGTCCTGCTATTTTCAAGCCCTCATCTGCCATAAGTATGTATGTTATGGAGACTGCAGTCATAAAGGCTGCGGGAACCACGG
Source organism: uncultured Lachnospiraceae bacterium (assembly GCA_947589305.1). GTDB lineage: Bacteria > Bacillota > Clostridia > Lachnospirales > Lachnospiraceae > CAG-632. Next base: position 1,612 of record CANQAP010000006.1, read on the forward strand.
CTATAAAACAATATATTTTCCGCTTTGCGTTTTTCGCAATATAGACTGCGATTGACCATAACACGATCATGGCAAGTGTCTGGTTAGACCACGAAAAATACCGCCATACCACGTCAAAATCAATCTGCGTCAAAAGTGCGCCGACTGAAAGCAGAGGCAGCGCTACGGCAATTCTTTTGCCAAAATTCTTCTGGTCAATCCCGAACCAATCAGCAATTGTAAGCCTTGCACTGCGAAAGGCTGTATCCCCGGAAGAAATAGGGCATATCACCACTCCGATCACAGCAAGAACACCGCCTATGGTTCCTAATAGTCCTATTGATATATCATAGACCACACCTGACTGCCCCATCTTTGCAAGCGCATTAGACAGCCCTCCCGTGCTTTCGTAGAAAGCTACACCTGCAGCCGCCCATACCAAGGCAATTACGCCTTCTGCGATCATTGCGCCGTAAAATATTTTTCTGCCGCTCTTCTCACGTTTCAAGCACCTTGCCATTAAAGGCGATTGCGTGGAATGAAATCCGGAGATTGCCCCGCAAGCTACGGTTACAAACATATAAGGCCATATCGGTTTGTTATCCGGATGAAGGTTCTGCATTGTTATCTCTGGAATTGTGTACCCTTTAGCAAAAATACCGACAGTAATTCCCAACGCCATTATAATAAGGACTATGCCGAACACCGGATAGATTTTCCCAATCAGTTTATCAATGGGCAGTAACGTTGCAAGAAAATAGTATACCAAGATTATGACAACCCAAAACATGCTATTCATCCATTCCGGCGTAAGACTTGCGATCAGCGTAGCAGGGCTGGTAGTAAACACGGTCCCTACCAATACCAGTAAAATTACGGAAAAGACACGCATGATTGGTTTTGCGCCATTGCCAAGGTATTTTCCGACGATTTCCGAAACAGATGCTCCGTCCATACGAAGAGAAATCATGCCGGTAAAATAGTCATGAACCGCTCCACCAAGAATGGAACCGAATACAATCCACAAAAAGACCACCGGTCCGAAAACCGCACCCATTAAAGCGCCGAATATCGGTCCCGTTCCCGCAATATTTAATAGCTGAATCAAAAAGACTTTCCAGTCAGGCATAGGAACATAATCTATTCCATCCGGATGGGCTATAGCCGGTGTTGCCTGTTTTTTTGGAGAAAAGACCTTTTCGACGATCATGCCATAGAACAAATAGCCCAATATCAAAAGAATAATTGCACTCAAAAAAGAAATCAAAACTATTTCACTCCTTTCTTCACTTCACTTGAATTCTGCCCTGTGTGGACGAATAGGCGGAAAGGTTTCCACCCAAATTTTCCTGAATATAATTTGCCAGCATCTGATAATCCGTCATGCCCTCATCGATCAGCAGGGTATTATCAGCAAACATATTGTACCCATCCCCATAGTCCTTGATGATGTAATCTGTGGAGGCTACTGTGTAAGTTTTCTCCAAATTCAAAGGAGAATAACTGTTGTCCGCATTAAGCACTTCCACATTTGACACACGGTAGTCACCTGTCACTTCAACAAACATCTCATTTTCATCACCACATGACAGCGGTGTATCACTGACTGCCAATACCTCCTTTATTTCATCCTCGTAGGTTGATTCGACGTTCAAAACAAATTCTTCCGTCTGGTCATCTTTATTCTCATAGGATGAAATCAACCCCGTAGATATCATTCCATTTTTTGTAATAACAAGCTGACCTATATTTGCCAGTCCGGTTCCTGTGGAGGACAGCAGTACATCCTTACCTTCTTGATTTTTCACAATGTCAGAGCTGATGGTACTGCGGGCATGTCCATCTAAAACCACATCCACGTTTTTCGTATTAGCAATCAACTGGGCGGAACTATATGGAGAAAATTCTTCACCATCACCCAAATGGCTCAGCAATATAACATAATCTGCTCCAGCCTTGATGCTCTCGTCCACATAATTTTGCACACATTCATAAAAGTCTTTTGCAGATGAATTGCAAAAATCATAAACCAGATTTCCGCTCTCATCCATAAAATACTTTGGGGTAGAGGTGGTAATACTATATGGCGTAGATACACCGATAAACGCTACTGTAATCTTTCCATATTTTTCTAACGAATACGGTTTTAGCGCGTCTATGGGATTTTCACCGTGTCCTGTATAATTTATATTACAGCCAAGATAACAAAAATCCGCGCTGTCCATGAGATACCCCAACTGATCCATGCCATAATCAAACTCGTGATTTCCCAAAACGGCATAATCATATCCTGTTACGTTCATCAGATCGATTATGTACTCTCCTTTTGATACTGTACCCAGCAATTCGCCTTGTACGGCATCCCCGCAGTCTACCAGCGTGACATAAGGGGTATTTTGCTCACACCGCTTCTTATATGCCGCAAGTCCGGCGTAACCAATATCACCATCCACGGCACAATGTACATCATTGGTATATAAAATGATGATGTCATTCGCTTTTGCATTTTCCATCAAAACCTTGCATCCGCCCAAGATCAGCACAGCCACAAGTATAACAGCCAAAAAGCATTGCTGCTTTTTCTTAATACTACTAAAACCCATTCTTTTTTCCTCCTTATTTTTCATATCAAATGATTTTGTTACACATTAAGCTCTGCTTATATATAATAAAATATAACACAGCAATAAATAGGAAAAAATATCGGATTTGGTCGTTTTAATTCCGAAATTGGTCACTGGCGGAAAAGGAAAAATCGCCTAAAGACGGATTTCAAAAATGGGCGGTGACAGCCTGCCCGGAAAGGAACTGTATCTGACGCAGCGCCCAGAAAAACTGGAAAAGCTGGTCGAGATTGCAAAGAATAAAGACTTATATTATGACGCACTTGGTCAAGCACAAATTGGCTGGCACGAGGGCAAGGAGGATGCGGAAAATCACTTCCCATTTAACAAGGTATCCCTAATCTTATTGCTCACATCATGTGGCTTTGTGTATTGAACATTATGCCCACACTCATCGATAATATAAAGCGTTCCATTCACTCCGCTTTTATCTATATAGTCTTCAATCGTTTGCACCGGGCAAACATAGTCTAGCGAACCCGAAATATATGTTACAGAAACACTTTCAGGGATATTCACATCATATAAATTAAAGTCCAATAATGAATCGTATAACAGTCTATTACGTTCAATATATTCATCTAATGGTTCAAGCTGTTTCAAAAACCACTCAAAATCCGCCATTCCCATATATGGTGAAGTTAATGCCAGCCATGTTGATTTTTCTGACAAAGGCTCTTCTAAATAAGTAAAAGCTTCCTGTCTTAGTGCCATAGTTGTTGCCACACAAGGGTATTCATTATAATTCTCCAAAGCTTTTTTAAGTTCCGAATAATCCTCTCCTGCTGACTCAGCATTAGAAATCGCCTGATCTGCCATATATCGATTATTAATATCCATAGATACAACCTGTGCAATTGCTATATACGAAGACACCTTGTCTGGATGTTTTTCAATATAATCGGAAGCCAGAACTGTCCCATAAGAATGACCAATAATGATTACCTGTTTCTTATCAAATCTATTACATACATAATCAACAAGCTCATCTAAATCTATAAGTGCCTGCTCATAGGTTGCCGAATCATTAGCGGGATCCAGATCACAATTATTCATATATGTACGACCACATCCTCGCTGATCCCAATCCACAACAGTATAATCATCCACCAAATCATTGACCCACACATAATTCACGTAGCTTTCTGGACTTGATGGACCACCATGCAAAAAAATGATTACAGGATTGTTTTTATCAGCGCCTCTTATTAACAAATACTGCTCCTGTCCGCCTATTTCTACATAGATTCCCTCATCCACTCCATTTTGAATTAAGTGATAATGATTAATATATTTAATATTACGTACGCCTATAAAGAATGAGATAACAAACAAAAAGATGCCCATGGCAGTAAATAGTAAACCTTTTGTAATTCTAAATGCTAGCCTGCTTTTAGGAAGATTACATTTTTTACAATGTCCCTTATGAATGCCAATATGCCCAATCCCAAGAATAGTGCTAGAAATAATCAGAAAAATATTAGTCCCATATATGCCCAAAATTAAAAAGGCTAAAACAGGAAGCGTCGCACCCGGTACAGGAATTCCCAACATTGGTTTATAAAAATCTTCCAATGTCTTATCCGATTTAAAATATCGAATCCAATATATCTCATAAATAATCATCAATAAAAAGGAAATCCCAAGCCATATTATCCATTTCGTTGCATGCAAATTAAAATCTGAAAAAATCAAAACCAGACAAGTGCATAACACTTGTCCTACTCTTTCAAAAATCAAAAGAATCCTATTTTCGTCTGAAGCATCGTATCCCTCCGGCTGATTCTTAGTCCATATTATATTGGGTACAAAGAGCATTAGCAAAAAAACAACTCCCACATACGAAAAACCAAATGTAAACATATATTGCACTCCTCTGCTTATATTCATTCTATTCACATAATATTTCGCAAAAACATAGGTACATATTCTTCAAAAAAGCCCTGAAATCCACATGAAATGGGACTGTTGCACGATGCGCAGTTTTCTTTATCTCAACCCTTGTGCGATATGAATCTATACTTTCCTTTTCCAAGTCCAGTTACCGGTTCGACCAATCCTTTCTCCGCCATCTCTTTCAACAGCGCAGTACTTCTGGTCGGTTTCAGTCCGAGGATTTCCTGAACATCCGATCTTCCAAAGATCGTCTGAAAACCGTATTTCTCCAGCAACTTGCAAACATGAGAAGCCGTCTTAGCTGTAAATAAATTTTCAATGTTCGCTTTTTCTATTTCAATGTTCACTTTTTGATCCTCAATGTTCACTTTTTCCGGTACCTTAAAGGTGCCACTGATATGCAATGTTCGGTTATGAAGCGGATGGTTCTCATTCAGCAAAAGGTTTCTTAAAAACAGCTCCAGAAATTCCGTGGTCTCATGGATACCGTTTTTTAAGTCATTATAGTTTGCACGGACAAGAGAATTACGAAAATACCTTGCATTCTCAGCGAAGATATCGTTTGTTAAGTCAAAGCCGAGAGTGCGCAGGTACTTGATGAAGAATACCGCTGTCGTTCTGGTGTTGCCTTCACCAAAAACGTGAATTTGCCACAGTCTGGATATGAACACTGCAAGATGATGAATAATATCATCCATCGAAAGATTTTTATAAGAGAACTTTTTCTCTTCTGAAAAATCATAATCCAACGTTGCCCTCAACTCTGTAGCACTTCCGTAAAGCACCGTAGCACCGTCGAGTACCCATTCCTTCTTTGTGATGTTATAATCCCTAATGCGTCCGGCATGGGAATAGATACCGGTAAACAGTTTTCTGTGGATGGATAGATATTCATTCGGCGTGAAACTGAACGCTTTCTCCGAAAGAAGCGCAGCAATTCTGGCTGAAACCTTATCTGCCTCCTCCGTGCGATCGTCTGCGTCGCGGGCAGGATTCTCCTCGTAATAGCTCTGCAAAAGGGAATTCGCTTCCTCAAAGGAAATCTCACCTTTGATATTGCGGACAGCAGTATGCACCAAATATTCTGATATCTTAAGTCCGTCAACTGCCTGCAGACCAATGGCTGTATGCCACGCATAGCCTTTGTCCCGCTTGTCCGGTTCAGACTCTTTGATATATTCCTTAAATGGATCGTTATTCATTGGATAGCACCTCACAAATGCTTATTTTTCATCACTTCAATATATTACTTGGCATTCCATTTAGACAATAGACACACCGTCTCCACATGCCCGCTATGGCAAAACTGATCCACGATCCCCACTTTTTCCACAGCATATCCTCGCTCACCCATGCGTTTCACGTCCCTTGCCAATGTCGCAGGATCACAACTGACATACACCAATCTGTCCGGCTGCATATCCGCTATGGTATCCAACAGAACTTCTTCACATCCCTTTCTCGGCGGATCCACGACCACCACATCCGGATGCCGTCCTGTCTGCTCTCCATTCTGGTAAAAATGCGGTACTACTTCTTCCGCCCTTCCGCAAAAAAACTCTGTATTTGTAAAACCGTTCCGTTTCGCATTGTCCCGTGCATCCTCCACTGCCTGTGGAACGATTTCCACCCCGTACACTTTTTTTGCCTGTTTTGCCAATGATAACGAAATGGTCCCGATTCCGCAGTACATATCCCACACAATCTCTTCACCGCTTAAATCTGCGTATTCCACCGCCCGGTCATACAGTACCTTTGTCTGAACCGGATTGACCTGATAAAAGGACATCGGCGAAATATGGAACTCGATATCCCCGATCCGGTCGGAAATAAATGACTGTTTCCAAAGCGTCTTACACCGGTCTCCTAAAATGCGGTTTGTATGTTCTTTATTGATATTCACACACAGACTTTCCAATGAAACTTTCTTCCACTGATATCCGTCACATTCCAACCCATTATGTTCCACATCCCGATTAAAGGCTTCCACCGCATGCAGCACACACTGCCGCAGTTGATCTTCACACGCCGCCCTCTGAGCAGATACAGAACGCCTGTCTTTACCGTTTTTTCCGCCTTTTACCTTTGGGATATCCGATAAATCCTCCCCGTTGATCACGACGCATACCATGAATTCCCCGGTTGCAAATCCTACCCTCGTCAGAATATGGCGAACCAGTCCTGTCTGTTGTTGCTCGTCATAAATAAACGCTTTCGTCTGATCCTGCCATGCCTGCAGCCACTGACGCAGTTCACGCAATAGATATGTATGGAGCGGATGAGCGATCGCGCACTGTTTCAAATCGACAATGGAATGTGTTCTGCCTGCATAGAATCCGATTTTTACGTTTCCGTCTTTATCCAATCCTACCGGAAACTGCATCTTATTACGATACTGATACGGCATTTCCATCCCGCAGATCGGCTCCATGTATTGTTCTGCATTCGCTACTCCGCCAATGCGTTCCAAGCAGTTGCGTACTTTGTTCCACTTATACTCTAACTGTTTGTCATATGACAGGTTCATAAAAGTACAACCGCCGCAGCTACGGGCTTTCGGACAGGGTGCTTCTACGCGATAAAAAGACGGCACGATCACTTCTTCCAATCTTCCATATGCCAAATTCCGTTTTACCTTTACTATGCGTACCTTGACTAAATCCCCTACGACCGTATCTTTTACAAAAACCGTCATGCCTGCTTTTCCGTCCGTATCCGGCGCATCAGAGACGGCATGGTGTTCGTCTTCCAAAGCAATGTGTCCGATTCCTTCCCCGTCGATTCCCATATCTTCAATTTTGAGTTCATAAATCTCATTTTTTTTCATACACGATTTTTCCTGTTGCCTGAGCAGATGCCTTGTCTCACTTAATCGAAACCGATTTTATGCGGCATGCTTCTCTTGCAGCATTTCCATAAAAATTATGCGAACCATTCTATCATTCGTATTCCTTCACCAACACCGCGATCACCCATGGCGGTTTTTCCTAAACTTCTGTCACTGATAACGTGTTCGCATATTCCACATCGGTCCTCACCGGCATTACTTGGAGGTCGCCCGCAAATTGCTTTCAAAATTCCGATTATATCCTAACCAATTTCCGCCTTCGTCTTTGCTGTTTAATTCTTCGATAAAAATCTGTATTTTCGCATCGGTATTATCTGCAAATGCCAACGCTAATGCTTCAATCAATGCCGGCTTCTTCGGTGAACCAAATTCCATCTCACCGTGATGCGCCAAGATACAATGCTTTAATTCATTCTCTAGTGTCATCGGGAAGCCGTCAATCTCACGGATCTTTCGATCCAGCATCACTGTACACATCACGATATGTCCCACCAGTTGTCCTTCGTCGGTATAATCATTTTCCGGGAAATCCGACAATTCCTCTATTTTTCCTAAATCATGACAGATGGCAGCCGTCAGCAGCAAATCCCGATTTAAGATCGGATACTGCTTTGTATAAAAATCACATAGTTTTGTAACCGCCAGTGTATGCTGTAACAATCCGCCGATAAAGCCGTGATGGATGGACTTTGCCGCCGAATGCTTTTTAAATTTTTCCGTGAATTCCTTATCCTGAACGAATAGATTTTCCAAAAGCCGGTGCAGATACGGATTCTGTATACTTTCCATGATATCTGATAATTCCTGATACATGGCATCCGGATCAAATTCCGAACAAGGCATATAATCTTCCATTCGATATTCACCTTCTTGCGCCTTCCGGACCTGCTTCACATTCAACTGTAAATTATTTTGGAAACTAACCACCTGTGCCGTAACCGCTATATAGTCCATGGCTTCGAAATGGGCAATCCCGCTATTAAGATCCCATACTTTGGCATCGACCACACCGGTCTTATCCTGTAGCAGCATGGAGTAATAGTTCTTACCTGCCTTCGTCTGCAAGGTCTGCTTTGTTTTACAAAAATATATCGAATGAATCATTTCCCCTTCTCGAAGATCACTAATATAGTACATGGTATTCCCCTTTCTATTATCACCGTTATGATCAGTATACTCCAACTCTATCGAATTCACAAGCCGCCTTTCCGCCACTTGCTTGTCGGAACCGCCTGCCGCCTGACCTTGCATAGCCACTTATTTTCAACGTAATATGGATTTTTCTAATGATATCCTATATAATAGGAACAGGGATGCTTTCCGTATTTCATTCGAATGTATCACCATGATAATAAATAAAGGTTCATTATGAATAAACGTTCACTACGCATATTAGAATACAACAAAATCATTGATCTGCTGGTTCCGTTTGCCGGTTCTCCCATGGGGCAAAAGTTATGCCGGCGTTTAAAACCATCCACGGACTATGCGGAAATCATACGGCTTCAGGAAGAAACGCGTGACGCTCTTACCCGTCTGTATCAGTACGGTAATGTTTCCTTTTCCGGCGTCACGGATATCGGGATGTCGCTCAAACGTTTAGAGGTACATGCCACGTTAAGCCCTTCAGAACTTTTAGACGTGGCACGTCTATTGGATACGGCGCAATCTGTCCGCCAGTATGGAATATCCGATAACGAGGAACATGAACCGGATTGCTTGGAGGTTCATTTCTTAGAGTTGGTTCCTTTGGATCCACTGCGTCGGGAAATCCGTCGCTGCATTCTTTCGGAAGACGAGATTGCCGATGATGCCTCCTCGGAATTAAAGAACCTGCGTCGTTCCCGCAAGCAAATGAATGATAAGATCCATACGCAGTTATTGCATATCATCCATTCACAGGATCTCCAATCCATGCTACAGGACAGTTTGATTACCATGCGGAACGGTCGCTACTGCATTCCGGTCAAACAAGAATACCGCAGTCAATTTGCCGGTATGATCCACGACCAGTCTGCGACCGGTTCAACCTTATTTATCGAACCGATGTCTGTCGTCAACCTGAATAACGAATTAAAAGAAATCGATCAAAAGGAACAATTAGAAATCGAACGGATCCTCGCTTCCTTAAGCGAACAGGTCGGGGCGGCAAAAGAGACGATTGAACGTGATCTGGACATCCTGACCAAATTGGATGTTATCTTTGCAAAAGCCAAACTGGCACAGTCCTATCAGGGTTCCGAACCCATCTTTAATACTGACGGTTTGATCCGCATTAAGCAGGGACGGCATCCACTGTTAGAGAAACATACGGTTGTACCGATTGACATTTCCCTTGGCGATACCTATACCATGTTGATCGTGACCGGTCCGAACACCGGCGGTAAGACCGTCTCGCTAAAAACGGTCGGCTTATTTACGCTCATGGGACAGGCGGGACTACATATCCCCGCTTTTGAAGGTTCCCAATTATCGGTATTTCAAGATGTATTTGCAGACATGGGAGACGAACAAAGTATTGAACAAAATCTCAGTACCTTCTCCTCTCACATGTCTAACATTGTATATATCGTGCAGCACTCCACACCGGAGACGTTGGTATTATTTGATGAATTGGGAGGCGGCACCGACCCGGTAGAAGGAGCGGCATTAGCGATCGCGATCCTGAATCATCTGCATATGCAGGGGATTCGTTGTATGGCGACCACGCACTATAGTGAATTAAAGACATTTGCACTCTCGACCGCAGGCATTGAAAATGCAAGCTGTGAATTTGACGTGACCTCCCTGCGTCCGACGTATCGGCTCATGATCGGTATTCCCGGAAAATCCAACGCATTTGCCATTTCCAAAAAACTCGGTCTTCCGGATGCGATCATTGAACAAGCCCGTTCTCAAATCGACACTGTCTCCTTGGATTTTGAAACGCTCATCGCAGATCTGGAAAAGAGCAAACGGACGATTGAAGAAGAAGAACAGAAAGCGTCAGCCTATAAAGAAGAAATCCGAAATTTGCGAAACCAACTAAAAGACAAACAGGAATCGTTAGAACAGCAACGGGCAACGCTTTTAAAAAACGCCCGCGAAGAAGCCATGGAATTATTGGAAGAAGCAAAAAAAATGGCAGACCAGTCCATCCGTAAATATCAAAAATGGGAACGGAATCCTGCCAATGCCAACAATCGGGCAATGGAAGCGGAACGTAGCAAACTGCGTGAAAAAATAAAGTCACTGGAACACTCCGTAAAAGAACCGGCAAAACACCGCCGTTCCGGTCAAAAACCAGAAGATTTTCACATCGGAGATCATGTATACGTCATCAGCATGGATACGACCGGCACCGTTCTTTCCCTGCCGAATGCTAAGCAGGAGCTTTCCGTTCAGATCGGCATTCTGCATATCACACTACCGGTCACGGACTGCGAGATTACCGATACCCCTCCGGATGAACCAAACTCGCATCCGCCATCCAAAGTTCGAATGAATTTAGAGCGTGCTTCTTCGATACGTCCGGAGATCAATGTGATCGGTCTGACGGTGGATGAAGCGGTTTCCCGCATTGATAAATATTTAGATGACGCTTTGTTATCGAACCTGTCGCAGGTTACGATCATTCATGGAAAAGGAACCGGGGCTTTACGAAAAGGCATTCATGAATATCTCAAGCGTCAGCGGCATGTGGCGGAATTCCGCAGTGGAGAATTCGGCGAGGGTGACATCGGTGTGACCATTGTTCAACTTCAATAAAAAACCGCATGTTGTCGAAAGATAGATTGCAACCAAAACCGTGTAGGAGGTAACTATGGAAAAACAAAAAATTTTGATCGTCGATGATGATGAACATATCGCGGAACTCATTTCCCTTTATCTGGTAAAGGAATGCTTTGATACCCGGATCGAAGGCGACGGTGAAGCCGCATTGCAGGCATTTAAACAGTATCAGCCAAATCTCATCCTTTTGGATATCATGCTTCCCGGCATGGACGGATATGAAGTATGCAGTGAAATCCGCAAAACCAGTCAGGTGCCGATCATCATGCTTTCCGCCAAGGGCGAAGTCTTTGACAAAGTCTTGGGATTAAAACTCGGCGCCGACGATTATATTATGAAACCGTTTGATTCCAATGAAATGGTCGCACGGGTACGCGCGGTGCTGCGCCGTTACCAGCCGGCTCCGTCGGCAGCCATCAATTCCAACATGGCGTCCGCTTCTTATACCGGCGATTATGTGGAATATGACGGTCTGATCGTCAATATTTCCAATTACACGACCACCATCAACGGCACTGCGTTGGAGATGCCTCCGAAGGAACTGGAATTGCTGTACTTTCTCGCCAGCCAGCCAAATCAGGTCTTTACCAGAGAACAACTATTGGATCGGCTTTGGGGATATGAATATATTGGCGATACCCGTACCGTTGACGTACATGTAAAACGTATTCGTGAGAAACTTCCGGAAAATCCAAACTGGGCATTGACCACGGTTTGGGGGGTCGGATATAAATTTGAGGTTCGATAATGTACAAACGTTTTTTTGATAAGATTGCATTGAGTTATCTGGTTATCATTATGATTATTTTCATAATGTTGATCCTTTATGCCTCAAATGCGCTACGGCAAAATCTCATAACCGAAAAACAGACGAACTTAACCAATCAGGCATCATATATTTCCGACCACTTCATCCAGCCATATGAAGAACACCAGATTTCCGCTCAGGAATTACAGACCGCATTCAATGATTGGGAGAACGAACTGACTGTCAAGATCTGGTACAGCGATCCGGACGGCAAAATTCTCTTCCTGTCACATCCGGAACAGTACGATACCGTACCAGACTATTTAACGGACATGGACAGCTCTGATTCCTTTGAAGAATCATTCACGAAAATCGGCAACTTCTACGGTACGTTTTCGGAAGAAATGTTTACTTACAGCACCGTGATCTATCAATCACGGGAGGACCCTCTCGGTATCCTGACTCTGCATGTTCCGTTTCGTCAGATTTCGGATACGTTAAAGCACATGTTCCTGAATTTCCTTGTGCCGATTTGTATATTGATTATCTTATCTATGTTATTTTTACTATATCTTGCCCGACGTATTTTATTACCGCTCAATCAGCTAAGTATCGCGGCACGGGAATATGCCTCCGGTAATTTTGAAGTCAAAACCCGGATCACCTCGAAAGATGAAATTGGCGAACTCGCATCCAATTTGGAATATATGGCATCGGAATTAAATAAATTAGACGAATACCGAAAAGCATTTATCGCAAATATTTCTCATGATTTCCGTTCACCGCTCACTTCAATTAAAGGATATATCGAAGCCATGCTGGACGGAACCATACCAAAAGATAATCAGGAACGGTATCTGAATATCGTTCTTTCGGAAACCCGCCGCCTGACGAAGCTGACAACGAGTATGCTTGAATTAAATAAATCCGATTCTTACGGTTTAAAATTGGTGTTTACGAATTTTGATATCATGGAGATCGTAAATTCCACCATTGATATTTTCGAAGGTGTCTGCAAGCAGCGATATATCGTTATCAGAAAACATGTACAGACATCCGAAACGATTGTTTATGCGGATAAAACCAAAATCCAACAGGTTCTTTATAATCTGGTAGATAACGCTATCAAATTCAGCCCGTATGGCTCTACCATCACCATATCCGTAACGGATTCCAATGAAAAACTGTTTATCGCCGTTAAGGATACCGGTCAGGGCATCGATCGGGAAAAACAAACCAAGATATGGGACCGTTTCTATAAAATCGATACCTCCCGCGGTAAGGACAAACAGGGATCCGGTCTCGGGCTTTCTATCATCCGCGAGATCATTCGCGCCCACGACGAAAATATTACCTTGACCAGTACGCCGGGTATCGGCAGTTCGTTTTCATTTTCATTGAAAAAGGGAAAATTATAAAGGACACCTACGATGCGTAAGTGTCCTTTATCACCATTCATAATGATGTAGCTGACCTTCGAGTTGAAACCCTGAAAATCCCTGCTGCCGCATTGCCTCATATGCGATGATCGCAACCGAATTTGCCAAATTCAACGAGCGGATATCCGGCAGCATCGGAATCCGGATGCACTCCGGTTTGTGTTGTAATAAAATCTTTTCCGGAATGCCGGCGCTCTCTTTTCCAAACATGATGTAGCAACCGTCTTCATATGGAACTTCCGTATATGTCTGCTTGGATTTTGTCGTTGCCATATAGATATGGGCATTTGGATTTTGCTCCTTAAAATCTTCAAAATTCAGATAGCGTGTCACCTGTACCTGATACCAATAGTCCATACCTGCCCGTTTGATCTCCTTATCCGACAAACGGAACCCCAACGGTTCGATCAGATGCAGATGGGCGCCTATCGCGAGACAGGTTCTGCCGATATTACCTACGTTTCCGCCTTGTTCCGGCTCCAATAATACAACATGGATCATCTCATGCCACCCTATTCCTGCTTGATGCACAAATCCAATTCTATGAAATCTTTTTCATTGATATAAATCGGAATACACATATTGGCAACCGAACCGGATACTTTAAAATTTCCCTCGCACAGACTCGGCGGCGTGATATCGATTCCTATATTTTTAACGGAAAAGGCGGTTGACGCATTTCCCATGATCATATTTCCCAATTCGCAGATGGCACTCTTTGAAATCTCATCCAATTGTGTCACTTCCATAAACATCATACCGGAAGCAATTTTTAATGCGACATCCTTTTCAAAGGCGATCATAACCTGTCCCTGCATCTCACCGGTCACTCCGATCATGATCACAATGGATTCACTCGTGAAAGTGCTGTTCTTAATAAACGGTTTTCCCACACGTGGCGTCATATTACATGCTTCTGCTATGACCTTTGTTGCTGCCATCAGAAACGTATTGACATGTTCTGCATTAATTCTTGGCATTGGTTTCTCCCCTATCCTATAGTATCTAAAAAGTGCTTGATTCGACTGAACGCTTCTTTTAACTCATCAATGGAATACGCATAGGAGATGCGTAAAAATCCTTCGCCGCAATCTCCAAACGCCGTACCCGGAACAACGGCTACTTTTTCCTGTTCCAACAGTTTTTCTGCAAATTCCTCACTGCTCATGCCGAATTTCTGAATATTCGGAAAGACATAAAAGGCACCGAACGGTTCAAAGCATTCCAGATCTAAATCCCGAAATGTCTGCATCAAAAAGCGACGCCGCTGATCATATGCCTGTCGCATCACTTCAATATCCTTATCTCCGTGTCTGAGCGCCTCGACGGCTGCATACTGACTGTTGGTCGGCGCACACATGATCGCAAACTGATGGATCTTTGTCATCTGCTCACAGATCAGTGCCGGTGCCAAGGCATATCCCAAACGCCATCCGGTCATTGCATATGCTTTAGAAAATCCGTTAATTACAATCGTTCTGTCACGCATACCCGGTAATGATGCAATGCTGACATGCTTGCCTTTATAGGAAAGTTCCGCATAAATCTCATCCGAAAGCACATAGAGATCATGCTCTAATATCACCTTTGCAATTTTTTCCAAATCTTCCCGTTCCATAATTGCACCTGTCGGGTTATTCGGAAACGGCAGGATGACCACTTTGGTTTTCTCTGTGATTGCCGCTTCTAATTCCTCCGGCGTCAGTCGAAATTCATTTTTTGCCTGCAACGGTATTTGAACCGGCGTGCCGTTTGCCAACTGTACACATGGAAGATATGAGACATAGCAAGGTTCCGGGATGATCACTTCATCACCGTCATTCAGCATCGCCCGCAATGCGATATCGATCCCTTCACTGCCGCCGACCGTAATCACGCATTCTTTTATGGGATCATATGTAGCATGGAATTTTCGTGTATAATATTTACAGATTTCTTCCCGTAGTTCCAGTAAACCGGCATTGGACGTATAAAAGGTTTTCCCCTTTTCCAGCGTGTAAATACCTTCGTCACGCACATGCCATGGAGTATCAAAATCCGGTTCGCCGACACCGAGTGAGATCGCATCTGGCATTTCACTGACGACATCAAAAAATTTACGGATTCCTGATGGTTTTATATTCGTTACTTTTTCTGATAATGGATTTCTCATGGCATTATTGCCAACCTTTCTGCTTTTGTATTGTTTGTTAATTTTACGCCGTGTTCTTTATACTTCTTTAATACGAAATGAGTCGCCGTTCCGACCACCGCTTCCATCGGCGCCAGCTTGCTGGATACAAACAATGAAACTTCTTTCATGGTCTTGCCTTTGATGATCACGGCAAAATCATACGCGCCTGACATCAGATATACGGTATCGACCTCCGGATAATTGGCAATCCGTTCAGCGATCTTATCAAATCCTTCTCCACGCTGCGGCGTTACTTTCAGTTCGATCAAGGCAGTCACAAATTCATTTTCCGTCTTATCCCAATCTATGATGGAAGTATATCCGCAGATCACACGATCTTTTTCCAACGCCGCTATCTCCGCTTCCACTTCCGCTTCTTCCGCACCCAGCATAGCCGCTATATCTTTTGCGCTCAGTTTACAGTTTTCCTCTAACAGACTCAGGATGTTTGTTCTCATTGCCCTTTACCCTCAATTCCTATAAATTTTATATATCTCATCACCTTTCGGCGGCGTCAGATATCTGGTTTCTTCATCATGTATCACTATTCTATCATTATGGCTCGTCATCTGTCCAATCTTTCTTGCAGAAATTCCCAGCGTCCGCAAATGTTCCAATAGCGGATCCGGATCCGGCGTCACTGCCAAGGCGGCGCCGCCGCTTAATGCCATATACGGATTGATATCAAAAAACTCACACACTTCTATCGTCTCCTGACGAATCGGGATCTCTTTCAAAAACACTTCCATTCCGCATCCGGTCCCTTCTCCAAGCTCCCAAAGAGCAGCAAAAACGCCGCCGGTTGAGAGATCGTGAATATAAGAAACCGACTGCCCGCATAATTCTTTCAAGATCGGATGCAGGGATAAATCCGCTCCCACACGCTTTGCCGTCTCCAAATAGGAGTCGGAATACCGCGTGTTCAATTCTGTCCAATGATCGCCGACCAGCATAGCCGTCGTTTCCATAGCCGAAAACCCCAGCATCAAAATACTGTCGCCCGCTTTTACATGATGTATGGAATAAGTGGTATCGTTCCGTTCTCCAAACGCTATCACGGTAATGAGCGGGGTACGCAGTTCCTCTAACAATTCCGTATGTCCGCCAAGTATACTGACATGATATCTTTCACACAACGCAGACAATCGCTCCGTTATTTCCCGTATCCGTCTTTCATTTCCTCTTGCCGGCAGTACGATATTTACCAAAATACCGGTTGCGCAAGCACCGCCCGTTTCTAATTTATTCAATGCTTTCCAAAACGCATATTTTTCCGGTTCCCGTGTCGCTACGGACGTCGTTGCCATAGCGGTCAGCAGTTGACCACCGTCTTGCAGACAGAATGCTCCGTAATCGCAACCGATTCCGGAACTCTGTATCACGCTTTCATGATTCGCCGGCAGCCATTGCAATACCGAACGCTTCAACTGTACTTCTGAAATTTTCCCTGCTTTCATACTATTTCCTATCTATTCAGTCACAGTATTTGAATCGGGTGCCTGTGTTGTCGAAGGATCCGAAGGCGTCGGTTCCGTTGGCTGTGCATTCGGATCTGTCGATGGATCTGTCACGTCCGGAGGTGTCGATGGCGTATTCGGATCCGAAGGTATCGTTGGTGTCTCCGGATTTTCCGGCGTGACCGTTGCGTCCGAAGGTATCGTCTCTTCCGGCGTCGGTTCCGCCGAGGTCTCTGTCGTTTCCGCAGGCGGTCCGATCGTTACCCGCTCTGGTGAAGCACTATAATAACTTGTATTTACCAAAACAGTATCTACCAATTCTCCGTTTTCATAGATATATTTCCACAGATTTGCCCGGTATCCGGTATGTGCCGTTTGCGTAACATTCCGATAATCGGATGGTTGCGTTTCATCCACCGTTTCAATCGGATCACCGGCAGGAATAACGCTCAGGATCTCATTTTTATATTCGATTGTCCGGTTCTCGTCGCGATATTCTTTTCCGTAAATGGAAACATGCAGCGTGCCGCCCGACGCATACGCATAAACATAAATCGGATGTTCCGTATTATTGACAAAGCGGAAATTCTTAGTTCCTTCATTCAATGCGGCGTCCGCTGACAACTGAACATAACCGACCGCCATAGAATGCGGATACCGCTCGGTCACTTCCAGTTCCGCCTGAAGCACTGCATTATATAATGTAGTCGATACCTGACAGATTCCTCCGCCGATATCCGAGATAACTTCTCCGTTCAGATACGCGCCCGCATAGCTCCAACCGTTATCGGTCGTAAACGGCACCAAATGCGCCATGGTATCGAATTCTTCACCCGGATACAATACCGTTCCGCTGATCTTATTTGCAGCATTCATGATATTATTATTTCTGGAAACATCTCCGGCGGAATAATGTGTCTCAAACATTCCGATCTCATCCGTGATACCCTGTAAATCCGCCGCCGTATGCTCCGGTTCCATTTCATCCGTCGCTACCGTTACCTGTAAGGTGTCGGCACCTGACCACTCTTGAATGGCATTTCGCAATTCATCGACCGTCTTTTCAGCATTCAGCGTATTTCCGCTTTCGCCTTCCACGATTTTCAAATCTCCGTCGGCATACTCGATCGTTGCGTCTTTTGGCGGAATAATATAATCAGCCAAAGCCTCATCCAATACCTGAATGAGATACTCTTCGTTAAATGACAATTCTACATCAATATGTTTCTGTTCATTTGCGATGTCGGAGATATCCCGAAACCGTCTCAGGATATTTCCTGTCCTTCCATAAGCGTATGCCTCCTCCAAGGCGGCATCCAAGTCAGCCTGTAAATCCAATTCATCCATATTGACCGTGCATTCTTCCTCTTTCAAACGGAAAGAAACCGTAACGCTTTTCAGATCACTCATATAGCTTTCATATTCTGCGCGGGCTTCTTCCTGCGTCAGACCGCTGACATCTATGGAATCGAGAAACATTCCGTCACAGATCACTTCTTGTTCTTCTTCATCTGCTTTTACCGAATCGGTATATGCAGCAGTCAGGATCAAAGCAGCAAACGTGACAAATATGATTCCCGGTGCCTTCCATTTTTTTAATTGATTCTTCATAGCATTCAGCCTCCATACTCACAATGTTCATTGTAACACATCTATGCCGTATTTCAAGAATTCACTTATAAAAACTTTGGCTTTTATCTATTGTATGGTATAATAGGAAGCACACTGAAGTGTGCGCAGGTCATCAACCTTCGGTTGGTGACAAACTATAATAGGAAGCACACTGATGTGTGCGCAGGTCATCAACCTACGGTTGGTGACAAACTATAATAGGAAGCACACTGATGTGTGCTATGTCATCAACCTACGGTTGGTGACATGATACCTGACCTGCTTGCGGTCATTACATCATGCTTGGCACTACGACGCCAAGCACCATAGCGATCACAATGAGGATCACAATAATGGAAGAAAGAATCCTCTTTGTCTTTTTGTTATGGAAATTCATCATTTTTTACACCTCTTTCATGAAAGGAACCGAACGATGCCCCGTTTTATTGCAATTTTACGTCCCTTAATTATTATACTTCCGATTTTATGTCTCATACTCATGCACCGGATCAAACGTACCAAGCGACTTGGTGAACAGCAGTCCTCCCAATTCTGGGAACGGGAAGCCAAAGCTGATACCGTCCGGAAACAAGACATATCCCATCTTGATTATAT
Source organism: uncultured Lachnospiraceae bacterium (assembly GCA_947589305.1). Lineage (GTDB taxonomy): Bacteria > Bacillota > Clostridia > Lachnospirales > Lachnospiraceae > CAG-632. The sequence goes on from CANQAP010000006.1 coordinate 20,773, forward strand.
TTATATTCCGATAGAGACACTTCCGTTTGGTTTGGATGCCTCTCCTCAGGCAAAAGCGTTTGAAGAAACGATTCGCCAGTTGGATCAGTCCCAGATCCTGAACCTGAACAAGTATACCAATACCGACCTGAAGATGACATATGGCGCCGCCAATCTTGCGTTTTTAACCGAATGTGACGAACGTTATACACTGCTGATACGTACACTGTATCAATGGTCCTGCCTGTTGCTCGAAGACGGTTATCTGTCTGCCGCTATCCGGATCGCCGAGTATAGTATCGATATCGGCTCCGATATCTCCGGCTGTTATTATATGCTCGCCGATTATTATCAGTCTGTCAACGATCGCGAAGCCTTGGAACAATTACGCCAAACCGCTGATTCACTAGACGGTATTCAGGCAAATCTCATTCAGGAATATCTTAACAAATCCCAAGAGTGATGGCAAGGGATTTCCCAGTGAAAGATATCAGGAATCCGTTTGTTTTTTTCGACGGTTCTGATTCCGGTTTCTGTCCTGATAATCCTTACAGACCTCTGCCAGCGGACATTCTCCGCATTTTGGATTTCGTGCCGTACAGATTGTTCTTCCATGTGTGATGATCTGGATATTATATAAGATCCATTGCTCTTTCGGCAGTACCTTCATCAGTTCCTGTTCTACCATCACCGGATCGTCGCTATTTGATAATCCCAGTTTTTTCGAAATCCGTTTCACATGGGTATCCACCACGATACTTGGATCATGATAAATGTTTCCGCGGATCACATTTGCCGTTTTCCTTCCCACGCCATCCAGTCGTGTCAGTTCTTCTATATCTCTTGGCACCTCGCCGTTATAGTCGTCGATCAGCTTTCTGGCACATGCTTTAATATTCTTTGCTTTGTTTTTATAAAATCCGGTCGAATAAATATCCCGTTCGAGTTCTTTCAGATCACAATTTGCAAAACTTTCCAAGTCTTTATACTTTACAAATAAATCCTTTGTCACCAAATTGACACGTGCATCCGTACACTGCGCGCTGAGCATCGTGGCGATCAAAAGCTGCCACGCATTATCGTGATTCAGATAACACTTATATTCTGTCGTATACGTTTCGTTTAATATTCTTACAATTTCCGCCACCCGTTCCCGTTTGGTCATGGTCCGTCCTCCCGTCTTTTTTCCTTTGCCGTATATTCATCACTCTCTTACACGTCCCGCCAGATCATTGATAAACTGCTGTGCGGTACGTCCGGAAATTCCTCCGTGGCTTAATTCCCATTTGTTGGCTTCCTGACACAGTTCTTCCTCACTTAATCTGATCCCGTCATAACGCTTTGCCAATTCTTTGACGATCTCAAAATATTCCTTTTGACTCGGTCTTGAAAAACTGATCGTCACACCAAAGCGATGTACCAGCGACAATTTTTCCTGCATGGTATCGGAACGATGAATCTCACCGCCGTCCCCATGCTCCATATCCGACCTGTCATTCCACGTTTCCTTAATCAGATGCCGCCGGTTGGATGTAGCATAGATCAAGACGTTATCCGGTTTGGTTTCCACGCCGCCTTCAATGACAGCCTTTAAAAATTTGTATTCGATTTCAAACTCTTCAAACGATAAATCATCCATATAGATGATAAAACGATAATTCCGGTTTTTGATCTGTGCAATGATCGTGGATAGATCCTGAAACTGATGTTTGTAAATCTCTATCATTCGAAGTCCTTGTGAATAATACTCATTTAAGATTGCTTTGATACTGGTCGATTTACCCGTTCCACTGTCTCCGAACAACAGCACATTATTTGCCTGCCGCCCCTGTACAAATGCTTCCGTATTATCACGAAGTTTTTTCTTTTGAATCTCATATCCGATCAAATCATCCAGCATCACATCATCTGTATTGTTGATCGGGCAAAACTCGATCCCTTCCTCTAAATGACGGATACGGAACGCCTTATTTAATCCGAATACGCCAACACCGTATGCCCGATAGAAATCCGTCACGATACGGAAGATATCTTCTTCGTCTTTGGCAGCTTCAATCTGGCGGCTAACTTCCTGCACTTTCTCACTCACATTCTTATTATACATCCGTTCTTTCTTTGCAATCGCCTGATAATGCGTAATCGTAGAAAAGCAATCGATGTCAAGCGCCCGCTCAATGGTAGAAAAATCAAAATCAAACAGCCGCTTAAATATTTTAAAATCACCTTTTGCAAACCGGTTTACCGTGCCGTCATTTGCTCCTACTTTTTCACAGGTGATGCTAAATGAATTTTCATTGCTGATCAGCAGAAATGCCAAATAGTTATGCCATAAATTCGTATCAAATCCATACGCGGTCGCCAGATCCAACAATCGCTTCATTTCTACATAGATCCGGGTTGTCAGATCCGCTTTATGAACCGTTCCCTCATCAAAATCTTCAAAGATTTTCGCAAGACGGAATAAAATACTGTCTTCTCCTAAGTCACGATATAAGATTAATTTTGATACTTCCTGATACATATCCGGCTCCTTTCGCTCTATCCGTTTCCATGGAATGACAAGGAATGAGCGTATACAAAGTACCGTTCATCTGTATACGCTCACGCTTCTCATTCAATTCCTGATTTATTTTCCTGATCTTACCGATGGCATCGTTGGCTTCAACCGGTCTTTACGACCGCCTTCGTAATCATGCGGTTTCGTTCACGCTGTTCGCTAACCGTGACACCATATCGGACATCTCCTCTACAGCAGATGCAAACTCCTGCATATGTTCCAGTATCACATTGCTGACTGACATGCCTTCCTGTGACGAGCTGGACACCTCTTCCGCTCCTGCCGACAACTGGCTGATGCTATCGATGATCTGCGTATTGGCATCGATCACCGTATCGACATTATCCGAGATACTTCCGGTATAATCCTTCAATTCATCAATGCTCTTACAGGTTTCCATAAAGGTTGTGTTCACTTTTTCTACCATTTCAGACTGTACCCGGACACTATCCACCGTCACCTGTAATTTATCCATGGATTCTTTTGTCACAGCGGTCAGATCATTAATGATGCTGGTGATCTGCTCCGTCGAGTCTTTTGTCTGCTCGGCAAGGTTCCGTATTTCATCCGCAACCACTGCAAATCCCTTGCCTGCTTCGCCTGCTCTAGCCGCTTCGATCGACGCATTCAACGCCAATAAATTCGTCTGGCTGGAAATGTCTAAGATTGCTTTCGTAATGCTGTTGACTTCCTCTACATTGTCTGCCAGCTTCTGAATGGCTTCAGTCGTCTCATTCGTCTGTTCATTCACCATTCCCGTCTGTTCCTGAAGACCTTCTACGACTTCAATGCCTTCGCTTACTACATCATATAATTGATCGGTCGTATCTACGATATCACTGGCATTTTGTGCCGTTACATCAATACAAGCCTTGATATCATTCGTCATGCCTAACTGATTCTGAATCGCTTCCGCTGTCACTTCTGTACTTTCCGCAATATTTGTGATCGCCTGATTATTTCCTTCAATCTGCTGTACCAGTTCCACAAGCTGGGCGGTGATCTCCTCAAAGCGTCTGCTAATAGCTGCCGCCGTTGATTCGACATTCGTAGCGATCGCCATATGTTGGTCCGCCTGTTCCGAAACGGCTTCCTGACTTTCCGTAATGTAACGCATCAACAATCTGGTCACCATATACGCACCGATACACATGATGATCAATCCGACAAACTCCAATACGGAAGCATTCCGATTACTCTCTGTGATCTTACCGGCTACGCCCATGGAAATCAACTTAATAATATGTATCAATAAGGAGTAACCAATCGAACAGGCTACAGCCAAAGGATCCAAATACAACATCAAAACCACTAACACAGGGAATAAAAATACGATCGGATCTGTTGTACTAAGAAATACGGCACACCCATATGACACCATCCAGATTATGGAAAACATGATCATTGCCGCTTTGCTTTCACGAACCAAAGCCAGCCCCACCGTATTACACACAATCGCTACAATCATAATGATCATCAAAACCAGTTCCCGAGCCAAAAATCCCGCAGTCAGCATATGTAACAATGCCATCAAGGCAATAGCGCCGTAAATCAGTGTGATCAGATTATAAGCATACCGATTAATCCTTCTATACTGTTCCGGAGCCATCTTCATATTTGATCCACTCATTCTTCATCCTCCTCACGTAACATTCGCATCTTAAAATTAGTATTATTATAGCACAACGCCTATTGTTTCACAACAAAAAATGGTACGTCCTATTCATTTTCATCCGGCATCGGTCTGACCGTATTTCGGTTCACCCGCAGCAGGAAAACCGTAGCCACGCAAACCGCAACCACTTCCGCGATCGGAAATGCCCACCATACTGCTCCGACGTTACCGGTCAGTGAAAACAGATATGCAACCGGCAGTAACACAAACAACTGCCGGATAATGGATACCATCATGCTTAAAAAGCCTTTTCCGAACGCCTGAAAGATAGAAGACGCCGCAATACTGTATCCCGCAAAGATAAAGCTGAGACTGATCGTGCGGATTGCAGGAATACCCAACTCCAGCATATACGCATCCGGTTGGAAGATCATAAGCAGCGGTTTTGTAAAGATCTGTAATATCACCAATCCGACTGTCATGATCGCCATGGCATAAATGACACCGTTCCGCATGGTCTGCTGTAGCCGTTTTTTCTTTCTGGCGCCATAGTTATAGGAAATGATCGGAATAATGCCATTATTTAATCCGAACACCGGCATGAAGATAAAGCTCTGCAGCTTAAAATATGCTCCGAATACAGCCGCTGCCGTAGAAGTAAATTTCATTAAAATATTATTCAGTCCAAAGCTCATGACCGAACCGACCGACGCCATGATAATAGACGGTACTCCGACACTGTAAATCTTTCCGATCACTTTTCCTTTCGGATGGAAAACGCCCCTGAGACTTAATGTCAGTTCCTTATTCACTTTGATATTAAAGATCAGCGCCAAAACCGCAGCACAGATTTGTCCGATCACCGTCGCCAGTGCCGCTCCCCGTACACCCAGCGCCGGGCATCCAAAATACCCAAAGATCATGATCGGATCTAAGATCAGATTGATCACAGCACCTGTCATCTGTGTGATCATGGAAAACAATGTTTTGCCGGTCGATTGCAGCAACCGTTCAAAAATGAACTGTGCAAACATCCCAAAACATAATCCGCCACAGACCGTCAGATATTGTGTTCCGTAATCCGTAATGGCTGCGTCTGCCTTTTGTAAGATAAAGACCCATTTTGAAGCCGTGAAACAGATCAGACTAAATACGATCGCACTCACCAATGACAAAAAAATACCGCAATTTGCCCCGTCATTCGCGTCTTTCCACCGCTTCTCACCCAAAAAACGAGAGACTAATGCGTTCACGCCGACGCCGGTTCCGCTTCCGACAGCGATCATAAAATTCTGCATTGGGAACACCAACGATAATGCCGTAAACGCATCCTGATTGATGCGGGACACAAATACACTGTCTACTACGTTATATAACGCCTGTATCAACATGGACGCCATCATTGGCAGAGACATTGTGATAATCAGCTTGTTGATGGGCATAATTCCCATTTTGTTCTCTTTAAGCGGTTGTTCCGCTTTTGAAGGATTGCTGCTCGCTTCCAACTGTTCACCCTGATTCATTGCTGCCTTCCTTTCTGTCAATCCCCGCCGGTATATGGCGGCAAATAAAAAAGCAGTATCATACTGCCTTGTTATCAAATAAGGACCTATGTTTACATAATAGAAACAGTATGATACTACCACAAAATCTGTAAAAAAGGAAGTCTCTTTTTCATCTTCATAAATAATTTATAAATGCTATTGACATCTGTATATAAACTGTATATAATCATTATACACAGGAGGTGTTGTATGGAAATCATCATCAGTAATACCGGCAATGTTCCGATCTATGAGCAGATCACCGAACAGATCAAAAACAAGATCTTATCGGGAGAACTCCGATCGGGAGAATTACTTCCTTCTATTCGCAGCTTAGCAAGGGATCTGCGTATCAGCGTCATTACAACCAAGAATGCTTATATTGCTTTAGAAAAGGAAGGATATGTGACGACGATACCCGCAAAAGGCACTTATGTCTCAGATAAGAACCCCGAAATACGACGGGAAGAACAGATCAAACGCATTGAAGCGTTATTGGATGAAGCCATTGAGATTGCCAATATCAGCCATATTTCACGGGATGAGCTTTTAAAAATATTTGATACTTTATATGAGGAGGAATGATCATGGAAGCTATATTAGAAGTCAATCGTTTAAATACCTCTTACCAGACGTTTTCATTAAACGACATTCATTTTACACTGCCGAAAGGTATGATCTTAGGATTGATCGGAGAAAACGGCGCCGGAAAAACAACCATTATCCGTTCTGTTTTGAATATGATCCCGAAGAGTGATGGGGAAATAAAGATTTTCGGATTGGACATGCACGAGCATGAGGCACAGATCAAGCAAGACATTGCCGTTGTGATGGACACCAGTTTTTTATCGGATTATCTGACTCCGAATGATATCCATAAGATCATGAAACACATGTATCCCAAGTGGGATCCGGCATTATTTTTCCAATATCTTGAGACCTTTCATCTACCCAAAGATCAGATGTCAAAAGAATTATCCAGCGGCATGAAAATGAAACTGCGAATCGTAACCGCTCTGTCAAGTCATCCGAAACTACTGATCTTAGATGAGCCGACATCCGGTTTGGACCCTGTTGCCAGAAATGATATCCTTGATCTGTTTCAGGATTTCATTCAAGACGAGGAACATTCCATCCTGCTGACAACCCATATCACTTCCGATCTGGATCGCATAGCGGATTATATCATATTTGTAAACGACGGAAGTATTATACTGTCAAAATCCAGAGATGAACTGCTGGAAGAATACGGCATCGCAAAATGCACGGAAGCCGAATTCCGCCGGATGGACCGGCAGGATTACGTGAAATACATAAAAACGAAATATGAATATCAGGTACTGGTGAACCATCGAAGCAGCATACAGAAAAAATATAATATTTCTATCGTTGACCGCCCGACGATTGAAGAGATTATGCTAATTTATATTAAAGGAGTGATGTGATATGGAAGCAATCATTGGACTGATCGTAAAAGATTTCCTGCAAACCAAACGGCAGCAAAAAACACTGATCATCTATATTGTACTTGCTTTGCCGATCATAATGATCGGCAAAACAATAAGTTTTGGCATTTTTTTAGTCATTTTAGGATTTGCTATGTACGGCAGTTCTTCTTTCAGCTATGACGAATTGGCAATGTCAGACCGGTTTATGTCTACTTTGCCGATCACAAAACATGATATCCTGTTATCCAAATATCTGTTTGCCATCCTTTCTACGATGGTCGGACTTATCATCGGATTTTGCCTTACATTCGCAAGCCGCTGGTTCATCGGCACGGAATCTACAGCGCCATATATGAAGTTGAACTTTTATTTAAGTGTATTTTTTGCACTTGCCCTGCTTGAATCCATACAAATCCCGATATATATAAAATACGGCGTCGAAAAGGCACGGGCAGTGTTATTAGCATTTACCGCATTTACGTACCTTCTCTTCTTTGCTATTTTGAACGCATTACCGCTCTTTGAAAATCTGCATATAGAAGGCATCTTTTCCATTCTGACAAAGGAACCGGTACTCTCGCTTTTCCTGCTTTCGGGAATTCCATTGACGTATTGCATTTCCTTTGGCATCTCGAAACATATTTATTTATGTAAGGAACTCTGATATAGAAAAACCTGCAGCCGCTTCCGTATCCAGTCCATCAGAAGCGGCTGCGGGTCTTGATATGTATGGAATAGCAAATTACTATTTTTCCCACAAATATTATACTATATTTAGATGTTTTAAGATATCTTTGCTCTTAAATACATTCGTCATTTTTTGCTTAAATTTATCTTTTTTGCTTTCAGTTACTTTCCGTTTCTAACTCTTGTGTCGTAACCTTTATCATAAAATACCGTCCTTTCTTTGTTAATTTTTGTAAAACACAAAAAAATCAACCCGAACGGATTGATTTTTTGTTCAGTTCAAACTATAAATTCTAAACCAATGATTGCTGGCACAATAATAAAAAACTTAAAAACATAAAATAAAAGTAGATTTTTTCTCTACTTTCATTTTTACTTTTCTTCTTTTTTATTCTTAATTCTGATAAACTCAAAAATAGCAAATATTGACCAGAAAACAACTTCTGCTATCAGGTATGTATGAGGATTTTTTTCAACGAAGAATCCAACAATTGCCCATATAACGAAAACCACCATCCATATTGCTGTTGCGTACTTTTCAAAAAAACTTTTCATTTTTGCTTCTTTCTCATTTTCCTAAAGTGCTATTAAAATATACTAGCTAAACTATAACAAATTAATTTCATATATATCTTTTTCTCCGTTTGGAGATTCAAGGATGAGCTTAGCTTTTCCTTCAAATAGAGCGCGAGACGGGACTCGAACCCGCGACCCCGACCTTGGCAAGGTCGTGCTCCACCAACTGAGCCACTCGCGCACATCATATTATTTTTCATCAAATGCCCAGAACCGGAATCGAACCAGTGACACGAGGATTTTCAGTCCTCTGCTCTACCAACTGAGCTATCTGGGCGGATATCGTCGCAAGTCAAAACCTGCTCAGATAAACATGCCGGCGACCGGAATCGAACCGGTACGGGAGGTTAGTCCCGCAGGATTTTAAGTCCTGTGCGTCTGCCAGTTCCGCCACGCCGGCATATGTAACCAATTTCCGAAGGAAATTGATTGCCTGCTCGTGGCACAAATGCGTTGTATTTCTTTCATGTGCCGCGATCCCTTTTCCATAACCAATTTCCGAAGGAAATTGATTGCATGGATGGAGGTGGATTCGAACCACCGAAGCAATATGCAGCAGATTTACAGTCTGTCCCCTTTGGCCACTCGGGAATCCATCCATTGTTAGCAGCTTTTAGCCGCTGACAGTATTTGATTATAATTGAAAACGATTCAAAATGCAAGCAATTTTTAAAATTTACTGTTTTTTTCCGCGACCGGCATTTGCGTTATTTTACAAGCGGATTTTTTATAAATTTACCCTTAAGATAATTGCCGATATTTTAGGCAGGTGTACAAATAACCGATTGTTTATGATCCGGCTTGCAATCGGATCTAAAAAGTAACCGTCTTCTGTTGTCAGCATCAACTGTGTCAGAACGGTTCCGTCCGGTATGCCCAACTCTGCCACACTGAATTTCAGTTCCAAATCCTCATATTTGTTATTCAAAACCACGATCACTTTATTCGTTTCATCAAAACGTCCATACGCAACCACCTTATGCGAACCGTGCAAAAAGCGATATGACCCCTTCATTAAGGCGGAGTTTTCCTTATGTATCCGTATCAGATCCCGATGAAAATCAATCAAATCCCGATCTTCATTCCCCCAAGGATAGGTTCGTCTGTTATCCGGATCCGTCCAACCACACACGCCCGCTTCATCTCCGTAATAGATAGTAGGCGCCCCGGGCCATGTCATTTGAAATACCACCGCTTCCCGAAACACACCTTTGTTAATATTCCGGCTTGCCGCTTCCGGTCCCAAAGTATGGGTTCTTCCGACCATACGGTTGGTTCTGGTAAGAAATCTCGAATGATCGTGGTTCGACAACTCATTCATGGAGACATAAAGGGATTGATGATGGAATCGTGACATATGATGTCGTAACGCTCCGATAAAAGCATCCGGATTTCCCAACAGGTCCCCTCGGAATTCGTCACTATGCTTCTCTACACCGGTCAGAAACCATGTGATCGGTTCCATAAACGCATCATAGTTCATCACGGTATCCCATTGGTCACCCAACAGCCAATCTTTCGGATCCCCATAATGCTCTGCCAAAATGATCGCTTCCGGATTTGCCTCCTTGACGACCGCTCGGAAATCCCGCCAAAATTGGTGATTAAATTCCGGACTATGTCCCAGATCAGCAGCAACGTCCAAACGCCATCCGTCCACATTGAACGGCGGGGAAACCCATTTCTTGGCGATATTTAAAATATATTCATAGAGCTTTGGTGATTCTTCGTAATTGAGCTTTGGCAGGGTGTCATGTCCCCACCAACCATTATATGTGGTATTATACGGCCATTGGTATTCATCCGCAAACTTGAAGAAGCTACGATACGGACTGTCTGCGTCTACATACGCTCCCTTTTCATAACCCTCCTGATTTTCATAGATCTCCTCCCGATCCAGCCATTTATTAAACGATCCGCAATGGTTAAATACACCGTCCAATATGATCCTCATGTCACGTTTGTGTATTTCCTCTACCAGTTGAATAAAGAGCTGATTGCTTGCCTCTAAATTTTCCTTATCCGTCACCCTCGTAATATACCGAGTTGCTTCCCGATTCGGCGCCTGCCCGTAACTTAAGCACTCTCCCTCATCCTTAACGATCTTGCCGTAGTGCGGATCTACATAATCATAATCCTGACTGTCATATTTGTGATTGGACGGAGATACAAAAATAGGATTCAGATAAATGACATCCACTCCCAAGTCCTGCAGATAATCCAGTTTGTCCATGACGCCCTGAAGATCACCACCGTAAAAACATCTGACATCCATTGCATCCGGATATTTATCCCATTGTGTGATCTTTTGTGTTCCCTCTCCGATATAGCTGTATTCATTATCCAAAACGTCATTGGATGGATCGCCATTATAGAAACGGTCCACAAAGATCTGGTAAAAGACTGCTCCCTTTGCCCAATCCGGCGTCCGGAATCCCGGCGCGATCTCAAAATTATAGAAAGTATTTAAATCTTTTGCCGCTCCGATCTTATTGTAATAACAAGTGATCCTTCCGACACGCACTTCAAAATAATAGTCGCATAGCTTATCCGGCAAATCCTGTATGGTATACTCATAATAATCAAACATCTGATCGGAAAAAGCCAGCGGCATCTCGATGCGTTCACCGCACCAGATCAAAAATAATTGCTCCACATTATCAATACCGGTCCGAAAACGGATACGCAGGTTGTCATGTGGCATCGGTTCTTCCGGTGAACGGTAAAATTCGGTTCCGTCGCTGAACAATGCGCCCAAATTCAACGGCGGCTTCATCGAAAACGTATATTTAAATATTTTTTCAGGAATGGACAACAGTCCAAAATTGGTATTAAAGTTCATATGGATTTCCCTCCCTTGGGATGTACATTCCTATTTTAATATAAAATTGTCCGTTTGTATATGATAGAATTTAAAAGTTAAAAGGACAGCTACCGAACGCTGTCCTTTTGGAGAAGGTATTTTGTTACTTATGGGTGTAGCAAAAAACTATATAATGTATTGGGGGGTTACAAGTTTATTATAGCAAATCGTGACAAAAAGTGTTCACAAAGAATTTTCTTTTTTTTCGTTTCTTTTGTGCAAAAAAACCATAACTTATTCTTTGTTTTTCAAACCAAATGTCAAAATAGATAATTTATCCTTCAAAAATTATCACATTGTTATATAGTCATCTCGACCGTTCTCATGTTCCGTTATGCACGGAATCAGGCGAATAACTGTTCAAATTCTTTGCCGTCAATACGGTCTTTCTCCAGCAGCAGGCCCGCGCAGCGATGAAGGATATCCATATTGTCTTCCAAGATCTTCCTAGCCTGTGCATAGCACTCATCCATGATCCGCTTGACTTCCATATCGATCTGCATGGCTGTTTCTTCACTAAAGTTCTTTGCATGTCCTAAATCTCTGCCCAAAAATACCTCTTCTTCATCCGAACTTTCGTAATTGACCAAGCCCAGTTTTTCGGACATACCATATTTTGTTACCATAGAGCGTGCCGTCTGCGTAGCTATCTTGATATCTTGCGAAGCCCCTGTCGTGATATCTTCAAAGATCAATTCTTCGGCGATCCTTCCGCCAAAATCCACCATAATATCCTGACACATCATCCCTTTGGTCGTGAATTCATTATCATTCTTTGGCAGGCGCATCGTATAACCTGCGGCTCCCTCTCCGGTCGGAATAATGGATACGGCATATACCGGTCCGACATCCGGAAGCAGATGAAAGAGGATGGCATGTCCGGCTTCATGATATGCCGTGATCTTTCGGGTGGTCTCCGGTATCAGCCGGCTTCTCTTTTCAGTGCCGACTCCTACTTTAATAAACGCCTGATCGACATCCTGTTTTAAAATATATGACCGATCATGTTTTGCCGCCATGATTGCTGCTTCATTCATGAGATTCTCCAAATCCGCACCGGCAAATCCGGAGGTTGTCCTTGCGATCTCGTGCAAATCTACATCTTCACCAAGCGGTTTATCGACCGTATGCACTTTTAAGATATCTTCCCTGCCCTTAACATCCGGCTTACCGACCACTACTTTTCGATCGAATCTGCCCGGTCTTAAAATGGCGGGATCCAAAATATCTACCCGATTGGTCGCAGCCATCACGATAATGCCTTCATTAACCCCGAATCCGTCCATCTCTACCAATAACTGATTCAAGGTCTGTTCCCGTTCGTCATGTCCGCCGCCGAGTCCGGACCCTCTCTTTCTTGCAACCGCATCAATTTCATCAATAAACACGATACACGGTGCATTTTTTTGCGCTTCCATAAATAAATCCCTGACTCTGGAGGCGCCGACGCCTACAAACATTTCTACAAAATCCGAACCGGAAATACTTAAAAACGGCACCTGCGCTTCACCCGAAATCGCTTTTGCCAATAAAGTTTTACCGGTACCCGGAGGTCCTACCAATAACACGCCCTTCGGGATTCTTGCACCCAGTCTTGCGTACTTTTCAGGATTTCTTAAAAAATCTACGATTTCTTCTAATTCCTGCTTTTCTTCCTGTAACCCCGCCACTTTCGTAAAATCGATGCCATGTTCATTTTCCACCATCATTTTGGCACGGCTTTTCCCGAAATCCATCATTCTTCCGCCGCCGGAACCCTGCATGGATAACATGATCACAAACATAAAAACGATCACCACAATGATCAGGATCGCATATGGAAGCAACTGGCTGAAAGCGCTCTGCCTTGTCACGTCTCCAACCGTGATGACAATATCCTCGCTCTGTTCTTCTTTTTGATTCTGCTCCTGAACCATGCGAATGATCTCATTGACATCCGAGGTATAAAAATCTTTTCCTGTATTTTCATCCGTCATGACCGTTACCACACCGGTCGGTATTTCACCGTTTTGTTTAATGATGACCGTACGGATATTTCCTGCCTCTAAGTCTTCTTGAAAACTTGATAAATTATATGAAAACAAGTCGATCGAAGTACTTTTTACATAAAAAGAATATGCAAATACAAAAAGGGCAAGCAAGACCAAAAACCAAACGATCCCACGAAATGCTCCCTGCTTATTCATCGTTTCTCCTTTCTACACTTCCAAGATCCCAATATATGGAAGATTTCTATATTTCTGTGCATAGTCAAGTCCATATCCCACTACAAATACATCCGGAATGACAAATCCGATATCATCGATCGCTACCTCTTTTTTTCTTCGATCCGGCTTACTCAACAAGGTGATCAAACGCAGATCTGCCGGCTGCCGGCTGGCTAATATCGGCAACAGATAACTTAACGTAGTACCGGAATCAATAATATCTTCTACAAGAACCACATGCTTATCCCGAATCGAATCCGCCATATCCATGACAATCTTAACGCGACCGTCCGATTCGGTGCCGGAACCATAGCTGGACACCGCCATAAAATCCATCTGTACCGGCATGGTCAGCCGCTTTGCCAATTCACAGACAAAAAAGACACTTCCCTTTAGAATACCTACCAAATGCACTTCCTTGCCCTCATAATCACGATTCAGTTTGTCTGCCATTTCCTGTATTCTCGTTTCAATGGCTTCTTTTGAGATCAAGACTGAAATTTTATCCATGTTCCTCTCCTTGGTACCGAAATTCCACCTGTAAAACGGTTTTGGTGGTCTCGGTTATTTTTACATCTTCTCCGATCCGTTGCCCGATTATCCAATCAATCCGATCGCCTTCTGCCAAAACCAGCATCCTTTGCCGTTCTTCCTGTGCAATCTTATGATCCACAAAATAGCGGGACAGCTTCTTACGTTCTCCCTGCACATTCATAATAAAATAGTCGCCTGCTCTCGGATTCCTCACACATAAAGTATCATTAATTTTATCATAATCAAACATTTTCGTATATACTTTTTTGGAAATTTCCGGTATTTGTTCTATCTTCCGCAGACTGCATGCTATCTCGCCGATCCCGTTCAGCCGAACGATCCCCGGCACCTGTATCATAACCGGTTCCATATCCCGCGCCCTATCCGTCTGTACGGAATCTGTTTTTTGGATACAAATGCTTTCATATCTGCTACATCCCATCAACCCATACGGAAGATGAATCTGCTTTCCTACCGGTTTATCCAGCAGAGAGCGTATCTGTTCTACATGGATCTGCCGGATATCTTTTGCCGAACCTGCCAACTGTGTCAGGAGCCTGTATATGACATGCCGTTGCAGTAACTCCGGCTGGCTTTTCATCGCGCCGCTGTCAATCAGCACCCGGTCTTTTCTGATCTTTACCCATTCTTTTTCCCAGATCTGCGCCTGCCCTTCCACATACTGCCAGTATTCCTGTGCCAAATCCGCAACTGCTGCCATATGAGGGATTGCCTGTGCATTTACGTCCTGAATCTGCGGCAGGATTCGATTCCGTATAAGATTTCTGGAATAGTCGTCGGTTGCATTGGAGGCATCCGTTACATAACCGATCCCATGTTCTTGCAGAAAATGTTCAATCTCCGCCCTGTCTACATACAGTAAAGGGCGAATGATCTTCCCACGCACCGCCGGTATACTTCCCAATCCACGCATGCCGGTTCCCCGCAGCATATGAAACAGCAACGTTTCCACTCGATCCTTTTGATGATGCGCCACGGCAATTTTTTGACACTTTTCTTGACGGCATGCCAGTTCAAAGCATTCATATCGATAATCTCTGCCTGCTTCTTCTATCGAACAGCCTGCTTCTTCCGCATATTCTTTGATATCTTTGTGAAAGACCGTACATGGTATTCCCTGCTTATTACAGTACTCCCGTACATACCGTTCTTCTTCTGCCGCTTCTTCTCGCAACAGATGATTGACGTGTACAACATGAAGCTGCAGATCCCATTCCGGAGCCAGTTCCTGCAATACCGCCAACAGACACATGGAATCCGCGCCGCCGGAAACACCTACCACGATCTTCTCTCCTTGTTCGATCATATGAAATTGTTCGAGTGTCTTCCGTACCTGAGCTAACACGGTATCGTTCTGCCTCCAACCTCGGATTTCTGTTATCATCTTACTGGATATCCTTGGAAATTGCAAGATTCGCCAAATACTCTACTTTTTCCATATGCCCAAGACCAGAACGCTGGCATCATCCCGCATGCCTCTGCCATTCATTTTCAGAATACGGTCAATAATCTCATCCGCCATCTCCTGCGGATTTTTGGCGTCAATCTCCAACAACATTTCCTTTAAACATTCTTCTTTATTGTCAAATAAGATACCGTCTAACACCCCATCACTCACCATAATGATCATATCACCGTGATAGAATTTCTTTTGTATGGCATCAATATCCGTATGTTCCTGTATCCCTACCGGCAGAGTGGTTGACTGAATGCTTTCGATCCATTGTCCTCTTTTAATGAATGTAGTAGATGCCCCCATCTTCAAAAATTCTCCGACGCCGGAATACAGATCCACCATACACAGGTCAAGCGTGGCAAAACGTTCTCCCTGTCCTTGCATAGCGATCAATTCATTTAAGATTTCGATCGCCGATTCTTTCTTGAAACCGGCTTCCAGCATTTCTTCCAATAAATCGACCAGTTGCTCGCTCTGCCGAGATGCTTCTTCTCCACTGCCCATTCCGTCCGCCAGTATCATCAGTAACTGTCCGTTTTTTAATTCCATCTGAGAAAAATTATCTCCCGATATCTGCTGCCCTTCCTTTGTGATCCGTCTTGCCCCGGTCAGATAGCGGTAATGTGTATCCTCTTCAAACATGACGACATCATACTCGCGATTAATAAGCATCCGGCTCGATGGCGCGACACGATAATCACACCCCAGTGCTTCGCTGATGATCTGAGCCGCTTCCTTTGCCGTCATAACCCTGCCACGTATGGTACGGGCAGAAAGGTAGATCTCCTTTTTCCCATACATGCCCTTGAGCATGACCAAATGCTTCACACGCACGTTTTGCCGTTCCAATCGATGAATCACTATGCTTTCCTGTTGCTGGTTCACTGCCACCGGCGTATACATGCCCACCGAAAATTCCTGTAGACTTTCGCCGATTTCCCCCATTTGACGGGCAAAGGTCGGATAACGGAGTGCCTGTCCGTCATTATCCAGCGCATAGGCGGGTTCTCCGAAGCTCCTTCCAATCTTTGTAAATACTTCCGCAAAATCCTGCAACCGCAAACGCGTCATCTTCTGAACTTCACTACTGACTAATTCCGTATCCGATTCCGGACCCGCCATGGAATATTTTAACAGATAACTTTTTGGCGTACAGATAAACAGCACGCAGGCAGAAAGCAGTCCCCGCAATGCCTGTACCTCCAGCAGTTCCGGATAATAGAAGAAACCAAGAAAACCTATCACTGCCAAAAAACCTAAGGTTTCCAAAAGCCGGCTCCACTCTCCCAAAAAAGCGGCAGCCAGACTTAAGATCACACAGATCGCCACCCATTCTACCTGCTGTGTCCGCAATGCCAGAATCACGCCGCAGACCGTGCCGACACTGGTACCATATGCAACACCATAGCGGTAAGACATAAACAGGAGCAGATAGCAGATTACCCCCTGCAGCGCCGTAAAATAAAACGCTACCTGCAACGGAATCCCCCAAAGCACAATTGCCATCAGGCTTAAGGTACTTAAGAGATTCTCACTTTTCATGATATCTTCTTTATTACGGATCACCTGCAGCGCCTGTTCCAAAATCAGAATAAAGCAAGTCACTATGACCCCTTCCAAGATCGGCATATACCAAGCGAACGGATCAGACAGCCATGCGCCGATTCGTCCGGCATATCCGGCAGCAGAGGATTCCTGAAACATCTGATCTCTTAACGGATTCCAAAATGTGACATTCAATCCCTCGGTCGGCAACGCATTCCAGATAAAGCTTGCCAGCATGGTAATTCCACCGGACATACATGCCATAGTCAGTGGATTATTTCGTTTATTCCCGGAAGACACAATACTGATCCCCACCGTGATCAGCAATAAAATAATACCGTATTTTACCATGCCGTTCAAAGAAAACGTAGATGCGATCCCGAACAATATGGTTCCGTATAATCCCCATGAACCGCATCCTGCCAGATAAGCTCCCACAAAAATAGCGACAGCAAAAGGATATATACCCGCCAATTCTGAACGTGCCGCCAGAAAAGTCAAAATATATATCCAAACCATTTCCTGTTTTTTAGTTATTTCCGCATTCATCCCTATTCACCTCCATTTACCATGGATTCATTATAGGAATGTCGGCTGCGGAATTCTGTCATATTTTATACATCAAATTCTAGAATATTCCCCATAGAATGTTTGAGAAACTCTGTCAGGGCGTTGATACTAAGCATTAAACATCACTTTCTCATTATGGAACATCTTTGCCGTCAGGTATGCGCACAAGGCTCCGCTCACAAGATTAGAAATTGTGGCAAACAGGCATTCCAAAGGCGAAAGTTCAACCGTAAACACATTTTTCAAAGCCATCGTGGAACCATATAACGGAATGAAATACTGCAGATTCGAAACATTCTCACCCCTGAACATAGATACCATGCCAATCGCCAGTACCAGCATATAAAGCGGCATGATATAGGTACTTGCTTCTTTCATATTCTTAGCGAAGGTCGCACACATCGCGATCAGCGCCACATATAAAAAGACAAGCGTAACGATCAGTACCAGCATCATGACCATCTGGCTAGGCATAAAATGTAAATCCTGCCCTGTCAACGTACCTAAGGTCCTATAAAGCAACGGCATCGCAAAGATCATGGCGCCGCCATAAATCAGAGAGGAAAGTCCTGACAAAATCATCAATGCAAACAGTTTCCCATATACGATCGCACTCCGCTTAATCGGTGTCACGAGCAGAGCCGCCATGGTGCCGCGTTCTTTTTCTCCCGCAAAACTATCCGCACCCAGATTCATAGCTCCCGCAAACAATGCAATGGTAATCATATACGGGATCACGAAGCCGAATATTTTTCCCTGTGCCTTATTGTCATTTTGAATGACCGAATCCTCATTGGTCGCGTCTACCGTAAAGATTTTCAGTTGTTCCAAGTCGCCTACCCGTTCCTGTAGCAGTTTCTGACGATACGGTTCCAGCAATTTATTCAGAACGTCCGTCCTTGCATTATCGGAATAGTCTTCGGAAGGATTGTAATAGGTATAGATATCCGGTATGGATTCCGCTGTAGGATATTCTTTCACCTGCTCTTCAAAATCATCCGGAAATACCAGTATGAGATCCAACTCTCCGGAATAAATGTGTGCCTTTTCTTCTTCCACCATCTGTCCGTCATCGGTCCATGTGATATGAAAAACACTGTCGTTTTGACGATATTCTCCGGTTGATTGTTCCATCGTACCCATATAATCATAAAAACTGTGCGGCGCATGATAGATCAGAATCGTCGGCTCGTGTTCCTCCCAGTCTTCCATCATGGAAGACATTAAAATCCCCATCAGCAGATAAATCCCGATAATGACAATCGCCGGCATAAAAAATAGACCAAATACCATTTTTCGATCCGAAAACACACGGTATAATTCCTTTTTCATCACAATCACTATCGTTTTCATTATTTGTCCTCCGTTGCTTGTCGATAAAGTTCAAAGAACGCATCCTCCAAATCGTCTGACTGACGCAGGGCAAGCGCTTCCTGTAAGGTTCCCTGAAACACACAAGAACCGTTGATGATCATTGCCATACGATCGCAGAGTTTTTGTGCCTCCGGCATGATATGTGTCGAAATAACTACCAGTTTACCTCGATCCCTTAAAATACGCAGATAATCCGTCACCGCCCTTGCGGTTATAATATCCAGTCCGTTTGTCGGTTCATCAAAAATCACAATATCGGGATCATGTACCAAACTGACCGCAATCGAAGCCTTTTGTTTCATTCCGGTAGAAAGTTCTTCGATCCTTTTGTTTTCAAATTCCGTAATCCCAAAATAAGAGAATAACTCCATTTGGCGTTTTTCAATATATTCATCTGACAGACCATACAACCTGCCAAAAAACCAAAACAAATATTTCGGACTAAAATGAACATCCAGTTTGACCTCATTCGTCAAAAATGCCATTGAGCGACGCACCTGTTCTCCGTCTCTGACCGTATGGAAACCATTGACCAAAATATCGCCTTCCGTCGGTGTCAAAAGCGTTGCGACACATCGTAGCAAAGTCGTCTTTCCGGCGCCATTCGGTCCCAGAATCCCGAAGATCTCTCCTGCCTTTGCTGTAAGCGATACATCCCGGACTGCTACCTTTGTGCTTGAGTTCGTCTTGTTCTCTGCCATTTGTTTTTTGTTTAATTTATAGATCTTTGTCACATGCTGAATCTCTACCATAGTTCGTTCACTTTCTTTTATTGTGTATTTCCTGTCTTTTTCTGTCATATGAAAAGACCATTGCTGATCTTTCCCGCAATGGCTCTCATTCCGCTTCTTCCGGTTTAATGGTCGTATCACCCGGTCGAATCAAATTCAATAATTTTCTGGCTGTCTCCTCTATAAACTCATCCGTCTGCTGATATAGTTCCTGCTGCTGTAAATGTGTAGTACGTTCTTCTTCCGCTTTCTTTTCTTCTTCCAAGACGGCGATCGTCTCCGCATTTGTCCGATACTGATCTCTGAGAGAAATATAACGCACGAAAAGAGTTGCACACAAAACCAAAAGTACAACACAGATGACCACAACGCCTTTGATATTTTCTTTCCGGGTCGTATTTCTCCTACTCATGTTTCCCATCCTTTGCGTGATTCTTATTGTTTATTGTACTGTGTTTCCCTGCTTTTTTCAATGCCATTTTTATTTTCCGATAGAAAAACAATACGATGCCACGGCTGTATGGACTGATCCCCCAATTAAACAATGCGGCTCCGCATCCCATGCCCAGCAAAACAAACGCCCGAACCTCTCCCTGACTGTAACTATAGAATACCGAAAAGATCAGACATCCACTGCCCAAGCAAAATACGATATCTTCTACCGCCGTCATGAAACCGGTGTGTTTCTTCATTTCACGTATCAAACGAAAAAAGTCATAATAAAACACCAATAGCATTCCCCAAAAGGCACTGATGAGGAAGGTCTGCAATTCCTGTATGATTTCACCAGACATGGGCTATCGAAACAGTCTTCCAAATACACCGCCGGAAGCAGACGGTTCCTTGAAGCCGGTATATACAAAGCTGTCAACAGACCCGTCAATCTCTACTTCCCCCTTTTCCAAAGTGAGTTTCGTCACATGAAGGTCTGTGCCTTTGATCGATAGCATTCCCATATCCGTCTCCAAAATGATCTCCGTTTCGTTAAAAGCCTTCACGTCTCTTACTCCGCTAACGGCTCCGATTCCCCGATTCAGTAACGTCACTTTATGCGGTCTTGTTCCTACACGTTCATCCATATACATGCCCCCTTCCTTTTGCAATATATGAGAAAAAGAGCCTGTTTATGCTATCGTTTTCCTGTATTATAAATACCGGAACATATCCCTTGCATCTTCTTTTTTGGTGGTCTCCGCAATCTGCGTCACTTCCACTTTTACGGATTTATTTCCAAACTGTATTTCAATTTCATCTCCCATCTTTACTTCGTAAGATGCCTTGACCGGTTTTCCGTTGACCGAGACTCTTCCGGCATCACACGCTTCATTTGCAACGGTTCTTCTTTTTATCAATCGTGATACCTTTAAATACTTATCTAATCTCATAATCGATCCCTTCCCAATTGGTTCTGCCTTTAAACGATCAAAGGGATACTCCGACTGCGAAGCATCCCTTAGACATTCATTCCCTCTATCATTTACCTCACGGTAATTCCATTAAGCATTTACTAAATCCTTTAAAGCTTTTCCTGCCTTAAACTTCGGTGCCTTAGAAGCAGGAATCGGCATTGGCTCACCGGTCTTAGGATTTCTGCCTTCACGTGCCGGTCTTACAGCTACTTCAAACGTACCGAAACCAACTAACTGAATCTTCTCACCCTTCTTTAATTCTTCAGAAACAACTTCAGTGAAAGCCTTTACTGCCTTCTCAGCATCCTTCTTAGATAATTCTGTCTTTTCAGCAACTGCTGCAATCAATTCTGTCTTGTTCATCGAAAAAAATCCTCCTCTACAATGAATGAATACTTTTGCACGCTTATATCAAGCGTAACACACTGTTGACCCGCTTCTTAGGGGCAACACCTACATATAGTTATATAATTTCCCTTTGCATTTGTCAAGGAAAATACATATTTTTTTCGCCTTTTTCCGTTTCTTTAGCCTTCCATCTGCTTTCCCAAGAAATTTGCGGCGATTCCGGCAGCCTTCCGTTCCGTTTCACCCAGCGGTTCCGACTCCGTTCGACTCAGAATGATCACGGCGCCGATCGCATCCCCTTCACATAAGATCGTCTGAACAATCTCTCCGTAATATTCCTCGTCGCTGTTTGAAAGGATTTTAATATATTTCTTTTCTCCTTTCTTTGCCAAGATCGATTCCCGATCGTTGATTGCCTCTTCTAACTCTTTATGAAGCACTTTTCCGATAAAATCTTTCTTCGGCGCGCCTGCCACCGCAATGATCTGATCACGGTCCGAAACACAGACCGCATGTCCGATGATCTGAGCGGTTGCATCCACATACTGCTGTGCAAATGCACCCAATTCTCCAATCGGAGAATACTTTTTTAAAATTATTTCTCCGTCTTTATCCGTGAAAATTTCCAACGGGTCGCCTTCCCGAATGCGCAAGGTTCTCCGAATCTCTTTCGGGACGACAACTCTTCCTAAATCGTCTATTCGTCTGACAATTCCTGTTGCTTTCATACAAATTCCTCCATTTAATGTGATATCCATATTTCCCATTGAAATATGCTCCTTTAGATATTATTTGTTAAATGAAGGAATGTATTCGTATATTTCATATTTTTTTTGAATACCTTCAGAATAAACCTTATGCGCCAACATATCCGTTCGGATTCATTGACTGCCATCTCCAAGAGTCTATGCACATCTCCTCCAGCGTTTTCTCGGCTTTCCAGCCAAGCTCTTCTTTGGCTCTGGAAGCATCGCAATAGCAAATGGCGATATCGCCGCTCCTTCTTGGTTTGATCTCATATGGCAGGGTCTTGCCACAGGCTTTTTCATACGCATGCAGAACCTCCAAGACGCTATAACCGTTTCCCGTACCCAAATTATAGATATTCACACCGGAATTCGGTTCCAGCTTTTTCAACGCCTGAACATGCCCCTTTGCCAAATCCACGACATGAATATAGTCACGCACGCCCGTGCCATCCTTTGTCGGATAATCGTTTCCAAACACGCCTAACGCCGGCAAGGCGCCAATCGCTACTTTTGCGATATACGGCACTAAATTATTCGGTATCCCCCGTGGATCTTCTCCCAACTGCCCGCTCTCGTTTGCCCCGATCGGATTAAAATAGCGCAGTAACACGATATTCCATTCCGGATCTGCCACATATAGATCTGTCAAAATCTGTTCCAGCATTGCTTTTGTCTGCCCGTACGGATTGGATATCTTTCCTTTCGGGCATTCTTCCGTGATCGGAACAAAAGCCGGTTCCCCATATACGGTCGCGGAAGAACTAAATATGAGATTCTTGACGCCGTAAGTTCTCATAACGTCGCAAAGAACTAACGTGCCTGTGATATTATTATGATAATATTCTAACGGTTTTTGGACTGATTCGCCTACCGCTTTCCATCCGGCAAAATGAATGACGGCATCTATCGATTCCGTCTGAAAGATCCGTTCCAGCATTGAATGATCCCGTATATCCGCCTCATAAAACGGAACGGACTGCTTGGTCAGCGCCTTTACCCGCCGAACCGCTTCTATATTAGAATTCGATAAATTGTCTATGATAATCGGCTGATGTCCTGCATGGATCAATTCGACACAGGTATGGCTGCCTATATATCCTGCTCCACCGGTTACTAAAATCCGCATCTGTCTTCCTCCTTTTCGGAACATGTGCTGATCACACACTCGCATGGCTTATGGTCCCATGAAAGTCCCGTCTTCTGCTTTTCGAAATACGCGTTTGACGGCAAGCCGTACAGACGGTTCTTTTCCTTCTTTTAATCGTATAATATTTGCGCTATGCTTGATAATAACACAGATGCAGACTAATTCCAAGATCACTAAACTAATGTAACTTTCCGTTTTTCCAAAATACAGGAACGGATATAAGAGCGCCGTTGAAAAAGAAGTCGCACATCCCCAATCCGAAATCCACATCACTACGATTGCGATCACCGCTAAAAATAAAAAGATACGCCAATCCGTACTCAAGATCAAGCCACCCAGCGTGGCTAACCCTTTTCCTCCGCGAAATTTCAGATAAAACGGAAACATATGCCCGAGAATCGCAGCCGCACCTGCCGTGACAGCAGCGATCGCAAAATTAGGGAACAACAGCTGCGCGATCTTCACTGCTAAAAATCCTTTCATGAAATCAATGACCATAACCACGATGCCGCTGGCTTTACCCAAGACCATAAACGCATTCGTCGTTCCTAAATTTTCCTGCCCGACGCTCCGCAGATCAACTCCTTTTAATCTGGCAAGCCAGTAAGAAGGACTGATACAGCCTAACAAATATCCAACAAGCATACATAAAGCAAATTCCATAGAATTTCCCCTTTCATGAATGGATTCCGATCTTTTTATTATATCTGAGGTTCCTAGACATTATTATACTATATATTGGAAAATTCCGAAACCAAATCTTAGTTTTTTTTGAAAGTTTTCTTACTTTTTTATGACAATTTGTCCCCATGCGGTGATTGCAGTTTTAAATACTATAGTTTTAAATCTCCTTCCCGAATCCATCCGATCTTGCGGCATATCCAGCCAAATCCCCATGTCAAACATGCAGGCAGAACAAAACTGATCAGAATCAGTCCCAGCCAATCTATCCATGTCACCGCCTGCTTTGCTCCTGCCGCTATATCATTTATCCATCCGGTGTATACGCCGATCTGACCGACAAATCCACATGTACCCATTCCGGATGAGATTGCTTCCCCATTCATTTCCAAATGAAAGACACAAGTTGCAATCGGTCCTGTGATCGCCGAGGTCAAAATCGGCGGAATCCATATTTTGGGATTTTTTATGATATTTCCCATTTGCAGCATACTGGTTCCGATCCCCTGCGAGACCAAACCGCCGATTTTATTTTCCCGATAGCTCATCACGGCAAATCCTACCATCTGGGCGCAGCATCCTGCTACAGCCGCGCCGCCTGCCAGTCCGGTCAGGCTTAATGCCGCGCAAATTGCCGCACTGCTGATCGGCAAGGTCAAAGCGATTCCGACAATCACAGATACCAGTATGCCCATCATAAACGGACGCATTTCCGTCGCCCACATAATCAACTGACCGACCCCGCTTGCCGCTTTTCCTATATATGGCGCCAGCCCGATCGACAACAGAACGCCGATACATATCGTGACCAAAGGCGTGACCAGAATGTCAATCTTTGTTTCCTTGGAAACCACTTTCCCTATTTCCGTTGCGATAATGGCAATCACAAAGACTGCCAACGGTCCGCCGGCTTCCCCCATCGTATTTGCCGCGGCTCCGACTGCCAGCATGGAAAAGAGAACTAGCGGCGGCGCCTGAAGAGCATATGCTATTGCCACCGCCATTGCCGGACCGGACACGCCTTTCGCAAAAGTTCCGATATCCACCAGCATTTGTATATTTAACTGCTGTCCCAAAGTTGCGACAATGGTTCCGATCAAAAGCGAAGCAAATAATCCATTTGCCATCGCCCCCATCGCGTCCACCAAGTATCGTCTGACGGAAATCTCGATGTTTTTCTTTTTCAAGAATGCTTTCCATTTACTGTCTGTTTTTTTGGTTTCTGTTGTTTTGTCTGCCATGTTTATCACCTCTTGTGGTCTGTCTCTCAGTGTTTTATTTTGTATTTTTCCCCAATACGTCCGCTACCTCCGTAATGGAAATAAACGCATTTTTATCATATTTCTGGACGATCGCCTTCATCTTTCCAATCTGAAAACGGTTGACAACAAAATAGATAACCGTTTTCCCCTGATCCGAATAATACCCATGTCCGTCCCATAAAGTGATTCCACTGCCGAATTCCTCCGACAAGGACCGGCTGACCTGCTGCGGTTTTGTCGTAATGATCATGGCTGCTTTCGCTTTATCAAAACCTTCCACAATATAGTCCACCGCATGTAATGCAACATAATATGTAACGATCGAATAAAGCGGAAGAATCCAACTGTCCATTACAATGCCTGCCACGATATACAACAATACATTGTATGCCATCACAAAAGTTCCGACTGTGACACCCAGCCTTTTTGAAAAAGTCACCGCCATGACTTCTACGCCGTCAATCGCTCCGCCAAAGCGAATCGTCAACCCGCTTCCGATACCGGAAATCAAACCTCCAAATGCCGCTCCAAGCAGCAGATCCTGTCCTGCAAACGGAGAGTTTGTCGCCACATCCACCGGCAAGATATCCCGTATCAAAAATGATGCCGCAGAATAAATGACTACGGCGTATACCGAGTAGACCGTAAATCCCGTTCCCTGTTTTT
The DNA here is from genome assembly GCA_947589305.1 of uncultured Lachnospiraceae bacterium. Taxonomy (GTDB): domain Bacteria; phylum Bacillota; class Clostridia; order Lachnospirales; family Lachnospiraceae; genus CAG-632. The sequence goes on from CANQAP010000006.1 coordinate 46,742, forward strand.
TATACCCGTATAAAAAAAACGGTATATTCAAGATCAATAAAAAAACAGACAGTGTCCATGCAGGCGGAGTCAACTGTTCCAACAGCATTGCCGTACCGGAAAACCCACTGTCATAAAGATGCAGGGGTAACAAAAACATCGTCACTCCAATGGCATTGATCGTACCGGACAAAGTAAGAGCCAGAAAATTCTTTACGGATAAGGTCTTTAATTCTTCCCTTATCGTTTTTTTCATAAATATATTCCTCCTATCTACAGGTTGATATCCAACTCCACCGGACAATGATCCGAACCAAAAATATCCGTATGGATCTTTGCATCCGTTAATTTCCCCTTCAGAGACTCTGATACACAAAAATAATCGATTCTCCATCCGGCATTTTTTTCTCTTGCCCGAAACCGGTAGGACCACCACGAATAGATATCTGTCTGATCCGGATAAAAATATCGAAACGTATCCACAAACCCACTGTTGATTATATTTGTAAAACAAGCCCGTTCTTCATCCGTAAATCCGGCGTTCTTATGATTGGTTTTCGGATTCTTCAGATCAATCTCCTGATGCGCCACATTCAGGTCACCGCAAAAAATAACCGGTTTCTTTTCATTTAATCCTTTGATATAGGACAGAAAATCTGCCTCCCATTTCATACGATACGGCAATCTTGTCAATTCATTCTGTGAATTGGGTACATACACGGTTATCATAAAAAATTCCGGATATTCCAGTGTGATCACACGCCCTTCTTTATCATGCTCCTCTATACCGATACCGTATGTTACGTGTAACGGCTCCAGCTTCGTAAAAATAGCGGTCCCGGAATACCCTTTTTTCTCTGCATAATTCCAATACTGATAGTATCCGTCCAAGGACAGATCAATCTGTCCCTCCTGAAGCTTCGTCTCCTGAAGGCAGAACATATCCGCATTCAGTTTAGAGAAACTTTCCATAAAATTTTTCTGTACACAGGCACGTAAGCCATTGACATTCCAAGAAATCAGTTTCATATTCTCACCCAATCTTTTTGCTCTACTTATTCGCCAGTTACGTTTCGTTTGCACCTAATCCTGCTTTTAAAAAATGTCCCCACGCGTCGAACCATCTCGACTATGGGGACATTTATTTGTTTTTTGATTATCTGCTTATTCCGATTACTCTTCCGGTACGTTTCCTTCCTCACCGGATGTGTCTAATACGGTAACCGTTTCTTCACTGTCCGATTCCTCGGTTTCCGCATCATCGGCAGCAAATCCTTCCGCGTTCTCATCCGTATCGTCTTCAAAATCCAGCACGTCATCTTCATGGATCGTGAATTCTTCCGAATCCAGCTTGACCGAACGATAACGTTTCATACCCGTACCTGCCGGAATCAGTTTACCCAGCAATACATTTTCCTTTAATCCGATCAACGCATCGGTCTTTCCTTTGATTGCCGCCTCGGTCAAAACCTTTGTCGTCTCTTGGAACGACGCCGCCGACAAGAAGGAATCCGTTGCCAAAGATGCCTTGGTAATACCCAGTATAGACTGCGTACCCTGTGCCGGTTCCAATCCCTGTGCGATCAATTCTTCATTCTTCTCTTCAAAATCAAGAACATCAACCAAAGTACCCGGCAGATACTCAGAATCTCCGCCTTCTTCGATTTTAATCTTTTTCAACATCTGACGCACAATGATCTCAATATGCTTATCGTTGATATCAACACCTTGCAGACGATAAACACGCTGTACTTCCCGCAGCATATAATCCTGTACGGCACGCACACCTTTAATTTTCAGGATGTCATGCGGATTTACAGAACCTTCTGTCAGTTCATCACCGGCTTCCAGTGTCTGCCCTTCCTGAACCTTAATACGGGAACCATACGGAATCAAATACGCCTTACTTTCGCCTGTCTCATGATTGGTGATCACGACTTCCCGCTTGGTCTTAATATTATTAATAGCTACCTCGCCGCCGAACTCCGCAATGATCGCAAGTCCTTTCGGCTTACGCGCCTCAAACAGTTCTTCCACACGAGGAAGACCCTGTGTAATATCATCACCTGCCACACCACCGGTATGGAAAGTACGCATGGTAAGCTGTGTACCCGGCTCACCGATCGACTGCGCCGCAATAATACCGACTGCTTCACCAACCTGTACCGGTTGACCGGTTGCCATATTGGCGCCGTAACATTTAGCGCAAACGCCTAAATGTGATTTACAGGTTAAGATCGTACGGATCTTCAGTTTTCCGGTCACTCCGTTTTCCGGATCTACGATCGGATTACCGTTTTCATCTACTCCATGCTCTACAATAGCAGTCGCACGTTTCGGATTGATCATATGGTTATGCTTTACCAGCATATTACCGTCCTTATCGAAAATATCCACCGCCGTATATCTGCCTGTGATACGTTCCTTAAAGGTTTCGATGATTTCCTTACCATCCGAAAATTCTTCCACGATCATTCCCGGAATCTGATCGACCGGTTTTCCGGCACTACAATCCACTTCACGGATAATCAGATCCTGTGATACATCTACCAAACGTCTTGTCAGATAACCGGAGTCTGCTGTACGCAATGCTGTATCTGACAAACCTTTGCGGGCGCCGTGTGCGGAAATGAAATATTCCAATACATTCAGACCTTCCCGGAAGTTTGCCTTGATCGGCAATTCAATGGTACGACCTGTGGTATCTGCCATCAAACCACGCATACCTGCCAACTGTTTAATCTGCTGGTTGGAACCACGGGCGCCGGAATCCGCCATCATATAAATGTTGTTATACTTATCCAAGCTATCTAACAATGCCTTTGTCAGCTCATCATCCGCCTGCGACCATGTCTTGACTACGCGGGCATACCGCTCTTCTTCCGTCATCAGACCACGACGATACATTTTATTGATCTTATCTACTGTCTTCTGCGCTTCGCCCAGAATCTGCTTCTTGGCTTCCGGTACGGTCATATCGGAAATGGATACCGTCATAGCACTTCTCGTTGAGTATTTATAGCCCATGCTCTTGATATCATCCAGCACTTCCGCCGTTTTCGTTGCTCCGTGCGTATTGATACAACGATCCAAGATCTGCTTTAACTGCTTCTTTCCTACATGGAAATCCACTTCCGGCAATAATATGGAATCCGGATCGGTCCGATCAATAAAGCCCAGATCCTGCGGTATGATCTCGTTAAAAATCAACCGTCCCAAAGTGGTCTCGATAATTTTGGAAATCGGATTGCCGTCAAAATCCACACCTTTCATACGGACTCTGATCTTCGCATGCAAAGTGATCTCTTTATTTTCATATGCCAAAATCGCCTCATTTTCAGACTTGAAGCATTTGTTTTCACCCCGATCGCCTTCCCGCATCATGGTTAAGTAATAGATACCCAAAACCATATCCTGCGAAGGTACTGCCACCGGCGCACCGTCCGACGGTTTCAGAAGGTTGTTCGGTGAAAGCAGCAGGAATCGGCATTCTGCCTGTGCTTCTACCGATAACGGAAGATGGACCGCCATCTGGTCACCGTCGAAGTCGGCATTATATGCCGTACATACCAACGGATGCAGTTTGATCGCCTTTCCTTCTACTAAAATCGGTTCAAACGCCTGAATACCCAGTCTGTGCAGTGTAGGAGCGCGGTTTAACATCACCGGATGTTCTTTGATCACTTCCTCCAATACATCCCAAACGACCGGATCCAGTTTTTCTACCATCTTCTTAGCATATTTAATATTATGCGCCTGTTTATTGGCTACCAGTTCCTTCATAACGAATGGCTTAAACAACTCTATCGCCATCTCTTTCGGAAGACCGCACTGATAAATCTTTAATTCCGGTCCTACGACAATAACGGAACGTCCGGAATAATCCACACGCTTACCCAATAAGTTCTGACGAAACCGTCCCTGTTTACCCTTGAGCATATCAGACAGAGATTTCAACGCACGGTTACCCGGACCGGTCACTGCCCGTCCGCGTCTTCCGTTATCAATCAGCGAATCCACCGCTTCCTGAAGCATTCTCTTTTCGTTACGCACGATAATATCCGGAGCGCCCAGTTCCAACAGACGTTTCAGACGATTGTTCCGGTTAATGATCCTTCTGTACAGATCATTCAGATCCGAAGTTGCAAAACGTCCTCCATCCAACTGAACCATCGGACGGATATCCGGCGGAATGACCGGTACCACGTCCAAGATCATCCATTCCGGTTTATTGTTTGACGCGCGAAAAGCTTCTACTACTTCCAAACGCTTAATGATCTTTGCACGTTTTTGTCCGGTAGAATTCTTTAATTCCTTGCTTAATTCCTCATAGTCTTTTTCCAGATCTATCGCCTGCAGAAGTTCCTTGATCGATTCTGCACCCATACCCGCACGGAAAGAACCGTAGCCGAATTTTTCCTCTGCATCACGATATTCTTTTTCCGATAATACATCCTTATACTTCAAATCGGTCGTACCCGGATCCAGTACAATATAGGAAGCGAAGTACAATACTTTTTCCAGTTCCCGCGGGGATTTATCCAATAACAAACCCATCCGGCTCGGAATGCCTTTAAAGTACCAAATATGAGAGACCGGAGCTGCAAGTTCGATGTGTCCCATACGTTCTCTCCGGACATTTGCTTTCGTCACCTCAACACCGCAGCGGTCACAGATGACACCCTTATAACGTACCTTTTTATACTTACCGCAATGGCATTCCCAGTCCTTGCTCGGTCCGAAAATACGCTCACAAAACAAACCGTCTTTTTCCGGTTTCAAAGTCCTATAATTGATCGTCTCCGGTTTCTTGACTTCACCATGCGACCACTCTCTAATCTTTTCCGGAGAAGCTAACCCAATCTTAATGGAATCAAAATTAATCGGCTGATCTACTTCTTGATTATTCATATTTGACATCTCGTAGTACTCCTTCCGTTATTATTCTTCCGAACCGTCATAGTCCATATCATCGACGTAATCATCCTCTTCATCTGCTTCGTCAATGTATTCGCCTTGTTCGTCCACCTGATTATAACCTTCATACCGGCTATATTCATCATTATTCTTGGAATCATTGTCGCCCTCGATCATCGGTCGAAGATTCTCGTCTCCGTAATTGATCGTTTCGCTGAATTCCACTTCCTCATTGTTCTCGTCAAACACTTTGACATCCAACGCAAGGGACTGTAATTCCTTTAACAAGACTTTGAACGATTCCGGTATGCCCGGTTCCGGAATATTATCTCCCTTAATGATCGCTTCATAGGTCTTCACACGTCCGACCACATCATCAGACTTCACCGTCAGGATTTCCTGAAGCGTATAGGAAGCGCCATATGCCTCTAATGCCCAAACTTCCATTTCACCGAAACGCTGTCCGCCGAACTGTGCCTTACCACCGAGCGGCTGCTGCGTTACCAATGAATACGGACCTGTAGAACGCGCATGAATCTTATCATCTACCAGATGATGCAGTTTCAAATAGTGCATAAAGCCGATGGTAACCGGACCGTCAAACTCCTCACCGGTACGTCCGTCACGGAGTTGTACTTTTCCGGTACGATCGATCGGTACGCCTTTCCAAGCGCTTCTGTGATCACGATGCTCATACAGGAAATCCAATACCTCATCATTCAGGCTGTCGCCCCATCTTTTCTGAAAGGTATCCCATTCCTCATTTGCATAATCATTCGCCATCTCCAATGTTTCCATGATCTCTTCTTCGTTTGCACCGTCAAAGACCGGCGTACTGATATTAAATCCAAGCACATTTGCCGCAAGGCTTAAATGTGTCTCTAAGACCTGACCGATATTCATACGTGACGGCACGCCTAGCGGATTCAATACAATATCAAGCGGTCGACCGTTCGGAAGGAACGGCATGTCCTCGACCGGAAGAATGCGGGAAACAACACCCTTATTACCGTGACGACCCGCCATTTTATCGCCGACCGAAATCTTTCTCTTCTGCGCAATATATACACGAACGGATTTATTCACTCCCGGCGGAAGCTCATCTCCGTTTTCTCTGGTAAACACTTTTGTATCCATAACAACGCCAAATGCGCCATGCGGAACACGCAGGGAAGTATCCCGTACTTCTCTTGCTTTTTCACCGAAAATAGCACGCAGCAGACGCTCTTCTGCCGTCAGCTCTGTTTCTCCTTTCGGAGTGACCTTGCCGACCAAGATATCACCTGCCCGAACTTCGGCACCGATACGAATAATACCGTTCTCGTCCAAATCTTTTAAGGCATCATCGCTCAAGCCTGCAAGATCTCTGGTGATCTCTTCCTGTCCCAGCTTTGTATCTCTAGCTTCCGCTTCATATTCTTCAATATGAACAGAGGTATAGACATCATCCTGTACCAGACGTTCACTCAATAAAACGGCATCCTCGTAGTTATATCCTTCCCATGTCATAAAACCGATCAATGGATTCTTGCCGAGAGCGATCTCACCGTTTGCGGTAGAAGGTCCGTCTGCGATCACTTCTCCCTCTTCCACATAATCCCCTTTACATACGGTCGGTCTTTGATTCATACAGTTGCCCTGATTGCTACGGGCAAATTTAATGACATGATACGTATCCTTCGTTCCGTCGTCGCAACGAATAACAATTTCCCTGCTGGATGATTTTTCAACCACACCTGCATGCTTCGCCACAATACAAACTCCGGAATCCACAGCCGCCTTTGCTTCCATACCTGTTCCGACGATCGGAGCCTCTGTACGAAGCAGCGGTACTGCCTGTCTCTGCATGTTAGAACCCATCAAGGCACGGTTTGCATCGTCATTTTGCAGGAACGGGATCATAGAAGTCGCTACCGAAAATACCATCTTCGGAGAAACATCCATCAAATCCACCCGGTTCTTGGAAAACTCGGAAGTTTCATCTCTGAAACGTCCGGAAACATTACTATTTACAAAATGTCCGTCCTGATCCAACGGTTCGTTTGCCTGTGCAACCACAAACTTATCTTCATCGTCTGCAGTCAGATAAACCACATCATCCGTTACGATCGGATTGTCCGGATCCGTCTTGTCAAGCTTACGGTACGGCGCTTCTACAAATCCGTACTGATTAATTCTCGCATAACATGCCAATGAGTTGATCAAACCGATGTTCGGACCTTCCGGCGTCTCAATCGGACACATTCTACCGTAATGCGTATAATGTACATCACGCACCTCAAAACCTGCACGGTCTCTGGACAGACCGCCCGGTCCCAGCGCGGAAAGACGTCTCTTATGTGTCAGCTCTGACAGCGGATTGTTCTGATCCATAAACTGTGATAGCTGGGAACTTCCGAAAAACTCCTTGACAGCAGCGGTAACCGGCTTGATATTGATCAGGGAAGAGGCGGAAATGGTGTCCGCATCCTGTGTTGTCATTCTCTCCCGCACGACACGTTCCAAACGTGACAATCCGATCCGATATTGGTTCTGCAGCAATTCGCCGACCGCACGGATCCGCCGGTTTCCTAAATGGTCGATATCATCCTGATTTCCGATTCCATACTCCAAATGGATATTATAATTAATAGAAGCGAAAATATCTTCCTTTGTGATATGCTTCGGAACCAAATCCATCACATTCTTATGGATTTCTTCTTTTAATTCCTCTCCGCTGAACTGATCCAGCAGCTCTTTTAAAACCGGATAATAGACTCTTTCAATGATGCCGATCTCCGCCGGATCAAAGTCTACATATTCGTCTAAACGGACCATCATATTCGATAATACTTTTACCGTCCGTTCCTCGGTCTCAACCATGACATACGGCACTGCTGCATCCTGAATCGCATTTGCCAGTTCCATCGTCACTTTATCACCGGCAGAAGCAAGGATTTCTCCCGTTGTATGATTGACGACATCCTCTGCCAGCAGCAAGCCGGTAATCCGGTTCTGTAATGCCAGTTTTTTATTGAATTTATATCTGCCTACTTTTGCCAGATCATATCTCTTAGGGTCAAAAAACATACTGTTGATCAGGCTTTCAGCACTTTCGACTGCAAGTGGTTCTCCCGGTCTGATTTTCTTATATAATTCCAAAATACCGCTTTCATAATCTGTGGAAGGGTCTTTTTCCATACTTGCCAGTATCTTCGGCTCCTCGCCAAACAAGTCGATGATCTCTGCATTGGTACCGACTCCCAGTGAACGGATCAAAACGGTGATCGGCACCTTTCTTGTCCGGTCTACCCGCACGGAAAATACGTTGTTGGAATCGGTTTCATACTCCAGCCATGCACCACGATTCGGAATAACAGTACAGGAATATAGGGTTTTACCCAGCTTATCATGTCCGATTGCATAATAAATACCCGGAGAACGGACCAACTGGCTGACAATGACCCGCTCTGCCCCGTTGATCACAAATGTTCCAGTCTCGGTCATCAACGGCAAATCACCGATAAAAATATCATGTGTACTCATTTCATCGGTTTCTTTCTTACGCAGACGCACGGTCACTTTCAACGGAGCCGCATAAGTCGCATCCCGCTCCTTGCACTCCTCGATGGAGTATTTCACGTCGTCTCTGCAAAGTTGAAAGCCGATAAATTCCATACAGTAACGTCCGCTGACATCCTCAATCGGGGAAATATCATCAAACGCTTCTTTCAAACCGTCAGTCAGGAACCAATCATAGGAATTTTTTTGCACTTCAATCAGATTTGGCATATCGAGAACCTCATTTCTTCTCGAATAGCTCATCCTGACTCCCTTCCCTGATTTAATCGGATTAATCCTTGTTTTTTCCATTACTGGTTTCACCCCTTGCACTAAAAGTATGGTAACTCTTGTCGTATCCCTACAACTACATGGGCAAACCAACCCACGATAGTCACGCTATACTATAATAGCACCAAAGTCAACCGGAGTCAATCATTTTTTTGGGAAATTAAGAAATTTAAGATCCTACGACACAGCCGTCTTTCAGCCATGAAAGAATACTCCAATGAAAAGACATAAAGAGGGCATCCTTCCAGCCGCCGGCTGTCCGGATACCCTTCTTTCATAAAATGTCTCTGATCATACGATCGGGAATTGGAATTACTTTAATGTAACCTTAGCGCCTTCTGCTTCCAGCTTCGTCTTAATCTCCTCAGCCTCAGCCTTAGAAGCACCTTCCTTCACCATCTTAGGCGCACCGTCAACGACTTCTTTCGCTTCCTTTAAGCCCAAGCCGGTAACTTCACGAACTACCTTAATGACAGGAACTTTGTTCGGTCCTACTTCCGTCAACTCTACGTTGAATTCATCTTTCTCTTCTACTGCTTCGCCGCCTGCTGCCGCACCGCCTGCTGCAACCACAACGCCTGCTGCCGCAGATACGCCGAATTCCTCTTCGCATGCTTTTACTAAATCATTCAGTTCCAATACAGATAATCCTTTAATCACTTCAATAATTTCCTGAGTTGTCATTTTTATTTCCTCCATTTTATAATCTAATCTGTTTACCGAAAATCCTTACCTGAATTTTCATTGTTAAGCTTCCTGCTCTCTTTGTTCAGCAATCTGCTTGATCACGCGAGCAAAGTTAGTGATCGGTGATTGAATGCTTCCAAGGAACTTAGACAGCAATTCTTCTCTTGACGGAATCGAAGAAATCGTCTGAATGCCTTGCGCATCATAATAGGTTCCTTCCACAATACCCGCCTTAATCTCCAAAACTTCCGCATCCTTGGCAAACTTAGCCAAAATTCTTGCCGGAGCGGTCGCATCGGTCTTGGAAATCGCAATCGCATTCGGCCCGTCTAAATTCGGATCCAACTGGGCGAAATCAGTGCCTTCAAATGCACGCTTCATTAATGTATTCTTGTATACCTTATAGATCACACCCGCTTCTCTTAATTCTTTCCGAAGCTTTGTGTCCTGCTCTACGGTTAATCCGCGGTAATCCACTAATACTGCTGAAGCAGCATCTTCTAAGTTTGCCTTGATCTCATCCACGATCGGCTGCTTAATCTCAACCTTAGCCATGATAGTACACCTCCTATATTATTTTTTAGCAAATTTTATAGAAATTTGTTGATCTGCCTGTCCACGATCTGTCTATGCCAGTCGGACATGCGCTAATCACTGCCCGTTTTAGGAATTAAAAAATCCGATCGCAAAGACCGGATTACGCACATGAATCAGTTGATTACAATTCATAACGATTCTCTCCTCGGCAGGCGTTATCTCCTTACGCTTTTCAGCACCTGCTGTCTTTGGCAGTTCATCGTGTTTCACTATATCAAAACTCTTTTTGATTGTCAATACCCTTTTGGAGTCTCCGTCGCGGAAGCGGCAGAAACTCCGTCTCATTATAATTCTTTTAAGGCTGCGCGCACCAAACGTTCCGCCTCCGCATCATCATACTCCTTAATACACTTCTGTGCATTCAGACATTTATCTCTGATCTTCAACGGTATCTCATAACGCATGAGATCATCTACCCGTTCTTCTGCATTTTCCACCCGGAAATGTTCCAGATCATCTAAGATAAACAGCAGCTTTGCATTCAGTTCCCCTAAGCTGATCGCCTTCAAACCGGCGTCCTCAATCTTGACCTCTTTTTTTCCAAGCACTTGAAGGATACGGTCTACGATCCGTTCCGCAGCATCAAATTCTCCGGATCTCATCTTTTGTCTTGCGGTTTGTAACCGTTTTAGGACCGAATCCTCCAGCGGATAACTGAGTATCTCGTCTATCTTACCCGCCGCAAGATTATGATTCTTATTATGCAGACAATTATCAATCTCTTCAATCCGTTGATATAGTTCGGAAGCATCCATCGGCAATGCTCCCCGCCGCTTTAACGCACGTTCGATCCGTTTCCGCAGATCGCTTCCGTCAAACGGCTTTACAATATAATCCATGATGCCCAGCTTTGTTCCCTCAATGACCGTCGCTTTATTATGATTGGCTGTCAACATGATGACCGGCACCGTTGTCCCGTTTTCCTGTTCCCGGATTTGTTTTAGCGTCTCGATTCCGTCCATGACCGGCATCTGAATATCCAGCAGGATCAGATCTACCTTTTCCTGATAAATGAATTTTAATGCACGCCTGCCGGAATTCACGGGAATCACGTCATATACATCCCGCAGCTCCTGTTCAATGGTTGCAAGATTTACAACATTGTCATCGATTGCCAAAATCTTCATTTTTTCCATAATTTACCCCTTTCCGCCATCCAAGTTCTGAATCAGATCCCGTAGCAGCTCTTCCGCTTCGTCATCCTCATACAACTGTAATCTCCCTTGTATGTCCGTCAACTTCCGATGCAGTTCCTCTTCTGTCTCATGCGAAAGCAGCCATTCGATTTTTTCTTTGCATTCCTTTGACTTAAAATGTTCTACCGCATACAAAGCCTGTTGCAAATGATCCACGATCACTTCCTGCGTCAGCACTTCCCCAACAACAGCCACATGGTTGCGTTCCTCTTTTTTTCTATGCTTATCCAGCACCTTTTTGATCTCGTCCAGTAGATTGCGGTAAGCCTCCAAAAACGTCTCATGATTTTTCGCAATATAGGTGATATCTTTTTCCATCGCCGCCGTCTCTAAGCGTTCAGCCTGACCGGATAATTCCTTGGCTCCTATATTCGCCGACGCGCTTTTCAGAGCGTGGACTTCAATGCGGTAATTTTCGTAATCCTCTTCTTTTAACAACGTATCCAGATATTCAATCTTACGAATACCGTCAATATAAAACAGATTCAAAATTTCCAAATATTCATTTAAATTACCGGTATGATGCGTCAGTGCATGTTTTACGTCGATCCCCTTAATGAAGATCTCTGCAATCTCATCCAACTCTACATCTTCCATGACCAGAGGTTCCGTTGTTTCCTGCTTTTTATTTGCGGGAATCCATTTTGATAATACATGATACATAGGGATTCTGTCTACCGGTTTTGCGATAAAATCCTGAAACCCATTATTAAGGAACATTTCCTTAACGCCTTTCATGACATTTGCCGTCAATGCGATCACTACCGCCTGTTTTCCGTTCTCGCCACATTCCTTGCGGATGCGTTTCGTAGTCGTGACGCCGTCCATTTCCGGCATCATGTGATCCATAAAGATAATATCATATTTCTTTTCCTTCACGAGCCGGATCGCCTCAAAACCGTTTTCCGCTTCGTCTACCTGACAGCCATAGACTCGCAAGACTCCCCGGGCGATTTTACGATTGATCAGATTGTCATCCACAACCAGAATCTTGGCGTCCGGAGCGGAAAACATCGAAATATCTTTCAAAATCTCCGATTCATCCGTACTGACTTCGGAAAGGGTGCGCGCATCCGAGACTGTCTGCGGTATGATCACGGCAAATGTACTGCCTTTCCCCAGTACGCTCTCTACACTCATGCTGCCTCCCATCAGTTCCACGATGTTCTTCGCAACCGAAAGTCCAAGACCGGTTCCTTCTTCATGCCTGCTTTCGCTGGAATCTACCTGTTCAAAATTATAGAAGATCTTTGTCAGATACTTTTCCTCAATACCGATCCCTGTATCCCGGATCAGGAATTTCAACATGATATGCCCGTCCGCGATATAATCTCCGTCTACCACCATGGTGACGCGTCCTTTTTGTGTGAATTTCACCGCATTATCCAAGACATTATCCAAAACTTGCCGGATACGTTCCTGATCTCCGTGCAGACCTGCCGGCAGGCTGTCACTTGTGATCAGATCAAACGTCAGTCCTTTCGCTTCCGCCGCAACGCTTGCTTTATCCGCGACGCTTTGCAAAAGCTTCCGCGTCCTGTAATCTTCTTTTACCAGCTCGACCTGCCCCGCTTCTACCGAAGAGATATCCCAGATATCGTTAAAGATCTTGAGCAATCGGGCAGAAGCCTCCTTGATGTCACAGGCATACTGATATACCTTTCTTCCTAAGCTTTCTTCCTTGATCAAATCCGCAAATCCCACGATCGCATTCATCGGCGTCCGCATTTCGTGGGACATCGCAGCCATGAACTCACTCTTGATCTTACTGGCGGCTTCCGCCTTTTCCCGCATTTCGATACTTTCCATCATCAGACGCTTTCTCTGCGTAACGTCAAAGATCAGAATGACATAGCCGAGCAAAATTCCTTTTTTATCATTGACCGGTTCGATATGTCCTTCAAAATAACGGTCTCCCATTGTAAATTCCCGCTTCTGATCGTCCTGCATGATCTCTTCCGGAAAATTACGGATTTTCGTTACCTTCTTTCCGATCAGGCGTTTGTCCAAATCATAGAAGATCTCTTCCACAGCCGGATTATATCCGACAATACGCTCTTCATCATCCAAAAAAATAACGCCGTTTTCACTTTCGTGCATGACTGTTTCCGCCGCCGCGCGGCTCAGATCATAATTCCGCCGGCTCCAAACAAAGATCACAACGCTGGACAAAACGATCGCCAATGTCGGAGGCACCAGATCGTAATCTTTCATCTGCTGACTTGCCCGCATCAGCAAAGCGCCTGCCGGAATGACCGCCAAGATAATAAACAATATATAATGCTTTTTTCTCCGTTGATAATTATCTTCCATGAAAGACCGGATCAACGCCCACACTGCAAGTCCAAACGGCGTCAAAGCGCCAATCCAAATAAATAACCAGAATCCCCAACCGTAACTAAATACAAAATGTGGATGTGTACCTTCAAAGACATAAGTCATATTTTTATAAAACATATGATGATAATTACAGGTCCAAACCAAAATCAATACGATCAGATCGATATAACCCAGACTTCGAAATAACCATTGCGGTTGACGCTGGTTACAATACATAAAGATAAACTGACTAAAAAAAAGCGGTACAAAGCATGCTCCCAGATATTGCAGTTTAATGGCGACCAATGCCTCTGCCGGTCCTGAAGAAAGGGCTTCAAACAGATTACCCGCATTTTGTACCAAGACTCCGATCATAAAACAGATCATCATTTTCTGTGCATTGCTTCCGTCCATATGTATGATCAGAGCGATGGCAACGAATGTCAGCGTCAAAGCGACAAGCTGTACCAAAATAAAACTCCACATCTATATGCTCCTTCTCCTTATGTATGCAAGTTGATCCATGTACCATATGCGTGTATTATATCATTTTTTTATTAGGAAGAAAAGTTATAAACTTTCCGCAAAATCTGTAGACTTTCTTTAGGATTCATAGTAAAATTAAAGTGTAGTAGTATCTTTTGCTATTTACTATAGGCGGAAAGGAGGAATGGCTGATGGCAGGCTTGAATGTATATAACTTTTACCATATGGCTATGCCAAAAGTTGCGAACACAAAATATGATTCTCATAAAAAGAGTGAACTTCGCAACTTATATCATGACATGATAAAACTCAATCAAAAAAAGCCGTTCTATAAACTTTCCCTGTCTGATGCTACGCAGTCTTATGTGATCGGTATTAAAGAGGCGGCTATGGAGTTGCGGACCAGCTCCGCTTTTCTGACGGAGGACGCGGATCCTGCATTGCAGAAAATGACAGTCAGCACAGATGCCCCTTCCGATCTATCAGTGAAACTGCTCACGGATCAGTATGAATCTCTGCCTTCCGAGGTGAAGCTGCAGATTCACCAACTGGCATCCACACAAAAGAATCAAGGGCAAAGCCTGCCCGCCAACGGCACGGATATCCCAGCCGGAACACACTATATCACCATTGCAAACAGTCACAATGAATATCAGTTTGAAATCGACACACAGCCGGGAGAGACCAATCTCCATATCCAACGCCGCCTTTCGATGTCCATTAACAACAGTGACATCGGCATTCGCGCCAGAGTGATCGAAACTGGCAATCTCAGTTCCCTGTCGTTAGAAAGCACACATTCCGGCATGGGTTCTTTGGAAGGAGGCTTGCAGTTTACGGTAGCCGGACAGCAAGCATCCGGTTTAGTCGATACCTTCGCTCTGAATCAGGTCATTGAATATCCTGCCGACGCTTCTTTCACACTGAACGGGGAACTGCAACATTCCTCTTCCAACCACATTTCCGTCAATAACGGGATTGGAATCGCTTTGCGGCATGTATCCGAAAAAGAAGCCAGTATCCAGCTCGCGCCGGATTATTCTGCCGTCCTAGAGGATGTTGATGATTTTGTTCATTATTATAATCATTTAATTGATCTGTCTCGGAATACCGAACAGAATCCGAGCGGAGCCGGAAAGCTCCTCCGTGAGATCAGTCATGTGACACAGCATTTTCATAATGCTTTGGAAGCATCCGGTCTGATACTGGACGATACCGGACATTTACAAAAGGACGAGGCTTTATTGGTACAAAGCACGGAAAACGGACAATTTCAGGAACTGTTCCATCAATTGTCCGATTTTCAGAATGCCATCTATGCTGCAACGAATAAGATTACTCTAAACCCTATGGAATATGTCGATAAGACTATCATCTCTTATCCAAACACCAAAGTCAATTTCCCGAATCCGTATATGCCATCCATCTACAGTGGTATGCTGTTTAACCAGTATGTATGATATATGATTGCCCTGACTGCTATCTGCTGCTGCGGTTATATCAACTGTAATGTCTGCAATAAATTATCAAAATGTACGATATCAATCGGTTTGGAAGTATACGCAACACATCCCAACTCGAATGCCTTGGTCGCATTCGTACTCGCATCCATACCGGAAGTCATGATCACCTTTACTGCATCTTGTCCTGAAACCCCTTGTTCTTCTTCATATTTCCGTATCAGCTCCAATGTCTGATAACCATCCAGTTTTGGCATCAGGATATCCATACAGATCAGGTCGTACGGACGCTTTTCCTCTATTGATTTTTTATACATAGCCACTGCTTTTTCACCGTCTGCGGCAATATGGCAGTTGCCATATTTAGACAAAAATTTTGCCATAAATTTCTGACTGACAAAATCATCTTCTACAATTAAAATATTCATTTTACAGCCCCTAATGTTATACATCCTTCTCAAAAAACTACTATTTCTATTTATTATACATTAATTTAACGCATTAGTCTATAAAAGTATTCTTACAAAAAAATGTTCCTTCCATCCGGATTGCAGATGGAAGGAACTTTACTTCATAATTTCATCCGTTTTTCATTTGCGTCTACTCTATCGGTTCAAATACCGCCTCAAACGCCTTATCACAGTCATACCAGTGATCGCTTCGCAGCGTCGTCTGTGTATCCAGTTCTGCGCCTTCTACGCCCAGTTGACGCCAGCCGACAAACCGATAGCCCGGTTTCGGCTCCGGAGGAGCCATTGTGATAACTTGTGCCTTACCGATAATCGTCTTTGTGACAAAATCCACATGAGTGCCTCTGTAATTTACAAATCCTTCTGATCTCGTCATATCGACCACATAGGTAATACCCCATACCTGACGATACTGATCCAGACTTTCATCCGGCACGGACGTCTGACTCCACCGGGACGTATCCAATCCACACACGGTACAATGAATCATCTCTTCATCCCATGTATGACCGGTACCCGGTTCAAACTTATATTCTTT
This sequence comes from uncultured Lachnospiraceae bacterium, assembly GCA_947589305.1. Classification (GTDB taxonomy): domain Bacteria; phylum Bacillota; class Clostridia; order Lachnospirales; family Lachnospiraceae; genus CAG-632. The sequence goes on from CANQAP010000006.1 coordinate 63,222, forward strand.
TACCTGATCGCATCCCGGATCCGTACAAACTTTCTTCCAATATATCGGGCAGCAAGAATGACCACATTCATATGTCGGTACCCAATCACTCCAATTATGCTGACACGGTTCTAATATCACTTTGTTATTATTACCATAACCGCAACGATCACACATCATAAACGGTTCCCAGCCATAAGATTCGTGTGTCGGTTCTTTTCCTTCCACCCAGATCATCTCATGACCAAGAGCGGTTCCCGGAATGGTACGGGTCTGTGTCTGACCACAATATTCACACGTTCTCGACTCGGTCGCGTTACCTAAACAGGTCGCATCATTATTGGAAGTATATTCACTGTATTTATGACCGGTTGCCGGAAGGATCTCCACTCTTTCCTTCTTACCGCAATCGATACACACCCGAAATCTTGCCCCGCGGGCCGTACAGGTAGCAGGGAATTCCTCTAATTCTTCCGCCCATGTATGACCGGTCGGTTCGATCGTCTCAATATCGGTTCTTCCGTTACATCCTTCCCGTGTACAATGACGCGAGCGGGAACCCGCCTCGGTACAGGTAGGAAGTTTGTCAATCACCACTTCATCCGCAAAAATATGATGTATCATAGGTATCGGAACGCTTACGGTGTTGTGACATAACTCACAAGTATATTCCTTTTCACCCCATGAATCACAAGTTGCTTCCTTTACCACATGTATGTCACTTCCCACCACATGTGCATTCGCATTTATGGTAGTTTCCTTGATCTCTGTATAATCGCAATTCTTACAGGTGCGTTCCCTTCTGCCGCCTTCTATACAGGTCGCTCGCCTGATATCTTTCCAAGCATTAAAATCATGCGGTTTCATTGCCACCGTACGTGTAATCCGATCTGCACATACCGTACAGGTACGTGACTGTAATCCTTCCGCCGTACAGGTTGCCGCTTTTTCCGTTTTCCATGTACCATACCGATGTCCCATAGCCGATACCGTACGGATTTGCGTCAGACCACATGCCGTACAGGTTTGTTTTTCAGTTCCCTGTGCCGTACAGGTCGCTGCCTGCTCTGTTGTCCATGCTCCAAACTTATGACCTAAAGCACTAAGTGTACGCGTCTGTTTTACACCACATGTCGTACAAACGCAGGATTCCATACCCTGTGCCGTACAGGTCGCCGCTTTTTCTACCGTCCATCCTGAACAGCTGTGTCCCAATGCCGGAATGGCATTCGTCTGTTTCGAACCACATACCGTACAGGTCGCCGTCTGCACGCCGGCTTCCGTACAACTTGCCGCTTTCTCTACTGTCCATGCGGAATAATCATGACCCTTCGCAGCGACTGTCCGTGTCTCTTCCGCACCACATGTCATGCAGCTACGCTTTTCCGTACCGTCAGCCACACAAGTCGCCGCCTGTATCGTCTGCCAGTCGGAATACTCATGCACATGTACCCCCGGTTCTTCCGAAGCACCTTTCGTCGCAACTTCTCCAAGCCAAGCTCCGTTGGCAGCAAACGCATTCATTTTTCCGTCTATCATGATATTCGTTGTTGCCATAGTGCCATCTGCACGCAGATAGTACCATGTGCCGCCGATATTTTCCCAACCGGTCCGCATCGCTCCGCTACCGTCCATGTAATACCATGTGCCGTTCACATCCACCCAGCCGGTCTGCATCGCTCCGCTACCGTCCATGTAATACCATGTACCGTTTACATCCGCCCAGCCGGTCTGCATCGCTCCGCTGCCGTCCATGTAGTACCATGTGTCGTTCACATCCGCCCAGCCGGTCTGCATCGCTCCGCTGCCGTCCATGTAGTACCATGTACCGTTCACATCCGCCCAGCCGGTCTGCATCGCTCCGCTGCCGTCCATATAGTACCATGTGCCGTTCACATCTACCCAACCGGTTTGCATCGCTCCGCTACCCGCATTTAAATAATACCAAGTATTTCCCAACTGCAGCCAGCCCGTTTGGTAAGAGCCGCCAGCCGTATAGTACCAGCTTCCGTTCTCGCTCGTCCAGCCGGACATATTTTTCTGCCGTGCATCCGTCAGATCCACTTTTGCATCATCATTATAGAAACATAATGTCAGTTTGACCAATCCAATCATTAGCAAGGCAGTAACTACGCCAACCGATAACACTTTTTTCATTCTACTACCTCCCTTTCCCTTTTCATAATACATATACAGATACAAATACAGATCACTCTGTAATTATTATATTACCGTCTCTTTACAACAGTGTCAACGAAAAGAGAATGGATTTTTTCCTACAAAAGCAACTCTTTTATCCTTCTTTTATATCGGACAAATGCGTCACTCAACATAAAATCATTGCCTCGTGGTTTCGCTTCATCAATCGTTATCTCCGCTGCGATCACCGCCGGACTGCCGCTCATGATATAAATGCGGTCCGACAGCAGAATTGCCTCATCAATATCATGCGTGATAAACAGTGTAGATAACCGGATCGTTTCCATGACATGCAAATACCACTCCTGAACATCTGCACGTGTCAGGGCATCCAGCGCGCTGAACGGTTCGTCCAGCAATGCGACTTCATCCCCGCAAAGATATGTCCGCAGCAACGCTGCACGCTGCCGCATTCCACCGGAAAGCTGCGCCGGATATTTCGTTTGCGTACCCTCCAATCCAAACTGGGAAAAGTAACCGGCAGCCTGCTCTCTTGCCGCCTTCTTTTTTGTACCATTGAGCAGAAGCGGCAAGGCGACATTATCCAGCACGGTCTTATGAGGAAGCAGCATGTCTTTTTGCAGCATATAACTCAGGTGTCCGGTGGTTCCCGTGATCTCTTCCCCTTTCAGGCGGACCGTTCCGCTGTCAGGACGCGTTAAACCGGATAAGACATTAAATAATGTGGTTTTTCCCACGCCGCTCATTCCTAACAGACAAACCAGTTCCCCTTGTTCGAGCCGTACCGTGATATCCTGCAACACCTGTTTTTCCGCATATCGTTTTGAAATATGTTCCGCTTCTAATATCATACGCAATGTATCGTTTCCTTTCCTGTTTTCTGACAGTCCTGTCCAAAACGGTGCCTGTTACGGAAGATATTCATTTGTAAATCCATATCCTGCCGGAATTTCTTCGGAGAGTCCGTTTTGATACAGCCACGCATAAAACGCATCCCATCGTTCACTGTCGATATATCCCCATTGCTCTACTTCCGCTTTATACTGATCGGCGATCCAAATCTGACTTTCCGTGACCATCTCCGGATTCAATTCCGGCACTTCTTCGCACAAAATCGCCGCCGCTTCCTGCGGATGTTCGATTGCATATTCATAGCCTTTCCGCGTAGCATCCAAAAAAGCACTTGCCGTTTCCGGATCATCTGACAGAAAATCCGTATTTGCTACGATCACCGGACTATAATAGTCAAATTCCGGTTCAATATCTTTAAAATAAAACATATTGGTATCCAAGCCCGCCAATTCTGTCGAGATACCGTCCCACGCATAGTACACCCACACGGCATCGATATCCTGCTGTAAAGCGGTCGGCACATCTGTCACATATTCCGGGATCAGATTCACTTTGGAAAAATCACCGCCGTCTTTCTCAACTACCGATTTTAAAATCGCCTGTTCGATCGGCAGATCCCATGTCGCATAGTTGTGTCCTTCCATACCTGCCGGTGAATCAATACCGTCCTCTTTCAACGAAATAATCCCCGAAGTATTATGCTGCAAAATCGCAGCTACTGCCTCTACCGGCATCTTTTCTTCGGATGTAAATACCGGCACCAAATAATCCTGAAAATCAATACCGAACTGTGCCTGACCGGATGCCACCATGGCGGTCGCGCCATCTTCCGGCGGTTGTACGATCTCCACCTGTAAGCCGGCTTCTTCATAATATCCAAGGTTTTGCGCCACATACAGACCGGTATGATTCGTATTTGGCGTCCAGTCCAACACAAAGGTAATTTTTGTCGTTTCCTCTGTCTGCTGTTGCGGCGCATGATTTCCGCAGGCACATGACAGCACCATCAAGCCTGTCAACAAACAACCGGTTATCACTTTTTTTAATCGTTTCATAATTTATCCCCTTTTCCTTTCGATTTGTATTTCATCTTTGCAATGCTGCCAAGGCATCGACTGATACTGGATGATTTTCACAGTCAAAATCATCAGCAGGCTAATGGCGGATACCAAAAAGATCACCGCAAACATTTTATCATAATCATATGATTTTTTAACACGCGTCATGTAAACGCCCAGACCATAAAAGCCTCCCAGCCATTCGGAGACTACGGCGCCTACCACCGAATAAGAGACCGCAATTTTTAATCCGGAAAAAAATTCCCCGAGTGCATACGGAAATTTCACATGCCAAAAAATCTGCCATCGGTTTGCTTTCATGGCACGCATCAACCGGATCATATCCTCATCCACTGATTGAAATCCATCCAGCAGTCCGACTGCAATCGGAAAAAACGAGGCAAGGATCACTAAGACAATTTTCGGTGCCATTCCATAAGAAAACCATAAGATCAACAGAGGGGCGATTGCCACTGTCGGCACCGTCTGACTGATCACCAGCAACGGATACAAGCCTTTTCGCACCGGTACAAAAGCATCCATCAATGCCGCCGCCACAAAACCTAATACGATACCGCTCATCAAACCAATGACCGTCTCCGTCAAAGTCACTTTCGCGTGACTCATCAGCAACGGAAAATCCGTCACGAACGCTTTTCCTACCTGCAGCGGAGTCGGCAGCATATATTTCGGCACCAATCCCGTAACGCTGATAAGTTCCCATATCAAAAGAACCGCCAGTATCACAAAGACCGGTATCATATTATGAATGATGTTTTGCTGTTTTTTCATCGATTGTCAATACCCCGCCTTCCGGTTTATAAGTGACTTTTATATAACTCATCACACTAGGACAGCCTGACCGAATGGCAATATACTGGCACTGCTTCACAATCTCCATCAATTCTTCGTAATCGCCTTCCATAGCTGTTTCACATGGTCCCACATAGTATGTAACGCCGGTGCTTTTGATATAAGCGATGACTTCATCTACAATCCGCACTACTTCCTGATCCGTTGCCACCTGCGGCAGCACTTGAATCGCTACATTTGCATTCATTTTTTTCTCCTTTTTTGCCATTTTGGAAATCACAATCAAAAAGCCCTTCCGTATCTGTCGGAAGGGCAAATAAATGTATCATCACAAATACACTCCATCTCCCTCCGCCAGCATTATCTGGATCAGGTCTTGGGTTTCCCCAAAGGATTAATGACAGGACTATGTCATTTCTCAGCCTAATTCCTTAAGCACTCCTGATTGCGTTGCAATTATATATCAGTCTTATCTGATTGTCAAGATGCAGTATACATATACGGATCGATCGTACCGGTCCTACTAACGCGCCAGATATTTTTTCAGATATTTTCCGGTATAACTGCGGTCGTTTTTCGTGACCTCCTCCGGCGTACCCTGTGCCACTACCGTTCCCCCTCGCACTCCGCCTTCCGGTCCAATATCAATCAGATAATCCGCCGTCTTGATCACATCCAGATTATGTTCGATGACTACGACCGTATTACCGCCTTCTGTTAAACGCTGCAAAATATTGATGAGCTTATGCACATCTGCAAAATGCAGTCCTGTGGTCGGTTCATCCAGAATATAAATGGTTTTTCCCGTACTTCGCTTGCTCAATTCCGTTGCAAGTTTGATCCGCTGGGCTTCCCCGCCGGATAATGCTGTAGAAGGCTGCCCCAGCTTAATATAGCCTAGACCGACATCCCTCAGCGTCTCTATTTTCCGTAATATAGACGGCAGGTTTTCAAAAAATACACAAGCCTCATCCACCGTCATATCCAATACGTCCGAAATGCTTTTTCCCTTATATTTCACTTCCAGTGTCTCTCGGTTATAACGCTTGCCGTGGCACACTTCACACGGAACATAGACATCCGGAAGGAAGTGCATCTCGATCTTAATGATTCCGTCTCCCTTACAAGCCTCACACCGTCCGCCGGAGACATTGAAACTAAATCTTCCTTTGTTATAGCCTTTGGCTTTGGCATCTTTGGAGGATGCGAACAGATCACGGATCATATCAAAAACACCGGTATAGGTAGCCGGATTGGATCGGGAAGTACGTCCAATCGGTGACTGGTCAATATTGATGACTTTATCTAACTGTTCGATTCCTAAGATGGCATCATGCCTGCCGGCTTTTTCTTTCGCCCGATTCAAGTCTTTTGCAAGATGTTTGTATAATATTTCATTGACCAAAGAACTCTTTCCGGAGCCGGAAACGCCCGTAACGCATGTCATAACACCCAACGGAAATTTTACGTTGATGCCCTTCAGGTTATTTTCTCTTGCTCCAACCACTTCCAACCACCCGGTCGGTGTACGCCGTGTTTCCGGTACCGGTATCCGTTTTCTGCCGCTTAAGTAATCACCGGTAACGGATCGTTTACAATTCATAATATCTTTCGCCGTTCCCGCCGCTACGACCTCTCCGCCGTAATCTCCTGCTCCGGGACCGATATCCACGAGAAAATCAGCCGCCAACATGGTATCTTCATCATGTTCCACCACAATCAGCGTATTTCCCAGATCCCGCAGACGTTTTAAAGTCGCGATCAGCTTATCATTGTCTCTCTGATGCAGACCAATACTTGGTTCATCCAAAATATACGCCACTCCAACCAGACCGGATCCGATCTGTGTTGCCAGACGGATCCGCTGCGCCTCGCCGCCGGACAGGGTAGCCGTCGGGCGATACAAAGCCAAGTAATCCAGTCCTACATCCATCAGAAATTGGATCCTTGCCCGGATTTCCTTTAGAACCACCCCACCGATCAGTTGTTGTCTGTCACTGATCGTTAGATGTTCCAGATAGTCGTGTAAATCCGCTATGGACATTTCCGTAATCTCGGCAATATTTTTATGATCGATCGTGACAGCAAGAGATTCCGGCTTTAACCGCTTACCATGACATTCCTCACACGGAGTGATCGACATGTAGGTTTCATATTCTTCTCGCACTGACTGCGAAGACTCCCGGTATCTACGCTTGATATTCTCCAACAACCCTTCAAAGGTAATGTCGTAGACACCTTCGCCACGCTGTCCTTTATAATGGACTTTGACCGTCCGTACTCCCGTTCCGTACAGAAGCAGATTTTGAATCTCTTCCGGATAATCCTGAAACGGCGTATCCATATCAAAATGGAATTCTTCTGCAAGGGCATCCAGCACTGCCCGTGTAAAACTTCCCTTTTTACATGCTGACTGCCAGCCAAGAACCTGTATACATCCCTCATTAATACTCAGTCTGCGGTCCGGAATCATCAGATCAATATCAAATTCCATCTTATAGCCCAAACCATGACATACCGGACAGGCACCGAACGGATTATTGAAAGAGAAACTTCTAGGTTCGATTTCCTCTATGCTGATTCCGCAGTCCGGACAGGAGAAGCTTTCACTGAAATTCAAGGGCTGCCCTCCGATGACATCCACTGTCATCTTGCCTTCCGCTAACTTTAACGTGGTCTCAACCGAATCTGTCAGACGTTGTTGAATCCCTTCCCTTACGACCAGCCGGTCTACCACGATATCAATCGAATGCTTGATATTTTTATCTAGCGTGATCTCTTCCGATAATTCATATAAATTTCCGTCCACGATCACGCGGACAAATCCGCTTTTTTTTGCACTTGCCAGCAGTTTTTCATGGCGTCCTTTCCGTCCTTTGACTACCGGCGCAAGGAGTTGAAATCGTGTGCCTTCTTTCAGTTCCATAATGGCATCGACCATCTGATCGACAGTTTGCTTTGCAATCTCTTTTCCGCATTTTGGGCAATGCACAATGCCGACTCTTGCATATAATAAACGAAAATAATCATAGATCTCCGTCACGGTTCCCACCGTAGAACGCGGATTACGATTCGTCGATTTTTGATCAATGGAAATTGCCGGCGACAACCCTTCAATCTTTTCCACGTCTGGTTTTTCCGCCTGTCCCAAAAACTGTCGGGCATACGAAGATAAAGATTCCATATACCGCCGTTGTCCTTCCGCATAAATGGTGTCAAATGCCAATGAGGATTTACCGGAACCGGAAAGTCCCGTCATGACCACTAATTCATTTCTTGGGATATCAATATCGATATGTTTTAAGTTGTGTTCATTTGCTCCCCGAATCTTAATGTATTCCTGTTTGTCTGCCATCTTATTATCTCCTGTCTTTTACATCTGTCCGTACGTCTTACCTGTTATTCGTCTATATCACGCAAGGCAATTTTCAATTCCTTTAATTCATCCCGGAGAACCGCTGCCAATTCGAAATTCAATTCCGCCGCTGCCTGATTCATCTTTTTTGTTTTTTGTGCAATACGTTCTTCCAATTCTTTTCGCGTCATGGATTCTGCGTCTTTGCCTTCTTCCTTCGTGTCATCCAGTACATTTTCATTACTGATCACATCCCGAATTTCTTTTTCTATCGTTTTCGGGATGATACCATGCTCACGGTTGTAAGCATCCTGAATCTCCCGCCGCCGATTCGTCTCCGAAAGAGCAACCTGCATGGACTGTGTGATCGTATCCGCATACATAATCACATGGCCTTCGGAATTACGCGCCGCACGACCGACCGTTTGGATCAAAGAAGTCTCCGAACGCAAAAAGCCCTCTTTATCCGCATCCAAAATCGCGACCAGCGTAATTTCCGGTATGTCCAATCCTTCCCGCAAGAGATTGATGCCTACGAGTACATCAAATACACCCAGCCGCAGATCCCTCACGATCTCTATCCGTTCTAACGTATCGATATCCGAATGCAGGTACTTCACCTTGATGCCTACGTCCTTCATATAATCCGTCAGATCTTCCGCCATGCGCTTTGTCAGAGTCGTCACCAATACCTTATGACCCTTTTCCGCTTCCAGATTCACTTCCGAAATCAGATCGTCAATCTGCCCTTCCACCGGTCTTACCTCAATCAACGGATCCAGTAAGCCTGTCGGTCGTATGATCTGCTCTACCCGCAACAATTCATGTTCCGTTTCATAAACGGAAGGCGTCGCAGATACGAAAAGCACCTGATCGATCTTCGTTTCAAATTCTTCAAAATTCAGCGGTCGGTTGTCCAAAGCGGACGGCAGGCGAAACCCATAATCAACCAGTGTCATTTTTCTGGATCGGTCTCCGGCATACATTCCCCGAATCTGTGGTACGGTAATATGGGATTCATCAATGATCATCAAAAAATCCCCTTTAAAAAACTCCAACAGCGTATTTGGAGTCGCGCCTGCCGGCAATCCCGCCAGCGGACGGGAATAATTCTCGATTCCGGAGCAAAACCCGGTTTCCCGTAACATTTCCATATCAAAATGCGTGCGTTCCGCGATGCGCTGCGCTTCTATTAATTTTTCCCGTTCTTTAAAATATCTGACCCGTTCTTCCAGTTCCGCTTCAATCTCCTGAATGGCATGGTCCATTTTTTCTTTTGCCACCACATAATGGGACGCCGGAAAAATACAGGTAAAATTCAACGAACGATGTATCTCGCCCGTCAAAGGATCAAATTCCGTAATGCGGTCGATCTCGTCTCCAAAAAATTCTACCCGCACCGCATCATCAAAGGTAGATACCGGAATAATTTCCAGCACATCTCCCTTGACCCGGAATGTTCCGCGTTTAAAATCCATCTCATTGCGAATGTACTGAATATTAATCAGTTCCCGAATGACTTCATCCCGATCCTTGTTCATGCCTGTCCGCAGGGAGATCATCATATCCCGATAATCATCCGGATCTCCGATTCCATAAATGCAGGAAACCGATGATACTACGATCACGTCTTTTCGCTCAATCAACGCAGCCGTCGCACTGTGCCGTAATTTATCGATCTCATCATTCACCGCCGAGTCCTTTGCAATATAAGTGTCTGTAGACGGCACATATGCTTCCGGTTGGTAATAATCATAATAGGACACGAAATACTCTACGGCATTATGTGGAAAAAATGCTTTAAATTCACTATACAACTGTGCCGCGAGGGTTTTATTATGTGCAATGATTAGCGTGGGTTTGTTCAGTTGCGCGATGATATTTGCCATCGTAAAGGTCTTACCGGACCCGGTCACCCCTAACAGCGTCTGCATCTGATTTCCTCTCTGAAATCCCTTCACTAACGCTTCTATCGCCTGCGGCTGATCGCCTGTCGGCTGGTATTCCGATACCAATTCAAAATGATCCATGAAAGTTCCTCCTTTATGAATCCAAGCACCTGCTCACCTATCGTCCCCCCCCCTTATACAGAACAGATGTTCTATATATTTTACTTGATATTTGTATGCCTGTCAATCCTTCTCCGCTCTTTCTAAATATTCCCATCACTGACCATGTCTACACACCGTCTTCAGACCATGTTTATCCGATAAAACAGCGGCAAGACCAAAACAGTCTTACCGCTTTTTATCTTCCACTATTACATATCTAACTGCTTGTCCGCTATCCCAATGCCGCAAACAAAGCGGCGATCTCATCCGGACTCAGTTTCTTGTTCGGATCATCTGAAATGATCGAGGATACATCCCCAACCGGTTCTTCCGGTTCCACGACTGCTTCCGTCTGTGGTTCCTCTATGATCGATTCCTGTTCTGTTAAGATCGTCTCTTCTTCCGATATGGTTTCTTCCTGTTCTTCCGACTGTATCTGTGCGGATACCGGCTGAGGTTCCGGAACCGATGTCTGCGGTTCTTCCGCCGTCTCCGTTACAGGAACCGCTCCCTGTGGCGCCTGTACCGGCATAAATGCAACCGTCTGCTGTCCCGCGCTTAACTGCAGTTGAAGTGCCTGAATACTTGTATTAATATGCGCCAGCTCTCTGGACAGTTCATTTAAGGAATCGGATACGCCCCGATCCGGCACATCTGCCGTCGATCCCGACTGTCGGCTACGCAGTTCTTCCAGACATTTTTCCAGATTACTGTTTATGGAAGCGCATTGACCGGATAACGCCCCGACAATTTTCGTCGCGTCATCCTGCGCATATTTCACCTGAAATTTTGCCGCCTTTGTCTGTTCCTGAACCAATACCTGAATCTGTTCCGTGTTCATTTGCTGAGCTTTCAACAGTTCCTGCAAAGCCTCCGCCGAACGCTTACTCTGTACATATGTGCCTTTTCCCAAGGAATTGACCAGCCGGATCAGTTCTTCTCCCTGAAGCTTCATGCCTTCATAATTCATTCGTTCTCTCTGTTCCTCACCAACGGTAAGCTCCGGTTCCCGTTTGTGCAATCCGGTCACACAGGTAAACAGCCAAAATGCCGATGCCAGCAGCACTAAACTCGCGATTCCCAAAATCCAAACAGCGTCACGATACTCCAACAGGCAATACACCGTTGCGATAGTCGCCGCGATCGTAAGCAGCGCAGCCGGAATCCAGTTCTTCTCTTTTCTTTTCATATGACTATTCTCTCCTATCCTGTTTCGGTCGTTTTTTTTGTATCGCGGAGGTATTGCGTTCCCAAAACACTCCGTCCTGATATCCCTGAATGGTTGCGTCCTCTTCCGCCATCTCTAAACGCTTTTGCGCCCAAGCGCAATATCGTTCATTCCATTCAATCCCTATATAATCACGTCCCAGTTTTTTTGCCGTAACCGCTGTCGTTCCGGCTCCGGCAAAGGGATCCAATACCAAATCACCTTCACGGCTGCTTGCCAAGATCAACTTTGCCATCAGTTTTTCCGGCTTCTGTGTCGGATGTCCGGTATTCTCAGGCATGGACCAGTATGGAATCGAAATATCATCCCAAAAATTCGACGGACAAGTGTTCCGGAATCTTCCTTCTTCCGTTTCCTCCCAATCTTTCGGCATCCCGTCTTCCCGATAGGGAGCGATCACACGTTTGCGAAGTTTCACTTTTTCCAAATTAAACACATACGCATCCGATCTTGTGGCAAACCAGATGTCTTCCATGCCGTTTTTCCAATTATATTTTGCTCCGCGGCCTTTTTCACGCTGCCAAGTGATTCGATTCCGAAGGATCAAGTAATCCTGAAGGACGTCTCCTATGATCATACTGCTTTTCCAGTCACAGCAGACATAAACGGTTGCGGTCGGTTTCAACAATGGAAGAACCGATTTTATCCATTTGATTGTGTACGCACGATATTCTTGTTCCTGTTTTCGCACAAACGGGTTTCCGTGAAAATCTTTTGACAAATTATATGGCGGATCGACAATCAGCAGATCCACACATCCCTCCGGCAGGTTCGGCAGGATCTCAAAGGCGTCCCCGACCACGATCTGATTTCGTACTTCCTCCAGATTCACTGCCCGTTGGATGCGGATACATTTATCCAGATATACCTGCCCTTCTTCCAGTGAAAAATCAATGGTCTTATTTCGAGCTGCTTTTTTCCCTGCCATACTGCTTTCCTACCTGTCATACACTAATTACTCAGAAGTTCCAGCGCCTTTTGCAGTTGTACATCCTGCTCTTCCGGTATAACCGGCTCATACAATAATTCCTCCGGCAATTCCACGACCACATCCGGTTCAATCCCTTTTTGATGAATGTCGTTGCCGTTCGGGGTAAAATACTTCGCAATCGTCAGTTTCACCGCCGAACCATCCGATAACGGCATGATCTGCTGCACGATCCCTTTTCCAAATGTCGTAGTACCGACAATCGTCGCCGCACCATGATCTTTCATACAGCCGGCAAATATCTCAGAGGCGCTCGCGCTACTTCCGTTTACCAAAACCACAATCGGAATATCTAACGATTCACTGGCATCCGCTTCAAACTGTTCCAAGATATTCCCGTCCTTATCCTCGGTATATACGATCATGCCGCTTGATAAAATCCGGTCGCACATATCCACCACCACATTCACATAACCGCCCGGATTGTTACGCAAATCTATGATCAAAGACTGCATTCCCTGCGACTGTAAATCCTGAATGGCTAACGAAAACTGTTCCGCCGTTTTTTCATAAAAATCCGTCACCGCGATATAACCGATCTGATGATCCTTCATAGTATAGCTGACAGTAGAATTGTCAATCTTACGGCGTTCTATTGTCAGCGTCAATTCTTCCTCCGTACTCGGGCGATATACCGTTACATCGACTGTCGTTCCCGGTTCTCCTTTAATCCACGTCACTACTTCCGACACATCTTCCCCGTTCAGTTCCCTGCCGTCTACACCGATAATCATATCCTTCGGAAGCATGCCGGCGCTTTCCGCACCACTTCCCTGAAATACGCGTATAACCGTTAAGGACTTTGTTTCCGCATCCTGCTGGATCGATACTCCGATCCCTTCATATGAACCTGTCGAAGTATCCATCATTTCCGCATATTCTTCTGCCGTATAATAAACGGAATACGGATCGTCCAAACTTTCCAAAATCCCTTTATATATGTATTCTTCCCGTTCTTCATCATCACTCGCCTCAAAATAGAAGTTTTCATCGATCAGTTCGTTGATCACATCGACTTTATCTTCTACTTCCTGTGAGTATAAGGACGCATCACTGTCGTTTGAGCCATTCGATACCCATTGTGATGAGTTTGAGTTTCTGCGGACTAAACGCATCGGATAGCATCCAGATGCCAGCACGGCAATGAGCGATAATCCTAATCCCAACATTCCTATTTTTTTCATACTTTTTTTCCTTTCACTTGTTTGATTTTTCGCTTGCCATTCGAAAATCCTCCCCAAGTATCCTGTTTCCCCTTAATTAAAATAGCTCATTGGATCCACGGAATATTGTGAACTCAAATATCCGCCGACACGGACTTCAAAATGCAGATGCCTGCCCTGCGTTGCTCCGGTTGCGCCGGAAAGCATAATGGTATCCCCGGCATTTACATACTGCCCTTCCGATACATACAATGTGGACGCGTGCATGTAAATGGTATATAACCCATTGCCATGGCTGATGATGATCCAGTTTCCTGCCGTCGCACTATACCGTGCCAAAACTACAACGCCGCTTGCTGCTGCCACGATCGGCGTTCCGTCCGGACAACCGATATCGATCCCGTAATGATTAGCGGTGACAACACCACTCGCTTCGCGTGTCCCGAAACCCGAATTGATCTTGGTGCTGGACGGACATGGCCATGTCAATACACCACCGGTATACGGGACATACTCTTCTCCGCCATTGGTACTGGCATCTCCTGCCGCCGCTGCTGCCGCTGCCGCCGCCTCAATTTCGGCGATTCGGCTGGCTGCCGCCTGTATCTCGGCATCATACTTTGCCACGAGTGCTTCCTGATCTTCTATATCATCTTCTAACTGCGCCACTCTTTCATTCTTCGCATCGATCAATGCACTGAGGGTGGCTTCCTCTTCCTCCTTTTCCTTTTGCAATGCTTCTACCTTTTGCAAATCTTCCTGAAGTTTCTGTTCGTCGCTTGCGATCTGTTCCCGGATCTGTATCAGAGTCTCCAACATATTATAATCATACTCTGTCATCGCTGCTACATATTCCGATTGATTTAAGATATCACTCATAGACTCTGCCGACAGCAAAACCGCCGCATAATCCTCATTGTTATTCTCATACATGTATTGGATTCTGGCACACATGTCCGCATACTGTTGGACTTCCTGTTCCTTTGCCACCCCTAAATCCGCCTGTTTTTGTTCGATCTGAGCCTGCAGATCCGCTTCATCCGCATTGAGCTTATCGATGCTTACCTGTATGTCCGATAACTCGGCATCCAGTTCTTGTACATACAATTCCAAATCGTTCTTATCAGCTTCCAACTGATTCAATATCTGCTCGGCATCACTTTTATTCTCCTCCGCCTCATTTTTGTCCTGCTGTGCGTCGTCCAACGAACTCGCATATACCTGTGTAGACGCAAAGCAGAGAAGCAATACGGCTAACCCTGCTTTCCATGAATTTCTCTTTCTTTGCATTGTCGTATCATCACTCCTGTTATCTCGTTTATGTATCTCAAGCAGTTTTTTACTGACAATTATCTATTGAAAATAAGACAACGGATCTACAGCATATGCCGAGGTATAGCCCCCGACGCCGACTCCAAAATGAAGGTGCGGTCCGGTAGACCAACCGGTAGAACCTACCAGTAAGATCGTATCGCCGGCATTGACATATTGTCCTTCCGTTACACACAATTGTGACGCGTGCATATACATCGTATACAAACCATTGCCGTGACTGATGACGACCCAGTTTCCGGCTGAATTACTATATCTGGCAATGACGACCACTCCGCTCGCCGCTGCCACAGCCGGCGTACCCAAAGGCGCTCCGATATCCACACCTTTATGGTTGGCATTTACATATCCGCCGTCCGGCGTACGGTATCCGAAATAAGAAGTGATCCTGTAACTGGACGGGCATGGCCACACAAACGCACCGCCCGTATACGGAACAAAAGCACCGTCTGCTGCCGCCGCCGCTTCAATCGCGGCAATTTGATCTGCAGCTTCCTGTATCTCGGCATCACATGCGGCAATCTCTTTTTCCTGTAATGCGATCAAATCATCATATTGTTGCACTGTCGTAGTTTTTTCATCGATCAGCGCACTCGTGGTTTCTTCTTCTTGTTGCACTTTTTCCGTCAAATCCTCTACCGCTGCCAAATCCGTTTCCAGCATCATTTCATCATTGGCAATATTCTCTCTGGTCGTGACCAGATTTTCCAGCATCTGATAATCATAATCCGCCATCGCGGATACATATTCCGGTTGATTCAGAACATCGCTCATGGATTCCGCCGCCAACAGCACATCGGCATAATTTGTATTTCCGGTCTCATACATCACACGGATTCGTTCACACATATCCGCGTATTGTGACTCTTCCTCAGCTTTTGCCTGTGCTAACTCCTGCCTCTTGTCCTCGATCTGACTCTCTAAATCCGCTTTTTTCTCATTCAGGTCACTGATACGCGCCTGTATCTTTGCCAATTCCTGATCCAGCTCGCTAATCCACACTTCCAAATCATTCTTTGAACTTTCCAGATTGGAAAGAATCTGCTCCGCTTGGCTCTTGTCTGCTTCTGCATCTTCTTTTTTTTGCTGGGCATCTTCCAACGAATCAGCGTAAACCTGTACAGAAATGACACATACCAGCAAACAGGCAGCCAGTCCTTTTACTATACGCAATCCTTTCTTCATCAATATCACCTACACCTTCAAATGTTTTTTCGTCGTTACCAAGCTTCCAATCAATCCAATACCAATACCGATCAATAAACAAACCGGAATCAGCGTATGGAAAATCTCATTTTCCGGCAGAAAAGTCAGCCAGCTTACCACAATCGAAAAATTACTCATCAGGAAATCCGCCATCATGCCATACATAAAATATAACAGGATGCAAGGGATGACCGAACCGACGAATCCGATCGTGATCCCTTCCACAATAAACGGGATCCTGACAAAAAAGTCGGTCGCGCCAATTAGTTTCATAATGGAAATCTCCTCTTTTCGGATCGTAATACCGATCGTAATCGTATTACTGATCAAAAAGACGGATACCAACAGTAAAATCACAATGACGCCTATGGAAGCATATCCCACCAGTGAGTTGAGGGACGCCAGATTTTGTGCCGTCACCTCGGAGTTCCTGACGGTTCTCACTCCATCTAGACTTTGCAGAAATTCCACAAATTCTTCCTGTTGTTCCACGTCTGTAATCGTAATATTATAGGACGCATAATCTTGCAACGGATTATCTGTGCCGAATGCCGCATTGATCTTGTCCTGATCCCCATGAAACAGTTCCAGAGAAAATGACTGCCAAGCTTCTTCCGCCGATACAAAATCCATCGTATTCACTTCCGGTCTGACGCGAATCTGCTCTCCGATCGCATCAATCTGCTCCTGCGTCACATCCGGTTCAAAAAACACCGTAACCGCTACCGATTCTTCCATCTGCTTCATCATTGCTTCGAAATTAATAACGATCGCATAGAAAATTCCAAACAGGAACAGGCAGGCTACAATCGTACCGACTGATGCCAACGAAAAAAGAAGATTCCTGCGAATATTTTTCAGTCCCTGCAAAAAACAATACCATAATGTACTAATCTTCATCTATATATCCACCTTTTTTCACGTCACTGATCACTGTACCTTTCTTTAAGGTAATGACACGTTTTTTCATTGCATTTACAATCTCCCGATTATGTGTAACAACTACAACCGTCGTTCCTCTTTTATTCACTTCGTCTAATAAATTCATAATATCCCAAGAGTTCTTAGGATCCAGATTACCGGTCGGCTCATCCGCAAGCAGGACTGACGGATTGTTGACTAACGCTCTTGCCAAAGCCACTCTCTGTTGCTCCCCGCCCGATAATTCCTTCGGATATGACTTATACTTTTCTCCGAGTCCTACCATAGTCAGCATAGACGGTACCTGTCTGCGGATATAACGCGGCGGTGTCTCTACAATACGCTGGGCAAATGCCACATTTTCATAGACGGTACGATCTTTCAAAAGCCGGAAATTTTGGAAAACCACACCGATATCCCTCCGTATTTTCGGAATATCCTTCTGTTTTAATTTTGAATAATCCTTGCCGTTAATGGTAATGGTTCCTTCCGTCGGATCTAACTCCTTCAGTAATAATTTGATCAAAGTAGTCTTTCCGGAGCCGCTGCTTCCGACAACAAATACAAACTCGCCTTTCTCTATCGTGATATTCACGTCGTTCAACGCAGTTGTTCCCGTAGGATATCTCAACGTTACATGATCAAGTACTAACATCTCTCATGTTCCTTTCCTTTTCATGGTATAATACTGTTAATAATCTAATGATTCCATATACTTCATGTACTTTACGACCATCAAAGCAATCTTAAACGTAATCGCATCTTCAAACACCCGCAAATCCAGACCGGTACTCTTTTGCAGTTTATCCAACCGGTAGACTAAGGTGTTCCGATGAATATATAATTGCCTTGATGTTTCTGAAACATTCAGACTGTTTTCAAAGAACTTGTTAATCGTTATCAAGGTCTCCTCATCAAATTCATCCGGTGATTTGCCATCGAAAATCTCTTTGATAAACATCTTACACAACGGAATCGGAAGCTGATAGATCAATCTGCCAATGCCTAAATTGCTGTATGCAATGATATTGCGGTTGCCGTAAAAAATCTTTCCGACATCCAAAGCCATCTTTGCTTCTTTATACGAACGAGACACTTCTTTGATCTCGTTTACGATCGTACCGTAAGCCACATGAACGGTGGACATGGCTTCCGTATTCAGCATATCCACGATCACCTTTGCGGTTTTGTTCAGATCGTCATACGTCTCATTCGCTTTGACTTCTTTCACTAAAATGATATTCTTTTCATCTACAGCCGTGATAAAATCCTTGGACTTCGCAGAGAAAATATTCCGTACAGTTTCCAATGCGTTGTTATCTTTTTCATTTTTCGTTTCAATAATAAATACGATCCGTCGGACATCTGTATCAATATGCAGCTTTTTCGCACGATTGTATATATCAACTAACAATAAATTGTCCAACAGTAAATTCTTAATAAAGTTATCCTTGTCGAAACGTTCTTTATACGCCACTAATAAATTCTGAATTTGGAACGCGGCAATTTTTCCGATCATATAGACATCATCCGTCTCCCCCTGCGCCAAAATGATGTATTCCAGTTGATTATCATCAAATACCTTGAAAAACTGATACCCTTGAAGGACCTGACTGTCTGCAGGCGAATCGGCAAATGCCAAAACTGCTTTTTCGTATTCGTCCGCATTTCGAAATGTCGCAGCTAATACTTTCCCCTCCGTATCCATAACACATAGATCCATTCTTGTGATCGCTTTGATTCCTTCTATTGTATCCTGAAGGATTTGATTTGAAATCATATTACCCACTCCTTCTCAACCTGATTCACTCGCCCAAACATTACGTAGTCTCCAGTGCAGTCATGCCTTCGGTATGCAACGACTACACTATTTCATTTTATAGCAAAATAGCAAAAAAAAAAAGAGGAAATACATAAAATACATGTATTTCCTCTAAAAATTCATAGTTTAAACAAACTTTTTTTGTCGAACTAGTTCACAACAACCTGCTCGGTTTCCTTATCGAAGATATGAATCTTGCTCAAGTCAAATGCCAACTGAACGGTATCGCCCGGTCTTGCAGTGGTACGAGCATTTACTCTTGCGGTAATATCAAACTGATCGATCGTAAAGTATAAGTAAACTTCTGCGCCTAACATTTCATAGATGTTAATCTTAGCATCAATGATGCTTTCCGGTGAAGACTCGATAAACAACTGTTCATCATGGATGTTCTCAGGACGAATACCTAAGATCACTTCCTTATCAATATAATTCATTTCAATCAGCTTAGCAGCCTTGGTATCCGGTACTTTGATTGAATGTGAACCAAACATCAACAGTACATCAGAACCGGACTTAACCACTTTACAATCAATGAAGTTCATCGGAGGCATACCCATGAAACCTGCCACGAACAAATTACATGGCTTATCATACAGATTCTGAGGAGTATCTACCTGCTGAATGATACCATCTTTCATAACAACGATTCTGGTACCCAGTGTCATAGCTTCTGTCTGGTCATGCGTTACATAGATGATCGTAGTCTGCAGTCTCTGATGCAGCTTTGAAATCTCAACACGCATCTGTACACGTAACTTAGCATCCAAGTTGGACAACGGCTCATCCATCAAGAATACCTTTGGCTCACGCACGATAGCACGTCCCATAGCCACACGCTGTCTCTGACCACCGGATAAAGCCTTCGGCTTACGATCCAGCAAATGTTCGATATCCAAAATCTTAGCGGCTTCATGTACCTGCTTGCTGATCTTCTCAGCCGGAACTTTTCTTAACTTCAGACCAAATGCCATGTTGTCAAACACACTCATATGAGGATACAATGCGTAATTCTGGAATACCATTGCGATATCTCTATCCTTTGGCTCCACATCATTTACTAACTTGTCACCGATCCACAACTCACCCTGTGTGATATCTTCCAAACCGGCGATCATACGCAATGTGGTAGACTTACCACAACCGGATGGTCCTACGAAAATGATAAACTCCTTGTCTTCAATCTCAAGATTAAAATCCTTTACCGCATTAAAGCCGTTCGGATAAATCTTATAAATATTCTTCAGTGATAAACTAGCCATTCAAAATTCCTCCTTGGATTATGCTTAATATTCTGACTAACGTTAGTCCTATCATACAGCATTTACCCAATAAAAACCATATTACTATTCCACAAATAAATTTTCTTGAATTTGTGGAATCTGTATATTCCCGTTTTTTTTTATGCAAAATCATTAATTTTTTTTACGCTTTATCGTATATTCTGCCCTATAATCCAAAAACCCTTCGCCCACCGTTTCACTGGCATCCGTGACGATCAAAAAAGCCCTCGGATCGATTCCAAAAACGATCTCTTTTAAAGTGACGATTTCTTTTCTGGAAACGGCACACATCAGCATGTTCCGATGTCTCCCGGTGTGCATGCCCGTCACCTCGATGCCGGTCACGCCACGTTCCGTTTCCTCCATAAACCTCCTGCTGATCTCCAATGCCCGATCGGAGATCACATACCCTACCTTGGAGAATTTTAATCCGTTCATAATACTGTCCGAAACTTTTGTCACTACAAAAATTGCCACCAACGCATACAGGGCATTTTCAATCCCAAAGATCAAAGCGCCGGCAACCACGATCAGACCGTCTACTAAGGCTAAAATTTGAGCCTCTGACCAATGGCGAAACCGCTGTTGTAATAAAACCGCCAGCAGATCCATTCCCCCGGTCGTTCCGCCCATTGAAAATACCAGTCCCAGTCCCAATCCCATTAACACGGCTCCGGAAAGAGCATTTAACAGTACATCCTGCGTCGGCAGCGGAGGAATCGGTATGACTGCCAAATAGACGGTAAAAATGACTGCGGAAAAAAGACTACGGCGCACAAAGCGTTTTCCTTTGATATAATACGCACAGACAAACAAAGGAATATTGCAGACTAAATTGGTCACCCACAATGGGATTCCGTCTCCGCCTACAATATTCCTTGTCAATTCTTTTAATATGATACCGATACCGGTCACACCGCCGGTCACAAGCTGCATCGGTTCAAATACACAGTTCACCGCCGCCGCCATCAGTCCGGTTCCGAGGACTATGAGAAAGCCGTTCCATATACCGCTTCGATTTCTAAATGGTTCCATGTTCTGCCTGTTCCTTTTTATTATATTTGTGCAGATTCTTTTTCAGACGTCTGCTCATAGTAATAGTATGGAACATTTTATTTTTTTTAGACATTTCATCCGCCAGCAGATGACCGGTACAAATACAAAGCCTTGCATTTGTTTTGGTACGGTCATACTCCATGTAGCGGCGTAATTCGCTCGTTCGGATTCCCAAAATGAGGATTTCCGGCGCAATGGCATTGATCTCATTTACCATCATTTCCGGAGATGTCATTTTTTCTAAGCTTAAGCCGTGAAACACCAGATACGGGAACGATGTCCGGATGTTCTTTGTAACCAACTCCAGTTCCGCTTCATCTTCCATCAAAATACACACTTCCAATCCCATATCCGCCGAATATTCACATATCTGCATAATATACTGTGATACGGAAAATTCCGACAAGGTATGCCGCTCTTTCTTCGGAAACAGGGAATGCGTGGCACCGTCTCCGGATAACCATAGAATATGTCCTCTGTTTTTGATCAAATTCTTTGCTTCCGATAACACAGAGCATTGTTCTGCCGTCACAAAGAAAATCGAATACAGGGACGGCTCTTCCAAAAAATCACAACTTTCCCGGAAAAGCTGCTGTTCCGTATATACGCAAAATGGAATGCCAAAGAAGCTAAGCTGTTTCTTCATCTCACCCTTCCTAATATCGTCTCCGATCACTGAACATCTTCCGTACCTACAATGATCTGTATTTCCACACCACTGCTGATGCTTCCTACTTCAACCGTTGCATTTTGGAAATATCCTACCAAATCCTGACCCATGCCTTCCTGCGATACAATGATCTTCGTACTTGTCAGGGCTTCCGTCTCATAATTACCGATCTGTGTAACATTGAACCCATCCGCATTCAGCGTCTCCTGCCATCCGGCAGCAACGCCTGCAGTATCCGTACTGTTCAATACTTCAATGGTATGTCCGACCGAAGAGATCGGTTCCTGTGTGGTTGGTTCTTCAGTTGTCGGCTCCTGCGTATCAGCCGACGTATCATCCGCAGAGGAATCGACAATCCCTCCAAGATCCTCTGTGTCGATCGGAATATCTTCGGTATTTTCTTTCTTTGAGTTTCCGCCACCAAAGATCTGCATCAAAAAATAAATAGCAAATACCACGATCGCAATTCCTAAGATGACAATCAGGGTTTTTAAAAAAGCTTCTCCAAATAACTTCCACATTTTTTTATTCACGATTTCTAACCTCCCAACATTCGTTGCGTGTTGTCAAAAAAACTCTGTATTTGAGTATATCAAACAAAAGTTTCATTTTCAAGCCATTGATTCTATGTTATATTATTTTTAATATTTCCTAAAGAATTCCTTCCGTTTTTCGTGATCATATAATCATAAGGAGGTCCTGCATATGAAAAAAACAGCCATTATCACCGGTGCCTCTACCGGCATTGGAAAAGCAATCGCCCTTGAACTGGCTGGGCATTATGAAAAAATCGCCATTACATCTTATCATCATCCGGAAGAATTAAAGAATACCCGTGATCTGTTGGAGCATCTGGGCGTAGAATGTATTGCCATGCCCGGAGACTGTGGAAGCTATGCCTTTGTACAACATTTTGTCGAAGAGACCGTATCTGCATGGGGACATATCGATGCGCTGATCAATAATGCCGGCTGTTCAGCCGTGGGACTCTTAAGCGATATGACCGTCCCGGAATGGGAACGCATCCTGAATACCAATTTATCTTCCGTCTTTTATTACTGTCACGAAGTCGTTCCGCATATGGTAAAGCAACACACCGGACGTATCCTGAACATTTCCTCCGTCTGGGGAGAAGTCGGCGCTTCCTGTGAAGTCGCGTATTCCGCAACCAAAGGCGGCGTAAACGCATTCACACAGGCATTGGGAAAAGAGCTTGCGCCAAGTGGAATCGCAGTCAATGCCGTCTCGTGCGGTGCGGTACGCACGAATATGAATGCCTGTTTTACATCGGAAGAATTAGCGGATTTAGAGACTTCTATCCCGTTCGGACGTATGGCTGCCTCGGAAGAAGTCGCAGCTTTCGTTGTAAAGATCCTTGCCTCGCCCGATTATCTGACAGGGCAGATCCTGCGATTTGACGGCGGCTGGATATAACACTGCGGACCGTGTTTGAACGATCAGGCATCCCGTAACTTCTCTAAGCCGTCCACACACGTTTCCCATGTGACGGCTTCATTCTTTAGCTGCGGAACCCCTATGGTGCAAACTGCACACACATACCCCTCCGCGATATCAAGGAAGCGGCAGACCGGTTCTGCTCCGTCGCGCATACCCATCTTTTCCAAGATGCGTCCATACTCCGGATCCAGCGCCGGAAGCAGTTCGATCCTGCCGTGCATACGTTCCGTCCGGAAACCGCTAAATCCCATGGAAAGACCCGCTCCGCACAATTTCATAAAGCTCTCTTTCATCGTCCAATATTCCGCAAACACATTTGCCCGCTCTTCTTCCGACCGCTTCAGGATATCCGTTATCTCATCCGGTTGAAAAAACCGTTGCACCAATCGTTCACTATACCGTTCCGGCTGTTCAATATCAATGCCCAGCGGCTGCATTCCCGCTGCACATACCACCCATTCACCGGCATGGCTTAAATTATACTGTGCTTCCGGATGATCGGTCAGATAGGGTTTTCCCTGTTCTCCCCTGCCCAATCTTAACGCCTCCGGTGAAACGCCAAACTCTTTCCAAAGCACATATTCTTCCAACAGTCCCGTCGCGATACCTCTGATTTGATCCTCAGAACGCCGAAAACGCAGGGCTTTCGCCTTGCGTTCCGGTGTTAATATATCCAATGCCCGTTGTCGTTCCCTTTCTGTTCGTTCACGTTTCGTTTTCAATGAATATATTGTGATCATATAAAACTCGTTTCTATTTCTCTTCTAACTGCTCTAATACCTGAGACAGAACTTGAATCTCCGTATTCTTTGCATCCGTAAGGTACTTTGCAAAACGGTCCGCACGGTCAATCTCTCCCGTAATGGAAATACGTACCAAAAGATTTCTGGCAGTCTGTGCATTCTCTACGACCGTCTCATATTCATCAACCAAAGACTGGCTGAACGGCAGATAATCATTTGCCATCAAATACTTGATGCGTTCGAGCATCAATACCTTATGGTCATATACGATATGCAAAGAACGAATATCATAATCCGGTTCTTCCGCATGGAGCTGCTTATCAATCTGCTCGATCACCTTATCGTATACGTCCACCCCGAAGGTTGTATCATTAAAACGGTTCCGCATCATACGGAAGTGATCTTTGGTATCCTCACAATTCAAGTATTCTTTTAGCGTCCGCTTGATCAAGGTGATATCCAAGTCGTAATATGTCGTCTCGTTATTCTTCAAGATCACATAAAGACCACGCGTTCCTTTATAATCATCCTTAAACATATGATCTTCCGGCGCATTGATCACTTCATAGCCGCGTTCCACATCACTGAATGATACTGTTGAATACGTATAATGCTCGCCGAACGTAAAATCACCTACATAAAAGATCTCTTTATCCAAATTATATCCATAGATAAATAACTCATGCGGGAACTTATAGTCAACCTCTGCATCACACAGGATCTTCGCTTCGTCGAATACACCATATACATAGCCGTTCAGGTCTATCGTTTTGATCACAAAATCAATGATATTCCCGCAATAACTCTCTACCTGTTCCTTAGTCAGCAGAGAAAAAATCAAATATGGGCATTCTTTCAAAGAGCTGCTTCCCGGCATCATATCTGTCAACAGCATATCATCGCCGGTAAAGATTTCATTGATTGTATAACAGCGTAACTGAATATAGTTACTGAAAATCCATTTTTTTGCATTTTCATCATTTCCTAAAATTGAAAATAATGTTGCATGCCATTGCCAAGAAGTAATACCCGGATACGTAACATCCAAAATCTTTTCGTTTGCCATGTCAATAACCTCCAATTCCCAAAACTAGTTCATTTTCTTTTCTACGGATTCAATTACATCGTCAAAACTCTCGTACTTATTTAATGCCAATTCGCTGTCTTCAAATTCCACATGAAACTTTTCTTCCAAGCCCACTAATACTTTAATGATCGATACCGAATTTACATCATAGTCATCTTTCAAAGACGCCGATGTATCCACCGTGGCAGCATCCAATTCCGGAATTATTTGTTCAATCACTTCCAAAGACTGCCTTTTAATTAAATCCTTGTCCATTTCTTTTCCTCCAATCCTTTTTTAACCATGTGCCTTCTCCTGCACGCCTGTATTTCTATTTTAATATGAATCGGCTATAAATACAATCTTTTTTGAAGAAAAAAGTATAGCGCAACCAATGCCGTCACTCCTTCTGTCAGCGGCATCACCCACCAAATAACCGCAGGCGGGAAAAAGACCGGCAAAAGGAATACCAAAATCACACAAATCACCAAGCCCCGCAGCAATCCAATGATAAACGCCTGCGTGGATCGCCCGACCGCCTGAAAATAATTTGATAAACATGTGTTGATGCAAAGTCCAAAACTGCCGGAAAAATAAATCCGGATTGCCGAAATCCCCATTTCCAGTTCTTTCCGGCTTGGGGTAACAAACGCATAGATGCACGCTTTCGTCCAAAGAAAAATACAGCCGTACAAGATCACTGTCATCAGAAACGTGCTGATCCAGTCCACGGTTCGGATCTTGTTCACTCTGTCATATGCTCCCGCTCCCAAATTAAAAGAAATGATCGGCTGCACCGAAGATGCCGAACCGTTTAACAAAGCATTCACTACGATAGCGATGTTGGAGATCACGCTATAGATGACAATTCCGCTGTCGCCCAGATAAGATAAGATCTGGAGATTAAATACAAAAATCACCACTCCAACTGAAATTTCCGTCAAAAAACTGGACGCGCCGTTCTTCATGATCTTCCATACGTATGTGGGACGGAAATCATGAAATCGGAAATGTATACTGTTTTTCGTCGAGAAAAAATGGGACGCCGTCACAACACAATTTGTAACGGCTCCTAAAATCGTAGCTATGATCGCACCGCTCATTCCCATATGCAGAGGAAATATCAACACATAGTCCAGCAGGACATTGAGCATCGAACCGATCACGGAAGCTGCCATCGCCCGTTTCGGCTCTTTGTCGTTCTTTACAAAGGATTGCAGCATCGGCGACAACATAAAGATCAGTCCGAATCCCATCAGCCATCTGCCATATTCGAGTATCAGCGGCATCTGCTGATCCTCCGCCCCAAGCAGCCTTGCAACCGGTTCCAAGCAAAAAAAGCCAAACAAGGAAAGGCTTATCCCTATTGCAAGCAAAGAAAGCAGCGTCGTCGTAAAAATAGCGGTCGCATCCTTTTCGTTGCCTTTGCCGTTAGCAATGGACATCAAAACAGAACCCCCGATGCCAAACATATAGCCAAATGCAAAGAACAACTGATACAGCGGCAGCAAAATATTTAACGCCACTAACCCGTCCGAACCGATCCCGTGTCCGATCATCATCGTATCTGTAATGACGTATATCGACAGAAAAACATTGGAGCATATTGCCGGTATCAGGTATCGCAAGAACAACCGCTTAGGCTGTTCCGTCAACAAATCCCACTTACTCATATCGTTTCCTCCGGTAAAGCAAACGACCTTCTAAACGTTTTTCAGCCGACGATAGCCCGTCGTCCGATTCCCGTATAAAAGGTCGCTGGTTTTCCGCTTTCTATCACTTATAATGCCTTGATCCGTTCCACTGCCGTCAGTGTATTTTCATAAGTACCAAATGCAGTCAGCCGGAAATATCCTTCGCCACTCGGTCCAAATCCGGATCCCGGAGTGCCTACTACATTTGCCTGCTCCAGTAAATAATCAAAGAATTCCCAAGAAGTCATACGCTTTGGTGTTTGCAGCCAGATATACGGTGCATTGACGCCACCGGATACGGTATAGCCCATATCTGCCAAAGCTTCTTTGATAATGTTTGCATTTTTCATATAATAAGCGATCTGTTCTGCCGTCTGCTTTTTTCCTTCCTCACTGTAAACGGCAGCCCCTGCCGCCTGAACAATGTACGGCGCTCCGTTAAATTTTGTCCCGTGCCGTCTTGCCCATAAGCCATGCAAGGCGACTCCGTCTGACGATTTTAAATCCTTCGGAATAACCGTAAATCCAAGACGCGTTCCGGTAAAACCGGCATTTTTTGAAAAGCTCCGAAGTTCGATGGCGCAGGTTCTGGCGCCCGTACATTCATAAATGCTATGCGGAACATTGCTTTCACTGATATATGCCTCGTATGCGGCATCATATATAATCACCGCCCCTATACGATTGGCATAATCCACCCATTCCTGAAGCTGCGGTTTTTCAATGGCAGCACCCGTCGGGTTATTCGGAAAACACAAATAAATCAAATCCGGCGTTTTTTCCGGAAACTCCGGGGCAAACCCATTCTCCGCCCGGCAAGGCATATAGATCACGTCACTCCACAAGGTACTGTCTGCGTCATATGTACCGGTTCTTCCTGCCATTACATTCGAATCCACATATACCGGATAGACCGGATCGCATACCGCAATCTTATTATCCAAACTAAAGATCTCCTGAATGTTGGCAGAATCGCTTTTTGCTCCGTCACTGACAAAAATCTCATCCGCTGCAATGTCAATCCCCCGGTTGCGATAATCCTGCTCTGCTATCGTATTTCTTAAAAACTCATATCCCAGATCGGGAGCATATCCCTTAAACGTTTTGGCATCCGCCATCTCATCAACGGCTTCATGCAGCCTCTGAATGATTGCCGGCGCCAGTGGCTGTGTAACATCACCGATGCCCAGACTGATCACCTGCCTGTCCGGATGCTCACTTTTATAGGCATTGACTTTTTTTGCGATTGTCGAAAAGAGATAGCTTCCCGGCAGTTTTAAATAATTATCATTTACTTTGAACATGTCATTTTCCTCCTGATCTCCTATCCGACGGCACTTGCCGGTCAGATAACGGCATTTTTATTATTCAGCCAGTTCACCGTCAAATACTACTTTCGCCGGTCCTGTCATATAGACTTTATCATTTTGTCTATCCCATTTCACCTGAAGGTCGCCTCCCAGCAAATGTAATGTGATATGATTCTCCGTTTTTTGATTCAGAATGCAGGCAACGGTACTGGCGCAGGCACCTGTCCCGCATGCCAGCGTTTCTCCGGTCCCTCGCTCCCATACCCGCATATTCACCTCCGAACGATTCAATACTTCTATAAATTCCGTATTGATACGATTCGGAAACAACGGATGATGCTCAAATAACGGTCCCCATGTTTCCAACGGAAGATCCTTTACAGCATCCACAAACACCACGGCATGAGGATTTCCCATTGATACGCATGTCATATGAAATTCCTGACCGGCAACCATGATCGGCTCGTCAACCACCGGTGTACGGTCCGATCTCACCGGAATCTTTGCCGCTTCCAACACCGGCGAACCCATATCTACTACGACCGCATCCACTTTGCCGTCCTTTAAGATCAGATCCAAATACTTAATGCCGGCAAGAGTTTCTACTGAAATCCGTTCCTTTTTTATTATGCCATAATCATAAGCATATTTCCCGACACAACGGATCCCGTTTCCACACATTTCCGACTGGGAACCATCCGCATTATACATTTCCATCCGTATATCCGCTACTTCTGACGGACAAATTAAGATCAGTCCGTCGGAACCGATTCCAAAATGCCGGTCGCTATAACGAATTGCAAACTCGCTTGGGTGAGTAACGGTCTCCTGAAAACAATTAATATAGATATAATCGTTCCCTAACCCTTCCATTTTCGTAAACCTCATAACCACTCGCCTCCTTATCAGAATATCTCTAATACCATTTGGGCAGTCTCCACTATGTTCACGCCCGTATCCATACTCCGCTTCTGTAAATACCGATGTGCCTCGTCTTCCGTCATTTTTTTCTGCTCCATCAGACAAATCTTTGCGCTTTCAATCACTGCCCGTTCTTCGCTTGACCATTGCCTTGGCTTTGCTTTCCGGTTTTTCCGTTTTTGATACAAGCCCTGCAGTAATATATTGACTGTCTGCACCAACTCCTGTGCTTTGATCGGCATACCGAGACATACCACTTCACTCCTGTCGCATTCCGCATAATGATTTCTGGATGCCACGACCAACATCTCATAGGTATCCGGTAAATTCTCCAACAGCTCTGTATATAACATATCAGCTAACTTATATCCGCAAACGATCAACGCTTCATCCACGTCCTCAAAAAAGCTAATCGCCTTTGCGCCAGTCGTACATGCTGCCAAAACATTCACTCCGTTTCTCATCAGCAAATTGCGAATCCCCTTCGCTTCTTCCACCTTTGAAAAAACAACGATTACGCTTATCATCACACGCTCCTCCTTAAAACCTTAGAGTGTGATATTAGATTTTATACAAATATTCACTGATTTCCCATTGGGTCACCTGCTTGCGGTACTGATCCCATTCTTCTTTTTTCGCTTCCAGATATTTTCCGAATACATGATTGCCCAGCACTTCTTTCACAAACGGATCTTCTTCCATCGCCAAGATCGCCTGATTCAAATCCGCCGGAATGCTTTCGATTTTAGCGCGTTTCATTTCCCTTGGCGACAGTTCGAAAATATTGCCATTGACCGCTTTCGGCGGCTGCATCTGCTTCTTGATCCCGTCCAAGCCCGCTGCCAGACACAATGCAAGCAGTAAGTATGGATTCGCAGCCGGATCCGGACTCCGCAGCTCAATCCTCGTGCCTGCTCCTCTAGACGCCGGAATCCGGATCAACGGACTGCGGTTTGTAGCCGACCATGCAATATAGACCGGAGCTTCATGTCCCGGAACCAAACGTTTATATGAATTGATCAGCGGGTTTGCCACCGCCGTCATTCCTTTGATATGTTGCATAATTCCAGCGATAAAATAATAAGCCTCTTTGCTTAATCCGTTCTCTCCCTTCGGGTCGTCAAAAATATTCTTTCCGTTCTTTGTCAATGACATATTGGTGTGCATACCGGAACCGTTCACACCGTACAGCGGTTTCGGCATAAAGCTGGCAAACAGACCATGCTTCTTTGCCATCGTTTTGACTACCAATTTAAATGTCATGATGTTGTCGGCAGTCCGAAGCGCCGGACCATACTTGAAATCGATCTCATGCTGTGCCGGCGCCACCTCGTGATGCGACGCTTCAATCTCGAAATTCATATCTTCTAATGCAAGCACCATATCTCTTCTTGCATTTTCTCCCAGATCCAGCGGGCTGATATCAAAATAGCTGGCTTTCTCATGCGTGATGGTCGTCGGCATCCCGTTATCATCCGTATGGAACAGGAAAAATTCACATTCCGGACCGACATCAAAACTATATCCCATATCTTTTGCTTCCTGAAGCACTCTACGCAGTACATATCGCGGATCGCCTTCAAACGGCGTTCCGTCCGCCTTATACACATCGCAGATCAGCCGGGCTACTTTTCCCTGCTGCGGACGCCACGGAAAAATCTCAAATGTATCTAAATCCGGATATAAGTACATATCCGATTCTTCGATCCGGACAAATCCCTCAATGGAAGAACCGTCAAACATACATTTATTATCCAATGCTTTTTCTAACTGGCTTGCAGTAATGGCTACGTTTTTTAATGAACCAAACATATCCGTAAACTGCAATCGGATAAATTCAATATCTTCTTCTTTGATTCT
Organism: uncultured Lachnospiraceae bacterium; assembly: GCA_947589305.1. Classification (GTDB taxonomy): domain Bacteria; phylum Bacillota; class Clostridia; order Lachnospirales; family Lachnospiraceae; genus CAG-632. The sequence goes on from CANQAP010000006.1 coordinate 94,211, forward strand.
GGTGATAATGTCTTTTTTTGTATACCGACTCATTTTCATTCTCCTTTTCGTAAAACATATGGCATCGAATCTCAATACATTCTAAATATACTATTAAAAAGTAAAAAGGACAAGCCATAAATGACTTGTCCCTTGAAAATCTTATTAATCCTGAACATATGGCATTAAAGCAACATGACGGGCTCTTTTGATCGCAACCGTCAAAGCTCTTTGATGCTTTGCGCAAGTACCTGTGATTCTTCTCGGCAGGATTTTACCTCTTTCTGACACAAACTTCTTTAAACGATTCACATCTTTATAATCTATAACCGCATTTTTGTCTGCACAAAAAACACATACTTTTTTTCTTCTGCGAACGGTTCTTCTTCTCATAGGAGCTTCTGAACGCTCACTCTTATCGCTCTTATTTACTGGCATTACTCTTACCTCCAATTTAGTTAAATGGCAACTCCTCTTCGGCACCTTCCGGAATGCTCATAAAGCCATCACCGGCAGCCTGACTCGGAGACGGTCTTGAATCCGCCTGATAGCTTGCAGTTCCTGCAGACGCATTCTTACTTTCGGCAAATTCAATCTCTTCTACTATAATCTGAACCGAATAAACCTTCTGTCCTTCTTTGTTCGTATAATTATCATTCTGTATACGACCGGTCACTACCACTTTCGTTCCCTGCCGCAGATACTTTTCAACAAACTCAGCCTGTCTACCAAATGCTGTACAATTAAAAAAGTCAGCATCCGGTTCGCCTTCCCGCTTCCATCTGCGGTCTACGGCAAGTGAAAACCTAGCAATAGCAGTCTGACTTGCACCCTGTGAGTATCGAACTTCCGGATCTCTGGTTAATCGACCCATTAAAATCACTTTATTCATATCGGAAAACCCCTTTCAATCTACGCGTCCTGACGTACGCACAAATACCGAATGACAGGCTCCATAATACGAACATTGGCTTCTACCTGAGCCGGAACATCTGCTTCCGCATCAAATAAAATGAAGTAATAATATGCCTCGCTCATCTTCTGGATTTCATAAGCGAGCTTCTTTTTACCTTCTTCTTTGACATCCGTGATTGTTCCGCCAAATCTTTCGATATAAGCCTTTGCCTTATCAACCGCTGCCGCGCGAGCCTCATCTTCAAGTTTTGCACTCACAACCAACGCTAATTCATATTTGTTCATGTCTTTGCACCTCCTTATGGTCTCTGGCCCTTTATCAAAAAGAGCAAGGAAATTTGTGTAATGTCTCACAGAACCCTAATTTACCACAAATCAAACGGAAATGCAAGCGATTTTCCGTATCGTTTATTAGCATTTACAAAAACCCCCTGAAATTCTTGTCTACGTCCTTTCGAGGAATCATGATCATATGTCCGCATCCGGTGCATTTTAACCGGAAATCCATACCCACTCGAAGAATTTCCCACGCATTGGTACCGCAAGGATGAGCTTTCTTTAATTTTATCTTATCTCCCAGCTTATAATCATTTCCCATGATGATACTTCCTTTTTATATAGCCTTTGTTTTGTTATCTAAAGTTTATGTTGGTTTGTCCGTATGGCAACAATAAAAAAGGACGATTGTAAACAACCGTCCGGCGTAGCGGGGACAGGATTTGAACCTATGACCTCCGGGTTATGAGCCCGGCGAGCTTCCAGACTGCTCCACCCCGCGTGAAAGGTGAAACGATATCTTATATCCGATATCAAAAGGCACGAGCCGGATTTGAACCGGCGATAGAGGTGTTGCAGACCTTTGCCTTACCACTTGGCCATCGCGCCATGTCATATTATATGCGTTTAGTGGCAATTTATTCTATCGCCACTAAACATTCAGTGACCCTAACGAGATTCGAACTCGTGTTACCGCCGTGAAAGGGCGATGTCTTAACCGCTTGACCATAGGGCCTTCTTTATATACTCCCCGAGTAGGGCTCGAACCTACAACCCCACGGTTAACAGCCGTGTGCTCTACCATTGAGCTATCGAGGATGATG
>CANQAP010000007.1 GCA_947589305.1 uncultured Lachnospiraceae bacterium
AAGCCTTACTTCCCGTCTGCCAATATCATTGTTTGTATAACAGCAAGTGTCAAAGCCGATCAGTTCAAAGCCTTCATGAAGATAAAATCCTATCGCATTTGTGTTGCAGGACTGCGTTTCTAAAATGATTGCGCGTCTGTTCTGACGAAGTGCTATATCCTTTGCTTTATCCATCAGTTTTTTTCCGATACCTTGATGGCGGAGATCTTCCAATACCCATAACTCCGTTACCATAAGCCTGTTTGACCATTCTTCGGGACAGACTTCAATACAAGCCAACAGTGTGCCGTCCAAGTCGAGAACGCCATAGGCTTCGGCATTTTCCCAATGTTCCTGATATAAGGAATCGGGAAAATCATATTCCTCCGGCGTATGAATAATTTCCTTTTCAGCCATTTTCCTGACAAGAGAAACTGCGCATCCGTCTTTGTCAAACGGACTCATTTCAAGATCATAATAACTATCGCTTCTTGTCATGATCGGTACCAGTACGCCTTTCCATTTTTCTTTTGGCAGTGCCACTATTTCAATTTCACAATGTTCCATTTGATGTTCCTTTCGTATTTATCCATTCACTTTCCGTCTTATATCCACCATTTTGGAGTAAGTTCACGGCACGCACCGCATGTGAAAATAGTATCGCTGCTGCAACTCCTCCGGCATCTACATAATCGGATATTTTTCTGTCATTCTGAACAGCTTTTGCAGCCTGATACATGCCATATATTCCAATTTATTTTCCATTTTGCTTTTCCTCCGTTTCCCGGCGGCTCGGACATGAAAACAGTCAAATAACAAAAAAAATATATCTGCATGTTGTAGAAAAACTGCAAGAAGCAGACGAAAACCAAATAAAAATAGCAAAAATATTATAATCTGCCCCATTTCTGCCCCATTTATATATCCAAGAAGACAAAAATCCCGAAGAATGCACGGAAATAAAGGATTCTTCGGGATAGGTCAAAAGCAGATAACGGGAGTCGAACCCGCCTCTCCAGCTTGGGAAGCTAGCATTCTACCGATGAACTATATCTGCATTTCATAAATTAGGATGGTCTACATATGCCTCAGCGTATCTTGATTATATCACACCTCCACAACCCGGACAAGCGAAAAAACTGTTATATTTTGACAGATGCCTTTTCATTTTCCTTCATTCATGATACCTCCAGACTTTGCATATAGTAAAAGAAAAGGGATTTTTATGGATATTCATGTAGTGGTTTCCGGAGAAACCGTATCCTCCATCGCAAACACCTATCAGATCGCCGAAGATTCCATTATATACAACAATCAGTTGATCTATCCCTATACGCTAGTTGTCGGGCAGGCTTTACTTCTCTCCACTCCCGACGACATCACCCCTTCCCAGACTGTCACCACCAACGGCTACGCATATCCGTTTATCAATTCGTGGGTACTCCGCCAGACCCTTCCTTATCTGAGCCGGTTATCCGTTTTTTCTTATGGCTTTACAGCGGAGGGCGAAATTCTGCCTCCCGGTATAGATGACAACGCTCTCATTGCTCAGGCATTGGAAAATAACGCGGCGCCTTTTTTGACACTGACTCCGTTTGACGCGAGCGGACAGTTTAACAATCTCCTGATTTCCGAACTCATCAATAACCCACAGGCGGTGGAACGGCTTATAGAAAACCTGATCTCCACCGTGACCGTCAAAGGATTTCAGGGGGTGGATATTGATTTTGAATTCGTACTTGCTTCCGACCGTGTTACCTTTGCCGAATTTGTCGCGAACGTCCGCTCCGCTATCAACGCCATCGGCTATCCGGTCACCGTAGATTTAGCGCCTAAGACAAGCGACGACCAGACCGGATTGCTCTATGCGGGAAAAGACTATGCGTTGTTAGGGGAAGCCGCCGATGAGGTTTTGTTAATGACTTACGAATGGGGATATACCTATGGTCCGCCCTTGGCTGTCGCTCCGATCAATAAGGTACGGGAAGTCGTGGAATATGCTTTGACCCGTATACCGAAAGAAAAGATCAATCTCGGTATACCGAATTACGGATATGACTGGTCGCTTCCCTATGTCAGAGGCACCACAGCGGCTACCACCATTGGAAACATAGAAGCCGTGACGATCGCTGCCAATAACGGAGCCGTGATCCAATTTGATGAGACCGCGCAGTCGCCCTACTTTACCTATGAAAAAGACGGTATTGAACATGAAGTATGGTTTGAGGACGCCCGCAGCATGCAGGCAAAGTTTAACTTGGTACAGGAATACGACCTGCACGGAATGGGATACTGGCAGATCATGCGGCTGTTCCGTGCCAACTGGCTGCTGCTTGCCAACCGCTTTAACATTGACAAAACCAACCCTTCCTCCGTATAATAAAAACCATTCATATCCATAGCCAAACGGCGTGGTCAGGGAGGAAACATGATCAAGGTTATTTTATGGGATATAGACGGAACCATTTTAGATTTTAAAGCCTCGGAAAAGCATGCACTGCGTACCTGCTTTTCGCTATTTCATTTAGGCGACTGTACGGACGCTATGGTTGCCCGTTATTCAGAGATCAACCGGCAATACTGGAATCGGTTAGAACGGGGAGAGCTGCCTAAGGCTCAGATATTGGTGGAGCGATTTGAAACATTTTTCCGTCAGGAGAACATCTTATGTGAGGACGCGGATGCGTTTAACCAAGCCTACCAAATACAATTAAGCGAAACCATCTGTTTTTTAGATGATGCCTATCATATCCTTCAGGATCTGTCGGCATATGTAAAGCAATATGCCGTCACGAATGGCACCTATGCGGCACAAAAACGAAAACTGGAAGCATCCGGTTTAGAGAAGATATTTGATGCTTCCTTTATTTCAGATGAAATCGGAGCGGAAAAACCAAGCATAGAATTTTTTTCGCATGTCTTCCGGCAGATCGGTCCCTATCCGAAACAGGAGATTTTAATAATCGGCGACTCCTTAACCAGTGATATTCAGGGAGGAAACAATGCCGGTATCCGATGCTGCTGGTATAATCCACAGCATCAGAAGAACAACACGCATTTAAGAATTGATCATATCATATGGAATCTGAATCAGGTAAAAGACATTATCCTTAAGTCTTAATCCGATTCCGCCGGAGCCGCCGCTTCTACGCTGCCCGAAGCCGAAGCCGTTTCCGTAATCCCGGTTTCTACAACCGAACCGGAACTTTCTTCGCTCTCACTGTCCTCTTCTTCATCTTCTAATACGCTGTCATAATCTTTCGGATCTTTTTTTGGCATACGCAAAGTCATTGCCTGTGTATAAAGTTCCATGTTATGCTCTTTTAAGTATTCCATATCCGACAACGGAACATTATCTCCGGAAGAAATGCGAATGGCGATCGTCAAACACTTTCCATAGGTACTCCATGCCTCTTCTCCTGCCTCTTCCTGCTCTTTCACACTATCCATCTGCCTTTGCAGGATATCCAGCAGAGCCGAATTTTGCTCTTCCTGTTGTTTGAGCTTTTGTATGCCATTTTCCGATATATCCAACGAAATACCTGCTGCCGTCACCGTTTTCTGACCATTCCCTGTGATCACCAGCTTTGAGTTTGCCATCTGCGAACCGTCCGCAGTCGCTCCGGTCTGAAACATGGTATCAATTCCTTGAATATTTCCGACTTTTAATGGATTGCCAACCCACATAATATCCTCCTCCTGTCTTTGACAATGCGTTGTATGGGATCGTCTACTCATTTAAAATATCGGCAGACCTTCCGCAAAACTTTATAAATATCCGGTTTCCCTAAGACAGACTCCTGCATGGATGTGCCTCAGTCTGTTTGCCCGCTGTCCGATGCCGAAATCCATTTTTTACTGATAAAAGAATTCGAATTGACAAATACTGTTATCAGTGTTACAATACGAACTGTCACTTGAATGCTTTAATGCGATAAAGTACGGAAAATAAAACATAGGAGTATAATTATGGAAACAAGAAAAGGCAATTTAATGAGTGTAAGAGATGATATAAAGGTACTGGATGCAACGATCCGCGATGGCGGTCTTTGCAATAACTTCATGTTTACGGATGAATTTGTCCGGGAACTCTATAAGACCAATATTAAAAGCGGTGTTGATTACATGGAGTTTGGATATAAAGCAAGCCGGAATCTGTTTAAGGAAGAAGAATTCGGAAAATGGAAATTCTGTAAAGAAGAAGATATCCGCGAAATCGTCGGCGACAATATTTCCGATATGAAGATTTCCGTTATGGCGGATGTCGGACGCTGTGATTTCAAAACCGATTTTCTTCCGAAAAGCGAAAGTGTGATCGATATGGTGCGGGTTGCCTGCTACATTCATCAAATTCCGGCAGCCATTGAAATGATCGAATATTTCCACTCTCTCGGCTATGAGACTACCTGTAATATCATGGCAATCTCACAAGCCAATTCCAAGCAGGTCGAAGAAGCCTTAAGCATGCTTGGCACTTCCAGTGTGGACGTCATCTATCTGGTAGACAGTTACGGCTCCCTATATCCGGAAAACGCGGCTGAACTCGCCAAGACTTACTTGGAAGCAGCCGAAAAGGCAGGAAAACAAGTCGGTTTCCATGCACACAATAACCAGAACCTCGCATTTGCCAACACCATTGAAACCATGTCTTATGGCGTCTCCTATCTGGATGCAACCGCTCAGGGCATGGGCAGAGGTGCCGGAAACTGCGCCATGGAATTACTGCTGGGCTTTTTAAAGAACCCAAAGTACAGCTTATACAGCCTGTTGACTTTTATTGAGAAATATATGATCCCTCTGCGGGAATCCGGCGTGGTATGGGGCTATGACCTGCAATATATGTTTACCGGTCAATTAAACCGCCATCCACGCGAAGCCATGACTTTCACGGCAGATCACCGAAAGGACTATTGTGAATTTTACAAATCCTTATTGGATAATTTCTAAACTTACGCCGTTTCATGAATTACTATATCCCGTTGCCGGAAACAAACGGTGAGAACTCCAAACGGATAAAGTATCCTTGATCATGATCGCAGACCGGGCAGCGTTCCGGAGCGGCTTCCCCTTCATAGATGTGTCCGCAGTTTAAGCAGATCCATCCGGTCTTGACGCTTGACACATGCAGTTGATTTTTTTCCAGCCACTCCGCAAACTGTCCGAACCGGTCTCCATGCGTTTTTTCGATCTCGGCTATCATATGAAACGAGCCTGCGACTTTTTGGAAACCTTCCTCTCTGGCTTTTTCCTCAAACCGCTTATACACATCATCATGCTCCTCGTATTCGTTATGCTGTGCCATGCGAAGCAACTCTGCCAGATTGTCCGTGATATCTACCGGATAGCCGCCGTCTACATGAATGGTTTCTCCTCCCAGTTCCGTCAGATGCTTATAGAAGATTTCGGCGTGTTCCCGTTCCTGATCCGCCGTATAGATAAACATCTGAGCGATCGCCTGCTGTTTTTCTTTCTTTGCCTGTGAAGCGGCAAACGTATAACGCATTCTTGCCTGACTCTCGCCGGCAAACGCGCGCATTAGATTATCCTTTGTCTCACTGTTCTTAAATTCTACTGCCATAACCTGATAACTCCTTTTTTATGATATATTCTTCATGCGGAACATAGTTCCGTATGACGTTCTGCGCTTGGATTTATAAATACGGATGCTCGGATTTCGCCCGTAAACACCGAAACCGCCGATCCACCTCCGCCTGCAGTTCCTGAACGATATCCTGATATTTACTCTGCTGCAAATGCTTTGTCCGTCCCATCATCGATAACCAGTCCAGAACCGGGATCTTTTTTCCATAGGCGTCGGGATCGTAAGTTATGCTTGTCTTTCCCTGTTCGACTTCATATAACGGGAAATAACAACTGTTGACGGCGGCTTCGATCACACTCCGTTCCGATGCCGGTGCATCGTTCCAGTTTAACGGACATGCCGATAACGCTTTGACATAAGCCGTTCCGTATCCCTTGGCATATTCCGCCGCCTTCACGGCTTTTCTCATAAAATCAACCGGATGCGACTCCGCCACGGTCGCTACATAAGGAATGTTTGAAGCTGCCATGATCTGCGGCATATCTTTATGGAAAAAACTTTTTCCGCTCTGTGCTTTTCCGACATGGGATGTTGCGCTTTTAGCTCCTTTCGGCGTCGAATACGATAACTGGTATCCGGTATTCATATACCCGCCGTTATCATACTCAAACAGCAACAGTCGATGTCCGCGGATCGCGGTCGCAAGAGCGGAACCCATGCCGATATCCATTCCTCCGTCGCCGCTTACCATAATAAATACAATATCTCCCGCCGGTATTTCTCCCTGTTGCTGCTTTCGATAACACAATTCCGCCAGCCCGCTCAGCGTCGCGGCGCCGTTTTGAAATAAATTATGAAGGTACGGCACCTTAAAGCTGGTCTTCGGATATGGCGTGGTCACGATCATACCGCAGCCGGTCTGAAACAGCAGAACCACCGGATCTTCAATCCCTCTTAGCAGCAGATTGAGATTGACCGGTATGCCGCAACCGGGACAGGCTCCGTGTCCTGCCGCGATCCGCTTTGGCATCGCGGTTGTCGCATTGAGGTTCAAGCCGCCTGCTTCTATTCCCTTTTTCAGTTTTGTGACATTCACGATTCCCAGTTTCGTCCGCTCTGCGGTCAGCGGAGCAAAAAACGGTCCCTTGTTCTCCGCCTCTTTTTCTCCGGCATAGATTCCGTAGTAATAAAAATCCCTTCCGTCATCGCATAAGGCGTCTTCCATGATCCGCACGGCATCCTCTACAAAAAAGTCCATACCGCCCAATCCGTAGACAAGGCTTTTGATTTTCGCCGTACTTCTATATTTCTGCATGGCTGCCCGTACTTCTAACGACAGATTACCGCCTCCCGCTCCGTAACTATCCTGCCGGTCCGCTACCAAAATACAGGCAGCATGCCTGCAGAACTCATATACCGCCTTTGCCGGAAACGGTCGCAGTACATTCAAAGTAACGACTCCCACCTTCTTTCCCTGCCGGCGCATCCGCTCCACCGCCACGGTCGCCGTATCATAAGTGGAACCCAGCAGCAAAAGAATCATTTCCGCATCTTCCCATTGATATCCTTCACATTCCGCATATTGCCTGCCGGAAAGTGTTTGATACGCGCTAAAACATTCCGGCAATCCCGTGCGGGCTTTTTCCATCGCCAAATGAAGCTGATATTTATTCTGCATGATATCCGGTTCATTCATATAGGAACCGACCGTGATCGGATGCTCAAAATCAAAAAACGGATACGGATCCTTCTTTGGACCGATGAACGCTTTTACGGCTTCATCGTTTGCAAAACGGAAGCATCGGCATTTTTGATGACTGGTAAAAAATCCGTCAAATGCCACCACCGCCGGCAGGCGTACTTCCTCCGCCAGCCGCAGGGCGATCAGATTAAAGTCGTAAACCTCCTGAACCGTATGTGCGAAAAATATCAGCCAGCCCGTATTCAAAAGATACATTAGATCACTGTGGTCCGCTTTAATTGACAACGGTCCCGAAACGGTTCGGCATGCCACATTCATGACCATCGGATAACGGGTGCCGGACTGTACCGGAAATTGCTCCAGCGCATATAGCAATCCGTTGGCACTCGTTGCATTAAACACCCTTCCGCCTCCTACGGCGGCGCCGTAACAAATGCCTGCGGCGCTATGCTCTCCTTCCGCTGCGATCATGGTCAAATCGGTCTCTCCTTCCGCCCGCATGAGGTCTAACTTCTCAGCGATCTGCGTGGAAGGGGTGATCGGATAATATCCCATCACATCATACCCGATCTGACGGACAGCGATTGCCGCCATCTCATTTCCACTGGCATATTCCGTCTGTTGTTCTTCCATCTTAGACTTCCCCTCTTTCCATCCGTTTTTCCGTCAAATAGGATTCCGAAGTGATATACCCGTCCGGTCCGCTTTCCCTATAATATGAAGGGGTCCGCAATAAGTCCTGATTGGGAAGGAACCACTGCTTATCCGGATGATCGGCTTCCTTTTCCGCTATCAGCGCATGTACCGGACAGATCTCCACACACCGCAGGCATCCTTTACAGTGGTAATAATCCAGCCCGCGATTGATCATCATCTGCTTCCCCCTATATTCGCCGGGAGCAAATTGAAACACCATATCCGGGCAGGTGGAATCACACAAACCGCAATGAATACACCGCTCCGGCAGAAACACCGGCGCGAACCCCTGTCTGGACGGAGAAACGTCGGAACATATACTGTTTCCGTATTGCGGATTTATCCCGCCGTCCGGCGCCGTTGCATATCCCCAGTCCGGTAAATCTCTTTTTACAGTCTGAACGGTTGTTTTTTCCAGACAAACCGCTTCCGTCCAGACCTCCCGATATCCACGGGTCAGCCCTTCCATATTTGCCGGTAACGCATGCGGATATTTCCTTCCTAACGCATGTTCACATATCCGTTTGACCGCCTCTAAGGGTACAAACCCCATGATCTTTGCGATCGCGCCGAACATCACGACATTGATGCGGGAATGAGTCTCCATGGCAATTTTCTGGGCAGGTACGCCGTACACCCTGCCTGACACCTGTGTCAACGCAACGATCTCCTGCGGGGAATGCTCCGTATTGATGATGATATCCGTATCCGGCATACAACCTTCAAAGACAGCGGGATCGGAAAGAAGTGCCTCATGAAAGATACCCAATATATGCGGGTGCGTCACCGGAGAGTGTACCCGGATCTCTTTTTCTTTCTCACAATAACGGATATATGCCTTCACCGGAGTTCCCGTCTTTTCCGAACCGTAACTGGAAAAACTGGTACTGTTCAGTCCCAATTCCGACGATCCCAGTTCGCCCAGCATACTTCCGCACAGATTGGCGCCTAAACCGCCTATGCTTTCCAGACGTATTTCATAATAGCCGTCTTGATCGGTAACCGGTAATCGCACGGCAGTCGCTTTCTCCATATGTTTACCACTCCTTTCCTTTACTTAATAAAAGTATAAACTTTTTGTGAGGGTTTATACAGAAAGAGACCTATTTCCTTCTCCCCCATCCCGTACAGGTGCGAACGGCTGTTTTTCCGGCAGAACTTCTACAAATACCGCCAAATTCCGGTTTGACGATAGGCGAAAAATGGAGTATCATATTTCCAAATATAATGATTATCTCGCAGAAAGGAGCTTTACTGTGTTAAAACATATATGGAAAAAGATTTTGGCAGTGGCTGTCATAACGGTGCTTCTTGCCGGTAACGGCATGGGATACATCACATATGCGGATGATTCGGAAACGACTGCATTTACAGATGAAGAATTGGCTTTTATTGCCGCGTCCGACACCTTCAAGCTCGGATATGTCCGTGACCGTAAGCCGGTTTCTTTTGCGGATAATAACGGAGAACTTGCCGGCATTTCCCGAAGCATCTTTGACCGGATTTCTGCGATCAGCGGATTAAAATTTGAATATGTGGAACTTCCGGATGGCGAAGTTACCTATGATTATCTGATGGAGGAAGGATTCGACCTTGTGACCGGCGTGGAATATAATGAGGAAAATCAGAAGGCAAAAGGCATATTAATGAGCAATCCTTATTTATCGAGCCGGAAAGTCATTGTGACGAAAAAGAGTTTAAATTTTGATGCAAACGGTCGTTATACGGTAGCCATTTCCACCGGCTCTCAGACGATCCGAAAAGTATTTGCCAATCACTATCCCAATTTTGAACTGGTCGATTACCCTTCGATCGAAGACTGTTTGACTGCGGTCAACAACGAAGAAGTCGATCTCATGGTACAGAACCAGTATGTCGTGGAATATTGGCTGTATAAGCCCATCTATGAAGATTTAACAGTCATACCGGTTGTCGAATTAAATGATCTTCTTTGCTTTTCCGCCGTATATCCTTTTGAGAATATCGACAACGAAGACTATGCCCAAAAGGAGTTGTTGATCTCGATCATCAATAAATCCATAGCACAGATCTCCGACAGTGAAATTTCCGGATATATTATTGATGCTACTATGGACAATATGTATAAACACACGTTTGCGGATGTACTGTATCAGTACCGCTTTACCTTTATCCTTCTTGGCATCGCATTAGTGTTTATCATTGTGCTGCTTTATGCAAACCTTCACATCCGGGTTCGTGCGATCAACGCACGCGCGGATGCAAAGGCAAAAAGCCAGTTTCTTTCGACCATGAGCCATGAGATCCGAACGCCGCTGAACGGATTGCTCAGCCTGAATTATTTGATGACTCAACATCTGGATGACCGGGAAAAGACTGAAAATTATTTAAAGCAGTCGTCTTCGATGGCGCAATATCTTCTCTCGCTCGTCAATAATATTCTTGACATGTCGAAACTTCAGGAAAGCAGCATGGAATTGGAACACAAACCTTTCAATCTAGAGCTTTTGCTGGAAACGGTAGAATTGATTGAAAAAAGCGTCATGGAAGATAAACAGATTGATTTTCAGATGGACGTGAACCTTACCTGTTCGAACATCATCGGTGATGCAGTCCGAATACAGCAGGTACTGATCAATATCATTGACAATGCGCGTAAATATACACCAAACGGCGGCAAGGTATCTGTAAAGGTACGGCAGATCATCCATGCGAATGACGAAGTCATGACAAAAGCGGAAATTACCGATAACGGCCGCGGTATGGATGAAGAGTTTCAGAAAAAGATCTTTGATCCGTTTACCCAAGAAAGCAATGCCGTATCACAAGGTAATCAAGGCACCGGTCTGGGCATGGCGATCTGCGCCTTGTTGGCAGAGCGCATGGGCGGTTGCCTGAGTGTAGAAAGTAAGCTGGGAAAAGGAAGCCGGTTTACCTTTTTGTTTGTATCCAAACCGGCGCCGGAAGAATCAGAAGATCCGCTTACAGATTCAGAAACGCTGACGAACGCCTCCGCGCCTACCCATCCGCTTCACATTTTGGTCGTCGAAGATAATGAATTAAACGGTCAGATTTTGTCGGAAGTACTGACGGAAAGCGGGTTTCAGGTGAAACATGTACTGAACGGAAAAGAAGCGGTGTCTGCGTTTTCCGCATCTGCACCATATGAATATGATGTGATTCTGATGGATATCCTCATGCCGGAAATGGATGGATTCGAAGCGACACGGGCGATCCGATCCTTAAACCGCCCGGATGCCGATACCGTAAAGATCTTCGCATGCACGGCGAATTCTTTTAAAGCGGATTACGACAAAGCCATGGAAAACGGTATGGATGACTTTATTGCCAAACCGATTAAGATCGAAGAGTTATTAAAGAAACTGGAACAGTCAAATTCCGATCCGGACGCCGGAAATGCTCCGGACATTCCATAATACAAATCACACACAACTATATAAAAAGCGTGCTGTAACCTGATCGTACAGCACGCTTTTTATGATCCTGATCTCTTAGCAGATACAACCCATCATGTCATTAACTGCCATCATGGCGCCTAATACCGAATTGACGATAGTTGCGATCAAGAAAACGGCAGAACAGATGATGCCGATAATGGCAAATACTTTTCCGCCCTTCTTTATTCCTAAAGCACCGGTTATGATGCCTGCGATTGTGATCGGATATCCCAAAAGCGGGAGGCACCATGCCACGATCCCAACCAAACCCAACACAAACGATGCGATCGAAAGACCTTTCTTTTCTTCTACTGGCACTTCCGTTAAATTCATCGGTTCTGTCGTGAAGTCATTATTAAATTCATCACTCATAAATCCTACTCCTCCGTTGTAAATAATAATATAGTTTATCTTATCGTAGGACTTATTGATTGTCAAATACTTTTCTCTTACGTTTTCCTTACAGATTACGGACAGTTTACGCTAGTACGCTCTGCCAAAGTAAACCATTTTTACGGCAGGTTTACCGCAATGTACGCAGACGTCACCCAATGCTTCCTGTTTAAACGGAATACATCTCGTCGTCGCGCCAGTCTCCTCTTTGATCGCCGTTTCACATTCTGTCTCGCCGCACCACATGGCTTTAATAAAGCCTTGTTTGGTATCCAAGATCTGTAAAAACTCCTCCCAATTCTTTGCGATATGGGTGTTTGCATCTCTGTGTGCTTTTGCCTTTTCAAACAGATCGTGTTGTATGGTATCCAGTAATGCGCCGACTGCTTCATCTATCTTGTCCAGAGAGACTGCCGTCTTTTCACCGGTATCACGACGAACCAATACCGCCTGATTCGCTTCTATATCCTTTGGTCCAATCTCTACACGAATCGGAATACCCCGCATTTCCTGTTCGCTGAATTTCCAACCCGGACTCTTGTCACTGTCATCCACTTTCACGCGGTATGCTCCGAGCTTGTCTTTGATCTTTTCCGCTGCCTCTAATACGCCTTCTTTGTGCTGCATGATCGGAATGATCATAACCTGTGTCGGTGCAACCTTTGGCGGAAGAACCAGCCCCGAATCATCGCCATGTACCATGATAATGGCGCCGATCATACGGGTCGTCATGCCCCATGAGGTCTGATGGACATACTGTAGCTTGTTGTCCTTATCCGTATATTGAATGCCGAACGCTCTTGCAAAACCGTCCCCGAAATTATGGCTTGTGCCGGACTGCAGCGCTTTTCCGTCGTGCATCAATGATTCTATCGTATAGGTCGCTTCCGCTCCGGCAAACTTTTCTTTGTCCGTCTTTCTGCCTTTGATCACAGGTATCGCCAACACTTCTTCACAGAAATCTGCATATACATTCAACATCCGGATGGTGCGTTCTTCCGCTTCTTCCGCAGTTGCATGTACGGTATGCCCTTCCTGCCATAAAAATTCTCTGGAACGCAGAAACGGTCTGGTCTCCTTTTCCCAACGAACTACCGAACACCACTGATTATATACTTTCGGTAAATCCCGATAAGACTGCACTTCATTTTTATAGAAATCACAGAATAATGTTTCCGAAGTCGGTCTGACACACATTCTCTCCTGAAGTTCGTTTCCTCCGCCGTGCGTAACCCATGCCACTTCCGGAGCAAACCCTTCGACATGATCCTTTTCCTTTTCCAACAGGCTTTCCGGTATAAACATTGGCATGTAGACATTTTCCACACCGGTCGCTTTGAACCGTTCATCCAACTGTCTCTGAATCAACTCCCATATTGCATAGCCAGCGGGTTTGATCGCCATACATCCCTTTACATTTGTGTAGGAGATCAATTCTGCCTTTAGTACCACATCCGTGTACCATTGCGCAAAATCTTCATCCATCGATGTAATCGCTTCCACTAACTTCTTGTCCTTTGCCATAACGACTTCTCCTTTTTGTCTCATACTGTGGCATGGACTGCCGGATCGGGATCCATGCCTCTGATTTCACAATGATTTCATTATAGTAAAGTATGGCAAATTATGCAAGATATGCTTTTCATTCCGTTTCCGGTTTTTCAGCCTCCGCCGGCTTCTCATTCACGATATCCAATATTTCACGTCCCATTAAATATCCGACCGGTCCGAGCAGGAAACCGAAAACACCAAACAGACGATATCCGACATAGATCAGAAACAATGTGAGCAGCGTACTCATGCCAAGATGTTTTCCCAGCAGTCGCGGCTCCAATAATTGCCGGTTACAGGTACAACTCAGATAGATCAACAACAGTCCGATCCCCATTTTCATATCACCAGTCAACAGACGATACACCGACCAAGGCAGCAAGACCGTACCGCTTCCAAAAACCGGCACTGCATCGATCAAGCCGATAAATACTGCCAACAAAACAGAATACGGATTTTCGAGGATCGACAATCCGATACTACAGATCAGAATCTGGATCAAAGCGATCGTGCCTTCCGCACGGATATACATGCCCAAAAGATGAACGACCCGCTCCCAAACCCGCTGCAGATATCCCGACAGTTTTCCTGTCCGAAACAAACGCGGATAATTTTTCAATGTGCATAACGTCGCATAAAACATAACAAACAGAAACAGGCAGGAAGTAAATGCCCGCTTCAGTGCCGTTACGGTGCTGGCTGTCAATTTGGGTAGAACGGTTGTCTGAAAATCGGAAAAAATACCCGTCAGCACATCCGTGGCATATGACAGACTTGCACCGTTTTCCAAATGAAAACCGGAGTCGATATATTTGCAGCAATTACCCAATCCCGACAGAAACTGTTCACGATAAAACGGTAGATAGATAACAAAATTTTCTATCTGACGATACAATATGATCAGCAGTTCCCGTCCAAGCGTCATTAATACTCCCCCGACAGCCAACAGCACGACGATTGACGCTGTCTTTTCTGAACAGTGGACTCTGCGGATCAGCCAGTCTACCAATGGACGAAAGATACCGGCAAATAAAAAAGCAAATAGAAACGGAACTACCAGCGGCAGAAAATACCGAAAGATCATGATCGTACCGATGATGATCCCTACCGTCAGGATTCCGTTTCTATATTCTTCGTTTTGCCATATTTTTTTCACGAACTCGCTCATGCCGATCTGCCTTTTTTAGTTAGTATGCTCGCGTTCGTCCGGATTTTATTCTTAAAATTCCTGTGCCTCTATGATATCAAATGCTTCCCCTTCCGGTTCCTGCTTAAAGATCATCGGTTCCCCGGTATAGGGATGCAGAAGCTCTAATCTGCTTGCGTACAGACCGATTTGCCGGTAGGTCCGTTTTACCTTTTGGAATCTCGGATTATACTTCGTATCGCCCCATATACCTGCGCCGTGGTTTGCCATCTGAACCCGTATCTGATGATGACGCCCGGTTTCCAACCGGATCAGTACATAGGATAACAGACCTTCATCCGTCTCTAATTCATCCAATACTTCATATTCCAATACCGCTTTTTTTGCCCCTTTCACCCCTTTGTCCACGACTTTGGTCGTATTGGTTTTGGGGTCCTTCAGCAGGTAATCTTCCAAGATGCCGCTTTCTTCCGGGAGTTCTCCCGTCAGAACCGCCTGATAGTATTTTATCATGGTGCCGTCCTGAATCTGATCGCTTAGATTAGCCGCCGCTCTTTGACTTTTCGCCAGTACCATTATCCCTCCGACCGGACGGTCTAACCGGTGGATCAATGCCAAATAAGGCTCTTCATCCCGTTCTTCTTTGTCATAGATATAACTCTTGAAATAATTTAGCACATCTTCATCATTACGCTTGTCTGCTTGGCTGGCAACCCCCTGCGGTTTCACACATACCAGCATCGCGTCATCTTCATATAAGATCGGAATTTTTTTCATGTCGTTTTCTCCTCCTAACTGATCCTTCCTCCTTACACCTTAAACCGATAACCCACGCCCCAGATCGTCTCAATATATTGCGGTTTTGCAGTATTTAATTCAATTTTCTCCCGGATTTTTTTGATATGAACCGTTACCGTCGCAATATCGCCAATGGAATCCATATTCCAAATCTCCTGAAAGAGTTCTTCTTTCGTAAATACATGATTGGGATTGCTGGCTAAGAATGTCAGCAGGTCAAATTCTTTAGTGGTCAGTATCTTTTCCTCCCCGTTTACAAACACCCGGCGCGCCGTCTTATCAATCTTCATTCCCCGGATCGTGATCACCTGATTTTCATGTGTGGTCCCGCTGCCCACCAAACGTTCATATCTGGATAAGTGTGCCTTTACACGGGCAACCAGTTCACTTGGACTAAACGGTTTTGTAATGTAGTCGTCCGCACCCAGTTCCAAGCCGCGTACCTTATCAATATCTTCTTTTTTTGCAGAAACAACCAAAATCGGAATATCTTTCGCTTTCCGAATGCGTCTGCAAATCTCAAATCCATCGATCGTAGGAAGCATCAAATCAACTAAAACAAGATCATAAGGTTCCTGCAACGCACGTTCTAATCCTGTCTGTCCGTCATGTTCGATGCACACCTCGAACTCGTATAATTCCAGATAGTCTTTTTCCAGTTCGGCAATCGCCGTCTCATCCTCGATAATCAAGATCTTACTCACCTTTGTACCTCCTCTATTCCTGAAAGATCTTTAAAGTAAACACGATTAACGTACCTTTTCCCGGTTCACTTTCCGCCCAGATCTTTCCGCCATGTTCCTCCACGATTTTCTTTGCGATCGCTAAGCCTAACCCGCTGCCGCCGGTGGAAGAATTCCGTGAAGAATCCGCCCGATACATCCGTTTAAAGATCAGCGGCAGATCTTTCTGTGCTATGCCGTTTCCGTTATCCCGAATCCCGATAGCCACATACTCTTTATCATACGGCTCGACTGTGATCCGGATACTCCGCTCTTTTTTCTGATTATACTTTACGGCATTCGTTAAAATATTGGTGATGACACGCCGGATCTGCTCCGGATCGGCGATCACCCGGATATCGTCCGGACATTTATTTTCGTAATTCAGTTTCATGTTCACGGCTTCCATATCCATGGAGATGTCTCCGATACAGTCTTCAAAATAGGATGCCAAACGGATCTTTGCAAAATTGTATGGAATGGAATTGTTATCGATCTTCGTATAAAGCGATAGCTCATTGATCAGGACATCCATTTCGTTTGCTTTATTATAAATGGTACGGATATACCGGTCAACTTTCTCCGGTGTATCCGCCACGCCGTCCATAATCCCTTCGACATATCCCTTGATCGCGGTGATCGGCGTCTTTAGATCATGTGAAATATTACTGATCAGTTCCCGATTTTCCTGCTCATAGCGCATCCGATCTTCTACGGATTCCTTTAACTTCAACCGCATTTCATTAAACGATTGGCACACCTGCCCGATCTCATCATCCGACAAGACCTCTACATCTTCATTCAGATTTCCTTCTTTGATACGTTCCGTACCCTCCTGCAGCAGCTTTAACGGACGGACAAAAATAGCGTAAATATACAATGAGGTAAAGCCGCTTGCAAGGATCAAGACGCCGATCAGTAAGATCAGAATTTCCAATAAAGCCCGCTTAAAATTATGAATCAGCGCATCCGTATATGTGACCACAAAAACGGAAGCCATCCGACCGTCGCTCAGCGTAAAATCCTGCTGACGCAAAAAAAAGGAATCGGGAGCATCGACAAGCAGACCGCCTTCAATCTGATTGTTGTCACCATAATCGGGCAGGAGCTTATCCATCTCTTCCGTACCGTCTTTTCCACGGAAATAGATCTCGTCTTCCACCCGCACCAAAAAGAAGGAATTTTTCTTTTTTAGTTTTTCATTTAATTCTGTCAGATATGCAGTATCCAATAGACGATCCGGTGATTCTTCTACTTCTTTTTCGAGTTCCGCCATGATCTCTTCTGCGGCGCCGTTCATAGTCAGCACCGGATGCGCGTATGGTTCGAGACCACCGGCACTTCCCGTGCCGAAAACTCTCCTTAAATAGATCCGTCCAAATAAAACCGTCCCAAAGATAATGACAATAAACGGAATCAAAATCAGTGGTATGACCAGCATTTTTACTTTATCTGCTATCTTCATCATTTTTACCTTTCGTCATAATCTTCTAAAAGTATAGCATATGCTCTTCCTTTTTGTATCTGAAATCAGAGTTATTTTATGAAGATTTTATAGATTTTCATTTTTTTCCAAATTTGGGGTTAAGTATTATCATTTTTATCCGATATATAAGATGACTAAAACTATTGTTGGCAGGGATGCCCGTAATATTACCAAGGAGGGTGATAACATGATTAACGGAATATCCAATACAACTTACACTGCTGCTACCAACACATCTGCAAAGACAACCACAGCAGCAGCGAGTGCAACAGAAACCCAAGCGGATGATACCGCTGCGGTTTATGAGAAAAGCACAGATACGGCAAGTTCATCCAAATCCACAAAGTCGAAAGACAACTCTGCGATCATCGCAAAGCTGAAGGCAGATGACGATGCCAGATTAAGCTCTTTAAAGAGTTTAGTGGAAAAACTGTTGACCAAACAGGGACAGACTTATGCTTGGGCGAATCCTTCAGATATTATGAATGATTCTTCTTTCTGGAATGCCATTCGTACCGGCAACTTTACGGTAGACGAAGCAACCGTAGCGCAGGCAAAGGCTGATATCG
Organism: uncultured Lachnospiraceae bacterium; assembly: GCA_947589305.1. GTDB lineage: Bacteria > Bacillota > Clostridia > Lachnospirales > Lachnospiraceae > CAG-632. The sequence goes on from CANQAP010000007.1 coordinate 18,023, forward strand.
CAGAAGATGGTTACTGGGGTGTCAATCAGACTTCCGACCGTATGCTGGATTTTGCAAAAGCATTAGCCGGTGACGACACCAGTAAGATCGAAGAAATGCGGAATGCGATCAAAAAAGGATTTGATGCTGCCAAGAAGTTATGGGGCGGTGAGCTTCCGTCCATTTCACAGCAGACATATGACGCCACCATGGAAAAATTGGATAAGTGGGCAGAAGAAGCCGGTGTAAAGGTAGAAGCTTAAACAGGCGTCAGTCAATCAGGAACACAAAAAGGGTATCTTACGCAGTAATATCTGCATGAGATACCCTTTTCATTTATAGAATGGTTTCCATCCCTACTTTATATGGCTGCAACCCGCATGCTTCATAAAATTTCATGGCGCTCTCATTACAGTTCCATACATTTAATGTCACATTATAGCAGCCCTGCTCTTTTGCAAAACGGAGTACCGCTTTGTAAATTTCTGTCCCGATATGCTGTCCCCGCAAGGTCTCGTCCACACATAAGTCGTCAATATACAACGTCTTGATCTCGGTCAGGATATTATCGTTGGGATGTTGCTGAAAAATACAAAACGCATATCCCATCACACGATCCTCATCATTTACCGCTACCAAGATCGGACGTTGCGCATCCCGAAGGATGTCCTTTAACTGTTCGTCCGTATATTTTCTGGCTCCGTATTTAAACAGATCCGGGCGTCCCTTATGGTGAACCAGACAGACCTGAAACAAAAGCCGGTGAATATCTTCTATATCTTTTTCTTCCGCCATCCGTATATTCATTGTCTTTATCCTTTCCGTTTTCTTTCTTTCAAATGCCGATTGCTTGTCCGTTATCCACAGCGTTGGTTACGCCTCTTTCAGAAACGCCACATAACCTTTTTTCGCCTCGTATACATCTGCCTTACTGGTCAATTCCCATGGTGCGTGCATATTTAATACCGCTACACCGCTATCGATCACTTCCATACCATAGAGGGACAGAATGTATGCGATCGTTCCGCCTCCGCCAATATCGACTTTTCCCAACTCTGCCGTTTGAAATGCCACCTGATTATCGTCTAAGATTTTCCGCAAGGCTCCCATATATTCTGCATTGGCATCGTTAGACCCTGATTTACCTCTTGAACCTGTAAATTTATTAAATACCATGCCCCTGCCAAAATATGCAGCATTATTTTTTTCATAAGAAGCAGCATACAGCGGATCATACGCGGCACTGACATCAGAGGATAACATGCGCGAATTCCTCAGGCATCTGCGCAGAATCAGCTCAGAGTAATTGCCCATGGCATCCAATAATTCCGCTACCGTATTCTCAAAAAACTTAGACTGCATCCCGGTCGCTCCTACGCTGCCGATCTCTTCCTTATCGGTCAGCAGACAACAGGTGGTCTTTTTGACATCTTCCACTTCCAGCATGGCAGCCAAAGAGGTATATGCACATACCCGGTCATCCTGCCCGTATGCCATGATCATGCTTCGATCCAGACCGGATTCTCTGGCTTTGCCCGCAGGAACCACCTCCAGCTCCGCAGACAGGAAATCTTCTTCTTCTATATCATACTGGTCTTTCAGGAGTTTTAAGATTCCTTCTTTTACGCCGTCCTTTTCTTCTTCCTTCAGCGGAATGCTTCCGAATAATACATCGAGATTTTCGCCCTCGATGACTTTATTCGCCTTTTTTTCCTGCTGTTCACCGGCAAGATGGATCAGCAGGTCCGTTACGCAAAAGACCGGGTCATCTTCTTTTTCTCCTAAAACGATCTCCAGTACCGAACCGTCTTTTTTCACCACGACGCCATGAATTGCCAACGGCAAAGTCACCCATTGGTATTTTTTGATGCCCCCGTAATAATGGGTATCCAAATATGCAAAATCACCATTTTCATACAGCGGATTTTGTTTGATATCCATACGGGGCGAGTCGATATGGGCGCCTAGAATATTCATTCCCTGTTCCATCGGTTTGGTTCCTATGTGAAATAACGCCACTGTTTTTTTCATACAAACGGCATATACTTTATCGCCTGCTGATACGGATTGATTTTTCGCCAGTATTTTTTCCAGATTCACGTAACCGGCAGCTTCCGCCTGCTTCACAATCTCCTTCACGCACTCCCGCTCCGTCTTACCAGCATCCAGAAATACGCGATAGTTTTTGTTCAGCTTTTCTAATTCCTTTAATTGCTTTTTCGTGTAAGTTTTCCACGCATTTTGTCGTTCCATGTGTCAATTCCTCCTAACCGGTATCGCGTTCCTATACCTTTCGTATTCCAGTCAACTGCCCTAAGTATAGTACAATTCCCGCTTTCCTGCAATATTTGTAAGTATTCCCGATACCCGTTCGGTTAAACACCGGTCAGCCTTTCACGATTACCAGCTTCTGCCCTACGGTCAATTCATCCCGTTCAAGCTGATTGACTTTCCGTATGGTATCAATAGACGTGTAGAACCGTTTAGCGATATTCCACAACGTATCTTCCTCCTGAACCATATATCCGATGATGCCTGCCAACTGATTCATCTTTTCATAATCAATTTCCGATACGCTCATATCGGTGATCGCTTTGCCTTTTTTTCCGGCAAATGCAATGATACTCAGATTGACGGTCGCTTTGATCTCCACTTCATCACTACCCAGCATAATACTGCTGATCTGTTCCAATGTCGGACGGATATGATACATCGTCTCCGGCGACAGATCTTTTGCTTCTACCAAATATGTAAACGGGAGAAATCCGGTCAGGGAATTCATCGGACGGGCATCATCCTCCGCTATGTAGATCAGATTCACTTCCACTGCACCGTCCACAACAATCCCTTCCTCCGTCGTACGCGTATCATCAATTTTCACACTGCCTTCCACATAGCACACCTGAAGGATGCCGGATTGATTTTCATTGCGTTTCAGGCGTTCCACGATTCTGGTTTTCGCATTGTTTCTTGTCAGCAAGGATTCGTAATCAAAGGTTTCTGTCTCGATATTGATGCAGGCAGTTGTCGAGAACATATCCCCCAACAATTCCAGTTCCTCTTCCTGATAAATCCGGATCTCCAATTCCAGATTCGCTTCTAAATTCAGTATCCGTTCCTCTCCGTCCTCGTCCGGTTCTACATTAAGCTGTGTTTCTCCCAGCATGACACCGATATCCGCTATCATGCCTTCCATAGAACCTACGCAATCCACTTCTCCGGTAAACGGTATATCCAAATTCAAATACTGAATCGGCATTTGATCTTCTGCGCGATAGATCAAAAAAACTTCCAATTCGCCCCGGATCCCGATTTTATTATCCAACGGCTTCGTTTCTACCTCATTTACGGTAACGGAATGCCAGATCAGGTCCCGGATATTCGGTTTGCTCTGTGGAATTGCCATCTGTTCCCGTACTCGGAAAATATCTTTTTGATCCGCTACCGTCCTCGTATATGGCACTTTTTTGTACATGCACTGAATACTGTCACCGTTTTCAATGCCCTCCGCGCCTTCGATCACATCCTGTTCCGTTACATCTATTTTCATCTGAATCAATCCCTTGACCTCTATTTTACGGGAATGAATCATAGAAATATTTAAGTCCTCCATTTCACAGCTAACCTTGGTATCATAAGATGGAAGCAGTTCATCAACATTGATCATTTCGTCAAACGGCACACTGCCTTCCATGGAGTCCAATTCGCCTTCCGCTTTTGCAACGGAATATAATACTTTATAACTGACATGTCCTTTTACCCGAATGCGGTCTACCATAGGTTCCGTATCATCCACGACCACCTGTCCCCGGCTGGTGATGATCTTATCAATATCCTGCTTGCTATCTGATACATTAAAATCTTCATCTATGGTAAGCTGCACATGCTTAGAGGCTTTGTGATTATTGGTACGGATTTCCTTTTTCACTAGCTGCATTGAATTACCCCTTTCCCGTCTGACGGAGCCTTAACGCCCCGTCACATTTCTTTTACACTGATACTATTCTATGAGCCAGACCGTGAAATATTCCTTTCAACACAAAAAACACCCCGATGCAGTTCCAAACCGGAATTTTGAAATTGGCAGAAAAGAAACAGAAGGCATTCAGGCGAGTGGCTTTTACTGAATAGGGATTGAAAACATAGCCGTTTTCTTCTATTATTCATGTTGAAATTTATATTTACGTCAAAATTGATTTTAACATAATGTCTTTGCAAAGAATAACCGTCTAATCCTTTCTGGGGATCGGATTCAGCAGTCCTACTCACGTTCTGTCAAGCACGAGATAAAACTGCTTATGGAGATTGCCGATGAAACGACGAATCACATTGATCTACATATTAACCACGCTATTTTCTGCGATCATCATCGTCGTACTGACGACCAACGTCATTTCGACCTATCAGCTTGCCTTTGGGCAGACGGAAGAAATGGGTCGCATGAGGATCGAGATCATCGCCTCTGACATGCAGGAGACTCTGAGCGAGGCGACGCACTCCCTTGATCGGATCGGCACAAACTTTGAGCAGATTCTCGCCGACGGCGCAGACAACGATGAAATCCGCTCGTGCCTGTCAGAGGAAAAAAGGCGGAGATCGCCTCCACGGGCAGAACCTGTCTCAACATCTTCTGCATCACCGGCTCCGGCGACGTCCTCATCTCTGATATGCCGGCGCCTGAAGACTACGTCGTTCAGGACAGGATATGGTATCAGGTCTGATGTCGATCCCAAAAGGGGAGACGTATATCAGCTCGGTTTATAAGGACGCTTTCACCGACGGCATGTGTTTTACTGTCTCGAAGATATTGGACGACGGAGAGACGATCCTTGGAATCGACTACTCCATGTCGGCTATTCCGACCCGAGTCTTGTGGGCGAACGGCTCTCTGAAGAGTATGAAGACTATCGTGCGGCTTTCACCCTTGCAAACTCTCAGGGTACCAACGACAGCATAGCGGTAAACACGTCGGACGACGGCACCATCTTTTGCTCCAGAACCGAAAACGACTGGTATCTCATGCTCATGGTCCGCAATCGGGATCTCTATCGGGACGGTTACAGGCAGCTCATCGTAAGTTTCGTCGCCCTTGCCCTTATGGTGGCTGTTTTCGCGACCATTCTGGTCATCAGCGTAAAAGAACGCTTCCGAGCTGAAAACGCCCTCCGCATGAAGGAAAAATTCCTATCCGGTCTTTCAGATCGCTTCCGCGCCCTGCTCCACAATATCATTGAACTCTCGGCTTCAGAGGTCATGAGTACCGAGGAAATGAAACCGACCGCCGAGAGCATCCGGCTGGAGACGGGTCAGCTTTCAAATATGATGGACAACCTGTTCAGCTATTCCAACATCATCCAATCCGAGGACGCCCAGAAAACCGAGAAGAAGACCTCCAAGGACTTTACCATAAAGACACAGCATAAATACCGCTTTCTGATTATCGTAGTCTTTCTTGTGACGATGGTCACCACCATCCTGATCTCCGGTATGCTCCACCTGCGGTGGGCGAGAGTCAATATGACCGAGGAGGCGAATTCCTACAGCCATCATGTCTCTAGCTGGGTACTGGAGCAGCAGTCCATCCTAGGTATGTTCGTCAACGAGATCGCGACCAAGCCAGACATGGTGAACGATTATCCCGAAATGGTCAAATGGCTCGATAATATTTCCAAACACTATCCGGGCATCTCCGCGACCTATATAGCAAACCCCGCCTTTGATGAGATCCACAGTCATCCTATGATCATGAACAACGGCTGGATCCCGGCGGACGACTATGTCGAGGAAGAACGGGACTGGTATATTAACGCGCTCAACACTCCGGACTACAGTATAACCGAGCCATATTACGACGCCCGTACCGGTCAGTACTGCCTGACCTTTTCAAAGGCGGTCTATACCGATTCCGGCGAGTTTGTGGGCGTTTTTGCCATCGACTTCTATCTGAACGTCCTGACCGATATTATCGACTCCGACTTTACGACCGACGGATACGCCTTCCTTGCCGATAAGGACGGACGGATCATAAATCACCCCAATCCTGCCTACCAGCCGTGGAACGACGAATTTGTGAACCTCTCCACGCTCTCATACGCTGATGTGTACAACGGCGACAGCGGCTCGATCGGCACCATAATCGACTATGACGGCAGCCTCCGGGAGTGCATCGAGTGTGTTACTAAGCGGCATTACGGCATCTTTTTCATGGCTCTTCTCCATGATGTGGGCAAGATCGGCATACCGGACAACGTGATCAACAAACCCGGAAAACTGACCGATGAAGAATTCGCCCTGATCAAAAAGCATCCAGTCATAGGATTTGATATCCTGAAGGACATCACGGAAATGCCAGAGATCGGTCAGGGTGCGCGTTGGCACCACGAACGCTACGGCGGCGGTGGTTATCCTGACGGCATAGAAGGCGAGGACATTCCCGTTTATGCCCGTATCATAGGAATGGCGGACGCCTATGACGCTATGACCTCAAAGCGCAGCTACCGCGGGATGCTGTCTCAGGATGTCGTCAAAAACGAGATTGAAAAGGGAATCGGAACCCAGTTCGATCCCACCTTCGCAAAGATCATGCTGGAAATGATCACTGAGGATGTAAATTATAAACTTCATGAGTAGAGGAATAAAAGTGACCATGCAAGAGCGTTTTGCCTTACATGGTCATTTTGTATTTTCCCCGCTGGGTTCTCTCCTTCTTAAGACGTTTGTTTATTCATACACCACCGGCAGATTCTGATTTTCACATTTCACGGCTACATACGGATAGGTCATACCATCGATCCGGATGGTCTCCCCCTCAACCCCGATCAAATTGGTATCGATATAGACCGCCTCATCCGTCCGGTATAGCGCATTTACGGTGACGGAACAGCCGCCTCGCTGCTGCGCGCCGTAGCCTACCACGATATACATATATTCCCTCGTCGTAAATGTCAGTTTAAACGGTTCCGCCTTTTTTTCTTCAATAATATCCAACAGTTCATCCGGCAGGCGATCTTCTTCACACACTGTAAAATCCAGATTCACCTGTTCTTCCTGACTGCTTTCAGTCGTTGTCCCCGTGGTATCGTCACGCCGATCCAGTCCCAAGCTTTCCAATGGATTTGAGCATCCCGTCAGACACACACACATCAACGCTAGGGCGACCGTCTTATTCCATACCCCGATATTCCCCATACGATCCGACTCCTCATGGAATGGCATCTATTCCGCTTTTTGTAAGTATATGCGCCACCTTATCCATTCTATTCCCTGTCCTTTTTATTATCCAATTCTGTCGCATCCCATGCCCATATTCCCAAACTTAACGATTCCATATCATACCACAGTAAATACCGGCTAGGCATCCCAACAGGCTAAGCAGAATATACAGACCCGCCAAAATATAGTGTTGGTTTTGCAATAACGTATATGCTTCCAGTGAAAATGTTGAAAAAGTGGTAAATCCGCCGCATAATCCCGTTTTCAAGAAAAGCATCATATGTTCCGATACATTCTTTTTCGCCGCCAGTCCCGTAATGTAACCGATCAGTACCGCTCCTACTAAGTTCGTCAATAATGTCAGGAGCGGAAAAGTCTGCTTATAAGGTATCAGACTGATCGCATACCGCAGCACAGAACCGATTGCTCCGCCTAAAGCTACAAATACAAATGCCATTTTGATTCCTCCTGACCTCTTTTGTTACCGTTTGTTTTTTCATATCCGATGGCTTCTTATAGATCTTCTATTCAGATTTTGTTACGAGGTTTTTTCCAAAATTAATGCACATAGGTAAAGAACTGATTCCCCTGAGCTTCAAATTTATTTTCAATCACATACCGTTCTTCCCTGACTTCCTGTCCGGTGACCGGATTGTAATATCGTATGGTCGCCGAATTATAGCTGATGATCAGAACATACGTCTCTGCATCCAGTTTTGCGATCACCGGCGCACCCTGACACAGATAAAACAGTGCGTTATCCACATCACATGCCACCAGATTCACGCCTGCCTTGCCTAGATACCGTTCCAAAATATCATTCGGATTTCCGGACAGATCCATGGTTTCCGGAATTTCGACGCCTTCATACTGCAAGATGATCTCAATACATTCCTGCAAAGAATCCGCCGGACTTTCGCAGACGGTTTCCTGCAATCCTTCCGTTACTTCTGCATATTCGAGCAAACCGCTGATCTTCCATATACAGGTTCCATTGCTGTCTAATGCCCTTCCGCCCTTTTCATAAGCGGCTAAGATCGCGCTTCGTGGTGACGAATAAGACCCTTGCATGCTTCCTTGAGAATAGACATAATACCGTCCGGACTTTTCCCCGCTGTCCACAGTGATCGTTCGGTCACTGTCATCAATGGTCTCTTTTGTAATGATCAATTCCGGTACGGAGGTGACATACATATAATTCGGGAAGATCATATAGAGCTGATTATATCCGTCATATGTGTACTGATAACAGACCTGAATCCCGTCCACATCTTCGTCCTTAAAGGTGATAAAATCATCCGGAGCTTCCATATACGTACCGTTATTTTTTGTCGCCCGGCTTAAATAAATCACCTGTTGGGCAGTCTGGGCTTCCATGACATAGGTATTCGGTTTTGTATATTCTTTAATCACCGTATCTTCCAGCGTGACGATCCGTAACGTGTGCATTGGGAAAATCGTAGTACCGTCCATGTTCAGAACGACATCCGCTTCATCCGCCAAGCCGTACACCAGATCATCTTCAATAAAACCGAGGGCTTTGATCCGCTGCCCCGTTCCCGCTTCCACGGTATGTTCTTCGTATGTTTCCAAATTCAGGATCGTCAGGCAGGTACTGTCCCTGTCTACCGCGGCATTCGGATAAACCAACAGACATTCACTGTCCGACACTGCCAGATATTCTTTTGGCATCTCATATAACACATAACTCGATTCCTTCGTTTCCAGATCGAACTTCATGACATTATTTCCCAAGAGATAGAAGAATTCCCCCTGTTCATTCAGGTAGGTGAGGCGGGAAGCATCTTCTTTTAAGATCTCATAGGGTTCGTCGCAGGCAATGAACAGGACTTCTTCTACTTTGCTTGCATCCGCCAGAAACCGGTATACCGCGATACCGTTCTCTCCCTCATGCTGTCCCCGATTCATGTAGCCGTATACGGTAAACACTATATTTCCCTCGTCGTCCATCTTGACAATATTGATGCCGTGCTGGTCATAAGCACTTCTTACGTCTGTCGGTGTATCCTGCCAAAAGGCAAAGACATTGGCGATCGTAGTCTCAGAATAGTCATAATACCAAAGCTGTCCTTCCTTGACAAATGCCACTTTTTCATTTTCATCACTTGTTACGTATTGAAAGTTTTCCATATCCGCAACGCCAAAAAAGAACCAGTTTTTTAAGGTGTTGACATTAAACCGGTCAAAAATGCTCTCCACATCACGGACATAGTCCATCAGATATATGGTTTGGTTGTCCACAAATCGCACGCGATAGACCTCCGTAACATTGAAATACTGGGTATTCTCAATATCGCCGGAAATCGCGACATATTTTAATTCAATGGTAGCATTTTTATCATCGATATCCTTGATCGTCGGAATCATCTGAGAGATACGCATGACTGAAAGATTTGCCCAAGTGATCGTCTCATAATTGGAATGAATATCAATATGGGATAAATTCTCATTCTCTCCGCTGTCGTTCGGTTCAATATACGGTATGATCGCCGATTTATGCTCTTTATCAAAGGTTGCCTCGTGGAATTCCTGTACGAACTGCAAAAACGGCTGTGTGTGCATGGTATCTGACGGAATGATCCGTGTGTAATATTTTACTTCCTTTTCTTCCGATAAACGCAGGCAGATGATAAACGTATATTCTTCCATTTCCTCTAAATTCATGCGCAGCGTTGTACTTGCATAAAAAGAGCCGTTATTTTTTTCCAGATCGTCTACGGAACCATTTTCGATCAACGAACTTCCGTCTACGCTCCGCACCTCATAGCCTACGGATTCGATAGCAATCCCGACGTCCTCTATCCGAAACTGCACCGTTTGATCCGTTCCGATCGGCGTGATCGAATCGTGAAACAATGCAACATCAATAGATGAGGTGTAACCGTGCAGACAATTAATCTCTTCTTCACCTGCTTCCATATACACCAAAGGAAGCGTCGGCTGGTCCATTTCCGCGGTCACCTCATCCATTCCTGCGTTATTCCATTGATTGACAAGAAAGACTGTTGCGAAAAACACGACGGTCAACACAACAACCCTCACCAGAATTTTCTTTATCATACCGTTACTCCTGCAATCGCATCACTATCTTGGTACGTCGTTTTGCCGCTACCAAAATCTTCGTTTCCTCTGCCGGTACCGGCATCTTCGCACATGAAATTCATTGCAAATCAAAATCAGACAAAGCTGCATCAATGGTGAATCCGGCTTGGATGCGGCAGATTCCTTCCCTTTCATTTTAGTGCATACCTCTTCTGCCATCCGATAAATGGTAACCGAATCCGGCTGTTCGTCAAACATCGGACTCCCTTCGTATTCCAACTGGTCACACATATCTTCCACGATTGCTGCTACAAATCGTGCTTCCCGCGGATACATTCGCTTCATCTGTTCATAATCCCGAGCCACATCCTCTTCCGACAATTCCAATGCCTCTAAGTTCAGATCCTTCGGAAGCGGATTTCGAGATGCCTGTGCTAAATAATCACTGAAGCTACTCATGTTCAACCTCCCTGTCATCTCATCTCATACGGATAACATGTATGATATTGTATGCGAAAAATCAAAGAAGTTGCATGTCTGCTTCCAGATACACCCATTCAAACACCTCACAAACAGTACGTTTATTTCGTTCATTTTGAAATCCGTCCTGTCATGAGGTGTCAATGCGTGTCCTTACTGTTAATCTCTTATCTTCCTGTTATTTGTCACCGAATGAAATGCCCAGCATTCTGGCATTTTGTACGATGCTGTCCTCCGGCGATACATATTTCAGCTTCCCGGCTGACTCGGACAAAGGAATCGAAGTGACTTCATTATTTTTCAAAACGACCAATTCCCCGAATTTCCCCTCCTTGATCAGCTCTGCTGCCTTTGCTCCAAAACGGCTGGAAAGCACCCGGTCGTAAGGGCAAGGGCTGCCGCCGCGCTGCGTATGTCCCGGCACCGTCACCCGCACTTCCTGTCCGCCATAAGCCTTGATCTGATCAGCAATTTCATACGCCACTGACGGATATTTCGAATTTGCCAAAACGGCTTTCCGTTCCTTCTTTGGCAGGGAAGCTACTTCCTGAGAGATCGCTCCCTCTGCTACCGCAAGAATCGAAAAGCGTTTACCCTGTTTTGTCCGCTTGTCCAAAGCTTTACATACATTCTTAATATCATAAGGAATCTCCGGGATCAGGATGATATCCGCTCCGCCTGCGATGCCGGCATACAACGTAATCCAGCCCACCTTATGTCCCATGATCTCTACAATAAATACACGCCCATGGGAAGCCGCAGTCGTATGAATGCAGTCGATCGCATCCGTGGCAATATCTACGGCGCTCTGGAAACCGAAGGTCATATCTGTACCCCAAAGGTCATTGTCAATCGTTTTCGGCAGTCCGATCACATTTAATCCTTCTTCGCTCAACAGATTGGCAGTCTTTTGCGAACCGTTTCCTCCCAATACAACCAAGCAATCCAGTTTTAACTTTTTATACGTATCTTTCATTGCCTTGACTTTATCCAGACCATTTTCGTCCGGCTCCCGCATCAATTTAAACGGCTGTCTTGAGCTTCCTAAGATCGTACCGCCCTTTGTCAAAATACCGGAGAAATCTTCCGCTTTTAACTGCTTGTAATTTCCATACATTAAGCCCTTATAGCCTTCGAGGAACCCATAAATCTCTACTTCCTTGAAAGAGCCATAAAGTCCTTTTACGACACCGCGCATGGTCGCATTCAATGCCTGACAATCTCCGCCGCTTGTCAACATACCAATTCTCTTCATACTATCACCTTCACTTTCTTACGTTGTTTTATAGGTAAACCCTGCCCTCTAAAGCTCGAAGCAGCGTTACTTCATCAATACATTCCAGTTCTCCGCCGATCGGAACTCCACTCGCGATACGACTGACCTTGATGCCGGACGGCTTCACCAAACGGCTGATATACATCGCTGTCGCCTCACCCGGCACATCCGAATTCGTTGCAATGATCAGTTCTTCCACATTTTCCGTCTGTAAGCGTACTAACAATTCTTTTAATTTGATATCTTCCGGTCCCTTACCCAATGCCGGATCCAATGCTCCGTGCAGAACGTGATAGACGCCTTCAAAACGTCCGGTACGCTCATATGCAGCTAAATCCCTCGTATCTTCCACGACCATAATGGTACTGTGATCCCGATTTGCGGACGCACAGATCGGACAAATATCCTGATCGGTCAACGTATAACAAACATTGCAATACTTGACATTTTTTCTGGTGGAACGAATGGTATCCGCCAGCTTTTCCACTTGTTCCACCGGCATATCGATAATATGAAACGCCAGACGCTGTGCGGATTTTCCGCCGATTCCCGGAAGCCTTGACAACTGTTCGATTAAGTTATGAATCTCCGTACTATAATAATTCATGGTTAAAACGGAAAGCCTCCCATTCCGCCCATATTACCAGTAATCTTCGACATCTCTTTGTTGGAATCTTCTTCCTGCGCACGCAATGCTTCGTTGACAGCGGCTAAAATCAGGTCCTGAAGCATTTCAATATCGTCTTTATCCACAACTTCTTCTTGTAATTCAATGGACAGCACCTCTTTTTTACCACTGACCGTCACTTTTACCACACCGCCGCCTGCAGTCGCCTCATAGGTCTTTTCTTCCAATGCTTTGGTTGCTTCTTCCATCTGCTTCTGCATTTTTTGCGCCTGCTTCATCAGATTATTCATATTGCCCGGCATCATACCGCCGGGATATCCGCCACCACGTTTTGCCATTTTTCCATCCTCCTAATTATCATCATATTCTACCGGAATATTCATTTCTTCAAATATACTCATCTGTAATAAATCCTGTTGCCCGGAACCGCTTGGCGATTTTTTCCGGAATTCTACATGCACCTGCCTTTGCAGGACTTGTACAAACGCATCTTCCAAAGCCTTTCGGTCTTCTTCGTTATTGAGCAATAAACCCTGATTGGTTTCATCCAGCAGTACCACAACGTTCTTTTGATGCTTATTGATACGCATATCTGCCATTTGCAGCAGTCCTCTCAATGCCGGTTCCAGCAGCCGAAAAACCTCTGAACGCCGGGAAGCGATCTCCTGAAGTTCCTGTATCGTCGCTTCCGGCAGCGACCGTCTTAAATCTTCTAACGTTTCCTCCGGCTCCTCCGCTGACGCTGCCGGTTCCACGGTCGGCGGCATCCGTCTTGCCGGTTCCGCCAAAATGGCATCAACCCGGTCGGAGAGATCATTTAACCGCTGTAGCACCGAATCGTAATTCTGCTCCATCTCCGGTACACACAGTTTAATGATCGCCAATTCCAATACGACACGCTTTTGCGCCGCATATTTGATACTGTTGGACAGTTCGGAAAAAATGCGGATATACCGCATCAATGACTCTAAGGAAATCCGCTGTGCCATCTTCTCCATAGCCGCCAGATTTTCTTTGGAAATATCCAGCTTTGAAGCGCCGTCCCGGGAACTTTTCATCAATAACAGATTCCGCATAAACCATGTGAATTCCGAGACAAACTGACCCAGTTCCTTTCCCTGCCACATGATCTCATCGATCATATCTACCGCTTTGATCACCTGTTTTTCTTCTACGACCGTCAATAACTGGATAAACACATCTATGTCTACCGCGCCCAGTACATCCAGACATTTTTCATACGTCAACGTTTCGCCCAGATAAAACGCGATACACTGATCCAAAAGACTCAAGGCGTCCCGCATAGAGCCGTCTGCCACTTTTGCAATATAATCGATCGCTTTTTTTTCAGCCTGCTGCCCCTCCCGTTCCATTAAATCCGACAAGCGGTCGGAAATGATATCCATGGAGATCCTGCGGAAATCATACCGCTGGCAGCGGGATAAGATCGTGATCGGAATCTTGTGTGCTTCCGTAGTCGCCAAAATAAAAATAACATATGACGGAGGTTCTTCCAGCGTTTTTAAAAGAGCGTTGAATGCGCCGATAGACAGCATGTGTACCTCGTCGATAATATATACCTTATACTTGCCTTCAGTCGGAGAATACTGGACTTCATCCCGAATTTCCCGTATATTATCCACACCGTTATTGGATGCCGCATCTATCTCAATGACGTTCATGGAACTGCCTGCCGAAATCGAACGGCAGCTTGCACAGGTTCCGCACGGGCTTCCGTCGATTGGATGCTCACAGTTGACCGCTTTGGCAAACAACTTTGCCACAGTCGTTTTACCCGTACCCCGTGTGCCGCAGAACAGATACGCATGTCCGATACGATCATGCGTCAACTGATTCTTAAGTGTCGTTACAATATGATCTTGTCCCTTGACTTCTTCAAAGGTATCCGGACGCCATTTCCGGTATAGTGCCATATATGACATGTATTCCACATCCTTATTTCATTTCTGACAAGGTTCGGCAAAACATCCTTCGCTTAGTACCGGAACCGGAAAATTTCATCTAATGTACGCAGTGTCTTAAAATTACCCTTGGCAGTCAGCTCACCTGCCATAAATGCCCTTTGGAAGGTATTCTTACCATTAATAATCGCTTTTATTACCTTGGTCTCCGCTTTCATCACTACGTCCGCCTCGGTATCATCACTGTACCAGCACTTCACACTATTCGGCGTGACTTCAATCGAAAGTGTAGACTCCCGATCCGGAATCATAATAATATACTTTGCATGGAAACCTTCCTGCGGATAAAAATTCGTCCGCAGCTCCCGGATGAACTCTCCCTCTTTCTCCTTCGGTTCGGAATCTCCTAACATCGACTTAAACATAGCCGATAGTTCTTCAATATCCTTCTTCTGCTTTTTGACATACGTATCATCAGAAACAAATCGTGATAATTGCTCGCTTTCCTGCGGCGTCAGATCAATCGTTTTCGTCTTGGAAATATTCTCTTTCACCGCCACATTACTGTTTGGCAGGATCGGTATGGTCTGATTGATCGCCCGATATAGATCTTCTGCCTTTTTTTCGATAATTCCGCGGTATACAGCGGACGTTTCAAAATCCGTATGATTTTCCACATATGCCGCCAAACCGTTCATCGGAATGCCGCCTAATGTTTCCCAGCCTTTAATCAATGTCAGTTCGGCATCCCGTTCCCCGTAAGTCGTCGCCATAACGACCGGAAGCATATAAATGTTTTTCATTTTCTGCTTATCACCGTAGAGCCAGCACATATCTAAAAACTGCTGCATATAGCCGCCGATCCCAAACCATTCCAACGATACTGCCAAAATCACTCCGTCCGCTTCCTTTAACGTCGCCGGCAGCGTCGCGATCGCATTTTTCTCTTCATATAAATTATACCGATGGACATTCACGCGCAGCTCTTCCAACACTTCTGTCAGTTTTCCAATGACATACAGCGTAGGATCTTCAATTAATCCGCGTCCCCCATAATATATATTGATTTTCATAAGTGCATCTCCTTTTGCTTGGAAGCGTTTTCTATGTTATCTATACGTTAATTGTTTTCATTTTATCCCTTTGTCCCCAGACACCATGTAAGTTTTTTCACATCATACCGTCTCAGGCGCGCTTAGAGATCTCTAAGCACATTATTTCATAAAATACTCCTTATTATTATAGCGGAAAGATACGATAAAAGCAACGGGTAGGACATGAAAATCCTAGCCGTTGCTTTTATTTCGGGTTGCCTTTTTCTTTGGACAAACCAATTCATAACTTTCCCGGATCATCCGCTGTATTTCCTCTGTCGGTATGCTTCCGTCCAGCATAATCGTATTCCAATGTACCTTATTCATGTGATAGGCGGGAATCACGGACGGATATACACCCCGCCAAAAGACACCCCACTCCGGATCCACCTTTACATTCACCCAGATGATCCCTTCCCGTTCATAGATCAGGGCAAAGGTTTTTTTATTCCCTTCACATCGCATCACGGTCCAGTTAACATCATGAAACGGATAATCTTCATATACATGCTCCAAGCCTTTACAATAGGCAATAACTTCTTCGCGGCTTTTCATCTTTTTTCCTTTCCTGAGCAACACCATCGATTGGCAGATATTGATTGTGTTTCCCATAATATAACAGATTTCTTACTTTGTATCAACTGACCGGCATTTTGTGATATCCGTCTTTTAGTCTTCCCTTCTTTAAGCAGTACCGGTTCCTGCCAACCGTTAAGATATCGCCTTCGTTCAGAAGATGCGGCTGTTCCTCCGTTATCCTTTCTCCGTTGATAAAGGTGCCGTTGGTAGAGGATAGATCTTCTACATAAATATTATCTCCGCTTTGATAAAGCATCAGATGACGCCGACTGATCCCCTCATCCGATAGGATATGATCCACTTCTTCCGGCTTCCTGCCCAGCACCGCCGGCAAATGATCGAGCGGGATATCCCCGGTAAGTTCCTGCTGCCCTTCCAATATCCAAAAATCTTGTTCCGTTTCTTTTAACGGGGACAAAACCGTCGTTTCTCCTATGTCCGCCTGTGATTCCGAGTGATCGATCGTTTCCACGATCCGGTGCGGTTCCTGAAAAAGAGTATCCGGTGAAACGCTCTGTTTTGAACGATCGTTCCCATGGGCGTCACTAGACGGCAAATCGTCATGAAACGGTATTGCCGATTTTTTCTTGCACTGCATATGACTATAAGCAGTCACGATCGCTATGATTCCAAATACGATGCCTATTACCAGATCCCTTTCCCTATGGGATACCAGAAAAAACCGTACGCCAAATACTATGACCGCCACGATACTGACCAACGACAGGCTTCCGTACATATACACGGAAAACGGCGGATGGATCACAGACGCCTTGGGAGTGTCTTGCTTTACAGGCGGCGTTCTATCCGGAACCGGGCATGCTGCCTGTTCTTTATCTATCGTCATATTTCGGTCCAGATATTGCCGGAATTCTTCTTTTCCCACGGTTCCTTCCTGAACGAACCGATATAACCCATACAGAAAAAGGATCGCATCTTGATCCTGATGATTGATATGTTTCATGCAGAATTCAACTAAGGTTCGAAAACCCGTTTGAAATCGAACGCCGCTATCCGGCTGATAACAAAAGCCATATCGTTTTGTACCCACCTGATAATATATCCGCTCCGGCTGCAACAAGATACCTTCGACCGGCAAAAAGTAGTCTTCTAATCCTTCGCAACACGCATAGATGGATTGAAACAGATTCCGCATTTCTTTCCCCGTCATCTCCAACCGGTCATATCGTTGTGCGATCGGAACCGAACTGCCGGTATCGTAACGAATCGTGATGAATCCGTCTTGACATTGCAATTCCAGCGGCAGCAGTCCTCTACCTTCATACTGTAACAGCATATTCAACTCGAATCCGTCTATATCTAAATAGTTTGTTTTAACATTCAAATACTGATGGAAGCCCTCACTTTGTATCCATGTGTCCAAGCAACTGCCACCTCCTCAGTTTTTGATCTGTATCCGAGCATCGCACAACATGCCGCTCCGTTGATCGAATGGCATATCCGGTTACCGGTTCTGATTTCACCTGTTCGGAATACACTTTTTTATCCGTAAGCAATGGTCTTGCATCCGGCGATCCTGTCACATCCGTGTATGTAAACATAAGGTTGGAGTGTACCTTTGCCTGTTGAAATACGGCAAGCATCATAGAGATACATAATGCCGTCACCATCAGGATCAGTGGCATAATGCAGGTCGCCTCTACCACCGCACTCCCTTTGTTACTCTGCCTGTTATTTTTTTGACTCCACATTTTTTCGTTTCCTCCTATCCGCATTGCTGTCATCCGTTTGCTTTATCCGCCGCTACAGCGGGAACACGGGGCATAACCCTGCGCTTCTCGTTTTTTTACCCTGCGCACCGTCCGTTTTAAACCGCTGCACTGCAAAGAAGTATGGTAACATTCCCCCGTATTCGCTATATAATACATAGCCGTTTCGCAAGTACCGCAGTATGCGCATGGCTTTCGACCGGCATATGCCGTATCTAACATAGCTTTTGACACCGGAAAAATAGTCAGTTTCAAATGACTGCAATTCCGGCTGAGGTGATATACGGAACTATATTCTGCCAAATACACATAGGTTTCGTCTTCCGCATCGGCTTGATCCGACTGATAACCGGTATAGGCTTTCTGCCGTACCTGAATCCGTATCGGTACGGATAGATCCTGTAACACCGGCACCGGAATATGAATCCGGTATGCGGCTTGCAGGCAGAGGAACCCCTGTTCATCCAATTCCGGCTGAAGGGAAATCCTGATGCCGCTTTTTCCATTGGCAATATATTGTTTTATTCTGGGATCTTCCGATAAATACTCCTGAAACTTATCATATGCCAGTACATGCCCGACAGATTCCATGTCTGTCTGTTCCGCTGCATATGTATATTCCGCCAAACACACAGCCGTATTCATTGCCGCCTGATACACCTGATTTTCCAGTATATAAATCTGACCGATCGAATAAAACGCCCAAAACGCGAATAGCATGATCGGCACCGTACATACGGCTTCTATCGTAGCAGAGCCACGATTGGCAAAGGAGGCGCTTAGAACTGCGTACTTACCCTTACGTTGGGACTTCAGCCGGTTTTGTCTGTCTGAACGTTTAGGCGTAAAGAAGTTCATAAGAGGCTTGAATAAGTGGAATAATAAGAAACTATATTTTGGAGTCGAATGTTTGTGAGCGATTAAATGATTTTCGTTTGTTTTTGTTTGTGCATATAAGTTTCCCATATCTGTTCTGTCAGCATACTACCGGTTGAAACGTATCGGAATAAGTACGCATTTCCAAGCGCCTCCTTTTGTCATTTATAAATATCTTCCCTCTTCCTGAAAAAACCAATCCTGCTGCTGTTCCTGTATGTTTACCTGAACCTCAAATTGCGTCACACAATTTTCTATCCGAAATTCCGGTATATTCTCCTGAATATTTACCTGCATGATATCCAGCATTCGATAATACTTCAAATCCTGATCCGGCATCGACGCCAATAATATCAACAGATAATCGTCATAACTCAGTCCGTCTCCCTCATCATCCGTAACGCTATCCTGCGATGCCAGATCGCCGATATGATTGAAGGACAACTGCCAGCTTTCTTTATCTTTGATAAACGGCACTTCGTGACCTAACAACAGACTTCTCACATCCATCAGGCTTTCCGCGTATGCCCAGCATACCAGTAATACATATGAAACCGGCTTCGCCGCAGGCGCAAGCCCGATCGGAGCAAGCAGGATGGTCGCCGCCATAAGCGCCTGTTCTTTCATCGATTCATCGGTCAGTGCATATCCGATATTCGGAATCAGCCGGATCCGACCGATTCTTTCCGCCACTTCAGATAAATTCTCATAATCGGATGCTTTCCCAACCACCAAATATTCCACTTCACAATTCCACACATGCGCTTCTTTCCCAACTTCCGATTCAGATGAATGATCCCAGTGGCGGAACGCATCCAAAGCGTATGCAATACCATATACTTCCTGCAGATCGTTGAGATCGGAACTTTGCGCCTCCGATAAGATATCTTCCCATTGCAGATCGGAGATCTGACCGTATGGCTGTAAATCCCATGAAAAGGCAGGTGTTTCCTCAGCCGATTCCACAACGGAAGAAGGAAGACCGCTTATCGGAACAGATTCCTTTGATATTTGCGATTCCTGTTCCGGTATGAGTGCCGTAAGTATCCCGTTTTCTAACATACCGTCCAATGCTTTCCTAGGATCTGTGAATATTCCCTGATCGACCAAATCCATTTCCAAAAGATCATCCATGGAAATCGTTTCAAAATCAGTCACCCCTTGACTCTTTAGGGCTTCTTCCAACCCCAGTGCCTGAAGATCTTCTCTCGTAGGATCTCCTGCCGTATGCTCTGTCCCGCCTTCCTGACCGGATGCGACGGACAGACGATCTATATCCTGTGACAGATCCGCTTTCTGATCCTCGGTATCCGCCTGCCGAATGGTATCCGTCATATTTTCTAACAGACCGGCAGGCAGTTTCAGTTCCATGTATTCCCGTATCTGCCTTTTCATTTCTTCAAGTCCGTTTTCGGTCAGCGGCTGCGTATCCGTCAGTAACACGTCTTCCGTATGAAAACTGTACAGCGTATCGGATTCTGTCAGATTATAAGTCAGATATTCTTTCATCCGTTCTTCCAAATATCCCTCGCCCCTTCCGTAATATGTCCGATCTAAAGCAAGCAGATGATATCTCTGAAACAGATCCGGCTGATAATCCCCTTTCATACTGGCGACCGCATGCACCACCGCCTGTCTCGCCTTTGCCTTGCCCTCGTATAGACGTATGCCCTGCAATACGACCAGAATCAGAGCCAAACAGACCAATAATATGGCGGCGAGATAAATGCTGATTTCCCCTCTGTTATTTTGTCCGGTCTGCATATTCTATTTGTAAACCGTAGACGCATCACGGTTGATCGCTTTCCATATCTTATTTACCAACTGCGTGATCTGCTTTTGAAAAATAATAACCATAGCGATCAGTACGACAATGATCAATAATACTTCCACCACTCCCATTCCGTCCTCCGAATGTTCTCCTACCCAAAAATCCTTTATTATTTCCATTTGCAAACTCCTTTCCTCACATGTATGACTTGCATTTTGTTTTCTTTTCTGATTCTTATAACCTATATATCCGTTTCCGTTCGCTCTCAGCCATTATGGATCGTAACATTCAACAATGCAGGTCCTGCTACGACCAGCATGGAAATGATCATCAGGACGATCATAGGGAACAACAGCTTGGTTCCCGCTTCTTCTCCTGCTTTTTTTGCTCGTTCTTTCCTTTGCTCAAACGCTGCATGTTCTTCCTGTTCCAACTGTACGACGAATCCGGAACTGCCTTTCCGAATCTGTTGCGCCAACATAGAAGCCAGCTTCATATATGGCAATAAACCAATCCGTTTTCCTAAGTTCACATATGCCTGCTCTTGTGTTACGCCGGCATTCATTTCGTTCCACATAACGGACAATTCCTGATAAAGACTGTTATCTGTATCCGATTTTTGTTCATATTGTTTCCGAATACGTTCCAAAGCGCCCTTAACGGTAGTTCCCGCACACAGATATAACAAAAGTTGATTCACAAGGTAAGGGTACTCGCGTAACCATTCCGCCTTCCGGATTTTCAACTGTCTGTCCAGTTCCTCACGTTTTCGGAACCACAACAGACCGCAGATCCCAATTCCGAATATGGCAAACAATACCGCCTTAGAGCCTTGGTTCATATGTTCCCGCAGCCGGATCCCCTGAGTGTCTGACGGAAGATAAATATCTTTTTCATATGCGGATTCCTGAAGCATTGTATCCAAAGCCAGTTGAAGCTGCCGCCGCCGTTGTTCTTCCGGTGTGAGATGCTTTGGACAGATCGTAAGCCCATACTCCCTGATCTCTTCCCTGTCCTCATAACTTAACGTCAAGGACAACGAAAGGGATACGGCTTCCGTCAAAGTATCGTTATGGACCGTTCCGTTTTCTTCCAGCAACTCATAATCACTGCTGCCCCAGCTTACCCTTAACCCACTGTCCGGTATGGACGTCGGCAGATTTAAATCCGTTTGGATCTGATCCGGCGCCGGATTATCTCCCAACATAGATTGCTCCAAAAAAGCAAATCCATCTTCAAACTTCTGCTTTAGTATCTCTTCCGGATATCTGACCGGCTCGATCAAAAGCGGAAGCTCCTGATATGTCTTGTCCTCCGTCTGATAGTAAACGGAATACGTCGTTTCCTCTTCTCCGTAATCATTTCTGACAATGTGTATTCCTTGTTTGGCTGCAAAGCATTCATATAACCATATCCCTATACTGCCTGCCATGACCAGCATCAACACGGTGAGAACGAGCGATAGATTGTGAATATAATAACCATCGACCGCCTCATTGAGCTGCTTCGCCGTTCCCCTGTGTAAAACGGATAGGCGGTTCCGGATATGTTCTGTTCGAATGAGCCGTTTACGCTTCATCCATCGATATAGACATTCTGATATTCGTTTCAAATTACACCTCAATCCTAATTAACCGGCTTCCCCAATATGCAGCCGCCACGGTGCCTGCCAAACAGACGGTCATCAGAATCCTCCCGATCCCATTATGATAGATCGGTTCCATGTACAGCGGGTTCGTCAGTTTTAAATACACCAACATGAGAACCGGCATCCCGCTCATGATCTTCTGCTCTAATTTCTTTCCGGCAAGCAGCGTCTGTATCTCCTGTTCCACTTCCATTTTTTCTACGATCACCGAAATCGTTTTATCCATCATATGTATCAGATTACCGCCGCTTCTTTTTGCCGTGCGCAGTACTTGCGCAAAACTTTGAAGATCCTCTAAATCCGCCCTTGCCGCAAACTCGCCGACCGCCTGTTCGATTGGAACATGGAGATGAAGCTGTGCCGCCACTGCGCGTACCTCTTCACATATCGGACTGCCCTGCGGATATAAAATCTCCAGATCCTTTCCCGCCATCACCCATGCCTGCTCCACAGAATATCCCACTTTTAAATTCGCCGATAACGCATACAAGAGTTCTTTTAATTCCTCTAACATCCGCCTGCGTGTCTGACGCTGTTTCCATTTTAGGTACCAGCGGAAAAGAAACGGAACGCATGGCAGCAGAAATATCCCTGCTATCCATGAATCATAAAACAGATAACCCATGCCCATACAGGCGAACGCCGACAACAGGATCATCCCGATGCAGTCAGGCGTGACATATGTTTTCATATGCTTCCAGACAGCCGCCTTGCCGAAGTTTATCGTCCCGCGTAAGACGTCGCAGCCTTTTCCATTCGCTTTTTTTGTTTTGGTTGTTTTCATGATCCGTTCCCTCCGTATCTTCCAAGCGATATAGTGTCTGAATCTGTATCTCTCCCTGCCGGATCCCCAGCACTTCCGTTATTTCAAATAACTTGCGGCTTCCGTCCGGCAATCTCCCGATATGTACTATGATATCCAACGCCGAAGCGATCTGCTGCCGGATTGCCGCTAACGGAATCTCCATCCCCGTCAGCGCCATCGTCTCCAAACGGTACAGCATATCTCCTGCCGAATTGGCATGTCCTGTGGATAACGAACCGTTATGTCCGGTATTCATTGCCTGCAGCATATCTACCGCTTCTTCGCCCCGTACTTCACCCACAATGATCCGGTCCGGACGCATCCGCAGCGAGCTGCGAATCAAATCCTTCATCGAGATCGCATTCTGTCCTTCTACATTTGCATTTCGGACTTCCAAGCGTACGAGGTTCGAAATCCCCCGGATCTGTAACTCCGCCGAATCTTCTATAGTGATGATGCGTTCGTCAGACGGGATGTAGTTCGTCAGGGCATTCAGAAATGTCGTTTTTCCGGAACCGGTGCCGCCGGAGATCATAATGTTATATTTACACTTCACTAACAGACGTAAAAACTCTGCGATATCTTCCGATAAAAAATCCAAACCGATCAATTCCTTCATGCCGTATGTGTCTTTCGGAAAACGCCGTATCGTCAATACCGCTCCATCCAAAGCAATCGGCGGCAGCACGACATTAACCCGGGAACCGTCTTTTAATCTTGCATCGACGATCGGCGTACTTTCATTCACGATCCGGTTGCACTCGGCGACAATCTGTTGAATCACATCCATATATTTTTCTTCCGACGAAAAACCGCCCTGCCAAGCCTGTATATTGCCGTTCTTTTCGATAAAGATCCTGTCGTACCGATTGACCATGATCTCACTAATCTCTTCCTGATACAATAACTCTTCCAAGCAGTCGTATCCTCTTATGGTATGATAGACCTGTTCCCGAATCTGCAGCTTTGCCTTTAACGGAATGCGCATATGCCTCGCCTGTTCCAAAATGGCGGCGTCGATCCGCTCTGCGATCTCACAGTCCGGTATTGTTTCCTTTTGGTTAAATTCCTCCCGTATACAGGATTCGATCTCCCTGCAAATCCGTTCGGTCTCCAACATCTTTTTCACCTCTTATCAAGGATGCGAGCGCATCATTTTTTCGATCTTCTTCCAACGCACGGATATCTTCCGATGCAAACGATTTTCCGTTCCACAGTACCGGATACGCATGTCCTGCTATTCCTTCCCAAAGTCCCTGTCCGCGTAGTGTCGAATAAAACGCCGTTATCTTCTGCATAGAAGATGGATCCTGCAAATATGGCAGATATATCACATCAAAGGCTTCCAAGACACCGAAGTCCGAGAAGGATGCCGAACCGATGTCCGCCACGACCCAGTGATAATATCCTTCCGCTCGTATATCCTGCAAAAACCAGTGTATATCCTCTTTGCTCATTTCCCGTAACTCCTGATACGTTCCTGCACTCCATACACAGTCAAAACCTTGCTCCGTCATAGCCAGCGCCTTGATCTTCATGGAAAGATTCTCCGCCCGCTGTTTGATATAATAGAGAACCTCTTCCATTCGATTCTCTTCATCCGTTTCCTGTGCAAACTCTTCCCATCCCAAATACAGACACCGCATGCCCCTATCCCCATATGCCGTGGCATAATAGCCGCAAAATGCTTTTGCAAAACTTGTTTTCCCGCATCTGCCAAGCGGGGAATAGACCGCCACGCACTGACAGGAGCCTTCCGCATTCCGCACCGCCCGTTCCCGGCTCAGTATCTGAACCATCAAACGAACATATGCCGACGCCGGAGAGTATTTCATGATTTGAAATTGCTTTTCCGGCAGTTCGTCCGGCATATCCCGCTCTGTCCCAGTCACCGTCCAAAGGATAGGCATCGCGCTCTCTTTTTCAAATTCCGCCGTATCCGCACACCATTCCAAGATCAGCAGATCATTCCGATGCCGGTGTAAATAGATATCCATATCCGGCAGACGGGTAAAGGACATGATCATTATGGGAATATCCGCCTTTTGGTTGACATAATTCATCAGAGCAGACGCAAACGCCTCTTCCCGGTCGTAAAGAATGACCCGATATTGTTTCAAACTGTCACCTGCCTTTCCAATAGCCATATGAGATACCCGATCAAAACAGCAATCGAAAAATGAATGGTGTTCTTCGTATTTCCTTGATCAAAACCACTATTGTACGGGATAATCTGTCTTGTTCTCCAACAAGTCAAAAGATAATTCCAGAACCACTTTAATCGATTCACCAGACTGTGGTGGCACATCATGTGAACGGTCGCAAGAACGCCTCCGACCAAAAAGGAATTCAACATAACGATCCAAACCGAAGGTCCGATCATTCCTCCAATCACCGAAAATAATTTGATATCACCGGCGCCTAATACCCGGATCTGATGCAGTACAAACAACAGGACGATCGGAAACCCGATCCCAAACACGGACTCCAAGATCCCTTGCCAGCCTTTCGAATACAGGGAGGCTGTCAACCCGATGACCATACCGATCACGATCAATCCATTCGGTATCTTATAACTTCGTAAATCAAAGCAACCTGCAAGGACTAAGAAACCAATTAAAAAATACTGAAACATGATCCTCCTTTCCGTCTTTTCGATTGCTTCTTAAGTATATAATATTTTTTTACATTTGTAAATAGTTATGTCAAAAATTTTTTGTATATTTTATTTATTTGATGATTCTAACGCTATCAAAAGGTTATTCCTTTGATCAGATTGGAAAGAAAAGGAATAATTCATCCCTGTATCGTCTATACTGTAACAGAGGTGGTGGAATAATATGACAAAAAAGAAATTAATGAAGCTACGTCAGGAAAAAGAACGACAGGCTTTGTTAGAAGAAATCGAAACGACCAAGCGCGCCCATGCAACAGCCTTGGCAAATCTTGAAAACATAACCGATCCTGACCTGATCGACTGTTACATTTACGAACTCAATGCCGTACAGGTACGATACAAATTTTTACTACGCCTCGCCAAAGAACATAATTTAACCAATCTGCCCTCCTCTCTCTTCCTGCCGCATACGCAGGCATGATTCTCGTACCTAGATATTTCACAAATAAAAAAACAAGCACTTACCTGCCGGTAAGTGCTTTTCTTCTTTTCAAGCCGGACTATTCCGATTCTTCTTCCTGTCCGACATAACGATTCAGGGTATCTACCACGTCATTTAAATTATATGGTTTTGCTATGTAATCGTCCAGTTTTGCTTCCAAGATCCGCTCTTTATCTCCAAACATGGCTCTGGCGGTCACCGCGATGATCGGAAGCCGTTTTAAGTTCTTTTCTTCTTCGATCGCACGAATCTGCTGTGTGGCTGCCAGACCGTCCATGATCGGCATCTGCACATCAAACAGGGCGGCGTCATATGTCTTCTGCTTAAACAGTTCCACCGCTTTTTCCCCATTCTCCGCGATATCGTATGAATATCCCGCCATACCCAGCAGCTTACCGATCACCTGCTGATTAACCGGTTCATCTTCCGCTACCAGAATTCTCGCACGTTTATGACCGCTGATCGAGATCACGGCGGAATCCTTCTTCTCCTCCGGCTTCTGTTCAGAAGCCTTCACGATCTTAAGCGGTATCTCCACAATAAAGGTACTTCCGATATCCTCTTTACTTTGAACGGTAATGCTGCCGCCCATTAACTCCACGATCTGCTTGGTAATGACCAAGCCAAGCCCGGTGCCGCCGTATTTTCTGGTGTCGGAACTGTCCACCTGACTGAATCGAATGAACAGCTTGCTTTTATCCGCATCCGAAATACCGATACCGGAATCGACCACCGCGATCCGGAGTGTGATTTTATCCGGTTCATCTCCGTCTATCGTAGCTACTTTTACCCTTACGCCGCCTTCCGACGTAAACTTGATCGCATTTGATAACAGACAATTTAATACCTGCTTGATCCGTTCGCCGTCTCCCTTAACGGATTCCGGAATATTCCCGCTAAAGCTGCAGTCTAATGTCAGATCTTTATTATTCGCCAACGGAACCTGTGCGGCAACCGTCTCCTCGATAGCCGACTTTACATCAAAGACTTCATAACGCAGGTTATATTTTCCTGCTTCCAGTTTACTGATATCCAAGATATCATTGATCAGACGAAGCAGCGTATCCGCACAATTCTTGGCAGTCACCAGATTATCCCGATAATCCGCCTGCAGGTCATCCTCCGCCAAGGTAAGCTGCAACATACCCAAAATACCGTTGATCGGCGTCCGGATCTCATGCGACATATTTGCCAAAAACTCTGCCTGCGTCTTATACGCAATGTTCGCCTCATCCTTGGCTTTGCTGAGACTCATTTCCGTCTCTTTTTGTTCTGTGATGTCGATGAGAACCATATTGATGTAATTAGCTTCGGATTTGTACATGACGGTATTAAAGACCTTATCCAGATTCTCCATGGTGATCTCGACCGCCATCAGGTCGCCTTCCCGTGTGCCGGAGTTATCATATGCGTGAAACCATGCGTTTACACTCTGCAACACATCCTGTTTGCAATTACATAATAATTTATCCTGATAGGAAATCGGTTCCAATCCCAAGTACTCGCAAAAGCGTTCATTGGCGTCCACGATTTTATATTCCGGTACTTCCGCGCCCTGCGGCGTGACGATCTCCGCCTGAGCAAATCCGATCGGCAGGTTCAGAAAGAGCTTTTTATATTTATCACTCTTAACGGTGGATTCTTTATTCACCTCTTCCCCTTCCCGAATCATCAGGAAAGCTACAATGCAGACCACAATTAACGTCAATGCCGTGAATATGACCGCAAGCGTACGCAGACTGCCTAGATCCTGTCCGTCAACCAGCCTGCAAATTAAAATCACATTCAGAATCAGAATAATGACGACTTCAACGGCAGATAAAATGATGATCCGCTTTTTTGATGTGTCTCTTTTTAATCTTGAACTCATCTTAACACCCCTTTTTTGATTTTACCCCCTGCCTGCTATGTATATTTATGTCTTGATTACCTTCTATCATTCAGAAAAATAACCGATTTTATATTCGCACAAAAACGCATATTTGTCAATGTATTACACTCTGTGAATCCTTATTCCGCATCCGATTCCGATGCCGTTTTTTGCCGTTTTTTATACCGGATTGTAAATAGCCACAGCACGAGAAACAAAAGCAGTGAAACACCGGTTATCAGTAGACCGGTATAAAACCCCGGAGAAATATACCGCATCACAATTTTATGACTGCCTGCGGACAATTCTAACGCCATAAATGCGTTCAGCACTTTCTTTGCCTCCGTTTCCTTTCCGTCCACCGTAACGCTCCATCCCGTATCATACGGAACGGACAGGAACAATACCTGATCTTCGTCCGCCTCCACGGTTCCCTCCAAGTATCCGTCGCCATGCGCATCCACTTCCAACGGATACTGTCGCAGTTTTGCATAAACATCTTCCCATACATCCGGATGAAATTCTGCAGCGTGCAGGGTGATCACCCCGCTGTCCGTCTGATTATCGTTAAATTCATATTCCAGCATGACCGTCTGCCCTTCCGTCAGACAACCGATATGAAACGCCTGATTCTGATACCGATCGTCCGCTACCTGCCGATCGTCTATAAATAACTTGATCTGCTTAACATTCCCGCCGGAAATATCCAAATAGAGATCCATGTTTTTTTTGACCATAAAACTCATCTGAACCGTTGGCGTTCCCATGCCGTCGTTCGTATAGGATATCTCGTTTCCCGATACGGAAGCGGCACATCCGGTTCCGACAGCCGACAGTTCCAACTCTATTTCCGTAAACAAAGGCGACGTGATGCCGGTCGCCGTTCTCGCAAAATCATTCTGCACATTGAAATAAGTAGAAATGGCATCCATGTCGGTCAATTCCTTCTTTACCCCAAATCCTATCGGAAGCGCATACGGATTTTCATAGATGGCGATATTATCCACCGTATCCTTATACGTCAGCATATTATTATTAAAATCGCCGTCCCGGTACATCACATATCGGACTGCCGTGACCGCATTGGTCAACGGCGTTGCTCCACAGTACAGATATTCATTTGCACCGGTATAGAAACCAAGACGCCCCATCGCCTTTACCATATCTCCCTGTGCGGTCGAGCCGAATAACGTTACGCATCGCAGATCGTGCCATGTCGGTTCGTCCAGCATGCGTGTGTTTCCCAGTTCCATCCGGTAAAAGCCGTCGTCTTCCGCATACAGATCCGCTACGATCTGCCGCATCGTTTCCGTATCCGAAAAATACCGTTCCACTTCTATCGAACCGTTACAGGACCAGCCGTACGCCGCTCCTGCCGTGATCTCCGCCGTCATCGCGCCTGCCAGTACCACGCGCCATATTTTGCCTTGTTTTTCACGAAAATGATAGATGAGAAAAAGCACCAGATAGAACACTGCCAATGCGATCACCAACAGATAGCAGACTTTCTCCAAGCGTTCATCCGCCTGCGCATAGCAGAAAACACTCAATGCCATGACCGCCACGCTCGCCAAGCAATGTTCCACGACCGAGATCCGCCGGTACCGAAGAAGAACCTCATAGCTCATCCACAGCAACAGAAAGATATACAAAAACGAAAAGCGGTTCGGTATCCCATACTGATTGTGAAAGGCATGCCAGATATAATTTAAAATTTCCGTATTGAAGCTCACCAGCATCAGGCATAACAAAAACAGATACTTGATCTTTTCCCGAAGTCCAAACTGCCGGCTGAAGATATACACAAATGCCAGAAGCAGGGCAAACATGCCGCAGTAAAGATTCACGCCGCCGTCGTCCGTCTGATTGTTGATCGGTTCGCATCCGATAAAATGCGCCTGCAAAATATCCCAGTAAGAACCGTATTGATCCCATCCCGGAAGTGTCCGTTTTGCGGAAGCCGTCTGCATGATGCCCATGTAGGCAGGAACCAGTATCACCGCAGCCATTCCGCCTGCCAGCAGCGAACTGACCGTAAACAGCCATGCGGTACGTCCCATGTCCCGCAAACTCCGATAGGAATAAAGCAACGCCCACAGCACCAAAAACAGGCAGATCATAAACCCGATATAATAATTACAAAACAGGGCATAAAATAGTGTCAGGATATACAGTCTTGCATCTTTCTTTTCCACAAGATAATCAAAACCAAGTATGATCAGCGGAAAAATAAAAATACAGTCCATCCACATGACATTCCAGTAATATCCCACTACATAATTCGATATGGCATATGCAACTGCCAGAGGAATCACACATGGATGCTGATATTTTACGCGGCTCCGATGCAGAGCCGCATAAGCAAACGTCCATCCGCTCAGAACGATCTTTATGGATACGATCAAACTCACTGCCGTATTCAACTGGCTTTTCGGAAATAATAAGATCAGTATATTAAACGGGCTTGCCAGATAATACGACCATAAGGACAGGAAATTCGTTCCCATCCCTTCGTGAAAGGAATAGAACCAACTGCTGCCTTCTTTTAGTTTCCGATAATAATCCGCAAAAAACGGCATATACTGGTGCAGTCCGTCAACAATGATCAAGGATTTCCCGCCAAAACCGACTTTTACGAATATCCACACTCCCAGCATAAACAATGCCGGAATACCCGTTGACAAAATATAGATATAATATTTTTTCCAAAATTCCCTGATACTCATTTTGTTCCTATTCGTTCTCGATTCCTGTCAGCAAATATACAAACGGAGAATTCCAGTAAATCGTGATCTCATTACAAGAATAACTCTGCACATTATCGACATAGCAGGCTGCCGGCGGAGCATCTTTTAAGGTAGCCTGCGCATACGGATCCTCTAACGCCGCATCCGGTCCGCCGACCAGCATGCCCGTCATTGCCACCCCTTTTGCCTCTGACGGACGGTGATGAACCGATTGCGGTGACAAAGTACCGAAGCCCGTCACAAAACAATAAGAATTTGTATTTGTTCCCAACAGATAATGTAATTGCTTTTCTGCCGCCGCCAGATATGCTTCATCCGGCTTCAACTGATCTGCCATCAGGAACAACATACCGTTATTCGCAACGCTCATATTGCTTCCCCAGCAGTAATCCTCGCTTCCCAAAGCGACTCCGTAAGCATCTTCTTCTGCTTTCGCCAGCGCCGCATCCGCCGCGTCAAAGAATTTTGTTTCGACCGCAGTATAATAATCACCGGTATCTCCGCTTGTGAGGTAGGCATACATGCCGTATGTCCCGACCGTCTGCCATCCTAACGCAGCCTCGATCTCATTGACATCATACTCCTTTAACAGAGACAGATATGCCGCGTCCTTAGTCGTTTTATATAATTCCGCCAATGCCCAGTAGCGTTCATCCATATCCTCTTTATCATCATAAGCGCCGGTAGAGATAGAACTTGGATTCTGAAAACCTATGCCGTCATTCGGCGTCTGTTCCAAGTATGTCCATGCCAGCTCCGCAGCCGTCAGACAGGTCTGGGAAAATTCTGCGTCCGTTCCTTCAAACACCCGTGCCGCCATCGCCATAGCCGCCGCAAAATCAGCAGTCGCCGTCGTCGAAATCGGCGCGAGGATCAACTGGTTCGTCTCTTCTTCCGGCATCACCGACCCCGGAAAGTTCTCACAGGTGACCTTGTGATATACGCCGCCTGTATCAGGATCCTGCATTTTCAGCATCCAGTCCAGCTCATATCTGACTTCATCCAAAAGATCCGGAACTCCGTTACCGCTTTCCGGTATTCCGGTATCATCCCCAAAAGAATCCCCGTATGTTTCATATGTCAGCATCAAATCCGCCGCCGCTTTTGCACCGGCAACCGTATATCTTCCGTAATCCCCGGCATCATGCCAGCCTCCGGTCGTATCTACCAGACTGCTTTGTTCGCTATTGTATCGGATGGCTCCCTCACTGTGGCAGACATCATGAGCGAAGATTTCATCTTCCACTGCTTCACCGCATCGCTGCAGATAAAACAGACGTATTGCCTGATCCGTCAGGTCGGCATACACCGCATCTCCGATCGTAAAAGCAAACGACTCGCCGTATTGCTCCGTCACGATCTTATAAGTGCCGGCTTCCGTCACTTCCGAAAAATCGGCGATCGCCGTTGCCTCCTCCGATGCCGTATTTTCTTTTGGATCAGTTAATTCACCGGAAAATACGACTTCGTCCGTTTCCGTATTGACCACGTCAAACGCACCGCCGACTTCACTGCCCGCTTCCGCCCGGACTACCGCTATCTTTTCCGCATCCGGCAAATAACCGACCTGATCTACGTTAATCGAAACCGCATTGCTTTCCGTCGCGGAATCCACCCTGCCGGAACTGTCCGTCAGGTATAACGCAAAATTATCAAAATAAACGGAATGTTCTCCCAAGTCCTCCGGGCAGCCTTCCGCCATACCCATATTAATACACAGACGCGGCGCCGGATCGGACGGTTCCTCCATCACGAAATCACAGGTCACATGCTGCACCTCTTCATTGACCGTAATCAGGTCGCTGACATACGCATGATAATCCCCGCCGTTTAACTGTAAACGCCACTGCATAGTCCGCTCTGTGGTCGCATGCACATCAAAGGAATACGAATATTCACACCCCTGATCCAGAGAAAAACCGTCATAATACGGCTGGATCGCATAATCAAGAGTACCGACGTCCGTCACCTGAATCTCCATCTCGCCGTCTTCCGTTACCACCTGATTGGCAGTGCCGCCTTCCGTATAAATCATCCAGTTTGTCAATCCGTCACTGAAATCACCGTTTTCTATCAGGTTTTCGCCGGTCGGTCCTTCCGTCGATTCCTCCGTCTGTTCTTCCGACATGTCCTCGGATCCTGTCGGCTTTTTGCCACATGATGCCATCGTCATGCAAAGTAAGGCAACCATTGTAAATGCCGTCCATCGTTTCCATCTTCTCATAGTTTTCCTCCTATCATCCCGCTTATCATGCTCCGTCGTCCGTTCCGGACGCGGCACATATCTCTAATACCTTTTGATATGACATCGAACCTCCGAAGAGATCCAACGCGCTTCCAATCGTTACATCCAAACGATTCTTTCCCCATTTTTTCAACTGTTCCAAATCTTCAAAGGAACCGACGCCGCCCGCATATGTGATCGGAATGCCGGACCAGTTTCCCAATCGTTTCACCAAGGATTCCTCGATTCCGCCCGCCGTTCCTTCCGCATCTACCGCATGGATCAAAAACTCGTCGCAATCATCCGCTAAACGGTCTAACAGCTCTTCCGTCACCGGCTCGTCGGTAAATCTCTGCCAGCGGTCAGTCACGACATAATAGCTGTCGTCTCGTTTTCGGCAGGATAAATCCAAAACCAGCCGCTTTTTTCCGACCGCCCGTACCATACGTTTCAATCGGTCATACTGAATCCTGCCGTCCTGAAATACAAACGATGTGACAATGACATGCGACGCCCCCATGTCCAAAAACCGTTTGGCATTCCCTTCATTCATGCCGCCGCCGATCTGCAGCCCGCCGGGATATGCCTGTAACGCCAGCCTCGCCTGCTCCACATCTGCATCATAATATTCCGAACCAGCCGGATTTAACAAAATCACATGTCCGCCGCGCATCCCGTCTCTCCGGTATAACTCTGCATAAAAATCCGCGTCACGTCCGGAAACAAAGTTTTCCTTCGCCTGATTGTCCCTGTCTGTCAACGTCCCGCCGACGATTTGTTTTACCTTACCGTTATGAATATCAATGCAAGGTCTGAATCTCATTTCATAAACTCCTTATAATGTTTTCCAGCCTTTTCACTATCTGCTATTTTAACATAGTACCCTTCCGAACAATTTGTCAAGGACATAATATAATATATCTAAAAATGCCCGAACATTCAGCGTTTTCAGGCACTTCCACAATACACATATTCAGCTGTTTTTTCTGCCCTAAATATCATTTTCTATCAGTCGGATAATCTTATCATTCATGCTCTCCCTGCTCCGTCGGCTGAAATGAAACGATACATCATAGGCGGCGCTGCCGATTTTCTTGGTAAAGCCTTTGCGCTTTTCCTGCGCCCGCTTGGTGCTGTCTGCTTTCTTCATTCTCTGCTCCTTTCTCAACAAAAAAGACGGCTACAAACTTCACGTTCATAACCGCTCTTGCGTTGTGTTTCTATTTTAGTTGTGATTATGGTAATGGCTATTTAAACAAATGGGAAGTTGCCTATTTCTTTTTTTTCGGTTTTGGTGCTGGCAGTTCCTCATACATGGCGTTGAATAAACCTGTCAAAAACTCTCTGTTGTCAACTTCGTCTACCAACAACATCTCTTTTGCTCCCTCATAGGGTAATTCATAGGTCGCTGCTGACATATAGCTGATTGCTGCTTTTATTGGTTTTACAAGCAACCTGTCATCATAGATACCGCCTACGATTTTGCCACGGTAATAGATGATAAATTCTCCCATCATAGCCCGATATGTAATTTCATCCAATTCGGATAATTGCCCTAAAATAAATTCTAAATATTCTTTACTCGACGCCATTATTCCACCTCAAACTCCGATTTGTTCCACTACCATAATACCACAATCATCCTCATTTTCCTATCACATTTCCATTAAATTTCTTCTTCCTTCCGCTTAGTCCTGCTGACCGCCTGCTGTCTGCCCTCGTTCTGCTTTTTCAACTCTGTTTTCGGGCAATCTCTACAAGTTAGTCCTATTTCCTTTCTGCGCTGACGCTGTAAATGTCTATAAAAAAAGCCGGCATACTCCGATGCCGGCATGACTGCCGGTTCATCCCCTACAATGAACCGGCAGCCAAAGAAATACTATCACACATGTAAGCCTCATTTACACTTTCATCCTAAACGCCCTGTTTTGATTCCTGATCGCTATCTTCCCAATCGTCCATACTTTAACTTACCGGAGAAGCAATTACCCCAATTCCACTTCTGCTTTGTACAAATAACCTACTTATCCCGTCATCTACATGCCGAATACATACTAGCCCAAAAACATATTCTCCTATTTGCTCTCCGTTTTTTTCAGTGCAGCAGGCACCTTTGGCTCATAAAAATAATATGGATAACTTTTGCCGACCGTGTTGTAAGCCATATGCTTGCCAAATTTAGCTGCAACCGCTTTTAAGCTCTGTTTCATTTTCACAACCCTCCTTTTCAATTAATAATAATATGCTAATGGCTTCGATAAAGATAGAAGTCAATATCATATTCAGCACATCCATCCGGTGCCATCCGAATCCGGCACCGATTCCGACAAGGAATAACAGACACATCACCAGTATGGAATTTTTCCGTTTTTGCTTATAAATTGTTACATCCTGTATCGGATTGTTTTTTGTGGACTGCGGCGCGTACAGACAAATCGTTCCGATCACTACCAGCATCATGACTGCAAGAATCGGAAGCGGAATCTCCACTACGGAAACCAAAAGCCCGATGCCCCACATGCCCAGCATAGATACCGTGCAACCCAATCCGCTCCTGCAGTGGATCCCCCCTGCAAAGCTCCTTAACAAACCAAAGCTGCCGAAAATGATCAGGGACTTAAAAAAGGTTCCGGTCAAAACCGCAATGAGCAAAAACAAAGCGGTCTTATACAGACTTTCAAAGAACAGCGTATATCCGTAAATCAGGATCTCCTGTTCCTCCTCTGATACATTATTCTCTTTTGGCAGGCACCACTTTGTTACCTGTCCCGCCAATTTTTCCGTCAAGCTCATTCTGCTTCTTTTTTTCCTTTCCTAATTATGTTAGAATTATATCATATTTGGGGAGCTTTACACTTTTTTGTCGTAAACGCTTGTTTTTCATTCCTGAACGCAGTCAGTGGAGGTTTTTTTAACA
Source organism: uncultured Lachnospiraceae bacterium (assembly GCA_947589305.1). Classification (GTDB taxonomy): domain Bacteria; phylum Bacillota; class Clostridia; order Lachnospirales; family Lachnospiraceae; genus CAG-632. Next base: position 53,963 of record CANQAP010000007.1, read on the forward strand.
AATGATAAGCATCATAGACCTGTTTTATTTTGCCTTCGGTATCATTGATCTGTATATTGTTCTAGCAGGACCGATTACTAACCTGCTGTCCGCCGCAAAGAAACTGCTTTTACTTATTGTAATTACAGTTTCAACTATTATTCAGGTTTTCCTGCTGCCGGCGATCACCCCATATCTCACGTTGATCCTCGCCTTTGTATTGATTTTCTTTTTTACCCATCGCAATCTGCTGACCGTATGCTTGTCTCTGTTTAACTACTTGTTATCTATCGTACTGACCTATTTAATATTAAGCATTTTAGACAACGGTTTTAATCTTACAGAAGCTGTCATAATAGAGAATTATTACATTTCATATAACCTATTCATCACCGTGCTGTTCCTGATCTCTTCCTACTTGGTAAGGCAGACCTACAACCATTTTGTCGGAAACAGCATCTCATTTCCAACCCACTTAGAAGTATTTACGTTGATCTATCTTTGCATTTGTGCCGCTCTATTCATCTATAACTACAACTATGAATCCTCCCTGCTTTTTTCGCAGGACATGGTCCGTGTCAACACGGTTTTGTTTACCCTGTTTTTCTTTGTTACGGGAATCTTTATCATACTGCTGATCTATCTCTTACGGCGGGAAGCCGATGTCAAAGCTCAGAACGCCCAGTATGAGGGACTGCAGCAATATACCGCGCAGTTGGAAGCCCTCTATCAGAATATCCGCGCCTTTAAGCATGATTATGTCAATATATTAAGTACCATGTATGGTTTTATGGAACATGACGAATGGCAGCCGCTCAAGGCATATTATGAACAGGAAATCCTGCCCCTGAACCACACCTTTCAGGATGAATCGCAGGAGCTGGCAAAATTAAGTAATTTGCAAATACCGGAATTAAAGGGTATACTGTATAATAAATTGGTAAAATCTCTGGAATTGGGAATCCATACCTCTGTCGAAATCCGGGAACCGGTCAGTGAAATCCATGCCAAGCATGTCGATATCGCCCGTGTTCTGGGCATTTATTTGGATAATGCCGTGGAGGCTTTGAACCTTCCGGAGCTTGCGCCGGAAGACCGCAGGCTTTATGTTGCGATCTGGGAGGATGCGGAATCCGTTACCTTCGTGATCCGGAACTATTGTAAGGACCTTCCTTTGAATATCCATAAACTGGGAACTATGAACTACTCGACGAAAGGGCAGAACCGCGGTCTGGGACTCCACATCGCCGCGCAGACTCTGCGTCCGTATAAGAATATTCACAGGGATACCACATATGAAAATCATATGTTTACACAGATGATAAAAATCTTTAAAGAATAGGAGTACATCGTTTTGCTGTCCATATATATATGTGAAGATAATCCGGTCTTATTGCAACATTATCAGATGTTGATCGAAAATATCATCCTGATCGAGGAATATGATATGGAGATTCGGGCGGCAGTCACCCAACCGGATGAACTACTGAATGCCGCCAAGACCGACTCTGCCCTTGATGACAGTCACAACCACTTTTATCTGCTGGATATCGATCTCCACAACGATATCGACGGATTTGCCCTTGCCAAAGAAATCCGACGTTTTGATTCCCGCGGATTTATTGTATTTATCACGACACATTCCGAGATGGCAATGCTCACCTTCCAGTATCAGATAGAAGCTATGGATTTTATCACGAAAGATGACTGTCAGAACCTCGGTGCCAGAATCCATGCCTGTATGGAAACCGCTTTAGAGCGTTATCACGTCTCACCGGAAGTCAGTATGATCGCCTTCAAGGTCGGAAATCATTTTATTAACATAGAGCAGAACCAGATCCTCTATGTTACTTCTACCGATTCTCCGCATAAGATCAAGGTCGTGACCAGCAGCGGATACAGTGAATTCTATGGCACCCTGAATAATTGCGCAAAAGACTTAACCAATGATTTCATTCGTTGCCATAAGGCATTCATTGTAAATAAAAACCATATCCAGTCCATTGACCGGAAAGCTCTGACCCTGACGTTGTCAAACGGAGAAACCTGTATCGCTTCTACCCGCGGCATCAATCATGTGATCCGCGCGGTCAAGGAAAACTTCTCTGAGTTTGCAAAATCATGAGGATATTGCTATAATCTGTTTGAACTTAGGAATACTATTAAACAGGGGATGTCTGTTTTTGTGTAGGAGGATTGATTATGACGTACAAAACACAAGGTGTCTGTTCTTCAGAAATATCATTTGATATCATTGACCATAAGGTCCGCAACGTCGTGTTTACCGGCGGCTGCAACGGAAATACGCAAGGGGTCGCTGCTTTGGTCGAAGGCATGGATGTAGACGAAGCCATTAAACGTATAGAAGGGATTCATTGCGGTTTCCGCAACACCTCATGTCCCGATCAGCTTTCCAAAGCTCTAAAAGCTGCCCTTACATCCTAGATCATCTTTCAGGAGGCAACCATGAAACGAATCATTTTAACCGGCGGCGGCACTGCCGGTCATGTTACTCCAAATATCGCGCTGATTCCCCGCTTACGGGAAGAAGGCTATGACATTCATTATATCGGTTCATATGACGGAATCGAAAAAAAGTTGATTGAAGATTTGCGGATCCCGTATCATGGCATCTCTTCCGGAAAATTGCGGCGGTACTTTGATCCCAAGAACTTTTCCGATCCCTTTCGGGTACTCAAGGGCTATACGGAAGCCGCCCGTCTGATGAAGAGCCTGCGTCCGGATGTCGTATTTAGCAAAGGCGGATTTGTATCGGTTCCGGTCGTCATTGCGGCAAAAAACCATAAGGTGCCTGCTATTATTCATGAATCCGACATGTCGCCCGGTCTTGCCAATAAGCTGTGTATCCCGTCCGCTACGAAAATCTGCTGTAATTTTCCGGAAGCGATGGAGCATCTGCCAAAGGAGAAAGCAGTATTGACCGGTACGCCGATCCGGCAGGAACTGCTGCAGGGAGATCCACTGGACGCGATCCGTTTTACCGGTCTGAACGCCAACAAGCCGACGATCTTGGTCGTGGGCGGCAGCTCCGGCAGTGTGCGGGTAAACGAAGCGATCCGGGAGTGTCTGGACGATCTTCTGAAGACCTATCAGGTCATCCATCTATGCGGAAAGAACAAAACAGACGCCGCCTATGATGGTCGGGAAGGTTATGTACAATATGAATATATTAAAAAAGAATTAAGCGCTATGCTGGCTTTTGCTGATTTGGTGGTCTCGAGAGCCGGTGCAAATGCCATCTGTGAATTACAGGCGTTAGCCAAACCGAATGTATTGATCCCGCTCAGTGAACAAGCAAGCCGCGGCGATCAGATCCTGAATGCCGAATCTTTCCGTAAGCAGGGATTCAGTTATGTCCTGCCGGAAGAAGAATTAACCCATGATTCCCTGTTGGAAGCCATTCGGGAAGTATATGAAAAACGTGCGGAATACAAACATGCCATGGAATCCAGTCAGATGACGAATTCTATCGATACCATTATTCAGTTGATCAACGATGCCTGTCAGGCAGACTAGAGCATAATAAGAAAGAGTACGAACCGGAGTTCCGGCTTCGTACTCTTTTTCATGTCCTATTTGATGTGATCTGTTAACCGACTTTCAGCTTAAACTTGGTAATATCTTTTTCCGTCTCAACAATCTCAATCTTGCCGCCAAGCTCCCGCAGCTTTTCCTCAAAAGATTCATAGCCGCGCTGGATATACTTGATATCCTCTACCACCGTAAAGCCTTCTGCCGCCAAACCCGCGATCACGAGCGCCGCGCCTGCACGCAGATCCGGCGCCATCACCGATGCCCCGCTGTAACGCTCAACTCCGGTAATGATCGCCATATTTCCTTCTACCTTAATATTGGCTCCCATGCGAACCAGTTCGTCCGCATATTTAAAACGATTTTCAAAAATATTCTCCGTAATGACGCTGGTGCCTTCCGAAAGTCCGAGCGTAACCGCCATCTGCGGCTGCATGTCTGTCGGAAATCCCGGATACGGCTGTGTCTTGATCTGCGTAGCGCCCAGCCGTTTCTCCCGATTGCCGATCACTCTTACCGCATCGTCATATTCCTCTACCACCGCACCGATCTCGCATAGTTTTGAACTGATGGCTTCCAAATGCTTCGGAATCACATTTTTAATCAGAATATTGCCGCCGGTAGCCGCTGCCGCCATCATAAACGTACCCGCTTCAATCTGATCCGGAATGATAGAATACTCCGTGCCTCTTAATTCTTTTACGCCGCGGATACGGATCTCATTGGTTCCCGCTCCTTTGATATTTGCGCCCATGCTATTTAAAAAGTTCGCAACGTCAACGATATGAGGTTCTTTTGCGGCATTCTCGATCGTTGTCTTTCCTTCCGCCAACACCGCCGCCATCATAATATTAATGGTGGCTCCTACGCTGACGGTATCCAGATAGATATGCTTACCCACTAACTGATCCGCACGGACCGTGATCATACCTCCGTCAATCACCACAGAAGCGCCTAATGCCTTAAATCCCTTCACATGCAGATCGATCGGACGACTTCCGATCTCACAGCCGCCCGGCAGGGCAACCTGTGAACGCTTATATTTTCCTAACAACGCTCCTAATAAATAATAGGAAGCGCGGATCTTACGAATAAATTCATCATCTACACACAGCGAATCTACGTTTGTAATGGTTCCGCCGCAGATACTGACCGTATGCTCATCTATATACCGCACCGTTGCGCCAATCTCTTTGATAGCCTGCAGTAAGACTCTCGTGTCGTTGACGCTCGGTACATTTTCAATGATACATTCTTTATCCGTCATAACCGCCGCTGCCAGAATACCCAAGGCGGCATTCTTAGCTCCGGCAATTGTGACTTCACCGACTAAAGGGGTTCCTCCCTTTATCACATATTGCTCCATAATGCACCTCTTACATTATTTTTATATCCATTTCATTCACTCACTTATGTATTTCACCGAATACTAGGGTAATTATAAACATATCTTCCATTTTTGTAAACCTTTTTCTAATTCTATCCAAAAATGAGAGAATACGGAGGACTGCCTGCCGACAGTTCCTTTGATTTCCCCTATGACACGGTCTGTTGGTCTTCTTCGCAATAAATGCACCGATACGTCCGTTTTTCTCGATTGGCTAACTTAAAAACATGGTCGATTCCCTGCTCGGTGGTTGTTATACAACGTGGATTCTTACATATTAATATATTCACTAAACGCTCCGGCAGTTCAACCTTTTTCTTCTCTATCGTCTCTCCGTCACGGATAATGCTGACCGTGATATCCGGGTCTATATATCCAAGCACATCAAGGTTGACCGAATACTCCTGATCGATCTTGATAATGTCCTTGCGTCCCAGCTTATTGCTTTTTACATTTTTAATGATCGCCACACTGCAATCCAGCTTATCCAGCTCCAAGTCATGATAGATCTGCATGCTTTTTCCTGCGGTAATATGATCTAACACGATACCGTTATAAATGCTGTCAATGTTCATTTCAGGCACCTCCCACTTCCAGCAGTTTCATGATCAATGCCATCCGCACATATTTTCCGTTCAATGCCTGTCTGAAATAGCAGGCTCTCGGATCGTCATCCACCTTCGTAGAGATTTCGTTTACACGCGGTAACGGATGCAGGATCGATAAATCCGCCCTTGCTTTCTTTAGTTTTTCCGTATCCAGTATATAAGTATCTTTCAGACGAATGTAATCTGCTTCATTAAAAAACCGCTCTCTCTGCACTCTCGTCATATATAAAATATCCAAGTCTTGGATTACCTCATCCATCCTCTCCACCTGTTGATAAGCGATATGGTTCCGTTCAAAGATTTCCGTACGGATATAATCCGGCACCTGAAGCTCCGGCGGAGAAATCAGTATATATCGGATATTATCATAGCGGGATAATGCTTTGATCAGGGAATGCACCGTCCGACCGAATTTCAAATCCCCGCAAAACCCTATCGTCAGATTTTCCAGCCTTCCTTTTTCCCGCTGGATGGTCAGCAGATCCGTCAAGGTCTGCGTCGGATGATAATGTCCGCCGTCGCCGGCGTTGATGATCGGCACCGGAGATTTCAGTGAAGCAAATAACGGCGCTCCCTCTTTCGGATGCCGCATAGCGATGATATCCGCATAGCAGCCTACAACCTGAATGGTATCGTGGACACTTTCTCCTTTCGTTGCCGAAGAGGAATCGGCAGAAGAAAAACCAAGTACATTGCCTCCTAACTCTATCATAGCTGCCTCAAAACTTAGTCTGGTTCGTGTACTTGGTTCAAAAAATAAGGTAGCAAGTTTCTTTCCCTTGCAAACCTCACTATATTTATCTTTATGCTCAATAATATCATTGGCAAGCTCCAATAGTTCTTGGATTTCCTGCACATCCAAGTCCATCGGGTCGATTAGATGTCTCATTCTGTACCTCCGTGCATTTTTCAGTTTCCGTGGTGGCATATATTTGTTTTAGTATAATCTTCCGATAATTTTATGTCAATCCTTTCCACTTTTCATTTATACGAATCCCCTTTTTCCGGCAGCTCCTTTCGCTTACTTCTTACCAGTTGTTCCAACTGCGGTTTCTGTTCCTTATCGCACTCGATAATATACTGCCGCTTATTGGCACGCAGTTTCACCTTTATTGTATTTATGCTGTCATTTACGAATTTATAACCTTCAATATGTTCCCAATCAATGAAAGTTAATCCCACAAACATCCCTTCTTCGGATAATCCGCTCCGTATTCGTGTCGTTATGACAATAAAAAAGATATACGTCAGCATAGGCGGAATAAAAATATAATATTGAAACCAAACCGAAAGCGCGATCCCGACCAGCGCGATATTGACGTTGATGATTTCCGATACACTGCTCGATTTTCCCAAACGGCTTTCTATAATGATACTCTTCTGACGGTGCAGAACCACGCAACTGATGATGCCGATGGTTCCGAACCCAAGTGTCAATGCAACAGACAGTACATACTGCAAATATTGCCACATAACCGGATTCTCCTTTGCATGCCTTAAGCGGCTTTTTCCTATATCTTTACTATATTACTTTTTTATCTATTACACAACGATTCTTTCCGCATTTTATCGCAGAACCTCGCTTTGGTTCAATAATAACGTACTGTATAAAAACAAAACATCCTGATCCTGAAACTCCACATATTTACTGATGATATCGCTATTTATATAACGGGTATCGATCAGCGTGATCCTTCCGTAAGACCGGAACAACAACGGCGAGAGACTGCTGCCAAACGAGTCGCGAAATATCACCAGCTCCCGATCGGCGTCACCGTTCGGATTCTCTATTTCTATAATCGCCGAAGCACCGGAAAGAAAAAAGTCATACGGATCGCGTCCCTGCAATTTTTCTGTATCGTAAATGCCCAGCGTCTGTCCATTTTCGACATGGTAAGCCTGACATGCCTCCAAATCCGCATTGGTCAGATACTCTATAGGCTCTTTTTTCACCGGAAGAGCCGACCGTCCCGCATAGACGCCCAAAAAAGAAGTCGTTGCCGTCCGCCGCTCCAAATCCGTAAATGCTTTGGCGCCCATGGCGTCTAAGATCGTTTCCGCCGTATCCCCCAAACATTCCTGCCGCCAGTGGGAATCCGTTGCATAGTAATCTTCTACCGATAACGTCTCTTCGATCGGAATCCATTGCGCCTCCTCAAATTCCTTCTGCATTTCTTCACACATCAAAGTATAGTCCAGCGTCAGGTATCCGCATCCCGCTCCCAGATAATGACCCTTATCCGGCACAACTGCCAGATATACATGGACATCCGTATTTTTCATATATGTCTGATACAGATCGCGGCAGGCGGCTCCTGCCGAACGGACGCTTTTCTCATTCGTCGGATAAAGCATTTCCGCCAGATATCCGTTTGCCAGATATATTTGATGAACATCCTTTTTTTGAAAGACATATCGGTCTGTTTCCGCACGCAGGCTCCGAAATCGCTCCCGAAGCGGAAATTGATCGGTCGCCGCTTCGTCAAACGCATTCATGTAGCTTCCGGTATAGACCGTCCGTAAGGATATTTCCGGAAACTGCCGCAAAGTCCGCCGCTCGCTTAAAGAAAGATCCGCCGGCGGCTTCAGCCATGCAAATATCGCGAGAACCGCCCATACCGCCACCAGTACAGCCGTTGCCGCTTTTTCTTTTCCATATGCTTTTGTACGTTTTGTATCCGATGTACGCATAGTCTTTCCTTTTCCATATTTTTTTCCGATCATTAAAAACGGAAATATAAAAACGGATGATACGTTCCGTCAACCAAATAAGCCGTTGCCGTCAGAAGCAGGAGAAGCAGCGCAAACGGTTCCAAGATACCAAAGATCCGCTTCCTTCGGTTTCCCCGCCGGATCCGTTCCGACACATACGTTCCGAGCGGCGTACAAGCCATGACTGCGATCAGAAAGAGCCAGAAATTGTTTCTTAAAATATATATGGTCTCCCGGGAAACGATCGGCAGTCTGCCACAGCCGAACATACCCGCCAAAGTGGTTCCCAGCCGGTGTAAATCCGTTTCCCGGAAAATGGTGAAACTGATAACCACCAAAACGATCACGCATACATGCCGCAGCCATTTTCCCTGTGTCCGCCTGCCTTCCGATAATCCCCTGCTCCCTCGCAGCATCCATTTCTCCGCCGCCAACAGGAGGGCAAAATATAAGCCCCATATGATAAAATTCCATTCCGCTCCGTGCCAGAATCCGGTCAGGAACCATACGATCAGAAGATTACGCAGCCATTTTCCTGTTGTACAGCGGTTTCCTCCTAACGGAATATAGACGTAATCCCGAAACCATTGTCCCAGTGAAATATGCCATCGTCTCCAAAAATCCGTGATGCTGTCCGCACAATATGGATATCGAAAATTTTCCGGGAAGCGGAATCCGAAGATTCTGCCTAAGCCGATCGCCATATCGCTGTAGCCGGAAAAATCCAAATAAATCTGTAATGTAAATCCCACTGCCAATATCCAAAGCAGGACTACCGATGGCTGCGTCGCTTTTTCCGCGGCTTGACAGCATTCACCGATCAGATCCGCCAACAATACTTTTTTTGACAAACCCACGACCAGTCTCCGAATGCCGATCTGAATATCCGTAAAATGTATCACCCGTTTCTCCATCTGCCCTGCCATCTCTGTATAACGAACGATCGGACCTGCCACCAACTGGGTAAACAGACTGATATACATGGCAAAACGGAGCAGATTCCGCTGCGGCGCTTCCTTTCTCCGGTAAACGTCTATGAGATAACTGATGATCTGAAACGTATAAAAGCTGATGCCGACCGGCAGGGCGATCTGCCGCAACACAATCTGCGATCCGGTCAGCCGGTTCCAGTTGGTCAGAAAGAAATCCGTATATTTAAAAACAAGCAGGAAACTGATTTCCGTGAGTACGGCAACCCAAAGTAAAATCTTTCTGTGCCGTTGATTTTTTGCAACATATTCCATCCCCAGCCCTGCCGCATACCCGATCAGGACCGATATGCAAAGAACCGGCAGTGTCTTCGGCTCGCCCCAGCCATAAAACAACAGACTGGCGGCGAGCAGCACCCCGTTTCGCCATTTAGAGGGAAACAAAAAGTACAATACGACCACTGCCGGAAGAAACCAATATAAAAAAGTTATGCTTGCAAATACCATATCCTATTCTACTGACAGCGTACCGCCGCATATTTCACGGAACGCGTCTACCATGTCTTGCGCCGTTATCGTATCCGACAGATCGGACGTCACCATGAATAACATGATGACATCGCCGTCGGCTGCCACGCGAAGATCATCCGCTTCTACACAGATCCATTTTCTCTGATCGATCCCCTCTTTCATTGCCGCCGCCACGGATGCCGTATCTTTCTCGTTTGCCACACGCACCAATACCATAGAATATGCCTGTGCATTGATCATCGGCTCCGAAGCGACCGCCTCACTGATCAGATCCGCGGAATCCAAACCGGTATACCGTTTCACCATATCCGCATCGGACAGATCCACGGTCACGGTCTCCAACTCCAAACCGGTATTCTTCTTTTCATAAATCTGCTCTAATATTTCTTCTAACGATCCCTCCGGACCTTGCGCCATACCATCAGCCGATCCCGCGCATCCGGCAAAAAGCGACAGCGCCGCCAAAGCCAGCAAGACCAGCCATAGCTTTTTTTTCATACTTTCTATCTCCTTTTATGGCATATTTTGCAGTTTCGGAACTTATCGTATCTCTGCTCCGTGCGGCATTTCTTTTTCCGCAGTGAGCAGGGAAAGATTCCCGTTTTCGTCCTCTGCGCACAGCAGCATGCCCTCCGATTTGACGCCGGCCAAGGTCGCAGGCTTCAGGTTCGTAACCACCACTACTTTTTTTCCTATCATTTCTTCCGGTGTGTATTGCGGTTTGATACCGGAAACGATCTGACGGACCTGACTTCCGATCTTCACCTGTGAACAGAGGAGCTTCTTGGATTTCTTCACCTCTTCACAGTCAATGATCTGTCCGATCTGCAGTTGTATCTTTCCAAAGGCATCGATATCGATTTCTTCCTTCGGTTCCACATCGATACCCACGCCGTATTTCTTTAATTTTGCTTCTTCTTTTCTGCGTTCCAGTTCCTCCAGCACCTCGTTGACATCCAGACGGGCGAATAATATTTCCGGTTCCTCCGTCACCCGGTTGTTATTCGGATATCTGCCGAAGGTGCCAAGCTCGTCGCACTCCCTGTCCTTTGCATTAAGCTGCTCCAAGATCTTGTCTGCTGTCTCCGGCATAAACGACTTTAATAGCACGGCGCCGATGGTGATGCTCTCTACCAAATTGTACAGCACAGTCTCCAAGCGTTCTTTTTTCGCTTCCTCTTTTCCCAGTATCCAAGGCGTCGTTTCGTCAATGTATTTGTTGCACCGCTTAAACAGTGCAAAGATTTCCGTAATGGCATCCGCCACCCGCAGCTTTTCCATTGCCTTTGTTACTTTAAGCGGCGTTTCCAGCGCCATCTTCTTTAACTCATCATCCATCGGCTCATGGACGTTTGCATTACGGACCATGCCGCCTAAATATTTATTGGTCATCGATATGGTACGGTTGACTAAATTTCCCAGCGTATTAGCCAAATCCGAATTCATTCGCTCGACGATCAATTCCCATGAGATCACGCCGTCATTTTCAAACGGCATTTCATGCAGCAGAAAATAACGCACCGCATCCACGCCGAACATGTCTACCAGATCGTCCGCATAGATGACATTTCCTTTGGATTTACTCATTTTTCCGTCGCTTTGTATCAGCCAAGGATGCCCGAACACCTGCTTTGGAAGCGGCAAATCCAGCGCCATCAACATGATCGGCCAATAGATCGTATGGAATCGCAGGATATCTTTCCCGATCAAATGCAAATCCGCCGGCCAATATTTTTTAAATAACGGATCATTCGCCTCATCTACATGATACCCCAATCCGGTAATATAATTCGTCAGGGCGTCAATCCAGACATAAATCACATGTTTATCGTCAAAATCCACCGGAATTCCCCACTTGAACGAGGTTCTGGACACACATAGATCCTGAAGTCCCGGCTTTAAGAAGTTATTCATCATTTCATTTTTTCTTGCTTCCGGCTGGATGAACTCCGGATGGGAGTCGATATACTGAATCAAACGGTCCGTATATTTGCTGAGCTTAAAGAAATATGCCTCTTCCTTTGCCGGCTGACATTCCCTGCCGCAATCCGGACACTTACCGTCAATTAACTGGGAAGCGGTAAAAAAGGATTCGCAAGGCGTACAATACATTCCCTCATACTGTCCTTTGTATATATCTCCCTGATCGTACAGCTTCTTAAAAATCTTCTGCACCTGTTTCTCATGATCCGCGTCGGTGGTACGGATAAACTTATCATAAGACGTATTCATCAGATCCCAGATCCGCCGGATCTCTCCTGCTTTCTCATCCACAAATTCTTTTGGCGTAATTCCTTCTTCCGCCGCCTTTTGCTCAATTTTCTGTCCGTGTTCATCCGTTCCTGTCTGGAACCGCACATCATAACCTAAAAATCGTTTGTAGCGCGCGATGCTGTCTGCCAAAACGATTTCATAGGTATTGCCGATATGTGGTTTACCGGATGTGTATGCAATCGCAGTCGTAATGTAATATGGTTTCTTTGCCATTTTGTTCTCCTCCTTAACAATACCGGATTTCCTTCGCTCTTTCTTGGGATACGACGGTTTTCGTATAAAAAAACCCGTCTTTAAGTCTCTTCTTAAAGACGGGTTGAGATCCGTGGTACCACTTTAATTCTCCGGTTCCTCACAAAACCGGACTCATGAACTGCCGATACAGTTCCGCACGATAATGGGTGCTACCATCGAATGCTCACCCATGCGGCTCACACCCAATGCTCCAAGACCATCTTCCATAAGACCTTCATTCTCTGCTCTCAGCTTGCCAGATTCTCTGTAAATGTCACTCTTATGTACTCTTCTCTTCTTCGCATGTTCCGTATTTACCTTGCCCGCGAACGCTGTGCATCGTACCCGTCCGCACCTATAAATACTAGTATACCTAGCTATTTTTGTCATGTCAAGAATCCATTTTCAAAAATCCCGTTTTCCTGCCGGCAGTTATCCATACGGTCAGATATCCTTTCTTTTTCCGATATTGCCGAATACGTTTTCGGTATGTCTGATCCGCAACGGCATTTCCAACGGGGCGGACGCCCATGCAAACTCTTCGGGTGACAGGCATTCCTGACGTAATAACCGCTCTTTATCATCCTTCGCCCGTTCCAGATCCTTCTGCATTTGCTGCTTTCCCCGTATCATGCTGTCTATCTCTTTTTTGATAGAAACAAATCCCAAACCGTCTGAGAATATCTGAAACAACTGCCAGTCATGATTCATGCCGTAAAAAACCGTTGCCTTCAACGCCAGACATAAAAAGACAAGGTCCACCACTCCCAAGATCAGGATAAGGTAAAAGAACAGCACCATCGCATCCGTAACCGTTTTCGTAAAAAACAAGACGCCGATCCCGGTCAATATCAAAAACGTTATGACGCCTGCCACGCTATAAAATACCTTCATTTTCCGCTCCGCTTCTTCCAAAGGCAGATACACCTGAATCAAATCCATCTGCCATTTGTCGATCAAAGACGGATACCCCTTGATCTTTTCGTCTAAAAGAAGCATACACTCTGATTCTTGATACCTTAGAAGCGAATGCTCTTGGGAAGACAACTCGGCGGAGTCCGGTTCCCTTTTCAATATATTTTTCTCAACATTGTTTAAACACATCTGTTCTGAAATCGTTCCCTCTCTTCATAGCAGCCGCCGGATGATACTATGGACGCTGTCCAAGACCGCCTTCCAATGTGATCGTCTCGCCTGTCATATATTTGAAATCCGGCGAAGCCAGTTGTACGCAAACCCTGCCGATCTCCAATTCCGCATCCCCGAAATGACCCATAGGCGGTGTATGCACATTCTGTTTAAATGCGTCCGGATATGCCTGTTCAAACTGTTCAAGCTGAGCCGTCCAAGCCAATGGGCAAATGATATTGACATTAATGCCGTCCTTGCTCCATTCGGTAGCCGCCACACGCGTCAGACCGCGGATACCTTCCTTGGCAGCGGCATATGCGCACTGCCCATAGTTACCGAACAATCCGGCTCCGGATGCAAAATTAATGACCGAACCTTTGCTCTTAACCAAGTGCGGATAACAAGCCTTCATATAATAGAATACCGCATATAATCCGGAGTAAAGTGCAAGATCAAACTGCTCGGTCGTATGATCCGCTAACGCCACGCCGGAAGCGGAAGCCTGCGCGTTATTGATCAGCACGTCAATCCCACCGAATGTCTGAATGGTTTTCTCGATCACATTTGCCACCACCGCTTCATTATCGGAACCGGCAGACACATCCGCCTGCACCGGCAGCACCTGAATGCCATATAAGCGTTCCAATTCTTCTTTCGCGTCCTCGAGTTTCTTGACATTACGACCGGTAATGACCAGATTCGCTCCTTCTTTTGCATATGCGGTCGCAATCCCGTATCCGATCGATCCGCATCTTCCGTCACTGAGAACTGCCCGTCCTGCTCCTGTGATGATTGCTGTTTTGTTTGTTAAAAAACCCATTTCCATAACCCCTTTCTGTTTATATATTTGATTGCATTGCCACGTTACCGTAAACACTCTGCAATTATGGATGTATTAAAACCGATCTTCCATGCTGTGGATCAATCCGACCAGCATGGTATGATACGGAACGGCAATCCCGTACTGCTCCGCCAGTCTGACAATACAGCCGTTCAGCGTATCAATCTCCGTCTTCTGCTTTTTTTCGATATCCTGCAACGTAGAGGAACGGTGATGATAAGTATCCGGTACTAATTTACCGTAAAATACGGTTTTATATGTATCTGCCTCTTCCCAAGGCGCATGATATCCTGCCGCCTCCATCACGGCAAATGTCTCTTCGATCAAACGGTCCATGATCGCCTTCGACCACTTGGATTCCGTCAATTCCCCATAGCTTACGCCCAGCACCGCTCCCAGCGGATTCAGGGTCGTATTATATAACATTTTTGCCCATAATGCCGATTCGATCTCGTCGGTCACTTCAGACGGGATACCGGATTGCTGCAAGGCTTTCTGTATCGGTTCCATGCACTGTCCGTCATAACCGTACAGGGAACCCAGCAGAATCGGAGCCGTATGTACGGTAATATGACTGATATTCGGACTCGTCCGCTCAAATCCGGTAATGACCCGCGCATGATAGATCCGTTCTTTCGGAAAATGCTCCAGATAAGCGGCATCATTTCCCCAGCCGTTCTGCATGATGATCAGTTTTGCCGACGGCTTCATACACCGGTTTGCACGCCACAATGCCTGACTAATCTCCGCATTCGCCACCGTCTTTGCCGTGATGATCACATAGTCGTAAGCCTGCGCCGGCAGGGCGTTATAATCGTTATACGTTCCCACTGCGCCGGCGCTGCAATAATAATCTCCAAATAACCCCGTGCGTCCGGCGCCGCCGGCTTGTATGGCACGGTATGTGTCGCCACGGGCAAAAAAATCCACC
Source organism: uncultured Lachnospiraceae bacterium (assembly GCA_947589305.1). GTDB lineage: Bacteria > Bacillota > Clostridia > Lachnospirales > Lachnospiraceae > CAG-632. The sequence continues at coordinate 69,072 of CANQAP010000007.1, forward strand.
TTAAATCCTTGTGACTCCAAAGAGACTCCTATAGCTATTCCTACGGCTCCCGCCCCGATCATCAATACTCGCATATGACAGTTTCTCCTTTAACCAAGGGTTGGTCTTTTCGCATCTTTTTCCATTCCCGATCTGTCTTTCATTTCTAAATACTGCTCTCTATGTTTCATCATACCAAAGTTTGGTCCGGATTTCTACTAAAAGTATCATCCGGTCTTGACTTTTCTCTGCCGTTACAGTAATCTGTTTGCAGACAAATACATACGATTGCAGATTCCGACCTTTGGGGTCAAGAGGAATACGGTGCAAATCCGTAACAGCCACTTCTACTGTAACGTGGACAAAGAAACAGGATGCCACTGAAGCTTCAGGATATGAATGCTTTGGGAAGGCGTTTCGGCGGGAAGCGAAGTCAGGATATTCTGAATCGGCAAGACACTTCTGAGATGGAGAAGGTCAATGACTCGTTCGGGCAATATGCCGGAGCAGAATTTTGCGTACCATAAAAGGACTGTCTTTACCGCATTCTGTTTCGGCACTTTTTTTCTTCTTCTCTCATCGGGCATCTTTGGATCGATACAATCAAAACCCATATATCCATATATCATGAAAGGAGCCACCTATGAAATTACATAATCCCTACCATCAATTCACCCGCCTGTTCAGTTGTTTTCTTGCAGGATTTCTTACATTGCTTCCGTTGTTGACGACCGCTTTTCCGGATGCGTACGGCAGCACTCCCGTCGCCGGATCCGGTTCACCGGAAGACCCGTTTGTCATTACTTCCGCCGATCAGTTTCCGTCGCAGATCGACACCGGTACCTACTATATCCTTGACGCCGACATCATACTGACGGAAGGACAGCAGATCACTACGCTCGCCGGCGCCTTGGACGGCAAAGGGCATACCGTTACACTGGCAAACCTCCCGCTTGCCGGCACCATATCCGGTACCGTCCAGAATCTCGGCGTGACCGGTTCCATTATCTGCAGCGACACGTCCGGCAGTATGGCTCAGACGTTAACCGGACAGATTCTGAATTGTTATTCAACCGTTACTCTCGACGTCAATAATTGGCTGACGGACGTCGCCGGTCTGGCAGGGGTGATCAGCGGCGGTTCCATTTATAATTCTTATTATGCCGGCACACGTCCCGACTTTACCGGCGGATTAGTCGTTTCCTCCGACAACGCATCATCGCTGATCCAAAACTGTTACGCAACGGGAGGAGCGTATGACACCGTTTCCACTTATACCGGTAATCTTACAATCATAAGCAGTGACATACGCACACGTTCGGATTTTCAATCCGGCAGTATGACAAAATCCTTAAATCAAGATTTACCTGCCACCGGTTATTACTGGGTGACAAAAGATGCTTCCGTCAATCAGGGAATGCCGGTCTTACAGGCGGGCGATGTGTCCGATCTGCCGGTTGACAAACAGGCGCTTCAAAATGCCATAGCCAAAGCAGACGCTCTCTGTGCGTCCTCCGATCTATACACCGAAGACAGCGTGCATGCCCTTACGGAAGCACTGGAAACCGCCCGCCAATTAGACGCCGCATCCGATCCGACACAGGATGCGGTCGATGCCGCTGTGGACGCTTTAAATCTTGCCATATCGGGACTCAAAAAGAAAAAATTCACCGAACCGCTTGCCCTTCCGCCGGATCAGGTGATCCATATTCAATCGGAATCAGATCTGTCAAGCCTATCCGATACGGACGGTCACTATTATGTATTAGACAATGATATCACCCTCTCTTCTTCTTATATGAATATGAACGTGTTCCAAGGCGTATTGGACGGTCAGGGGCATCGTATCCTGTTTGAAGATAGCATTACCGGTTTATTTGACTCCATCGGTGAAAACGGCGTGATCCAGAATCTCCAGTTAGACGGAACTCTCAACTATGTGGGCGGTCCGCTGGGCAAAGCCATTCAGGGAAGCGTCATCAATGTCAGCAGTGCGATCTCCGGTGACGGAACCGCGGGATTTGCGACACGGCTTGAGGGAGGTATGCTTTCCAACTGTTATTCCGTCAGTCCGGCGGGCAACGGTGCTTTATTTAAAAATTATGTGTCCGGTACACTCCGCAATACCTACTGGCAATCCGACCTCAAAGCCTTCAGCGGCACGGATATCCCGGAGTCCGCAAAACAAAACGCATATCCGAAATCCGCGGATTATATGAAATCCAAGGAGTTTTATGAACTCTTAAACCGAAACCGCGGGACTTACGGCGTCTCATGGGGACAAAGCAGTGACGGATATCCGTATTTCGGAACCGATCAGACATATGAGCCGGGAACGCCAATCCTGCCGCAGAATAAAACCCGTATCGTATTTACAAAATATGACGGCTCGGAAAGCATTTCCTTGGAAGAACAGATGCTTTTGGTCTCACCGGATCTTGTAGACAATGTCTTTCACATTGCCGGCAGCTTTTCCCTTCCGGATTATGTGTTGCAGGCAGGAGAATCCATCGAATGGTCCTGTGAAACGAGCGATCCTGCTTTGTCTATCGGTGCGGATGAAGGTAATCTGCGTGTGGACGGAAACGGAACCGTTATCGTAACGGCAACCTTACGAAAAGCGAACGGCACGACGGAAGTACTTGCCGCCTGTCAGGTGATCGCTAAGCGGGAAGCCATACAGGAGATCCGGCTGTTCATCGACGGTACGGATGTCACCAACGGTACATATTCCGTACAGGGATCCGAGGAAAAGCACATACAGGTTCAGGCAAAGTTTGCTGATTCCAGCGATTTCGTAACCATAGCTTCTTCCGGTTTTACATATGAAGCTGCCAGTCAGGAAACCATATACAGCACACCGTCCTCCAGCGCCTTTTATTTTCTGCATCCCGGCACTTCCGTCATGACCGTCACTTCGAAAACCGACGCGCGGATCAACGCGCAGGTAACGATTACATCCGAATATGTACCGGCGGTTTCCGTACGACCCGCTATTCGGGACGAAATCATCATTCATGGCAGAAACGCCAACAGCAGCAACGGAAAAAATTTCCTGCCGGATTATTCTGCGGTGATCGTGGAACCGGAAAATGCCAGTTATTGCAATAACTGGACCATTACCAGCAGTGATCCGTCTGTCGCTTCTTATATCAGCAGCATGGTGAAGGGGTATGTTCCATATAAAGCGGGAACGACTACGTTTACCGTGACATTGACGGATATCGATCCGGCAACCGGGCAGGCGCGGCAACTGACCGGCGCCAAAACCGTCACCTACCGTTATCAAAACCCGTTGACCCGTGTGACTGCCGAGGAATCCGATGTTGAATTAAAGAACGGCGACATCCTGCCGCTGCATCTGACATTTACCGGCGCCATGCCGGAAACGGAATACAGTGTTACGGAACCGGAACTGATCTGGACGTATTCTACAAACGGCATCGTACGGATCTCCCGCAGGGAAAACGGCTACTGGAAACGGAATACGGCTGCAAACGACAACAATATGTATATCGCCTCTACGGATTATTACATTTACGCGGAATCGGAAGGAACGGTCACCGCTACCGGAACACCGGTCGATACTACCGGCAATGCCAAACCGGTTGTCATTACCATAACCGTTACCAAAGGAAATCTGATACCGGTCGATACGGACGCATTACTGCGTACCGGGATTGACAACGCTATACAGGCGGTGTCGGATGCTTATGCGCCATACGGATATCACTATGGGGATGAATGGGCGGTCTATGCGATTTTACAGGCTGGCGGTACTATACCGGATTCACAGTTAAATAGTTATTATCAGGAAGTGGCGGCTGCGGTCTCCACTTGGAGTAATCGGCAAAAACCTACGGACATAGAACGGGTTGCGCTGACATTAAGCCTCATCGGAAAAGACATCACAAATATAAACGGCACCAATCTGGCGGCTATGATCTATAATCATCCGAATCTGGATTCCGGTTCCAATGAGTTGATCTTTGCCCTGCTGGCACTGGACGCCAGAGGAACTGCCATTCCGGAAGACGCGGCTTGGAGCCGGGAAGATATGATCGAAGCCCTATTGACATTTCAAAATCCGGTCAGCGGCGGTTTCGGACTGTATGATGCCGCTAACGAAGGCGATATCGATCTGACTGCCATGGCAATTCAGGCACTTTCTGATTATACCGATACGAATCCGGCGGCGGCACAAGCCGTACAGGACGCCTATGTCTTTTTGAAAGACCGGCTTACGCCGGAATATGGTTATGCAGAACCGGAAAGCGGCGCGCAGGTATTACTTGCACTGGCTGCAAGCAAATCTGATCTGAAAGATACCGGTTTTGGTACGTTATATCGTAATCTGGTCAGCCAGTTGTCCGGCTATGTGGCAGATCCGTGTCCGGTCAACATGTCTACGTTGCAGATTTTAGAGGCGTTTGAAGCCTATCGGAGATATCGGGCAGACGAAACTCCTTACTGGAAGCATACCGGCGCGTTTTCCGACGAATCGGCTTCCACACCGGACGACGCCACGCCGCCGGACAGCACAACGCAGGATTCCTCCTCTGCACCTTTGCCCGGTACAGAAAGCGCCGCATCAGCGGAAGACACAAACGGCAGCCATCTTTCCACTGCTGCAACCGGAGATCCACATCTTCCATATGTTACCATGTTGATCCTGTCCGCTTCGGTACTGGTCTTCTTTGCCGTCTGTCATCGGAGACGGCTGCCATATAAAGGCTGATACTGTTTTATTTGTGTTCATTTTTGTTGTTTTTTCAAAGGATTATGCGTATAATCAATTATAATGATAAAGAAAAAACAGATGGAAAGGAATCAAACGGAACACTATGCGTTTAAAAAAATATTTGAAACCGATTACCGCAGTTACGACAGGGATTGCCCTATTGTTTTCCTTATCCGGTTGTCATGCCGGGTCCGGGGGAGCAACAAGTCCGGATCCGGAATTTGACGCCTTTTTGGAGGAATTGTTTGTAGAGGAAGTGACGGAAGACACCCTGACCCTTCATTTTACACTCAAAGACCCGCAGGGATATGGCATCGAAGAGATGGAACCGACTTTGGGCGATCTGGATGACCGGGATTTTGCGGATACGGCTGAAGATTGGGAAGAACTGGAAGATACCTTCTCGGAACTCCAATCGTTCGATTATGACGACTTAGATGAAAAACAGCAGCTCACTTACGATATCCTCTATCACTATATAGAACAGGAACTTTCCGTAAAAGACTGTGATTATCAGGCGACCATATTCGGACAGGTGACCGGTGTACAAAGTAATATGCCGTTAAATATGTCTCTTTATGAATTCTACTCCGCAAAAGACGTAGAGGATTATCTTGCCATCATGGAGCTTCTGGATGATTATTTTGATTACTGCATTGACTATGAAAAGTTCCGTTCCTCACAGGGATACGGCATGTCGGACGGCGCCATTGACGACGCCGTGGAGCAATGCAACGAATTCCTGACGCATAGGGAAGACAATTACCTGATCACTACGTTTGACCACCGGATCGATGCGTTGGACGGTCTAAGCGAAACCGAACGCGCCGCTTTCAAAGATCGGAACCGAAACACGGTGATCAACACCATTATCCCGGCTTATGAGCATATGATCGACGAACTGAACGGCATGAAAGGCACCGGTACGGATCTGGGCGGAATCTGTAATTATGAAGACGGAAAAGAATATTACGAATATATCGTTTCCCATAAGACCGGTTCATCCAAATCCATCAAAGAAATGAAAGACCTGTTGGAAGATGTATTAGACGATTCCACGGAAATGCTCCTTGACGTGTATGCAAATGCGCCGGATGTTTATATGGAATATTATTACGACGAGAATTTTGTCGTGGAAGGGCTTTCGGATCCTGCAAGTTTTCTCGAATACTATAAGCAGCAAATGGCTTCTGAATTTCCGACGCCGCCGGCAGTCAATTATAAGATCAGCGATATCGATCCCTCTATTGCCGATATTCTTTCGCCTGCTTTCTGCGTGACGCCGTGCATTGACGACTACACGGAAAATGTCATTCAGGTAAACCGCAGTAAAGATAACGGAGGCTCGGGCGCTCTTTCCGCCATGTATGCCCATGAAGGATATCCGGGTCACTTATACCAGATGACCTATTTCCTGTCAACCGATCCGTATCCGATCCGCGACACACTCAGCTTTCTCGGTTACGATGAAGGCTGGGCGACATATGTGGAAATGCGTTCCTACAACTGGGTCACTTATGAAAATTATGAGAGCGAATATGTACGGGAAATGTATGTTGCCAGCGAGCTGCAGTCCATCGCATTTTGCTGCTTGGCGGATATTTATGTCAATTATTACGGTTATACGGTCGATGAGCTGGCAGATCTGATGAATTCAATGGGATTTAACGGTGACGCCGCATATGATCTGTATGATATGATGATAGAAGAACCGGGATACTATCCTCAGTACTTTATCGGATATCTGGAATTCGTGGAGCTGCATGATTACGCCGCTACCCGAATGGGAAATGATTTCAATGAATCCGACTACCATCGGGTGATTTTGGAAACCGGTCCGTGCGACTTTGATACTTTGCGACAGCAGGTAGACGAATACATCGACTCCGTGATCCAATAGCGAAAAGCCATTGACACCAATGGCGGAAATATATATACTTTTAAAATATACAATCGATAGGAGGAACAGAAATGGCAACAAAAGCAAATTACAAACTAGAAGAAATCGGCAAGGGCAAAGTTGGATTTTCCAAAACCCGTTCTATTATTGAAGCCGCTTTCTATGGCAACAATGTAGTCAAGGTAAACACGTTGAAGGAAGCCTATAACCTTGCTAAGAACTCTCCCGGCACTATCGTAACAGACATGCCAGTATACAGAGGCGAAGAATTCGGATTGGACGCCGATGCGAAGGTATTGTTATTTAATGACGGCGCTGTAACCGGTCGTTATGCTGCTGCCCGCCGTATCAAAGGAGAACCGGGAGTTGATGATACGAAGTTAGATAAAGTCGTAATGGATGCAATTTACAAAACCCGTTGGGAGACCTTATATCATGCAACCTGTTTTGTCGGTTTGGATCCAGAATTTATGGTAAAAGCACATTTACTGATCCCGGAAGGAGAAGAAAACCTGCTGTACAACTGGATGTTAAACTTCCAGTACATGTCTGACGACTATGTAAAAATGTATAAGAACTCCAAGCCGGTCGGCGACGGAAAAGAAGCGGATATCTATATCTTCTCTGACCCGCAGTGGGTACCGTCAGAAAGTCCGGACGTAGATTACAGTTGTCTGAGCGATCCGCTTACCTTGTGTTATTTCGACACAAATGAAAACTGCGCAGCCATTCTCGGTATGAAGTATTTCGGCGAGCATAAGAAAGGCACCCTGACTATGGCTTGGGCGATCGCCAACCGGAACGGTTATGCTTCCTGCCACGGCGGACAAAAGGAATACACTTTGGCAGACGGTTCTAAGTTCGTTGCATCCGTATACGGACTGTCCGGATCCGGCAAGTCTACACTGACACATGCCAAGCATAATAACAAATATCCTTCTATTAAGGTACTTCATGACGATGCGTTTATCATCAATACCGATACCTGCGCATCCATCGCTTTGGAGCCGACCTACTTTGATAAAACGGCGGATTATCCAACCGGTTGTCCGGATAATCAATATTTGCTGACCGTTCAGAACTGCTCCGCAACTATGGATGAAGACGGAAAGATCCAGTTAGTCACCGAAGATATCCGGAACGGTAACGGTCGTGCCATTAAGTCTAAGCTGTGGTCACCAAACCGCGTAGATAAGATCGACGCACCTGTCAATGCGATCTTCTGGATCATGAAAGATCCTACCATTCCGCCGGTCGTAAAATTAAAAGGCGCCGCATTAGCTTCCGTTATGGGTGCTACTTTGGCAACAAAGACTTCTACCGCCGAACGTGTAGCAGCCGGCACCGATATGAATGCCCTTCGTATCGTTCCTTATGCGAACCCATTCCGGACTTATCCGTTGGTAAATGATTATGTTAAGTTCAAGAAGCTGGTAGAGGAAAAGAATGTAGACTGCTATATCATCAATACCGGTGATTTCATGGGCAAGAAAGTACAGCCAAAAGATACCTTGGGTATCTTGGAAGCCATCGTAGAAGGCAAGGCTTCTTTCAAACAATGGGGTCCGTTCGAAGATATTGAGATCATGGATTGGGAAGGATTCACTCCTGACTTAAACGATGCGGATTACAAGGCTCAGTTAAAGAATGCTATGCAGAACCGTGTCAATGCAGTAGACGGATTCACCAATAACAAGGGCGGATATGATAAACTGCCGGATGAAGCAAGAGCCGCTTTACAGAAATTAGTAGACGTCTTATAGGATTGCAGTTTCTTAGAATTGCAGGCTGATTAAAAAAAGCTCCGACCTCATAATGAGTTCGGGGCTTTTTTATCTTTAATCTTCTTGCGTTGATTCCGTTTCTGAAGATTCCGTTTCTGAGGATTCGGTTTCCGGTAAGCGGATCTGTAATTGACTGTTGGCAAGTCCGCTCTCCGTTTCCAGATAATTATGTAGCGTCTGTTCTTCTGCTGCCGTCAACGGTTCAGTCGCAGTAGCAGCCAGCAGAATATAATGACCGTCTTTTTCTGACATCAGACCGCAACTGATATCCGACAGATCCGTAAAGACCTTGGATATTTTTTCTGCCAGCGCTTCACAGTCGATCTGATCTTCCAGTTGATTCTCCAGTTCATTGGTTTTCGCCTGTTCCGCCTCCAACTGTTCTTGAAGATCACGAATCGTATTCTCCTGAAGGGCGATGGTGATCTTATCACTGTTTTCACCTTCTAAACTTTTGTTTTGTGTTACCCGCAGAGAATATTCCGACAGATCATATTCCGTCAGTTTATCTTCCAGTTCCGCAATCCTTTCATCCGAGAGCGGCGTTCCTACCAGTGAAACGGAGATCACCTTATCTTGATTATCCGTTTCACTTTGGACTAATTGGGCATCCGCAAACACAAACTCCGAATCTAAGTAGTTTGCGATATTCCGATTCAGCACCGACAAATATACCGTATGCGCTCCGAATAAAATACTCGGAATAATCGTAATGATGATCAGCAGCGTTACAATCCGGTTAATCCGCTTTTGTCTTTTCTCATTTACTTCTTTCAGACACGGTACTCCCAATAATTTTGTCACGAAGAAGGCAGAAAGCGCAATAAACAGCGTGTTGATCGTAAATAGATAAAAGGCGCCTAAAATAAAGCTTAACTGTCGCGTGGCGATACCGTATCCTACCGTACATAACGGCGGCATCAATGCTGTTGCGATCGCCACACCGGGAATGACGTTACTCGTCTTCTGTCTTGTATTGCCGATACTGCCTGCGATACCGCCAAATAAAGCGATCAGAACATCCCATAACGTCGGGCTGGTACGTGCGATCATCTCGCTGGTTGCCGTGGTAAGCGGCGACAAAGTAAAATAAAGGCTTGACGTGATCAGACTGATCAACACTTGTGTGCCAAATCTGGTAGCCGCCTGCCTTAGCATCGCAAGATCGTGTATGGCAATCGAATATCCCATTGTTAGGATGCCGCTCATAAGCGGCGAGATCAGCATGGCGCCGATAATGACTGCCGTAGAATTCACATTCAATCCGATCGAAGCAATCAGGATCGCCATCATCAATATCCACATATTGGCACCATGGATAATGGTATTTTCCTCCATCATATCGTGTAATTCATCATAACTCAGCATGTTACTGCGTATATCCAACAGGCTGTGAAAATAGTTTTTTATGCTGTGTGTTTTTCGATTGGTTTCTAAATCCATGAGCATATACCCCTTTTTTTCGTCAAAGTATCTTCATTATATGTCACGGCATATACTCTGTCAATTTCTTCTGGCGCCATACCTCCCATCCTATTTCTATATATACAAAAAATGACAATTCTGTCACAGGCATTGTAAAGGCACCTCTTTTATGATTTAATAAAAGAAATACTATCTTTTCTGATCATTGTCCTAATGAAACGGAAATGTTTGAACCATATTGAGAGGTCAAAATGACACATATTTTATTAGTGGAAGATGATGCGGGAATTGTTGCCAATCTTACGGATTTTTTAACATCCGAGGGATATCATATAACCACCGCATCCGGACAATCTAAGGCGTTAGAGCTTTTGGAACGGCAATCAGCAGACCTTGTGCTGCTTGATATTTCCTTATCGGACGGTAACGGATTTTCTGTATGCTCGGCAATCAAATCCATCTATGACATTCCGGTTATCTTTCTGACCGCATCCGATGATGAGTATAGTACCGTCACCGGATTTGAACTAGGTGCGGATGATTATATATCGAAACCGTTTCGACCGAGGGAGCTTGCAACACGGATCAAAAATATTCTCCGGCTGACAAAAGGTGTGGGATCTGTGGTCCGTCTTGGCGACATAGTCGTCGATACCGTCAAGGGAACGGTAAGTAAACATGGCAGAGATCTATATTTGTCGGCTCTCGAATACCGTCTGCTTCTGGTATTTTTAAATAACCGGGGGATCATTCTTTCCAGAAGCCAGCTTTTAGAAACGATTTGGGATATAGCCGGTGAATTTGTAAACGATAACACTCTTACCGTCTATATTAAACGGTTACGGGAAAAGATTGAAGATGATCCGCAAAACCCAACCATCATTCAAACGGTTCGCGGGATCGGATATAAGGTTGATCTATCATGAAACTATTTCGAAATCCAGAAGTGAAACATACATTGTTGCTATATTTCCTCTTTTCTTTGATCGCGATCGGAATGGCATATCGATTGGAGATACGATCGGCTATCCTGATGTCCGTCGTATGCCTGATTTTTGTGCTTCTCTATTTATCTGCAACATTCAGACGATACAAGCGCATCTCCGAGCTTGCTGCCGATATCGATCAAATCCTGCACGGAAAAGGATATCTTTCGATTGAGAAATATTCTGAGGGTGAACTCGCCGTGCTGCAAAGCGAAATTTATAAAATGACCATCTGCCTGCGGGAACAGCAGCAGCGGTCACAAACCGACAAACTTCATCTTGCCGACTCACTTGCCGATATTTCCCACCAAATACGTACTCCGCTCACTACAATCAACTTACTGGTATCCTTTCTCTCCGATCCGGATATCAGTGAAGAACAGCGGCAAACATATTCCCATGAATTATATGAACTGTTATCCCGCATCGACTGGCTAATCACCGCCTTGCTGAAGATCTCACGGCTGGATGCCGGAACGGTTACGTTTCAGACGGAAACCATATCCCTAGATGAACTGCTTCGAAAAGCAACGGCACCGCTTTTGATCCCTATGGATTTAAGAAATCAAACATTAGTGATCTCCGCCAACGGCAGCTTTTCCGGTGATCTGGCATGGACCTGCGAAGCCATCACAAACATTATCAAAAATTGTATAGAGCATACTCCACGGAACGGGCGCATCCATCTACTTGCATCAGAAAATGCGTTATATACGGAAATCATTATATCGGATACAGGAAGCGGCATATCGAAAGAAGACCTTCCGCATATTTTTGAACGTTTCTACAAAGGCAGGGATTCCGATGATAAAAGCTTCGGCATCGGTCTTGCTTTGGCACGCACGATCATTTCCATGCAAAACGGCACGGTGAAAGCAGACAACCAAATTCCAACGGGTGCGAGATTCACCATTCGTTTTTATAAAGGGACCATTTAAGAAACCTGAGACATACCGGTCTAACCTCCATAAAACAATCTTGCAAAACATTTATATGTTATTAAAACGCGTGAAAACAAAAGTGACGTTTTTGTTATCGTTATGTCACGATTGTGTCACCCGGACGCGTTATCATTGGTTTATCAACCACGATAAGGAGTAGTTACAAATGGAAATATTAAGAGCCGAGCATCTTTGCAAAACCTACGGAAAAGGTGAAAATCAGGTAAAGGCACTGGATGACGTTTCCTTTTCTGTGAATCAGGGTGAATTTATCGCCATTATCGGTCCATCCGGTTCCGGTAAGTCTACTTTGCTTCACATTTTAGGCGGCGTGGATCAACCGACCAACGGATCTGTTTATATGGATAATGTTGATGTATATGCGCAAAACGAGGAACAACTCGCCATTTTCCGACGCCGTCAGGTAGGTTTGATCTATCAGTTTTATAATCTGATTCCCGTACTGAACGTAACGGAAAATATCACACTCCCGGTTCTGATGGACGGACAAAAGGTCAATCAGGAACGGTTGCAGGAACTGTTGACAACGTTGAACCTTGTAGGACGTGAACACCATTTACCGAATCAACTTTCCGGCGGACAGCAGCAAAGAGTATCAATCGGCAGGGCATTGATGAATGCTCCGTCCGTTGTTCTCGCAGATGAACCGACCGGCAACTTAGACTCTAAAAACAGTCAGGAGATTTTGGAACTACTAAAGGTATCCAATCAGAAATATAACCAAACTTTAATCATGATCACCCATGACGAAAGCATCGCCTTACAGGCGGATCGCATCTTAGCCATTGAAGACGGCAGAATCATTCGAGACGAGGTGATCCGCAGATGAATATTTTCCATAAAGTGACCTTGCAATCTTTAAAGCAAAACAAAACCCGGACCGTCGTAACGATTATCGGCATCCTTTTATCTGCTTCCATGATCAGTGCGGTTACGACACTTACGGCAAGCATACAAAATTACGGCATCCGTTCTACCATTTATACGTTCGGCGACTGGCACGGCAGCGAAGAAAATACGGATTATTCGGTTTATGAGACAATCGTTTCCTCTGAACAGGTGGAGCAGGCAGCCTATCTGCAGCAGATCGGACACGCCCGTATACAGGAGATTCAGAATGAATATAAACCATATCTCTATGTGGTCGGAGCTTCCGAAGGAGCGGAACATATGCTGCCCATTCACATCACATCCGGCAGATATCCGACGTCTGCTGATGAAATTCTTCTGCCGGAGCATCTTGCTTCCAACGGCGGTGTCTGCTATTCGATTGGCGACACCCTTACGCTGGAGATTGGCACCCGTACCTATGACGGTGCAACGATCGATCCGCAGGCTCCTATCTATGTATATGATGAAACGGAAGACACGCAAGAAGCGCTTGTATATTCCGAAACCTTAAAGATTCGGGAAATCCGGACATATAAGGTAGTCGGTTTTTATAGCCGCTTCCCCGGTCTGATAGAGGATTTTTCTTCTCCGGGTTATATGGCTGTCACGATTGCCGATGCCAACACATCCGCCGATTATTCCTATACTGTTTATTTTAAACTGAAACATGCAAAAGATATTTATGATTTTATGGATGAACATGGCTATTCCGGTAAGAGAAATACCGATTTCTTACTCTATCAGGGATTATCCCGATATGATAATTATACCGCTATGCTGTTTAGCCTTGCAGCGATCGTGATCGGCTTGATCATGTTTGGTTCCGTTTCCCTTATTTACAATGCCTTTGCGATCTCGGTATCCGAAAGGACCAGACAGTTTGGGCTGCTATCCTCCGTCGGTGCCACTCGGAGACAGCTCCGAAAAATGGTGTTTTTTGAAGCCGTTTCCGTTGCAGTAGTAGGGATCCCGCTCGGCATCGCTGCAGGGATTGCCGGAATCGGCATTACCTTGGAACTGATCGGCAGCAGGTTTATGTCATTACTTGGAAACGATAATGTATCCATACAGCTTTACATTTCATGGGAATCCATCCTGATCGCAGCCGCACTCACATGGATTACAGTGCTTATTTCCGCATGGATTCCTTCTAAGCGGGCAACAAAAGTATCGGCGGTGGAAGCAATCCGTCAGACTATGGATATTAAGAATGCCAAACCGGTTAAGACGTCGAAGCTTACCTATAAACTCTTTGGGCTGTCAGGTATGCTTGCAGGCAGATACTACAAACGAAGCCACAAAAAATACAGAGCGACCATTATGAGTCTGTTTATGAGTATCGTCCTGTTTGTTTCCGCATCGGCATTTACAGATTATCTGAGTGAATCCGTAGGCGGAGGGCTTGGAACCAATACGTATGATTTATATTATCACGCATATGTCAATGAATCGACCCCGGAAAATCAATCACCCGATAACATGCTTTCCCTGTTCCAATCCGAAGAAAATATCACGCAGGTGACTTATGTAATGGACACAATGATACACTGCATGATCTCGGAACAATATCTTGCGGATACACAAGAAAAAACAAACGACTCATATGTTGAAAACTATGTATGCCTCTTTTTTATCCCGGATGAAGAATTTAAACTGCTTCTGAACCAATATGGTCTGAACGAAACAACATTTATGAATCCGGTACATCCACTTGCCATATCCCGCGACGTCAGTACCAGTTTTGATACGACCAAACAAAAGTTTGTTACCACCGATCTGTTAGAGGCAGACACTTTTGAAGTCACATGTACGATACCGGCACAGCCGGATATAGATTATGATTCTATGGATCGCTATACGGATGAAGACGGCAATCTGTTTTATACCTTTCCTCTATATTCCGGTAAAACCATCGAGGATTGTCCATACTATATGGCAAACGATATACCCTATCTGCAAATGATCTATCCGATCAGTACCTATGAAGCCCTCATACCAGAACCAATGAGAACGGCTTATAACGATTATACATTTTATATGACATCGGATAATCATACAAAAAGTTATGAGAATCTGATTCAGACATTCCGGAAAAACGGTATTTCCGTCAGCGGACTTGTGGATTATGCGGCACTAATAGAGGAAGATCGAAACATGGTATTGATTATCCAAGTGTTCTCTTATGGTTTCATCGTATTGATATCGCTGATTGCCGCTGCCAATGTATTCAATACGATCTCCACGAATATCAGCCTGCGCCGGCGTGAGTTTGCGATGCTGAAATCGGTCGGCATGACGGAGAGGGGATTCCATAAAATGATGAATTATGAATGCCTGCTATATGGTTCGAAAGCTTTGCTTTTTGGACTGCCAATATCCTGCGGCATCACATATCTGATTTATCTGGCGGTCATGGAAGGATATGAAATAACCTTCCATCTGCCTTGGTCCGCTATCGGCATTGCCGTTTTGAGCGTCTTTCTGGTTGTATTTGTCACGATCGTTTATTCCATGCGTAAAATTCAAAAGGATAATCCGATCGATGCACTGAAAAACGAAAACCTATAGTTGCATTATAATTGAACACAGACAACCCACAGAGATCCATGTTTCTGTACAAAAATATAAGGAACGGCATCATTCGTTACGAAAGATATCGCGTTCCTTATATTTTCTTTCATTATGAACCTGATGAAAACACCGGCTATTTAGATTGATAATCCACAAACGCATCCCCGTTCGGATATACTTCATAAGTGGTAGAGGAACTGCTTGACGGTGTCAGGGAAATCTTAATGATCTTGCCGTTTTGCGGATCATATTCAATCTTCCAATAGTAGTCTTTATCCGTTGCGCAAACCGGAATTCCACCTAATTCCGCGAAAGCGTAATCCTCTAAATTCTGCGGCGGATTATGGAGTGTCATATCGGAACGTAGAATCACCATGCCGCTTCCGTAGGAATTGGAAGCATTATTATCATCCTGATCCATTTCAATCACTCCCCGTGTATATGCTGCAGATATTTCTCTCGCAGTATCTACATCTCTCGCCCTTCTTGCTTTTTTTACATATTTAATCAAAGTTGGAGCTAAAGCCGCTGCGAGAATAGCCATAATAGCAATTACGATAATCAATTCAACCATTGAAAATCCTCTATTGTTTCGTTTCATCACAAACGCCTCCATCCATAAAGTTTTTTTTAGATTAACACCAAAATACCATTTCGTCAATTTATCTTATGTGATTTTTTGAAAATAATCCAATATTTCTTTTTACAGGAAGTATGTTATACTAATGATATGTAAGGGGATACAAATAAGGATACTCTCCGCAACTTAACCATACGAAAGGAGAATATACTATGGAAACCGACCGCTTATCAATGGATGAATTGGAAAAACGCGTACAGGAACTGGAAAAAGAGAATCATTTTCTCAACTGCATATTTGACGCGATCCCGGTAAATGTATTTGTCAAAGACACCAACTGCACCTACTGCTATACCAACAAAATCTGCGATATGTTAAACGGTGTAGAACGGGGCATGCTGCGTGGAAAGACAGACTTCGACTTACAGAACTCGGACGAGATCGCACAAAGTTTTTATGATGACGATATGACAATCATGCGGGAGAAAAAAGGAAGCCGTATGCTTTCCCCGACTCTTTGCGGTTCCGGGATAAAATATTATGATATTTTTAAGGAACCTGTGTTGGATGAAGACGGGAATGTGCTGGGCGTAATCGGTATGGTAATCGATCCGAATGATGCCGGTGTAAAAAATGAACGTCTGGGCAGCAACTATGAAGCATATGCGGAAGCGTTTGATGATGACGAAACGCTTGTATTCGATTACAGCATGGAAAGTAAAAAGGCGATTATCTTAAAGAATATCGAAGCCTTCCGGTTGTTTACAGAAGGTACGGTCTTGGTGGACGATATCATTGCCAACGGCAAGATCTATCCGCCGGATATCCCGCTCCTTAAGCAGGCATTTGATAAAATCCTGACAGATGCCGACGGCAACCGCAGAGAAGAACAATTATCCGTTGTTCTCCGTTTCTTTGATGTCAACGGATGTCTGCAATGGACCAAGCTCTCTCTTAGCTGCGTATTTGATAAACATATGAAACCGGTCCGTGCGATCGGTACGATCCGTCCTTTGGCGGATTCGGTAGTCGCTGCCGAACGCATGCGGATCGCAACGGAGGGTGTCAACCGGCAGATGGCAAACATTTTGGGCAGCCGCTATGACTCCTTCTTATATCTGAACCGGGAAGGAACCTCTTATCATATATTAGAAAAAAACCTGCCGTTCCACGGTATGCCGGAAAACGGAAGTATCGATGAATTCCGGGCATTTTGTTCCCATTATTTCCACGAGGAAGATTTACCTGCCTTTTTCGACATGCTCGACCGATTCCTTTCCGAACCGGATACCGATGAATTACCGTTTTCTTCTTTGGAGATCCGTTATTTGGACGAAGCCGGGCATTATCGCTGGAAAGAACTGGATTTCTTTTCCGTCAGCGACGATCTAAACCGCGGCATCCTGTTGACCATGTTTGACGTGGATGAAGTGGTTCAGGAAAAACAGGAACAGAAGTTAAAAGAGATCAACAACGGTATCATAGATATTCTCAGTACCGTAGTGGAATTCCGGAGTGTGGAATCCGGCGATCATATCAACCGGATCAAAGGATTTACAAAAATCCTGCTTAAATATGTCAATGATATGTATGAGGATGTAGATTACTCACAGGAAACCATGGATGTCATCTCTTCCGCCGCCGCCATGCACGATGTCGGAAAAGTGGCAATTCCGGACAGCATTTTGCTGAAGCCGGGCAAACTGACACCGCAGGAATACGATGAAATGAAACTACATACTTTAAAAGGCTGTGAGATCTTAAACTCCATGGCAACCCTTCAGGATGAAAATTATTTTAGATACAGTTATGAGATCTGTCGTTACCACCATGAACGTTATGACGGAAACGGATATCCGGAAGGCTTAAAGGGAGATGAGATCCCATTGGAGGCGCAGGTGGTTTCCGTGGCGGACGTATATGATGCTCTGATCAGCAAACGGGTATACAAAGATGCCTATTCGGTAGATGAAGCTTACAACATGATCATGAACGGAGAGTGCGGCGTCTTTTCACCAAAACTTCTGGAGTGCTTTACCAAGGCAAAGCAGGAAATGGAATCTTTCTCTTATCAACAATTTCATCAGAACGACCAATGATTGAATAAAAACCCTCCAACACGCCGATGAAGCCTTGACGTGTTAGAGGGTTTGATTTTCTTTCTTATTCATGTGTTCTATGTTTTTCTATGATTTCCTTAAACCGCATATAGGAAGCATCGGTTTCCTTATCTGCCATCTGCTCAATCTCTTCTTCCATAGCTTGTTCATCCAATTCATCAAACAATCCTGCCAGATCATCTTCTGAAAAAAAATTGCCGTCCATGCTCTTACCTCCGTTTTTCATATATTCCTCTGTTATCCATGATAGCATACTTTCTTCCTGCATTTCAACACGAGAATATCACATGCCGTCTACTGCATCCGCATAGCAATGATAACGCTTGCCGCCACTCCCGCAACTGTAGCGATCAAACCGCCTGTGAGCGTCCACCTTGTTTTTTTCACTTTCACGGATAAAAAGTAAACAGACATAATGTAAAAAATACTCTCCGTACAGCTCATGACTATGGATGCGATCAGACCGATCGTAGAATCCGTTCCAAATTCTTTAAACAGATCAAATACCAAACTGTTTGCCGCCGAAGTAGAAAACAGCCGGATCAGGATGACCGGAATCACTTCTGCCGGAATCCGTAAACATTTTCCGAGCGGATGCAATATCTCTGCCAAGAGATCCAACGCTCCGGATGTCCGAATCACGCCTACGGCAACCATCAGTCCTACCAGTGTCGGCGTGATATTGATCACAATCTTAAATCCCTCTTTGACACCCTCGATAAACATGTCATATACCTTTTCCCGATTTATCACCCCGTATCCGATAATATAAAACAACGTCAGAGGAATCATAAAACCGGAGACCAGAGAAATCCATTTCATGCCTTATTCCCTTTCTCTAACTTTTTTCTGTCATTTCGTCTGCACTTCCAAACACTGTATAAAACGCCCGCAACCGTAGAAACCGCCGTTGCTATTAACCCCGGTAAAATGATGATCGCAGGATGTACGGAACCGTATTGGCTCCGGTAGGCGATCATATTGATGGGTATGATCTGTAAGGATGATATATTGATCACCATAAACATACACATTTCATCACTGGCTGCTTCCGGATCACCGCCGGAAACCGCGCACCGCTTTTTATGAATCTCATGCAGCTCTTTCATTGCTTTTAATCCGGTCGGAGTGGACGCCCATCCTAAACCAAGCAGATTCGCGATCATATTGGCTGCGATATATCCCATCACCCGTTCTTCCTGCGCAATATTCGGGAATAAAAAACGAAGGACCGGCATCAGCAGCTTCGTAAGCTGCCGAACCAGTCCTGTCTGCTCCGCAATCTTCATAACCCCTGTCCACATTCCCACAACACCCAGCATCACAATGCACAGGTTGACGGCTTCTTTTGCCGCATCCAGAATACCGGAAGATACTCCATCCATCTTTCCGGTAAATGCCGCTACCATGATCCCGATCATGATCATAAATGCCCAAATATAATTCAGCATACCCGACTCCAAAAGGGCTTTGTATAATGTATCGATCATCCCCATAAAATATGCACATTTTTACCGATCCAATAACGCCTGATAAATCTCACGCCTGCTGACACCACGGTCGGATGCCACCTGCTTCATTGCCGCCTTTTTATCCATTCCCAGCCGCAGATAATGCTCCATATGCTCCTCTATATCCATCATCCGCCATTCTTCCTGCTCTTTTTCCTTCAAAGCCTCCTGCGTAACTCCCTCCATGACGATCACGCATTCCCCTTTTGGTTCATGCTCCGTGTAATAAGCTACCGCTTCCTCCAATCTCGTCCGGAATACCGTCTCGTGCTTTTTGGTCAATTCCCGACAGACCGTGATCCTGCGGTTCCCAAACTGCTCATACAACTCCTGAAGGGTTTTCAACAATCGATGCGGAGCCTCATACAACACGATCGTTCTGGTCTCTGTCTTCCAGCTTTCCAATATCAAAGCACGCTCTTTTTTATCCGTCGGCAAAAAGGCTTCAAAACAAAAACGTCTGGTCGGCAATCCGCTGACGATCAAAGCATTCACACAGGCGCATGCGCCCGGCACAGGCGTAACCGTAATACCAGAATCCAGACACTGCCGCACTAACTCTTCTCCGGGATCGGAAATGGCAGGCGTTCCGGCATCCGTGATCAGCGCAACATTCTCTCCTGCCAGCAGTTTTTCTACCAACACCTTCGCCTTGTCATATTTGTTATATTCGTGATAACTGGTCATCGGGGTGGATATCTCAAAATGATTCAATAATTTTATGCTGTTTCGCGTATCCTCCGCCGCGATACAATCTGCCTCCCGCAATATCCTTACCGCCCGATACGTCATATCTTCTAAATTTCCGATTGGTGTAGCACACAGATATAATGTTCCCGCCATTGATCTTCACCTTCTTCCTATTCCGGTTTTGTTCCTGCGCTATCCTGCCCAATCTCTGTTTCCGTCGGCTCAACAGATAACCCCTCAGCAGATGATTCCATGACCGCAGCATCCGCATGGTATTCGTTTTGTTTATACAAACGTGCCAATTCTTCCGTATATACTCCTTTTTCCCGATATAAAACCAACGGCGGTTCTATCGTGATATGCGAACGTCCGCCCCGAACCGCTTCGATCATGACCGTATTGGGTTTTTTATCGATGTACGGATGTATCAGCCGCATCCGTTTCGGCTCCAATCCGTAAGCCGTCAGTACCGAAAAGATTTCAGCCAAACGAAACGGCTTGTGAATCAAAAAAAAGCTGCCGCCCGTCTTTACAGCATAAGCTGCCGCCTTTACCACATCTTCCAGATTACATAGGATCTCATGTCTGGCTATATTTCTCGGTTCATATTCATTCTCCAGTCCATGCCGCTCGGTCATGTATGGCGGATTTGAAGTAACTACATCAAAAGAAGCTACAGGAAATAATTCTGCGGCTTCCTTAATATCCCCCTGTATGATCTCGATGCGGTCTTCCAGCTTATTCCACTGCACGCTGCGGTTTGCCATCTCCGCACTGACTTCCTGAATCTCCAAACCTGTAATATGCGTATCCTCCGTCCTTGCTGCCAGCAAGATCGGAATGATACCGGTTCCGGTCCCTAAATCCAAAATGCGGCTTCCCGCTTTGGCTTTTACAAAATGTGACAGGAATACCGCATCTACTCCAAAACAAAACCGTTTTGGATCCTGAATAATATGATATCCATTACATTGTAAGTCATCTAAGCGTTCACCCGCATTTAATTTAATCATCCAGTTTTGACTTTCCTTCTTTTTTCTCTTGCTTTTCTAACTCTTCCAATTCTTTCATTTCTTCTACGCTGACTTTATTCTTATCCCGATGCTTTTTCGGTTTGAAGCGAAGATCCTCTACTTTATACTCAATGATCTCCTTTTCATCCGCTTCATTTGTGATCAAGACCTTTACATTTTGCCGGAGTACGTTCACTGCCGTCACTTCGCCTTTTTGCCCGGTCGATGTTTTTACGATATCGCCCACACTTGGCATATGATCATTTAAATACTCGTACGTCGCTTCCTCATGGTTTAAGCAGCACATCAGCCGTCCGCATACGCCGGATATTTTCGTCGGATTCAGCGACAGATTCTGTTCCTTTGCCATCTTGATCGACACCGGTGCAAAATCCGTTAAGTAGCTGTGGCAGCACAACTCACGTCCGCAGATCCCGATACCGCCAACGATCTTTGTCTCATCCCTTACACCGATCTGCCGCAGCTCGATTCTTGTCTTAAAGACCGCCGCCAAATCTTTTACCAATTCACGAAAGTCAATTCGCCCGTCTGCGGTAAAATAAAACAATACCTTATTATTATCAAATGTGTATTCCGCTTCTATCAGCTTCATATCCAGTTTATGCTTTGCGATCTTATCTAAACAGATCTGAAACGCATCTTTGCTTTTTTCAAAATTTTTTCTGTTTCTGACCGCATCCGCTTCCGTCGCCTTCCGTATGATCGGCTTGATCGGAACCGACATTTTCTTTTCATCTATCGATCTTCTGCCATATACAACTTTCCCGTATTCCATTCCGCGGGCAGTCTCTACGATCACATGATCTCCTGCCTCTACTTCGGTGTCCAGCGGATCAAAAAAATATATCTTTCCCGTCTCCCGAAATCTAACTCCGATTACTTCTACCATTTTGATTCTCCTTTATTGTCAATAGCAGCAATTCCATCGCTATATCAAAATTCACGTTTGCTTCCAGACGAACCTTTACTTTATCCATCGCTTCCAGCACATTTTCGATTCCTTCAAAGGATATATAATTTGCCTGCTGTTTTAAAGTCGCGTATTCTTCCTTAAACAATAACTTATCCGGCGATCCGGATACTTTGAGCATCAAGATATCCCGATACCACATGATCATTAAATCAATATAATCATAGATATCTAATTTATATTTTGACATCTTTTTTACGGATTCAATCAAATCATAGATTTCCATTTTGTTAATATTTTTCAGAATCCGTACACAATCCTGTTTGATCTCGTTATACTCGTCGGACGTCGCGAGGCGAACAGCCTTCCCCAGATTTCCAAATGAAAACTCCACGCAGAACTTTGCCTTTGCCATAGGGATGCCCAGCTTTGACAGATATTCCATAATGTCCAGCTCACTGACCGGTTTTAAATTCAAAATAATACATCTCGATAAGACGGTCGGAAGCATTTTATCGATATTGTTTGTTAATATCATAATGATCGCATACTCCGGCGGCTCTTCTATCGTCTTTAAAAGCGCGTTCTGCGCCTGCGGATTCATCAGTTCCCCCTGCGGGATGATATAGATTTTATAACGGCTGCTGTATGGTCTTACAATAATATCTTTGTTTATCTGGTCGCGGATATCATCTACCGAAATTACCGACGGTTTATCATGTGTCACCCAAATGACATCCGGCTGGTTGCCGGAATCGCACTGTAAACAGGAGCGGCATGTTCCGCAAGGATCCGTACCGCCAGCCTCGCATTGCAGTGTTTTTGCAAACAATCCTGCCAGCATTTTTTTGCCGGTTCCCTTTTCCCCGTGAATCAGATACGCATGCGCTACCTTGCCCCGCTCAATACTGCTTTTAAAATGCCCGATCACGTTCTCATGACCTATCACATCTTTGAATGTTGCCATAGCTATCACCTTCCTTCTGATTAGGTAATAATATCAATTAACATTCCCCGAATATCGTCGATCAGCCGGAGAATTTCCAAATGATCCTTTTCCTCTTCCATCAAAGCTTCCGCTAATTTACTTAAATCATCATCTATCAAATGTATGATGCCGTATACTCTATGCCGTCCCTTTCGATCCAAAAAATTCTCGCGGGAAAACGAAAAGGAATGTGTTGTAACCTCATTCATAAATTCTTTGATCTTTGCCCGATACCGTTTCATATCCCGTATGTCTTTATGACGGGCGATCCGCTGTCCTTCTTCTTCGATCTCCTTCATCAGACCTTCCAGCTTCGCCTGTAATTCGCTTTCCTGAATATGGCTGACGAGAGTAAATTTAAAATCTTCACTTCCGGCATTCTTAACCGCTTCCGCTGCATCTACCTGCGTCAACTGTGATATAGCGTCCAGTTTTATTTCCATTTACTCCGCCCTCCCTTCCGACAAAACATCCGCTTCCGGCGGATACCGTCTGTTTCCTTCTTCTATACATTATTATCGGTTCAAAATCCGCTCTTCAATAGCCAATACTATTTTAGCATGAATATCCTCTTTCGGTAAAGTGGCAGAAATTCTCAAGATTCGTCCCTTTTCCCGATCTGCTAAAAACCGGTAGCCTTCTACCACCTTTTGATGGAACTCCAGTCCCTCCGCTTCCATACGGTCCAATTCCGTCTGGCGGCATTTCCGCCGCAGCCCCTCATCGGCATCCAAATCCAACAAAACGGTAAGCTGCGGTCGCAGCCCTCTTAACGCATGATCATTGACGGCATATACCTTCTCTATTCCCATGTCTCTGGCTATGCCCTGATATACCACCGAAGAATCTACAAACCGATCGCTGATCACTGCTTTACCATCCGCTAATGCCGGTCGGATCACTTCCTGAACTAACTGCGCCCTCGCCGCTGCATATAACAGCAGTTCCGTATCCGCACACATCTCATGATATTCTTTATTTAGGATCAGGCGGCGAACAGCCTCACTGATCACCGTTCCTCCCGGATCTCTGGTAAGGACGATCTCATATCCTTTATCCGCTAGATATGTCTGAAGCAGTTCGATCTGTGTGGTCTTTCCGGCTCCGTCCGGTCCCTCCATCGAAATGAATAATCCCTGCATATGGTATTCCTTTCTTATTCTTCCATCCATAGTATTATAGCACAAAAACCTGCCGCCCACGGCAGGTTTTGATATATTACCGATTAATTTCCTGCATTAACCATTTTACGATCAAATTTGCCGGTTTTTATCCGTATCTGAACGAATTTTACACTATTTTCTCTATCATTGTCAATGGAAGAGCCTTCTTTTAAGCATTCTTCAGTACCGTTATGTAATACTCGCTATCCTTCCCTCGATCTTTTGCGGTCATTCCTTCGATATGTTGCCCGGTTGCAAACCCCTGTAATATATATGCGATCTGTTTTCTGCATATTATTTCCCCCGGAACCAAAATCGGGATCGCCGGGGGATATACCGTAACAAAATCAGCAGCGATCCGATCCGCCGCCTCTTCCAACGGTATTTTTTCCGTCTGCCGTTTCCATGCTTCTTCAGGTGTTATTTCCATTTTACCGCTAATCAGATTGTACACTTTTTCATCTCTTACGTTACCGTTTTCCAATCGCCGATCCATATCCTGCAATGCAGTGTGCAAACGAGAAAATGCCGCTTCCGTATCCGCGATACTCGTCATAGCCAATACATATTCCGCCGATGCCATTTCCAAAATCATTCCGTGCCGTTCTTCCATCTGCCGCATAAATTCCTGCCCGTTCATACCGTCTTTTTTCAGTACAAAGACGAGCTTTGTTTCATCATATGCAAAATTTCCCGTTTCCAACACTTCTTCCGGTGACAATAAATGAATATTATTTAACTGTTTCCAGCTTTCCCGATACCGCCGCAGGCATTGATAATATTCTGCTACATAGCCGGTTCGCCACGCATCCATTGTCACAATGGCATCTTCCATATTTGCCACAAACAGGTAGGACGGCGAACTGGTTTGATATACTTTTAAATACCGCTCGGTCCGTTCGGTCAGCTCACTGTCACCTACATGCAAAATCGCACACTGCGTATAGCAGGGAAGGGTCTTATGCAGACTTTCCACCACCAAATCCGCTCCGCATCGGATGGCAGGCTTCGGTACGCCGTCGCCGAATTCCAAATTAGCCCCATGCGCTTCATCCACGATCAGCTTCATACCTGCTTCATGCGCCAGATGAGCGATGCTCATGATATCCGACAAAACGCCCTCATATGTCGGCGAAGGAAAAATAATCCCTTTGGCATCCGGATGCTGCTTTATTGCTTCCCGTATCTGCTCCGGAGTGATACTCCCACAGATTCCGTATGACTTTATCATCCCGGGATATAGATAAACCGGTTGTAACCCCAACAGCGCGACCGCATGATAGACGGATTTATGACAATGCCTGCCCATAAGGATCGTATCCCCCTGATCGCATACCGCGGATATTGCCGTCAGAATACCCGACGTACTCCCGTTTACAAGATAGTAGGACGCCTTACTTCCATAGATTTTTGACAGTTGCGCCATAGATTGGGCAATGCTCTTTTCAGGTATATGCAGATTATCCAAACCGTCCACTTCGGTCACATCATACGACGCATGGATGACGTCATCAAATACATGTCCGTGAATATCGGTTTGTCGTTTATGCCCGGGCATATGCCACGGATAATAATCCCGACCGCAATATTCCTTTAAAGAATCTTTCCATACCGGTTTCATGGTATCCCTCCTTCCTATCGTCTTTTGATCCTTTTATATCCGCGTCTGTCTTTACGGATTTTTATTTAAAATAAAAGATGCCCAGAACCGGAATCGAACCAGTGACACGAGGATTTTCAGTCCTCTGCTCTACCAACTGAGCTATCTGGGCGGAATCATCAGCAGCCACATCTTCTATATGACTTGCTAATTGCAGTAGCGGGGACAGGATTTGAACCTATGACCTCCGGGTTATGAGCCCGGCGAGCTTCCAGACTGCTCCACCCCGCGTGAAATTATAAAATTATGCCATATGGCTTTGAATGGATGGAGGTGGATTCGAACCACCGAAGCAAAATGCAGCAGATTTACAGTCTGTCCCCTTTGGCCACTCGGGAATCCATCCTTAAATAAAAAATGGGACCTACAGGGCTCGAACCTGTGACCCTCTGCTTGTAAGGCAGATGCTCTCCCAGCTGAGCTAAGATCCCATATTTATAACGACCCAGAAGGGACTCGAACCCTCGACCTTCGCCGTGACAGGGCGACGCTCTAACCAACTGAGCCACTGGGCCTTCTTTTGAAGAATGCTTAACGATCACTCCTGCACCTTCAAAACACCATACAGCTTCCATCCAATCTTCTGGTCAAGCCCTCGACCGATTAGTACTCCTCCGCTCCATGCGTCGCCGCACTTCCACCCGGAGCCTATCTACCTCGTCGTCTGCAAGGGGTCTTACTCTTCCGATGGGATATCTCATCTTGAGGGGGGCTTCACGCTTAGATGCCTTCAGCGTTTATCCCTGCCGGACTTGGCTACCCTGCCCTGCGCTTGGCAGCACAACAGGTACACCAGCGGTCCGTCCATCCCGGTCCTCTCGTACTAAGGACAGCTCCTCTCAGATATCCTGCGCCCGCGCCGGATAGGGACCGAACTGTCTCACGACGTTCTGAACCCAGCTCGCGTACCGCTTTAATGGGCGAACAGCCCAACCCTTGGAACCTGCTGCAGCTCCAGGATGCGATGAGCCGACATCGAGGTGCCAAACCACTCCGTCGATGTGAACTCTTGGGAGTGATAAGCCTGTTATCCCCAGGGTAGCTTTTATCCGTTGAGCGATGGCTATCCCACGTTATGCCACCGGATCACTAAGTCCTACTTTCGTACCTGCTCCACCCGTCGGTGTCGCAGTCAAGCTCCCTTCTGCCTTTGCACTCTCCGAATGGTTTCCAACCATTCTGAGGGAACCTTTGAGCGCCTCCGATACCCTTTCGGAGGCGACCGCCCCAGT
>CANQAP010000008.1 GCA_947589305.1 uncultured Lachnospiraceae bacterium
GGAGGAGTACTAATCGGTCGAGGGCTTGACCAGAAGATTGGATGGAAGCTGTATGGTGTTTTGAAGGTGCAGGGAACACAATAAAAAGGAAGAGATCAACAAATGTTGATCTCTTCCTTTTTATTGTGCTTCTTTTTAATTATGACATCTTAATCGTTTTTCCGTTTCTTACCTCAAGCATTCAGTTTCTGTGCAAAATCGGACATAGCTTCGGAAATTTTCAACTGCTGCGGGCAGACTTTTTCGCAGGAGCGACAGCCGACACAGGCGGATGGCTGCTTTTCGGCGGGTACAGCCATGAGTGCCATCGGTGCGATAAATCCTCCGCCGGTAAAGTTGTGTTCGTTATATAATTCCAACAGCATGGGGATATTCAGTCCTTTCGGACAATGACTGACGCAGTAGCGACAGGTCGTACAAGGCAGCACACCGGAGAGCATCCCGTCAGCAACGGCGAGTAGCGCACTCATTTCGGTTTCATTCAATGGTTTTGCAGTTTCAAAAGTCTGAATGTTTTCTTTTAATTGTTGGTAATCGGACATTCCCGAAAGGATTACCGTCACTCCGGGAATACTCTGCAAAAACCGAAATGCCCATGCGGGAATCGTCTCGTCGGGACGGTAAGTGTTCAGTTTTGCGGTGCCTGCTTCCGGCAGATTGGCAAGTCTTCCGCCACGTAGCGGCTCCATGACCCAAATCGGAATATGGCGGTCGTTCAAAAGTTCGACCTTTGCTTTGGCGTTTTGAAATGACCAGTCGAGATAATTAAGTTGTATCTGACAAAACTCCATATCCTCTCCATAGGCATCGAGAAAACGCTTCATGACTTCCATGTTGCCATGTGCCGAAAAGCCGAGATGGCGGATCCGACCTGCTTTTTTCTGTTCTTTCAAATAATCAAAAATGCCGTATTTCGGGTCGAGATAAGCGTCAATATTCATTTCACAGACATTATGGAACAGATAAAAGTCAAAATAATCTACGCCGCACTTTTCAAGCTGCTTTTCAAAAATCTCTTTCACCTTTGGCATATTGGAAAGATCATAGCCGGGGAATTTGTCGGCAAGAAAGTAACTTTCACGGGGATATTTACTAAGTGCGTTCCCCAGTGCTATCTCGGAGTTACCGCCGTGATAGCCCCATGCCGTATCGTAATAATTGATGTTGTGTTCCATCGCATAGGCGACCATTTTTTCGGTTTCTGCACTGTCAATAACGTTGTCGTCACCGTTGATCACCGGCAGCCGCATAGCCCCCATACCGAGTGCGGACAGTTTTTTGCCTTGAAAATCGTGAAAAAGCATAAGAATGACCTCCGTTTTCGTTCTATCTCTTATATGTTCATTATAGCAGAAGCCTTGGAAATATTAAAGACATATATGAAACGATCAGCGCTACATGAAAACTTCTTGGCGGTTGCCAGATATGTACCAAAAGACTTGGTCGTAAATACCGCCTCGCCGGTGGCGCAGTCTTAAAAATACCGATATGCCGTTTTGCCTCGGCTGGCATGGTCAGACAGAAAGACAGCACAGAAAACATGTCTGCTCTCTGTGCTGTCTTTCTGTCTTGGCTAACTCCTGTACGGTTGTCATTGAAAACGGTTCTCAAATAACTGCCGATGTGGCGTTAGCATTCATGTGACTTTTTGGAAGCAGGGGATGAGAGAATCGAACTCCCGCCAAAGGTTTTGGAGACCCCTATCATACCATTTGACCAATCCCCTAGATGTACATGCCCTGATCTGTTCATCTGTTCAGACCACAGAAAACAGCCAGATGTTGCAAAGCACATATATTATTATATATATTTTGAAGGAATTGTCAAATGTTTTTCAAAAGATGTAAAATCTTATGCAGGATATCGGAAGTCATATAGAAATTGCAAGTTTCTGTTTGCAAATACTAATAAAAGGGAGTATAATGATGTCTATTAAAGATAAGAAAAGTATATAAGTAAAATAAGTCGGCAAAAGATATTATCTAAGGAGGAAAATGAACAGCATGGGGAAAACGATTAAGGGAAAGTTGACAGCAAGTGTGATTATCATAGTGGTTGTTAGTATTATTTTAACGACGATCGGTATTATTGCAGTAGCAGGGACAAATTTGATCAATAAGCAGAAAAACGAACTGCAGCTACAGGCGGACAGATATGCGGAAGAGATCAATACTTGGATCGAGATTGAAAAGATGATGGCAAGCGGCGCGGCAAGCAGTATCGAGGCAACCGGCGATGTCACTCCGGAATCTCTGCAAAGCGTGGTAGATACCCATGCGGAGGGCAGAGACGAACTGTTGAACCTCTACTGCGGTACGCAGGATTCTGCTTTTTATCAGTCAAATCCGGAGGCTGAGATACCGGAAGGATACGATCCGGTGCAAAGAGGCTGGTATCAGCAGGCTGCGGAAGCCGGCACGACTGTGGTTACGGATCCTTATTGGGATGTCTTAACGAATCAGATGTGTGCGACGATCGCTTCTCCGGTTTATGTGAACGGTGAATTGGTAGCGGTCATCGGCGCGGATGTGACTTTGACTACGGTAACGGATCTGACTGCGAGTATCAATTATGAAAACGGAGTATATGGCTTCTTGGTAGACAGCAGTAATAATTATATCGCGCATGAAAATGATGAATTTGAACCTACGGAGACGACCGCAACTGCAGTTCAGGATATTATGCCAAAATTGTCTGGCTTGGTTGAAGATACGGGCAGCCGGATTGTGAAGGCAAGAGATTATAACGGAACATTATCTTATTTTGCAACGTCATTGGTAGACGGATGCGACTGGAAACTGGGAGTTGTGGTACCGGCTAAAAACGTCACTTCGGCATTGTTTTCCATGGTTGGAGTTTCCACTGTGATTGCGGTTGCTGCAATTATCTTGGTGTCACTGATCATGGCAAGCCTGATCGGAAGTCTGTTAAAGCCGTTACAGACATTAAAGCAGTTTGCATCCGGCGATTTTTCGGAAAATGTTGTAGAGGAAAAAGGAGTGCCGGCTGAATATAAAGACGAGACGGAACAGATTACGGTGGCTACGGCTAATGTGAAAGAGCAGATTCGCAGCATTATCCTGAATACGAAAGATGAGGCTAACCGGATTTCGCACATCACAGACGATGCTTGCCGTAAGATGACGGAATTGAATGACAGTATGGCGTTTATCACTTCATCGGTCGATGATATCGCAGCAAAGACGGCGGATGCCAATCATTTGGCGGAAGGGATTAGCATGACGGGTGAAGACCTCGGGAAAGCGATTGATGCGGTAGCAGGAAGAGCCAGTGAAGCGGCAGTACAATCCAATGATATCATGGAACGCGCAAATGAGTTGTATCAGAGTTCTATGGAATCCAGCAAACAGGCAAATCGTATGTATAACGAGACCAAAGCGGAATTGGAAGGCGCGATCACTGACAGTGAACGAGTACAGGAAATCAACAGTCTGACAGAGGAGATCCTTGCGATCAGTGAACAGACAAACCTGTTGGCGCTGAATGCCTCGATTGAAGCGGCGCGGGCAGGAGAAGCAGGAAGAGGATTTACGGTCGTAGCGGAAGAAATTCGGGTACTGGCAGATAATTCAAAACAGGCAGTGGATAAAATCAAAGATGTAACGGAAACCATTGTACGCAGTGTCAATTACCTTGCGGAAAGCTCACAACGGCTACTTGATTTTATGAATAATAAAGTGGTGAAAGATTATGAAAATATGATCTCAATCGCAAAGCAGTATGGAAACGATGCAGTCTTCTATAATGAGGTATCCAGTGATTTGGGAGCTTCTTCACAGGAGATGAGCGCAAGCATGGCAGGCATCAATGAAGCGATCGCAAGTATTACGGAGCTGACCGGAAATTTAGCGGAATTTATGGATTCGATCGGTGGTTCCGCTGCAGAATCCAGTGAAAGCTCAAATGAAGTATTGCGGCAGATTGAGGAATTGGCAACTTTGAGTGAGGATCTGAATAATACGGTCGCAGCATTCCGTGTATAGTTTTTCATATAGTTTCTCATATAGTTTTTTATAGACATAGGATTTAAGCAGAACCCAACAGGGATCTATCCGCCCGGATAGGTCCCTGCTGGGTTCTGTTTGTTGATCGGAACGGGATAGATCACAGAATGCGTTACGTGTTGCGGATGGTAAAATAGTGTTTTAGCGGACATAAGGATTGAGAAAGAAACATAGCTTTATAAAGAGGGGGTGAAACGATTGAAAATAAAATGGGATACCTTGATAAAATGTATTGCCATACCGCTCGCAGTAGGCGGTTTGGCGGGATTGTTGACACGTGGCGGCATGAAACTCTTTCAGACACTGAATCAGCCGCCGCTGGCACCGCCGGGATGGCTATTTCCGGTTGTATGGACGATCCTATATATCTTGATGGGCATTGCGTCCTATCTGATTGTAGTATCGCAGGCAGAAACGAACGATAAAATGGAAGCGCTGTTGTTATATGGATATCAACTGGCAGTGAATTTTTTCTGGCCGATCTTCTTTTTCCATTTTCAATGGTATTTCTTTTCTTTTATATGGCTGGTAGCTCTGTGGATACTGATCGTTATGACGATATATTCCTTTTCCGGCATTTCAAAGCCTGCGGCATATCTCATGCTTCCATATTTGCTATGGGTGACGTTTGCAGGATACTTAAATTTGGCGATTTATTTGCTGAATTAGCTAAAAAATAAGGCTTTGGAAAATGTGAATCCAAAGCCTTATAAGTAAAAAAGCCAATAAAATCAATTAAATTAATGATTTGTATAATGTGGCGATCTCATCGACGCTGGTATCCCTCGGATTTCCCGGGCGACAGGCATCGTCATAAGCGGATTGCGCTAAAAACGGAATATCCTCCTCTTTCACAATCTCCTTTAAGTTCTCTGCGATGCCGACATCCTTAGAGAGTTGGCGTACCGCGTCAATGGCAGCCTGTCTGGCATCCTCAATGGACATGCCGTCCACATCCTGTACACCCATTGCGCGGGCGATCTCACGGTATTTCTCACCGGTAGCAGGCGCATTATATTCCATAACGGTAGGAAGGATGATCGCATTGGCAATACCGTGCGGTGTGTCATATAATGCACCCAGCGGATGTGCCATAGAATGCACGATGCCTAAACCGACGTTTGAAAAGCCCATACCGGCGATATACTGTCCCAAAGCCATTCCTTCTCTGCCTTCCGGCGTGTTCTCAACCGCACCTCGAAGATGCTTGGAAATGATCTCAATGGCTTTCAAATGGAACATGTCGCTCATTTCCCATGCTCCCTTGGTGATGTATCCTTCAATCGCATGTGTCAGGGCGTCCATGCCGGTAGCGGCAGTCAGCCCTTTAGGCATCGAGCTCATCATATCCGGATCGACTACAGCTACGACCGGAATATCATGGACATCCACACAAACCATTTTACGGTTTTTGTCGGTATCTGTGATGACATAATTGATCGTGACTTCTGCCGCGGTACCTGCCGTAGTTGGTACGGCAATGATCGGAACGCACTTGTTCTTGGTCGGAGCCACGCCTTCCAAGCTGCGTACGTCGGCAAATTCCGGATTTTGGTCAATGATACCGATGGCTTTGGCAGTATCCATAGAGGAACCGCCGCCAATGGCAACGATGCAGTCGGCTCCGGAAGCCTGAAATGCCGTTACACCGTGCTGCACATTCTCGATGGTCGGAT
The DNA here is from genome assembly GCA_947589305.1 of uncultured Lachnospiraceae bacterium. GTDB lineage: Bacteria > Bacillota > Clostridia > Lachnospirales > Lachnospiraceae > CAG-632. The sequence goes on from CANQAP010000008.1 coordinate 5,702, forward strand.
TTGGCTTGATTTCAGAATAAATCTCATACGGGATGGAAGCCTTGTCCAAAATATCAGTGACCTTGTTTGTAACCCCGAATTTGATCAGGTCTGGATCGGAACAGACAAACGCTTTCCGAAATCCACGTCCTTGGATTTCCTCCGCAACCGCCTGAATCGCACCCGCCCCGTGATAACTGGTTTCGTTTAATACGAATCTGTTTGACATACAATACCTCCTTTTAAGATGTTAATAACGGTAATTTCATTATAACAAATCTGAGGTTTCAGATAAAGGATGAACGTGAAATAAAAAAGGAAAGTTCTTTTATATTTCGATAAAATTATGGTAAGATAGTTGGTAATAAAAGCGATAAGAACAGAATTCGATACAAGTTCAACAAATATGCAATCAGGAGGCAGATCAATGGATATCGATCGTTTTTTTCAAGGATTAGATCAGTTGTTTTCACAGGCGGATATGGAACAGGTGGAACCTTATTTTGAGCAAAGTCTGAAAGAAGCACAGCAGGAACAGGATATTGGCGCAAAGATCACGATACTGAATGAAATGATGGGTTTTTATCGGGAAACCAGTCAATATGACAAGGCAAAGCAGTGTATTCGGGATGTATTGGAATTAATAGAACAGGCGGGATTATGTGATTCACTGCCACATGCGACCACGTTGCTGAATGCGGCAAATGCCCTGCGGGCAGCCGGTGAACTGGAACAGGCAATGGAGTATTATAATCAGGTGTTTGCTTTGTTTGAAGGGCGGGTGGCAATGACCGATTTCCGTTATGCGGAGCTATATAATAACGTCAGTTTATTATATCAGGAAATGCGGCGTTTCGATATGGCGTCACAGTGTCTGCTGAATGCGCTGGCAATCGTAAAGCAGACGCCCGGCAAAGAGTTTCAGATGGCTGTGACATTGACGAATTTAGGAAGCAGTGAACTTCAGGAAGGGAAAATGGAGGAAGCGGTCGCGCATTTGCAGGAAGCGATTTCGGTCTTCCGATCTCTGGATACGTCGGATACACATCTGGCAGCGGCACTATCAGCTATGGGTGAAGCCAACTATCGGCAGGGGCGATATTCGGATGCAAAGGCATATTATGAAGAGGCATTACAGATGATTGAGCAATATATCGGGCGGACAGAGGCATATCAGAGGGTGGAAGCCAGCTTAGAACAGGTCAAACGACACTTGGGCAAGCACATTTCAGGATTAGAGTTAAGTAAGGATTTTTATGAATCCTATGGCAAAGAAATGATTCATAAAGACTTTCCGGAATATGAAGAGAGAATTGCGGTTGGGTTTGCAGGTGAAGGCTCTGACCGTTTTGGGTTTGATGATGAATTTTCGGAAGATCATGACTACGGAGCAGGGTTTAGCATGTGGCTGACACAGGAAGATTATGAAGCGATAGGAGAAACTTTGCAGCAGGCATATGAGAAACTGTGTCAGGCGCATATTGCACATGATTCAAATAGCATATGGACCAAACACTCGGAAGGACGGTTTGGAGTCTGTAGCATTCATGATTTTTATGAACGATTGACCGGATATACGGAGGGGCCAAACACTGAGACGGAGTGGATGAATGTAGAAGAGAATCGACTGGCTGCGGCTACAAACGGTGAAATCTTTCGGGATGATCTCGGAGAATTTTCACGAATTCGTAACCAAATAAACCGTTATTATCCCAATCGGGTTTGGTTATTAAAAATGGCGCAATATACTTCTTTGTTTGCGCAATACGGACAGTATAATTATCCGAGAATGGCAAAACGTCAGGCGTGGACCTCGGCTGGATTAATGCGGGAAAAAGCTGTAGAGTATGCCCTGCATACCGTATATTTGATTCATAGGGTATATGCTCCTCATGATAAATGGCTTGACAGGGGAATAAAAGGATTAGAATTTTGTGAACACATCAGTGAACTATGTGAACGTCTGATCTTAACCGATCTTTGCGATCTATCAGAAAATACGGCTCTCATCGAGCAGATTGCAACCGAATTATTAGAGAGTATGATCAATCATGGTTTGGTGTTTCCGCGAAAAAAGGGAGATGTGTTATATTTAGAAACTTACGGTCCGGAACTTGCGGATAAGGCGGAGATCATGGAGTTATCCACTGAGGAATTGGCGGAGCGGATTGCAGTCATGGAATTTGCCGCATTTGATGAAGTGAAGAACGAGGGTGGAAGAGCGTCCTGCCAAGACGACTGGCATACTTTCCGTATTATGCGGGTCAGTCAATACCGGACTTGGACAAAGGAGATGTTGTGGCAGTATTACATGGAGTTTCAGGGAAATCACGCGGAAGGCTGGAATATGATTACTGAAAAATATGGACGTATGATGGAATCGACAGCGCCGCAGGAATATGCAAAGCTGGAACCGGATTTGCCGCCTGTTTCTGAGGAAAAGCGTCACATAGTCGATGAAATCGTGCGGATTCAGGTCCGTTGGATGGAGGAATTTCAAAGCCACTATCCGAAGTTGGCAGGGAATGCCCGAAGCATTCATACAGACGAAGACACGGAATGGGATACTTCCTATGAGACATACTTGCGTGGTGAATTGCTGACCTATTCCGACCGGTTATTGGTGATGTATGGACGCTTTATTGCTTCGAAAGCGCAAACCGGGGAGAATTTAGCAGAAGAGATCATGAAACATACGGTGATCCTTTATGGATATGAAGGGTTGGATGCGGCTGAGCAGGCTCTGACAGACACATCCAACAGTTAACGAGTATAAGCTTACGGTTTGAGATGATTGACCGATGCAGACAGATTCTGTATGCGGTCTTTCATCTGTTCGGAGATGTCTAAATTGCTTTGTGCCATTTCATACGCCTGTTGTGTATTGGCAGTGACTTCTTCGCTGACAGCGGAGATCGTTTCGACATTGGAAACCACTTCTGCATTGACAGAAACGAGTTCATGAATGGAATGGGCTTCATCCATGGCGCTGTTTGCTACAAATAAAATGGCTTGGTGGATGCGTTCGAATGTTTCTTTGGTATTCCGGATCAGATCGTTTTGATTTTCACCGGCAGATACCACTTTGCTTACCGCCTGATTAGCGGCAACGGCTTCATTCTGCAGAGCTTCGAGTAAAGCCTGTGTATCACTTGCCGCATTGGTGGTTTGCTGTGCAAGATTGGTGATCTCAGAGGCGACGACAGCAAAGCCCCTCCCTGCTTCTCCTGCACGGGCTGCTTCGATCGAAGCGTTTAATGCAAGCAGATTGGTTTGGCTGGCAATATCCTGAATGATCTGAATGATATCGAGTACTTCAGAAGCGCGTTCTACCAAATGGTTCATTTCTAAGCTCAGTGTATCATTGATCGCTTGAACCTGAGTGGCACTCTCGGTCAGTGCGTCCATATTTTGCACGCCGATCTCAATGTTGTCCTGACTGTCTTTTAGGTTGTGCTGCATATCATCAGACAATTCGCTCACGGATTCAATGATTTTTTGTATGTTTTCGGTTTGTGCCAACTGTTCCTGAATCGCGTCGGAAGTCTGTGTGGTGCCAACGGTGATCTCATCCATGGACTGTGCGGTGATCGTGGATGCTTCTGCAACCTGATTCACCATAGCGAGAACAGATTCCGTCTCGGAACTGACGGTGTCGGCAACATGTAGGATATTATTTAATGTAGACTCTGTTTGCGCTTCCTGTTCCATCACGTTTTCTAATTTTCGTTGATTGATGCGCGCCTGTAGCTTGGTGGACAGATAAGTAAAGATCAGACACAGTAAAGAGCCGAGGAATTGAATCTCGTAGTCTGCAATGTTATCGGCACTGGTTTGTTTGAAAGCAAATATATGTATCAGAATAGAAACGACATTTGCGATCGATGACCAGATCAGTACCAGCATAAGCAGCCGGGTATCTGCACAGACTGTCATAAAAGACAGCGGAACCAATATGTATACGAAGGTCATCGGCGTATCGCCGGTGATCAAAACCATGGTATACATAGCGAGGTATCCGATGGTACCGACATAAAGACAGAGACGTTCTTCCGGTTTGGAGGAATATGTAGTCCAAGACAGGATGCACGGTACTAAAATGATGGCTGCCAAAATGACATAGTAAATGATGGTACGTTCGCCTTTTATCACTTCCAGTAAATAGGCAAGAAGTATGATGGCTTGTGTGATGCTGATCGCTGTCAGTAAAGAACGATTGGTTTGTTTGATATCTGTATTCATGTAGAATCCCCCGACGTTTTATCTAATCATTAATAGTTTTCCATATAATTCTACATGATTTTACAAAAAAGAGCAATGAAAAAAATATGATACCCAAAAAACGATTTTGCGGATATAATATAAAAGATATAGACTGTCAGCCAATAGGAGGTAGAAAATGAAATTAGTGGCGATGTCTGCTTTGGGAATTGGCGGAGCGACCATTATCGGTTCGTGCATTGGGTTTTTGTTTCAACGGATTCCCCATAAGTGGAATGATGCAATCATGGGATTCGCGGCAGGTGTCATGTTGGCAGCTTCGATTCTCGGTTTGATTCAACCGGCGGTGGAGATGGTGAGTGCTTCCGGCATATGGATGATCGGACTCGGACTGTTTGCCGGCGCGATTTTTTTAGATTTAATGGATAAAGTCACTCCGCACTTGCATCATATTTCGGGTGTGGATGAAGAGGAGCATAAAAACAACCATCATTTGAATAAAGTGTTGTTGTTTGTGATGGCGATTGCAATTCATAACCTGCCGGAAGGTTTGGCGACCGGTATGGCATTTGGAGGAAATAATATAAAAAATGCACTGACAGTTACGATCGGTATTGCCATTCAGAACATACCGGAGGGTATGATCATCATTTCCCCGATGCTGATGGCGGGAATTAAGAAACGCCGTACATTTTTGATCGCATTGTCTACCGGATTGATCGAGGTGGTGGGGACGTTTATCGGTTATATGGCGGTTCATTTGGCAAATGCCGTGCTGCCATTTGCACTGGCTTTTGCTGGCGGAACCATGCTGTATGTCGTGGGTGACGAAATGATACCGGAAACACACAGCCACGGTTATGAACGGATGGCAACTTATTCGTTGATCATCGGATTTTTCGTGATGTTGATGATGGATACGCTGCTGGCATGACGGTCATGGAATCGGAAAATAAACAGAAAAACAGTTTTATTAGCACTCGTGTTAAATGAGTGCTAATTTTCTATTGACAAGCGGGAACGAGGGGGCTATTATTATCTGTAACGAGAATTCGTAGAGTATGAAATTTGCATAAGGAGATGTTGTAGATGGCAGCAAAACGAGGTAATTTAACGATTAACAGTGAAAATATTTTCCCGATTATTAAAAAGTGGTTGTATTCCGATCACGATATTTTTTTTCGGGAACTGATATCCAATGGTTGCGATGCGATTACGAAGTTGAAAAAATTATCCATGGTGGGAGAATTCGAGGAACCGGAAGATAACCAATATCGGATCGATGTGGTCGTAAGTTCGGAGAATAAGACGATTCAGTTCATAGATAACGGCTTGGGCATGACGGAAGACGAAGTGAATGAATATATCTGTCAGATCGCATTTTCAGGTGCGGCAGACTTTTTGGAAAAGTATAAGGACAAGGCAAATGACGACCAGATCATTGGTCATTTCGGGTTAGGATTCTATTCGGCATTTATGGTTGCCGATAAAGTCACGATCGAAACCCTTTCATATCAGGAAGGAGCGGAACCGGTATACTGGGAATGCGATAACGGAACGGAGTATACCATAGCAAAAGGCGATCGTACCGAGCGTGGTACGGTGATTACATTGTATCTGAATGAAGACAGTTATGAATTTGCGAATGAATATCGTGCAAAAGAAGTGATCCAGAAATACTGTTCCTTCATGCCGATCGAGATATATTTTACAAATGCAGACAAACCGGAAGAGCCGGAAGAAGAACCGGAAGAGGAGCAGGAAGTACTCGATGAAAACGGAGAAGTGATCGATGAAGAAATAGAAGAGACCGACGAGGAGACGGATACAGATACCGATGCGGAGCATGCCGATGAAAAGGCGGAATCGACGGAACCGGCAAAGAAAAAGGAAGTGAAGAAACCGCAACCGCTGAATGATACGACCCCGTTATGGATGAAGCATCCGAATGATTGTACGGAAGAAGAATATAAGGAATTTTATCGGAAAGTCTTTATGGATTATCGGGAACCGCTGTTCTGGATCCATTTGAATATGGATTATCCGTTTAATCTAAAAGGTATTTTATATTTCCCGAAGATCAATCTGGAAGTCGAGAATGCGGAAGGTACCATTAAACTGTACAACAATCAGGTATTTGTAGCGGATAATATCAAGGAAGTCATTCCGGAGTTTTTACTGTTGCTTAAAGGCGTGATCGACTGCCCGGACCTGCCGCTGAATGTATCCAGAAGTGCTTTGCAGAATGATGGATTTGTGAGAAAGATTTCGGATTATATCACCAAAAAAGTGGCGGACAAGCTTTCGGGTATGTGCAAGACTGAAAAAGAAGAGTATGAGAAGTATTGGGAGGATATCAGTCCGTTTATCAAATACGGCTGCCTGAGAGACGATAAATTCAATGAAAAGATGACGGATTATATCATCTTCAAGAATTTGGATGATAAGTATATCACGTTACCGGAATATTTGGAGGCAGGAAAGGAAACACACGAAAACCAAGTTTTCTATGTCACAAACCGCCAAGAGCAGTCCCAATATATCAATATGTTTAAGGAAGAAGGCATGGATGCGATCCTGTTGACCAGCAACATTGATACGCCGTTCATTACACATTTGGAGCAGAAAAATCAAGATGTGCATTTTCTGCGGATCGATTCGGAAATCTCAGAGAATTTTGTAGAAGAGACGGAAGAAGATGAGGAGACGCAAAAGGCAAACACAGAGACGCTGACAGGTCTGTTCCGGAAAGTATTGAACAACGACAAATTGGAAGTCAAAGTACAGAAATTAAAGAATGCGAACGTATCGGCTATGATCACGGAGTCCGAGGACAGCCGGAGAATGCAGGATATGATGAAGATGTATAGCATGGGAGGATTTGATCCGACGATGTTTGGCGGCGCAAGCGGTATCACGCTGATCCTGAATTCCAACCATACGTTGGTGCGGTATCTGTTGGAACATGAAGACGGTGAGCATACGAATACGATCTGCGAGCAGTTATATGATCTGGCAATGTTGGCGCATAAACCGCTGGAGCCGGAAGCAATGACGAAATTCATTGCCCGCAGCAATGAAATCTTAAGTATATTGGCGAAATAATCATATGGCATAGAACAAAAAAGAGAAGGAGCAGATGCGCGGAGGACGTTTCCCGCACATCCGCTCTTTTTTATGCGTGTATATAGATGAATCGCAGCAAAAACCGCGGAGCGGGATCAATGGATTAAGTGTCAAGGGTAATGCCCTGTTGCTGAAAGAAGCGGTTCAGTATATCGTCCCACATATACTCTACAGTCTTATCCAACGTAAAGACAGATAATGCCGTACCGGACGAAAGGTAGAGCCGATCCTGCTCGTAGCGGATGTTCAGATACAGACCGGATATCTGTTCCGGCGGAATGGATATCTGATACTGTTGGAGGTATTGTGCCGTGTGCGCCGCATCCTCCGATAAGACGATCTTCATTGCCAGCGGTGTACGGGTACCTTTCACCATTTGATAGACCAAAGATTGGTATTCCTTCCAGCAATGGTACATGTGACCGGACGTCCGATGGACATCTTCTGCCTCATAGAATGCTTGGTTAATATGACCGTCGATCATATAAGTGGAACCGGTCATGATCGTTGCTTCGCAGAGCAGAAAATGGTCAAAATCAGTGCCGTTTAGCAGATGATTCATAAATATTCGGATATCCGGTGTAGTGGCAGCTATCATGTGGGTACTCCTGCATGCAAAAAAATATTTGGAAAAATATAAATCATTATAGCATATTATCAAAAAAGATTCTATAATAGAATGGGTGTTGTCACACCGTATATCGGATGATACGAGGAGGAATCACATTGAGTAAAATAGATGAAATACAGGCAGAGATCAATCAGGTGGTAAAAGGTAAGCAGGAAGTAGTCCGAAAGGTGATTGCAACCATGCTGGCGGAGGGACATATTTTGCTGGAGGATATTCCCGGGGTCGGAAAAACGACCTTGGCTATGACCTTAGCGAAGGCGATGTCGATGGATTATAAGCGGACGCAGTTTACTCCGGATATCTTACCAAGCGATATTTTGGGATTTTCTATGTACAACAGTCAGACGAAAGAGTTTGAATATAAGGCAGGTTCTATTTTCTGCAACCTGTTTTTGGCGGATGAGATCAACCGGACCTCACCAAAGACACAGTCGGCATTGTTGGAAGTGATGGAAGAAGGAAGTGTAACGGTGGACGGTGTGACACGTCAGTTGCCGACTCCGTTTACCGTGATCGCCACGGAAAACCCGATCGGTTCTGCCGGTACACAGATGCTTCCAGAATCACAGTTGGATCGTTTCATGGTATGTCTGTCGATGGGCTATCCGGAACACAGCGATGCCGTTGAGATTCTGAAAGGTAACGCTTCCAAACCGCTTTCCCATGTAAAACCGGTCATCACCAGAGACGAATTTGCAGAATTACAGCAACAGGTAAACGATTTATTTGTGCATGAAACGATGTACGGATATATCACTACATTGGTTGAGAAAACGAGAGAAAGTGAGTTTGTCATGCTGGGAGCCAGTCCGCGCGGCAGTATCGCATTGCTGCGTATGGCAAAGGCAATGGCATTTATGCGGGGCAGTGACTTTGTATCGCCGGAAGATGTGGAATCGGTATTTAAGGATACGTTAGGGCATCGTGTGAAGCTCAGTACAAAGGCAAAGGCAGCAGGATTGGATGTCGCCGCTGTACTAAAGAAGATTTTTGACAGTGTGGAAGCACCGAGGACATGATCAATGGGGAAACGCATATTTCGTATAATTGGATATTTGATATTGATGGGAATCAATATATGGCTGCTTTGGTTTTTTCATAATTTTCTAAATCTTGCCATCTTGACGGTTATGGTATTTCTGCCGGTATTCAGTAATCTTTTGACAAAATGGGTCATCCGCCGTTTAGAGACAGACTGGGAAGGACCGTATGAAAGCATGAGCAAAGGGGAAACGTTTTATATGCAGTTAAAGATACGGAACCGGACATGGCTGGGTATTATGAATTGTAAATTATTGATATCCGTTTCCAATCTGTTTTACGGCACAGTCAGAGAGCATGAGATACGGGTGCCGATACGTGCAAAAAAGGGACAGACCATTACCTATCCGGTCACCGTATCCAAATGCGGCATGATAGAATTTACGGTACATACACTTCTTGTAGAAGATTTCTTGGGATTTGTGGCGTTTCGAACGAAGCCGGACAGCCGTTATGTCATCTCGGTCTTACCGAATACGAAGTCGGATCTTTCTTTGGAATTGAACGCCTACATGCAGGGGATGACAGAGGTAGAAGAAAGCACAAAAAAGGGAACCGATTTTTCGGAAGTTCAGGATATCAGGGAATATCAGCCCGGTGATAAGATGCAAAATATCCACTGGAAACTTTCCGTGAAAAAGGATTTATTAATGGTAAAAGAACGTGTCAGTATGTCATCCAGACAACTGTTTTTACTGATGGAACTCCATGACAACGAAAACGGGCTGATGGAGGAAATCTTGGATTGCGGATATGGCATTGTCCGTTTTATGCTGCAACACCAGTTCCCGGTCTCATTGATTTGGTGGAGTGAGAAAAATCAGGAATTAATGACATATAAGGTAGATTATGAAGAGCAGTTAGAAGAAGGATTCCGCATGATCTATTATGAATCGCTTTATGCGGATCAAATGTTAGGAAAAGAGATGTTTCAGGCGGTACGGGGAAGCGAGACACAGTTTTTGTGGATTGGCAACCGTAATTTTGGGTCCGGGGAATCATTATTGGATTATGGATTAAGTGCAGGTGTTTTCTATGGGGTTCTTTCGTAAGAAAAAAAAGAATGATGAGATCTGCTTATCAGACGGAATTGTCATGCAGCAGCCTTTAGAAATGGAAACAAGCAGTTGGTTGAAAAACTGTATGTTCAAGAGCTTGTTGGTATTCAGTGTCGTTTTCGGCGCGATCGGCTGCTTTTTAAGCAGTTTTGAACTGGAATACTATATGATTCCGACGGCATTGATCTTATTCTGTATGGCATTGTTATTTACCACCATATATTATCGCGGCTGGATCATGGATGTGGTATATATCATCTTTTTGACCATTTTTATTTTTTTGGTGCGTGGGCTGCAGGTTTATATCAATAGCGGATATTATTTAGTGATCAACCGCATTTTTGAAACGGTTGAAAATTATTTTGATCTGCCCGGTATGCAGTACTATGAGATTCAGGCAGATAATGAAGTGCTGGCGGTGTCTGTGATCGTTGCATTTATCGGTACGGTTATGATGATCGTGGCAAATGTGATCATATCCCGCACGATGAATGTCTGGTTTTTGGTCGCTTTGACCGGATTCCTGTGGATCCTTCCGATGTACTTCCGCTTGGAGGCAGATGCGTTTTATGTCATTCTAATGGTGACCGGTTATCTGGCAGTATGGTCCATACGTAGCAGCGGCTCATATGGCATGGATCGGAAACACCGGGATTATAAATGGAAAGATAAACGGGGAAAACGGCTGCAGATCTGGTATGTTCAGGATGCCGCGACAATGCTGGGGACGATGGGCGTGTTTCTGTTGTTTACTATTTTAATCTATGGATTGACTTCTGTAGTCAGCGACAAAGATACGTTTAATATCCGATATAATCAAAATCCGTATAAAGAGGAATCCGAGGAAGCCATACAGGAATTCTCAACAAGGGGATTTTCATTTTTTAACCGTTATGATGCGGTAGGCGGTATCAGCGAAGGGCAATTAGGCGGCGTTGCTTCGGTTTCACCGGATTATCAGACCGATTTGATCGTGACCTTTACCCCGTATTCCTATGAACCGGTTTATTTGAAAGCATATACCGGAATTGATTATATATCGTCAGAATCCAAGTGGATTACATTTGAAAGACAGGCAGACAATCCGTATTACAAGAAGATGTTGGAAGAAATGGAAGATCCTGCTGAAGATCAAGGGTATTCCTTTGGTTATCCGGTAGAAGCAGAGAATTTGGCACAGAATGTGTTTTCGTTAGAGGACGGCACGGATGATTATAAGCGGTTTATCGGTAACGGGATCATACAGATTGAAAATGTAGGCGCAAATACTTCCTATGCCTATGTACCGTATTATGTGCCGGATGAGAATGTCCCGCATAGTGCGGATAATGAGCAGTTGGATTATGGAGCGTTTGATATTGTAAATAAATTAACGGAAGTTTCATCGAAAAATAAACCGGTACAGTATGAATACTGGGCGTTGGAAGATAGAGAGTTCATGGAAAAGTACGGAGACAGTTTTCATACGGAAGCCTTAGACACACTGACGCAACAGGCAGAGAATAATTATCTGACGGTTCCGCCGGAATGTTATGATGCAGTTGCACAGGCAAGCGCGGAAGCAGGCATTGAGGAAGGGGATACGCAGGAGGAGATCGTTCAGAAGGTCAAGGATTATTTTACGAATGAATTTTTGTATACGACCAGACCCGGACGGACGCCAAGAGATGTAGATTTTGTTACGCATTTTTTGGAACGAAAACGAGGATACTGCGCTCATTTTGCGACAGCCGCTACACTGATTTATCGTTACAACGGGATCCCTGCCCGTTATATTGAGGGATACGTCATTACATATGAAGATATCATGAATGCCGACTTAAGAGATGATTTAGAGTACAGTGACTTTTTTGAAGAAGCGTCCGCCAATCAGTTTGGAAGAAGTGCGGTAGTAGAAGTGGAAGTAACGGATGCCAGAGCTCACGCGTGGGTAGAGGTATTTGATCCGGACTTCGGGTGGCTGCAGGAGGAAGTGACGACAGCGGCTATCGATCCGGAAGAAGATCTGGAGACATTTTGGGATGTCTTCGGAGATGGTAACAATGCTCAGGACGAAATGAGTGATAACGTGTTTGATCTGGAAACCTTGGACTGGAATCTGGATGATATACGGGGAGTATGGATTGCGTTGATCGTGCTTTTGCTTTTGATTGGCTTGGTATATGGTGTCGGAACCGGTTATCGTTATTGGAAAGAGTATCGATCATGGCATACAACGGATGAAAATGAGAATCTGCTTGCATATTATCATTTATTGAGTGAAAGACTGAGAAAGAAAGATACCGCTTATGCAGAGTGTCCGACCTACCGCAGGCAGTTGTCCTATATGGAAAAACACTGTAAGGAATGGAATTGGGATACCGCGCATATGGCGGAATTATTGGAACGGGCTTGCTATAGCAAAGACGGATTATCGCCATTTGAGTGCAAGTGCATTCTGCTTCAACTGATGGATATTGAAAAGAAGGTGAAACAGTGGAAACATTAATCAAAACGCTTCAGGAGAGCGTGACGGCATTTCATACCGTTCAATGCGTCAAACAGCAACTGCTTGATTGCGGATATCATGAACTGGAATACGGAGTGCCTTGGAATATCAGACAGGGCGAGGGGTATCTGATCGCCCCATACCCGTCTATGATCGTTGCGGTGAATGTCGGAACATTGCATGAACAGTCTCCGCTTCGGCTGGCAGTCGCGCACACGGACTTTCCCTGCCTGAAGATCAAGCCGCATCCGGAATGCGCCGGAAAATATTATGTACGGATGAACGTGGAACCATACGGCGGATTGTTAAAGCCGACATGGTTTGACCGACCGTTGGGAATCGCAGGAAAAGTGGTGTTGAAAAGTGACGATGCTTTTCATCCGCAGATTCGTTATGTGCGGTCGAAAGACGCAGTCTGCATCATTCCTTCGTTGGCGCCGCATTTGACGAAAGGGAGTGAACAAAAGGAACCGGATATCCAACAGGAGATGATCCCGATCGTAGGATTGGATGATGTCGTAAAGCATGCGGAAGAGAAAAAAGAAAAGGATGTCGTACAGAAGGATTTTCTCGCCGCTTATTTAGAAGAACAGTGGAGCATTCCGCAGGACGATCTCTTGGCATACGATCTGTATGTATATAATACGGACCCGCTGGAGGCAGTAGGACTGCATGGGGAATTGATCAGCTCCCCACGCTTGGATAATTTAGCTTCGGTTGCCGCCCTGACGGAAGCCATGCAGGCATTGATCCATATTCCACACGGAAATCTTGCGGTTGCCGCAATGTTTGACAATGAAGAGATCGGAAGCCGTTCAAAACAGGGAGCCGATTCCGTCTTATTGCTACAGTTATTGGATAAATTGGGCGCAGCTCTTGGAATCTCATCTGCAGATTGGAAGGACCGTATGACGCATGGATTTTTGCTTTCCATGGACGGTGCGCACGGTTATCATCCGAATTATCCGGATAAATCGGATCCTACCAATCCGGTTTATTTAGGACAGGGACCGGTGATCAAGACCAGCGCTGCGCAGCGTTATCTTTCGGACAGTGAAACAACCGCCATTATCATGGAACTTTGCCGCCATGCCGGCATACATGCTCAGATACAGGTGAACCGTTCCGGAATGGCAGGCGGTCAGACTCTGGGACCGATTCTGTCTTCGGTTTTGCCGATACCGGGTGCTGACGTAGGTATCCCGATGCTTGCCATGCACTCCGCAAGAGAATTGGCAGCGTGGAAGGACTATGCGCAGCTACGGGAATTAGCCGGTGTTTTTTTCCGATATGATGAACGATCAAACGATGACATCCGGTAACGGGAACGGATCGCGGCTGGATATCCCGCTGAAAATTTATTTTTTTATTTTAATACAGGAAAAAATGTGATATTGACAAAGTTCAGACACTGCCCATACAATAAAGATGATATTTATATTACAGATGTGGGCGAACAAACATACGGACTGTGTTTGTGTGTAGGAAGGAGAACAAAAAAGATGAAAAAAATGTATAGGATTATGATCGCGCTTTTTACGGTCATGTTGGTAGGGGTTCTGCAACCAATACACGCGGAAGCGGCAACATGGCAGAAAGATACGAACGGCTGGTGGTGGCAGCGGGATAACGGCAGTTATCCTTCAGGCAGTTGGGAGAAGATTAACGGAACTTGGTATTACTTTGATGCAAGCGGCTATATGACGACAGGCTGGCAAAAGGTAGGCGGTACATGGTACTACATGGATGCGAGCGGAGCAATGCTGACAGGCTGGAAAAAGATAGGCGGTACATGGTACTACATGGATGCGAGCGGAGCAATGCTGACGGGTTGGCAAAAAATAAGCGGTACATGGTACTACATGGATGCGGACGGAGCGATGCTGACGGGTTGGCAGTGGATTGGCAGCAAGTGCTATTATCTGGACGCGTCAGGGGCTATGGCGGCAGATACATGGATTGACGGATATTATGTGGATGCTTCCGGTGTATGGATAGAAACCGCAGAGATGTCGGCACAATGGATGTCTTCCGGCGGACGCTGGTGGTATCGCCATGCAGACGGCAGTTATACGACAAATGACTGGGAATGCGTAAACGGGCAATGGTACTATTTTGATTCGGAAGGATGGATGGCGGCAAACCAGTGGATCGGTGACTGCTATGCGGATGCAAACGGAAATATCACTCCTCAACCACAGACATATACAGTAGATTTAGGTAACGGTAATACGACAACGGTTGTCGGCATATATGATCAGGAATATAGTCAGCAAGTCGTAGCGTTAGTCAATCAATACCGTGCGGCTAACGGGTTAAATACGCTGACCGCCGCGGATTTTAATGCGGATATCCGTGGATATGAAATTGCCTATTCGTTTGGACATACCAGACCGAACGGCAGCAGTTGCTTTACGGTTATGCCAAGCATAGGCGGAGCGGGAGAGAATATTGCGGCAGGTTATGGAACACCGGATGCGGTTATGACCGGTTGGAAGAATTCGCCGGGGCATAACGAAAATTTACTGAATGCGTCATGGACGAAAATCGACGTGGCATGTTTCCGCGTTTTGAAGAATGATAATGAAAACTACGGCATTTACTGGGTACAGTTGTTCGGTCAATAATCATGGTTCTTCACCGAAAGGTCAGGACGCTTAAAAGATATGGGAAAACGGACGCAAATCGAATCGGTTTGCGTCCGTTTTGCATTAATATTTCATCTGTTTTTCTAAAGCGTGCAGCAGAGCATACAAGATAATGGCGATAATGCAAAGTAAAAGGATGCCAAGTAACACCCAATCCATTTTAAAAACCTGACTGCCATAGATGATCAGATATCCTAATCCGGCTCGGGCTGCCAAGAATTCTCCGATAATGACGCCGACCAGACACAGACCGATATTGACCTTCATAACACTTAAAATGTTCTCGAGACTTGCCGGGATCACTACCAGCCGCAGGCAATCCAAGCGATTGCCGCCCAATGTTTTGATCAATTTTAGTTTGTCGGCTTCCACGGTAACGAATCCGGTATAGATATTTAAAATGCTGCCAAACACCGCTACAGAGATGGCACATACGATGATGGTCTTATAGTTCGCACCCAGCCATACGATCAGGATAGGGGCAAGCGCAGATTTCGGCAGACTGTTCAGGATCACCAGATACGGTTCTAGGATTTTGGAAAGTTTCGGATTCCACCATAATAAAATGGCGATCAAAATACTGCCTAATATGACAATGGAAAAACTGACGAGGGTTTCTAGCAATGTGATTCCGATATGTGTAAACAGGGAACCCTCCTGAAGCATCTCCCAAAAGCATCTAGCAACAATACTGGGACTGCAAAATATAAATGAATTGATCCATTCAAAATCAGCGGACAATTCCCACAATATCAGAAATCCAAGAAAAATGAACCATTGCATGCAGCGAACCTGAAGTTTTTCTTTTTTTTGACGATGTAGGAATTCAGATTGCTCTTTCGATAGTTCCATGGTCTACCTCCTTCCATACGGCATTGAAATAATCGCGAAATTCCGGCGCATTCCGTGCAGTGCTAGGTGTTTTAGGTTCGACACTGAGTGAAATCGTATAGTCTGCTTTTAACTGTGCAGGACGGGAAGATAACACCAGAACCCGGTCTGACATACTGATTGCTTCCGATAAGTCGTGCGTTACCAAAAGAGTAGTGATCTTCTGCTGATGCAAAATATTTCCGATATCGTCGGCAACGTGTAATCTTGTCTGATAATCCAAGGCGCTAAACGGTTCGTCTAGCAACAGTAACTTCGGCGACAGAGCCAGTGTTCGGATCAGAGCAGCGCGTTGACGCATGCCGCCGGAAAGATGACGGGGATAGGAATTCCTGAAATCATATAGACCATAAGTTTTTAACATATTGTCAATTAATACTTTTGCTTCCGGGGTTAGTTTTTTTTGAATTTCCAAGCCTAATGTAATGTTGCGGTATATGGTTCGCCATTCCAGCAGATGATCTTTTTGAAGCATATAGCCGATGGGTTCTGTATAATCATCGCGTGGCATACCGTTTATCAGAAGCTCACCTTGAGAAAGGGGAAGCAGTCCAGCAATTATATTTAAAAGTGTTGATTTTCCACAACCGCTAGGTCCAACAATTGATACGAATTCTCCCGAATCGACAGAAAATGAAATGTCTTTCAAGGCGACCGTTTCTCCAGCGGTGGTGTGATATGTGTAACCGACATTGCATAGTTCCAACATGGGCTGCATACAAATACCTCCGCAATTTAGTGATAAGATATTTTATGCAAAATAAAAGATATCGGCTACTCATCTTCGATCACATAGAAGTCCAGATAATCGAAATCCATGGCGTCGATAAAGTTGTCCTTGGTAAAACGGGTTCGGGCATGACAAATAAAGTCGTCCTGATTGGATTTCAGCCAGACAGGCTTGGATAAATCGAATTCATAGCATAATTCTTCTAAAGCGGCATACACTTTTTGCGTCCGGCGCAGGCTCGAATCTGAAATGCAGACGACGTGATCTCGTACCAGATGATTATTTTTCATAATTCTTCCCCATACTCGAAACATAATAGGCACCTCGCTTGTAAGTGATTTGGAAACTGTATATAGCATAGCAAATATAGCAAAGAAAAGCAATCGGGCAGATGGGGATCAAAAACACAAAACGATAATATTTTCAACACAAAATGTACACATTTATATCGTATTTTAAGCATAGTTCAAGAAGATATTAACAAAGCAGAAAGAAGGAATCAGCATGAAAAAAATCATAAAAAAAGCA
Organism: uncultured Lachnospiraceae bacterium; assembly: GCA_947589305.1. GTDB lineage: Bacteria > Bacillota > Clostridia > Lachnospirales > Lachnospiraceae > CAG-632. The sequence continues at coordinate 23,043 of CANQAP010000008.1, forward strand.
GGATTGATCGCTGCCGGCGGTCTGTTGTTCGGCGTTTTGGCAGGAGCTTCCTTTATCGGAACGAAAACAGGCGTAGAATATGTATCGAATATGGTATCCGAACGGTTTGGAATTGAAAAGTCGGAGGCTAAAACATCGTCATCGAACCAGTCCTCAGTGATTCAGATCGGAGATTCGCAGGCGGTAGAAGTCGGTGTCAATACGGATAGTCAGTTGTATGATGTGGCGGATCTGGCTGAAAATGTCATGCCATCGATCGTTTCCATCACAAGTACCATAATCTATCAGAATCCATATGCTTTTTTTTACGGCGGCTCCTCGGAACGAACGGTGACCGGATGCGGTTCCGGTGTGATCATTGGAGAAGATGACGATCGGCTGTTGATCGTAACCAATAATCATGTAGTTGAAGGAACGGAGTCATTAACAGTAGGTTTCTGTGACAATACCGATGCCGAAGCTACCATTATCGGCACGGATGTCGGAAATGATCTGGCTGTGGTATCCGTTCAAAAATCCTCTTTGTCAGACGAAACAAAAAATGTATTAAAGGTGGCGGAGTTAGGTGATTCGGAAGCCACACGCGTGGGAGAACCGGTCATTGCAGTGGGTAATGCACTTGGCTATGGGCAGTCGCTGACTGTCGGTTATGTCAGCGCATTAGATCGGACGATCACGATCAACAATACCTCCATTCAAATGATCCAGACGGATGCTGCCATCAATGAAGGAAACAGTGGTGGAGCCCTTTATAATCTGCAAGGACAGTTGATCGGAATTAATTCGGCAAAAGCGACAAATTACAGTAATAATGTAGAAGGCATGGGATATGCGATTCCGATTTCGGATGCACTTCCGGTCATACAGAGTATTGTTGACGGTACGCAGTCTTCAGTCGCATCCGGTAGCGCATATATGGGAATTCAGGGCAGAGATTTGAATGCCTATGATGCAGCTTCCTTTAATATGCCGCAAGGTGTATACCTGCTGGCAGTAGTAGAAGGCGGTCCGGCAGATTCTGCAGGGTTACAGGCAGGCGATGTCATAACGGCGATTGACGGAACGGACATTACTTCTATGAATGAGATAAAAAGTATTTTAGCGAACAAAAATCCGGGAGATGTGATCACTGTTACCGTTTCCCGTTCCGATCAGCGAGGCAACTATGCAGAGCAGGACATTACGGTAACGCTTGGTAATTATGTAGAATAACAAAGACAAAATGGTGGCAAGGATGGATTCGATGTTCATATAGTATGAATAAGAGGTGTTATGGAATGAAGAGATGGATAATCCGAAAATCGATACCGAGTTACAACTGTCTTTAGAACTGACACAGGAGGAAAGAGAAAAAAGTCTGGATCTATCGGTTGGATATGACGTGGAATTTGAAGAATGGGAAGTGATTGTGAAATATTCCGGCGATCTGACGGTGATACAGGAAGAACTGGGCGCCAGTGTGACACCGATGATCAATGAATATGCGATATTACGGATTCGGGAAAATCAAATGGAACGTTTGGCGGCATATCCGCAGATTGAATTCATAGAAAAACCGAAATCGTTAATCTTAGAAGAGATGGAAGGGATTCGTGCCTCGTGCATCAATCCGGTCAGGCTTCCACCTCTTTCTTTGCGTGGAGGGGGTGTATTACTGGCTGTGATCGATTCCGGAATTGACTATGCGCATCCGGATTTTCGGAATGCAGACGGAAGTACGCGTATCTTAAGTCTGTGGGATCAATCGATCGCAGGTAATCCGCCTGCAGGTTATCAGATCGGAAGCGTATATACGGCGGAAGATATTGATCGGGCGTTACGGGAAAGCAACACCGCGCGCCGGTTAGAACTGCTTCCCGAAGTGGATTTATCCGGTCATGGCACACATGTCGCCGGCATTGCGGCAGGCAACGGCAGAGCATCGGACGGACGCTATGTCGGAGTAGCACCCGATGCGGATTTATTAATTGTGAAACTGGCTCCGGCTTCCCAGCGTTCTTTTCCAAGGACATCCGAATTGATGCAGGGAATCGATTGGGTTGTGCGATACGGACTGGAGCGGAATCTGCCGGTCGTCATCAATCTGAGTTTCGGAAATAATTACGGAGATCATGAAGGAAACAGTCTTTTGGAACAGTATATGGATGATGTTGCAAATCTGGGAAAAATGCTGATCGTAACCGGTTCCGGGAATGAAGGAAGCACCGGACGGCATGCGGGCGGCAATCTCCCGGTCGGAAACCGCCAGAATCAGACGACAGAGATCGAATTTACGATCTCCCCCTTTGAAAGCGGGATGAATCTGCAAATATGGAAAAATTATGAGGACGAATTTGATATCGGTCTGCGTACGCCCTCCGGCATACTGCTCGGTCCGTTTTCCGCACGGCAACAGACACAGTCCGTTGCCGCTGGTCAGACGGATATCGCGCTCTACTATGGGCAGCCGACGCCATATAACATCCGGCAGGAAATCTACATTGCCTTGATCCCGAGAAATAATTATATAGAAGAAGGCATCTGGACGTTGCTGCTATATCCGCGGGATATCCGTTCCGGACATTATGACGTATGGCTTCCGGTTGCAGGGGCAACCAATACGCAGACGATGTTTTTGAGACCGGAAGTATTGGATACTCTGACGATTCCGTCGAGTGCTTCCCGAGCGGTGACGGTAGGTGCATATAACTCCCGTACGGACAGTTACGCACCGTTCTCCGGGCGTGGGGACGGCAGTGTGAGATATGCCAAGCCGGATCTGGTCGCACCCGGTGTGGATATCACTGCTGCGGCGCCTAACGGCGGATATGACACAAGAAGCGGTACATCTATGGCGGCTCCGTTTGTATCCGGCGCCGGTGTGTTATTGATGGAATGGGGAATCATACAGGGGAACGATCCGTTTCTGTTCGGTGAAAAATTAAGAGCGTATTTGCGAAAAGGGGCAAGACGTCTTGCAGGGTTTGGGGAATACCCCAATCCGGAAATCGGGTTTGGAGCTTTATGCGTCGAAAAGAGTATACCATTGTAAAAAAATACCGTTTACGTAAGATTTGCTACCGTTCACGTAATAGATATTGACAATTATAAATAACATGTCACACTGAGAATAAATTGGTAAAGAACGCGGTTAAGGGGGAAGGTGATTCGATGGCAAAGAAAAGGAAAGTTATGAGTCTGATCTTGAGCCTGCCGGCATTGTTATTGCTGGCGGGCTGTTCAGAGAAGGAAACTGAAAGCAATCTGACATCGATATCGACACTTAGACAATCTTTTGATGAGGAGACGGAACGGTTAAGGGATCGGGAATTTGATAACCTTGATTTTCAGGATGCTTATTTTGCGTTTCCGGAAGTCGATGCGCTTTACAATCTCGAATATGAAAATGCTGTCACGGATTTCACATGGTCTCCGGAAGAAGCGTATGATTATTTATGTAAACAGACGGATGAATTATTTCCCGGATTATATGATGAGGAGCAGAAGGCGTATGAGATCCGGTTTATGGATGCGGAACCGGTGAACCGGGAAGTGTCGGACGATATATGGAGTCAGATCAATGCAACCGATAACTATGATTATCCGACACTGGAACAGTATCAAGAAGAAGATCTTGTGACTACGGAACTCCCGTGTCCAATGATTACCAACAGGGATTGCTATCTTGAATTATATAATGGCATCCTGAAGGGATACGATCAGGGAGAACTGGCGAGACGTACAGACTATAGTGGCAAGTTGGAAAAATTTGATGCTCTTGAGATATTTCCGATCGTGTATCGCACGATTGACCTACATAGTTTAAAAACATTTCATTTAGAAAGTGGGGATATTTCGATTGCGGATGCGGTGCAGTCTGCAGACGAGTATCTATCGAATTTGGAGCTGTCGTACCGGGAGCTTCCGTTTCAACCCAAGGTACAGAGCGTGAACGTACTTGCCATTGGAGGCGGCTGTTATGCGTTTTATTTTAAGGTGGTTGAGGAATATAAGGGGATGGAATTCCATGCTGCTGAGCTGGATAAGACATCCATCGGTATCACGTACTTATCTGACAGTACAAATGAAGGTGGGATAGGAGGAGTGGCAGCCATGTGTGAAGCCGGTCAGATCACCAGATACAGAATGTCCACGCCATTTCTATACTCTGACGTTACGGAAACGGCAGAGTATGATGCGATCATACCATTGGAACAAGCAGCGGAACTGACATCCGTATATTTGACAGACGGTATGGAGTTTAAAGTACTGGGTGCTACGGCAGTATACGTGCCTATATCAGAAAAAGACTCATCCCAGTATACGCAGGAAGAGGAGTATCAGCATAGACAGATAACGGTCAGACCCTGTTGGAGATTTCTCTTACAGCCTACAAACACAACCGGAAAGTTATATGATGTATTTGTGGATATGATTACTGGGAAAACATATACATTCATTCAGGTGATGGAATCAGATGTAGAATATGAGTAGATTGATAAAATTTGATATGAACAGAATATTGGTCAGTGTTGGTTTTCCGGCGGCGGTTTTAGTCACATTTCTCCTTTGCTTTACGGAAGATATCTATATAGACAGCTTTACAATGCAGGCATATTCCGTATTTGAAGTGTTGTTCCGATTTGAACGCACATTTATGGAAAGAGACTTTTCATTTAGTTCGTTTATGGTCTTTCAGAATGCACTTTCCGGCTATTCTGCGATGTTTTTGCCGATTGTAGCATCATTTCCGTTTGTCTATTTACAAAGCGCAGAAAGGAACAGCGGTAATATTCGGTTTGCAATTTTCCGTACAAAAGGAAGAAAATATTATTTATCAAAATTTATCTGCGCGGTTGTAAGCGGCGGACTTTGTGTGATGCTTGGGGTAATGCTTTTCGGTATCTTTTCCCTTTTGGCTTTTCCGCATGTGGAACATTATCCTGCATTTAGTGTGGAACCTTATGTACCGGACGGGGTTTTGACAGAAGTTGTCAGAAAATTGGTGTCCTCGTTCATTTATGGATGTGTAAACACGGTTTTCGCATTTTTTTTAAGTTCGTTTTGCCGTAACCGCTACATTGTCTTGTGTGTTCCGTTTTTGATGCGGTTTATTCAGGATACGGCAACCAAAAAAATCATGGTTTATGAAGGTGGGGAGGAAATATATCAAAGGGTGTTCCCGTTCACATGTTCTGCACCGGCACAAATCCCATATTTGGATTCAGGACCAATGCTTTATTCGACGATCGGTGTTATGGTAATCTTTATGGTACTCATGCTTTTCGGATATATCATGATTATGACATGTCGAACGGATAAAGGAGAATGAATATGAGTAAATTTAACTGCATGCACATGCTCGCCTGTGCATGGACCGGTTTTTTAAAATGGTTGATGGATGCAAGAATGATCATTATTTTATGTATATGTATCTTTGTATATTCGTTTGTCGTAGATCCGATCATGGCAAATGCAAAGCTGATGAACGAGTCGATCAACGTATTGGAGCCTTTTATTGCCACACTGAATTCAGGGATGGTTCTTTTAATCATACCGTTAGGGTTTTTGACATTGATTTCGGATTATCCGAAAATCGATGACAGTTCGATTTTTTATATTTTCCGTATTGGAAAAAAGAACTGGTTATTTGGACAGATCTTACAGTTGCTGCTGATGGTCGTTACATATCTTTTGGCAATCTTTACAGCCTCGGTCGCAGGCGCCTGTATGAGTGGATATATCGGTAAGGAGTGGAGCCGTGTGACCACGAATTTTGTAGCTGAATTTCCGGAACAAAGCGGAAATTTTGGGGCTTTACTGCTTCCAGAAAACCTGTATAACCAGATGACGTTGCCGGTTGCTCTCATAGAAAGCACATTATTTGTGATCATGTATCTGTTTTTTTTAGGTATGCATTTGCTTGCCTTTTCCGTTGCGGAAAAAAAGGCGGCAGGATTGATCACCTGTGGACTGATCATTGCTCTGGGTTCTGCCTTTTGTTCGATCAATACAAAATTAATGTGGATTTTTCCGATGCCGCACGCGATTGTATGGCTGCATTATACCAAGTTTTTGCGAGAACCGGTTGTCCCGATCGTTTATTCGGTGATTTATTTCACCTTAGGTATAGTGGCAGAGTTGGTTTTCTGTATAGTTTCCTTGAAACGATTTGATTACAATACGATTGCGTTGGAGGTGCATTCTTAAATGATAGTAGTAGATCATGTGTTTCTGACATTGAAAAAGACACCGATTTTAAATGACATCAATGTAAACTTTGAACGGGGAAACATTCATGGCTTAATCGGTAGAAATGGCAGTGGAAAAACAATGTTAATGAAATGTATATGTGGATTTGTAAATCCGACGCAAGGACAGATCACGGTAGACGGAAAACGGATTGGAAAAGATTGTGATTTTCCGGACAATACGGGAATTATTATTGAAATGCCGGGTTTTATTCCCTATTATTCCGGATATAAAAACCTTGTGCAGCTTGCCAACCTGCGAAAAAAAGCTACCGCTGATGACATCCAAAATGCAATGCAGGCGGTGGGGCTTGATCCTTTGTTAAAACGGCATGTCCGGAAGTATTCATTAGGAATGCGGCAGAGGTTGGGATTGGCACAGGCGATTATGGAAGATCCGGATTTATTGGTTTTGGATGAACCGATGAACGGATTAGATAAGGATGGCGTTGCAGATATGCGGCGGTATCTACTGGCATTAAAAGAGCGTGGAAAAACTATATTGCTTGCGTCACACTCAGCAGAAGATATTGATGTGCTTTGCGATACGGTTTGTGAAATGGATAAGGGAAGACTCCAGCGGATTCGATAATGTATCCGTTGATCCGTGCCAAATACCGTTTACGTAAGATTTCTACCGTTCACGTAATAGATATTGACAATTATAAATAACATGTCACACTGAGAATAAATTGGAAATCAGAAAAGATTCTCCGATTTACACACTCAAAAACATATTAAGAAAAAATGTGATATTTGACAAAGGTGGCAGAGGGAATGATTTCTAAATTATTCCCCCTGCTACATATAGGAGGATTGTAATGAAAAAACGAACATTATCTCTGATAGCGGCTGTATGTCTTTTATGTCTGATGGGATGCGGATCGCAAATAGAACAAGACATTGCTGGTTCAACGGCTTCTTCAGAAACCGGCATGACGGAATTGGAACCGTTACAATTTTCGATGGATTTCGCTTCGGGACGCACGGACATTTCAGAATGCCGCAGTCAATATGAAAGTGAGATAAAGGCTTTACAGGAAAGTAACTATGACAACGTTAGTTTTCAGGATTGTACATTCCTTCCTCTTGGCAATGTGGAGAAAGTAGGTGTATACAGAGGATATTATAAAGGGATAGGAGTGGATGAGAGTATCGGTATCGTCAAAGACTGGCTGAACGATATTGGGTGTGAAGATATTGATTTGGAAACGGAATTGCGGGATGCCTCAGGTCAATATGAACTGGATGACAGCAAGGAAGCACCGTATTGTTATGTAAGCGTGTTTGAACATTATCCGGACTTTGATTCGGGAAGAGGATTTTTAATTAATACCAACCGGTGTGCTATTCAAATGGGAAGCGGAGGTATTTATTCTATGAGCGACGGCAGTATCACGGAATATTTAAATACGGGAAAACGGGCAAATGGCGATGCACAAGGGGCATTTTTGGGATTGCATAACGAAAAAGTCATAGAAACCGGCTTGGTTTCCGAAAAAAATGATGAGGTATGGTCATTAGTGGATGGTGAATGTTCTATAGGCGATGCAGCCAAGATGGTTGAGGATTATTTTGAAGCGGGGACACCCTATCCGCCGATGGAAGGTGTGTCTGTAGATGTACCAAAAGTCGCAGTATTTGAATTAAATGATAAATATGGATATGCGTTTCAGATACGTCGGGTTTACAATGGGGTACCGTTTGCGTATGCAAATCATGGTGGAAGGACATATTACAGTTCTAAGTATATTAATGAGGATATAAAACATGTTTATGTCATCAATCATGATACGGTAGCGGCTTATATAGGATACATCGAAAGTATGCAGTTGGAAAGTCTGATTGATGAACAGACAGATATCTTAAGCTGTCAGGATGCAGCTTCCGTACTGAGTGATTATCTAGCCGGAAAAGTAAAATTAGAGGTAGAAAAAGTGGAACTAGTATACTGCCCTTGTGACTATGCAGAAGAGCAGTGGATCGTGCATCCATGCTGGCAGTTTGAAGGGATGTGTACGACGAATGATCAGATGATGCGTGCATATGTCAATGTTTTATCGGGGGATGTGTATTACTACACATTTAATGAGGACATCATATGAGAGAATGGTACAGTGAGATCAAAAAGAATCTGTATCTGCCTGTCTTTCTTTTGTCGTGTTTGGGAGTAGCTTTAATCTGTTGTTTTAGTGAAGGATATATGTCGATCAATGGAAAGCACTATACGATTATGGAATTACTGCTCTTTTTACATAGAGAGACCATGTTGGCGGAGATATCTTTAAACCGATATGAAATATGGAAACAAGGGATTGGCACTTGGAGCCAGCTTTTGTTTCCGCTGTTATTGAGTATTGGTTATCTTGTCATGCTTTCATGTGAGAAAAAAACCGGTTTTAACCGTCTGCTATTGACCCGGGAAAATAATATCAAGTATTGTGTTTCGAAATTATTATCCGCCATGATCAGCGGAGGCATCATACTTTTATGTGGTTATTTACTGTTTGGTTTGATCGTCTATATGCGATTTCCAGCCGTTCAGGAATACTCTGCCGAACAGTTAGATTATTATATGGGCATCCATCCGGACTTTCATGAAGTCTTATGGATAGGAAAACGGTGTGTCGGAATCTTTCTATATGGTATGGGGGTCAATGTATTTGCATATTTTGTGTCTGTTTGGTTTACGGATCAATATATTCTTTGTTGTTTACCGATTATGCTGAAGTATATATTGGACAGGGCAGTCACAAAAATAGTTACGGATGCTATGAGCCACGACTGGGATACGCTTCTGACTCTGGGTTCAAGTTTATATTTGGAAAACCTTCTGAATATAGATATGCCGGTCAGTTTTGGACTCACCCTGCTGTTTGTCATTCTTTTGTATTTGTGTGGATTCTTTTTGATGCTATATTGTCTCACAAAACGAGGGGAGGACTATGGGTTTGAATAACATGAAAACGATATGGAGTATTGCTCAGATAGAATTACTGCGGTTGGTCAGGAGTACCAAGATGATCATTTTGGCTATGTTTTTGATCTTTGTGAATATTCAGATCCTAGCACCGCTTAGAGCATTAAGTATCGATATGGGAGGGAAGCTCTCTGTTTTAGAACCGTTTGCGGCAATCGGGAATTCAGGAGCCGTCGTATTAATACTGCCGCTTTTTTTTGTGACCATGATGGCAGACTTTCCAAGAGAAGGAGACTGTCAGTATTTCTATCAGATACGTTGCAGTAAGCGAATATGGATAGCCGGTCAGATTGTGTATGCGATCGAAAGTTCTGTGCTGTTGACTGTATTTGTATTTGTTTCATCGGTGTTGTTATCTTTGGATTTTATAAGCATGGATGTCCGGTATAGTGATGCCGTTACAAAATATGTATCTGTCTTTCCGAATCGTTCCGGAGATTATGTGGTGGCTTTAATTCCGGAAGAACTATATAATCAGATGCAGTTGTCTACAGCCGTGATTCATACGGCATGCCTTTTGATATTATATTTTATCATGTTGTCGTTGTTGATTTTGTTATTTTCTATGATTAAAAAGAAAATCTTGGGGATTGTTACGGACGGATTGGTAATTGCATTGGGAACGATTGCCTGTGCGGGAAGAATAGCATTTATGTGGATTCTTCCCATGGCACATACGATCACATGGCTGCATTATGCGGAATATCAGAGAATGCCCATCCTGCCAATCGGATATTCCTATCTTTATTTTGCTATCATCAATGTTATGTTGATCGCAGTATCCCTTATCATCAGTAAGCGTTGTTACGGTATCTGAAAAGGAGCATTCATATGATACAAGTGAAAGATTTAAATGTTACGATAAAAGGAAAATCGATCCTGTCGGATGTGAATATCACGATGGAAGAAGGAAAAATATATGGATTGATAGGCAATAACGGAAGCGGTAAAACAATGCTGATGAAATGTATCTGCGGATTCGTTAAGCCGATATCCGGTGAAATCCTCGTAAATGGAAAGATAATCGGAAAAGACATAGATTACATTCAGGATACGGGGATTATCATAGAAAATCCGGGGTTTATCCCATATTATTCCGGCATAAAAAATCTGATGATGTTGTCGGAAATCAGTGGAAAAGCGGATAAAGAGAAAATCAAGGAAACCATGAGGATGTGCGGACTGGATCCCGAACTGAAATTACCGGTTAAAAAGTATAGTTTAGGGATGAGACAGAGACTGGGAATCGCTCAGGCGATCATGGAGGATCAAACTGCCTTGATCTTGGATGAACCAATGAATGGATTAGACAAAGAAGGAGTATCTGCGATGCGGCAATTATTCTTAACCATGAAACAGGAAGGAAAATTGATCATACTTACCAGCCATAATCGCGAAGATATAGATCTGCTTTGTGATGAAGTCTTTGAAGTGGAAGCAGGGAGAATTCGAAAAATAGTGGGACATGATGTATAAATAGTAAAGATTTCTTGATTTTTCCATGATATCGTATTATCATAAATAGCAAAATAACAAATGATATGACGGCATTCGATGGTTTTAGCGCTATATTGAAATTGTTATTTGATTTTCGGAGCTAACCTATGTATTGAGGGAGGGAACAATTTGATACGTTTTGCAATTTGTGATGATGAATCACATTTTTTGGATTTCTTTCAAAAGAAATTACGGGAACACTTGGAATCATTAAAAATCGACCATAAGATTACATGTTATGATAACGGTCAGGCATTCTTAAAAGATATTGCGGATTATGACGCAGTGTTTCTTGATCTTCATATGCCGGAAATGAGTGGTTTAGAGGTGGCGAAATATATTAACGAAAACCATCCGATACCGGTTTTGTTTCTTTCCGCACATAGTGAATGGGCATATGCCACAGTACAATTTCAACCGTTTCGTTTTATCAGAAAAACATTCATTGATATAGAATTGGATGAGGCGCTTTGTGCTTTGAATCGATATATGGATATGCAGGCTCAGCATCACTTTGTGTCTTTTCGTACTGCGTCAGCCGATATCAGGATGTGTGTAAGAAATATCAAATATGCTGAAATATATGATCATTTCATTCATGTACATACCATAGAGGGAGAGGAGTTTACTGGATACGGAAAACTGTCCGATTATGAAAAACAGTGGGAAGAATACGGGTTTATACGGACGCATAAGAGTTATTTGGTGAATGGATGGTATATTGATTCCATACAGGAAAATACTGTGGTATTGAAGGGCGGAGAAAAAGTTCTACTTAGCCGCAGACGGGAAGCAGCAGTCAACGAGAGACTAAGGGCGTTGCGTTCTTGAATCAGCAAAACATATTGGGATCATATTGAGGAATCGCAATGAAGGTAACATATTTAGGACACAGTGGATTTTTGTTAGAGACGGATACCGTCTATCTGTTATTCGATTATTATACAGGCGCTTTGCCGGAGATATCGGCGGATAAGCCGTTGGTTGTTTTTGTCAGTCATAGTCATGCAGATCACTACAATCGGGAAATTTTTCAATGGAAGCTTCGCTATCCGGACATACAATATGTTTTGGCGCATGATATTCCGGTCAAACGTATGATGGAAGAACATAAGGCGCGGGGAATTGATTTGGATCCGTGCCTGATTCAGGTGCGAAAACGGGAAACGCGGGAACTGCGCTTGTGTAACGGCAGTGCTTTGATCGTTTATGCCCTGCGTTCGACCGATGCCGGAGTGGCATATCTCTTGGAATATGAGGGGCATGTCTTCTATCATGCCGGCGATCTGAATCTCTGGTACTGGGAAGGAGAAAGCAAGCAATATAATGAAAATATGACGCGGGCATATTTAAAAGAAATGGAAACACTGAAAGGACGCAAGATAGATATCGCATTTATTCCGTTGGATCCCAGACTTCAGGAACATGCAATGGACGGTCTGCGGATCTTTATGGAATATACCAAAACGGAAGCGGTGTTTCCGATGCACATGTGGAACGACTATAGCCTGATCGATACCTGTCTGAAACGATTTCCGGAATATAAAAAACACCTGCGCTCCGTTTCCCACGAAGGTCAGGTGTTTGTACTCTAGTGATATCTGCGGAGCAGAATGCTGGAATTCTGACCGCCAAAGCCGAACGCATTGGACATGGCAATCTCCACTGACTGCTTGCGTGCGGTATTCGGCACATAATCCAGATTACAATCCGGATCCGGTGTCTGTAAATGCAAGGTCGGAGGAATGATGCCATCCTGAATGGTCTTTACGCAGGCGATGACTTCCGTCACACCGCCGGCTCCCATCATATGTCCGGTTGCTCCCTTGGTAGACGAAACGGCGAGAGATTGTGCGTGTTTGCCGAATAGTGTCTGAATGGCGATCGTTTCAATGATGTCGCCCTTTGGAGTGGAAGTTCCGTGGGCGTTGATATACGTAACCTGTTCCGGCTGAATGCCGGCTTTTTCTATGCAATGCCGCATGCAAAATATGGCGCCGATCCCTTCCGGATGCGGAGAAGTGACATGATAACCGTCGGTACTGTTTGACCAGCCGATGATCGAAGCATGGATCTGAGCGTTTCGGGCAAGGGCATGTTCTTCTGTTTCAATGACGATACACCCGCCGCCTTCTCCCATAACAAAACCGTCTCTGGTCGCATCAAACGGACGGCTGGCGGTCTCCGGCGTGTCGTTTCGTGTGGATAAGGCATGGGCAGAAGACAGTCCCATGATCGGAAGCGGTGAGGTGGCAGCCTCTGCGCCGACGCATAATACGACATCTGCTTCGCCGCTGCGAATCAGCATGATACCGGTCGATATCGCATCTGCTCCCGAGGAACAGGCTGTTGTTACGGTCAGGCTGGGACCGCGGAGTCCTTTGGCGATCGCTATCTGTGCTGCGGCAATATTACCGATGATTTTTGGAACAAATCGCGGACTGACTTTACTATGTGCGCCGCTGCTGATTCCGTGTTGTGTCTCTGCTATGGTTGACAGACCGGCAAAGGCGGTGCCGACGACAATGCCGATGCGTTCCGGCGGAATCGGAGAGGATTCGGATTGTAAGCCGGCATCCTGCATGGCTTCTTCGGCAGCGACATATCCGTACTGCATAAATACATCCATTTCTTTTGCAAGTTTTCTTGGGATATGGTCGGTTGGTTCAAAGTCTTTGACTTGCGCGGCAAATTTTACGGGAAGGTCTGTAGTGTCAAAACGGGTAATCGGGGAAACCCCCTGTTTTCCAGTGATCAATCCGTTCCAATAGGACGCTACACCGATGCCAATCGGCGATACAACACCCATCCCTGTAATTACAATATTGTTTTTCATATGCTTATTCTCCGATACGTTCATTATACATTGGGTTCCGTAGGTTTTGCCCAATCTTTTTCCTTGATTTCCACGCGGCGTATTTTTCCGCTGACGGTTTTCGGGAGTTCTTTTACAAACTCGATCACTTTCGGACGTTTATAGGATGCCAGATTGGTCTTAAAGAATTTCACCATTTCTTTTTTGAGATCGTCGTTCGGTTCGGTATCTTCCGTCAGTACCACGCTTGCCTTGATCGCCTGCCCGCGCATGGGATCCGGCACGGATGTGACCGCACATTCGATGACGTAAGGGAGCTTCATGATCTCATTTTCAATCTCAAACGGACCGACACGGTAGCCGGTGGATTTGATGACGTCATCAACACGTCCGACATACCAAAAGAAGCCGTCGTCGTCTTTGTAAGCGGTATCGCCGGTATGATAATATCCGTTATAATATACGGACTCTGTCCGAAGGTCATCCAGATAATACCCGAGGAATAATCCTTCCGGCACATGATCCTTGACGTTGATTACGATTTCACCGGTCTCACCGGTTTCGCAGACAGTCTCGTCCGGGCGTATGATTTCAATGCTGTACTGCGGACTCGGACGTCCCATGGATCCCGGTTTCGGTTCCATACCGGCGAGATTGCCGATGATTAAGGTCGTTTCCGTCTGTCCGAATCCTTCCATGATCTTCATGCCGGTCTGATGATAAAACTTATCAAATATCTCCGGATTCAGGGCTTCGCCTGCCGTAGCCACTGTCTGTAAGGAAGATAGGTCAAATTTCGAAAGGTTCATATGCACGAGTACCCGGTATACCGTTGGCGGAGCGCAGAAGGTCGTGATCCGGTACTTCTCGATCATTTTTAAGATCTGGCTGGCGTAGAATTCTTCATAGTCGTAGGTAAACACCGCTGCTTCACAAAGCCATTGACCGTATAATTTACCCCATAATGCCTTTCCCCAGCCGGTATCGCTGATCGTGAAATGAATGCCGTCCGGGTCTACCTGCTGCCAGTATTTGGCAGTGATAAAATGTCCTAAGGCATATTTATAGCTATGAGCGGCAATTTTCGGATAAGACGTCGTACCGGAAGTAAAGAACATGAGCATGGTGTCGTCACCGCCCGCCGCATTCTTGGGCTTGCGGAATTCCGGTGAAAAGAAACGGACATCCCGGTTGAAATTATGCCAGCCTTTCAAAGTGGTATTACCTACCATGATCTTTGCCTTTAATCCGTCATATGTGCGGGAGGCGCGTTCGACTTCACCGGCTACCTTCCCGTCCGAAGTACAGAGTACCGCATCGATATCGCCGGCTTTAAAACGGTATTCAAAATCTTTCTTAACCAAAAGGTTTGTTGCCGGTATGGCAATGGCGCCGATTTTATGCAGCGCAAGAATCGCAAACCAGAACTGGTAATGCCGCTTTAGTACCAACATCACGCGGTCGCCGCGCTTAATACCGAGAAACTGAAAATAATTTGCCGCCTTATTGGAATAGATCATCATATCCCGAAAGGTGATCTGACGTTCCTTGCCGTCTCCTGCGATATGCAGCATCGCGAGTTTATCCGGCTTGGTTTTTCCCAAGACGTCTACAACGTCATAAGCAAAGTTAAAATGTTCATCGTTATGGAATTCTATGGCGCTCAGGACACCGTTTTCATCTTTGGCAGTGGAAATAAATTTACCGGCTATGCCGGTCTCCGGTTGGAGAGATGTGTGGTTTGACATGATTAAACGTCCTTTCTACAATTATTGAGTGTCATTCTTTATCAATAAAATTGTTTTTTTGTCTAGCAAAAATAGTTTGATAGATTTTTACATGTAGTTTCAAAAACTACATTCATGTTATATGGTAAGGTCTGGTATTTAAAATGTCAAGAACTATCTACTATGAAAATATGGAAATATTTTGAACAAATTATTAATTTTTATGAAATGAATGCGGCGAAGGATGGAACGTCGAAAAAAAACTGACGAAAACTTCCAAAACTGGTATAAATCGGTTGACAAACAGGGAATAATTGATACAATATACTTGGTTGAAAATTAAAATTTTTTAACTAAAATGAAAATAGGGAAAAGGAGACACTACTATGTTCGAAACAATTAAGAAAGTAATTGCCGACACCTTAAGTTGTGATGAGGACAAGATCACTTTAGAGGCATCTTTAACGGATGACTTAGGTGCAGATTCCTTGGATGCAGTAGAATTAGGTATGGCGATTGAAGACGCAACCGGCGTTGCCATTGCAGACGAAGACCTTCCGAATATGAAGACTGTTAAGGATTTAGTAGACTACGTTACGGCTCATCAGGGCTGATTGTAACGACCATTAGCTGAAGAATACAGGTATATATAAATCGCTACATATGGAAAGATTTGTGTATGCCTGTTTCTTTTAAAGCTATTTCAGAGGAGTGAAAAAAATGAGTTTGTTAGGCAGGACAAAAGCTGAATTGGCAAAGTACGCAACGGTGCTGAAGGCTTCAAAAGAATCACAGGAATTAAACGATGATTTTGAACCGGTCGTTGTAAGAGATAAATTGGAAAAACCGGAGGAAAGCGGTACGGAAGTCATTACATGTACTGCCTGTAAAAAGGAAATACCGTCCGGTATCATGAAGAAGAATTTGTTTGTGTGTCCGGAATGCGGAGCGCACAATAAAATATCGGCGGCACGTCGTATGCGGAGTATGGTGGATGCCGGAACGTTTCGAAAGTTAAAATGTAAGGTGCCGATCATGAATCCTTTGGATTATCCGGATTACGAAGAGAAAATCACCAAACTTCAGGAAAAGACCGGTTTGGAAGAAGGCGTACTGATCGGCGTGGGTGACATCTGCGGTCAGAAAGCCATGATCGCCGTAATGGGCAGCGAGTTTCTCATGGGAAGCATGGGTATCGCAGTGGGTGAAAAGGTGACGTACGCATTTGAAGTGGCGGATCGCAATCGACTGCCGGTTGTTATGTTCACGGCGAGCGGCGGCGCACGTATGCAGGAAGGGATTCTTTCGCTCATGCAGATGGCAAAGACCAGTGCAGCCGTACAGAGATTCAGCGAACATGGAGGATTATATGTGGTTTGTCTGACACATCCTACCACGGGAGGCGTAAGCGCCAGTTTTGCAACCTTAGGTGATATCACACTGGCTGAGCCGGGAGCATTGATAGGGTTTGCCGGTCCGCGTGTGATCGAACAGACCATCGGACAGAAATTGCCGGAAGGATTTCAGACGGCGGAATATCTGGAGACACATGGCTTTGTAGATCAGATCGTACCGCGAAACGAAATGCGGGAAGTGGTCGGTCAGATTTTGAAGCTGCATGAAAGAAAGAGGTGGTCGCTATGATACGGGAAATAGATGAGAAGATCCGTGAGATGGATGCGGAGATTGAAGAATTATCGGCGAAAGAGGACGATTATGCGGCAGATGTACGGATCAAAGAACTGAAATCCGAAAAAAAGAAGCTCTTAAAGCAGTGCGATCACCTGACGCCTGCCGATAAAGTATATCTGGCTCGGCATAAGAACCGTCCGAAAGTAGATGATTATATCGATTTTTTATTTGATGATTTCTTCATCCAGCGGGGAGATTTTCTAAGTAAAGAGGATAAAAGTATCTACGGCGGCATCGCAACATTCCACGGCATGCCGGTGACGGTACTCGGACACCGCAAGGGAAGAAATATCAATGAAAACATGGAATTTAATTTTGGTATGCCGGAACCGGAAGGATACCGTAAAGCCTTGCGTTTGATGAAGCAGGCAGAGAAGTTCGGTCGTCCGGTCATTACCTTTATCGATACGCCGGGAGCATATCCGGGACTGGAAGCGGAAGAACACGGACAGGCAAATGCGATCGCAAGAAATCTGGCGGAGATGAGTTCGTTAAAAGTGCCGATCATCTCGATCGTGACCGGTGAGGGCAGTAGTGGCGGCGCCTTAGCGATCGGTGTGGCTAACAGCGTATATATGTTGGAACATGCAGTCTATTCGGTATTGTCACCGGAGGGATTTGCTTCGATCATGTGGAAAGATTCCAATCGAAGTTCGGAAGCATGCGATTTAATGAAACTGACTGCTCAGGATTTAAAGAATTATAATGTGATCGATGGAATTATCAAGGAGCCGCTGGGCGGCATCCATCAGAATCCTAGCAAAGTATATCGCGAGATTGATGCGGTTCTGACTTTGGAATTGGCAAAATATAAGCGGATGTCGCCAAACGAACTGGCTAAGAACCGCTATGACAAATTCCGTAATATGGACTTGGCGATCATTGAGGCAGCCAAAAAGGAGAATGGATTATGAAATTAAATGAAATGTTGCACATTAAATATCCGATCATTCAGGGAGGCATGGCAAATATCGCAACCGGAACATTTGCCGCACAGGTATCCAACGCAGGAGCATTGGGACTGATCGCATCCGGCGGGCTGAATGCGGAGGCAATCGAAAAAGAGATTGCGGCATGCAGAAAGCTGACGGATAAACCGTTTGGTGTCAATCTGATGTTGATGAATCCGGACGCCGACAATATTGCCCAGCTTTTGGCGGATGAAAAGATAGAAATCATTACCACGGGAGCCGGAACCCCGTCAAAATATATGGGAATGTGGAAAGATGCGGGCAGTAAGATCATTCCGGTCGTTGCCAGTTCCGCACTTGCCCGCAAAGTCGAACAGCTCGGCGCCGATGCAGTGATCGCGGAAGGCGGAGAGAGCGGCGGACATGTCGGCGATATGACGACTATGACATTGGTACCGCAGGTCATTGATAAGGTCAAGATTCCGGTCATTGCCGCAGGCGGAATTGCAAGTGGCAGACAGTTTGTGGCTGCAATGGCTTTGGGAGCCGCCGGCATTCAGGTGGGAACCTGCCTGCTGGTCAGTGAAGAATGCCCGATCCATGAAAATTATAAACAGGCATTGATAAAGGCAAGAGACAACAGTACGACGGTCACCGGTCGTTCGTTGGATGCCCCGGTACGTATCCTGAAAAACGATATGGCAAGAGAGTACATAAAAGTGGAACGGAACGGAGGCACCAGAGAGGAATTAGAACAGTTTACGCTGGGCGGTTTAAGACGCGCCGTATTTGACGGTGACGTCCAGCACGGATCGGTCATGGCGGGACAGGTGTGCGGTCAGTTGAAAGAGATCCGACCGTTAGCAGAGATACTGGATACCCTGTATGAAGAAGCAAAGCAGGAATTGGCAAGATTAAAAACCGTTGAGTTATAAGTTTGGAGGAAAGAAATGAAATTAGCGTTTATGTATGCCGGTCAGGGGAGTCAGACCGTCGGCATGGGAAAAGATCTGTATGAAGCATATCCGGAATTCAGGGACGTACTGGATCATACCGATGTCGGATTTGATGTCAGGGAATGTTGTTTTAACGGTCCGGCTGAACGATTGAACACTACAAAGTATACGCAGCCTTGTATGGTGGCGTTTGCAGTAGGTGTGACAAAAATCTTGGAGAATAAAGGGATCGTGCCGGAGATGGCGGCGGGCTTGAGTCTCGGAGAATATTCCGCATTGTATGCGGCTGGCGTCTTTGGCGACCAGCAGGTGATCTCATTGGTGGCATATCGCGGACAGGCTATGGCGGAAGCCGTCGTGGATCGTGAGTGTAAGATGGCGGCGGTGTTGAATTTAGACCGTGCGGCAGTGGAAGCCTGCTGTAAGCAGGCACAGGAAGAATTGCGTGATCAGCAGTATCATGTAGTGGAACCGACAAATTATAACTGCCCGGGTCAGATCGTGATTTCCGGAGACAAGGCGGCAGTAGACCGTGCGGTCGAACTGTTAATGCAAGCCGGAGCAAAGCGTTGTCTGCCGCTGAACGTCAGCGGACCGTTCCATACGTCGCTGATGAAGCCGGCAGGCGATAAGTTAAAGGAGCGTTTTACCAAGGAATCCTTTGGCAGCATGCGTTTCCCGGTGGTGTTTAACACCTTAGGACGCGCCAAGAACGAGGAGGAACGCATTCCGGATCTATTGGAGCGTCAGGTACAGAGCAGTATCTATATCGAGGACTCGATCCGCTACATGGCGGAACAGGGCATTGATACCATAGTGGAGATCGGACCGGGACAGGCATTGAGTAAATTCGTGAAGAAAACATGCCCGGATATTACCTGTTATAGTGTAGACAGCGTAGAAAGCTTGGAGGCACTGGTAGAGAAGCTTGCATAGCGGAAGGGAGAAGCAGGATGTTGTTAGAAAATCAAACAGCCATTGTAACCGGAGGGAGCCGGGGAATCGGCAGAGCAATCTGTGTTGCTTTGGCAAAAGAAGGAGCAAATGTAGTCACTTGTTATGCACATGGCGCAAAAGCCGCAGAAGAAACCGTTTCCCAGTGTAAGGAGTATGGCGTGCAGGCGCTTGCCGTACAGGCGGATATCGCAAAGACAGAAGAAGTAGATCACTTATTTGAAGAAGCATTGAAAGTGACGGGTTCCTTAGAGATCCTAGTGAATAATGCAGGCATTACCAAAGACGGATTATTGGTACGCATGACGGATGAGCAGTTTGATCAGGTCATCGACACCAATTTAAAAGGAACGTTTTACTGTATGCGTGTGGCATCAAAGCATATGATGAAAAAACGCTACGGAAGAATCGTCACCGTCAGCAGTATCGTCGGTTTAAACGGAAATGCGGGACAGGTCAATTATGCAGCCAGCAAAGCGGGCGTGATCGGCATGACAAAATCATTGGCAAAAGAATTGGGTTCCCGTAATGTGACGGTCAACGCCGTTGCGCCGGGCTTTATAACCACCGATATGACGAATGCGCTTCCGGATACGGTCAGGGAGCAGATGGCGAAAGAAATACCGTTGGCACGTTTGGGACAACCGGAAGATGTGGCGCATGCGGTGGCGTTTTTGGTTTCGGATGCCGCTTCTTACATAACAGGGCATGTGCTGAACGTGGACGGCGGTATGGCAATGTAACGATAACAAGGCAAAACATAAAGGAGATATCCAATGAAAAGAAGAGTAGTGATTACCGGATTGGGTACGATTAACCCATTGGGACATAATATTTCAGAATCATGGGAAAATGTAAAAAAGGGTACCTGTGGGATCGATCGGATCACACAGATCGATACAACAGATTTTCAGGTAAAGATCGCCGGAGAAGTAAAGGATTACAAGCCGGAAGATTATCTGGATAAAAAAGAAGCCAGACATATGGACCGTTATACACAATTTGCTATGATCGCGGCAAAGGAAGCGTTTCAGGACAGTGGATTAGATATGAGTCAGGAAAATCCACTGCGGTGCGGAACAATCGTATCTTCCGGTATCGGTGGATTGAAAACCATTGAAAGTGAACATGATCGTGGGCTGAGCCGGGGATTTGAGAAGATTTCGCCGTTCTTTATTCCGATGTCTATTGCCAATATGGCAGCCGGACAGATTGCGATTGAAACCGGATTTAAGGGTGTCTGTAACTGTGTGGTCACAGCCTGTGCATCCGGAAACAATGCGATCGGAGAGGCTTTTCATTATGTACGCGACGGATATGCGGATGTGATGTTATGCGGAGGTGCCGAAGCATGTATCTGTAATATGGGCGTCGGCGGGTTTACGGTTATGAAAGCCCTGAATGTGACGGAAGATATCAGTCGGGCGTCTATCCCGTTTGACAAGGAACGCAACGGCTTTGTCATGGGCGAAGGAGCCGCCGTTTTAATTCTCGAAGAGTTAGAGCATGCAGAAAAAAGAGGAGCAAAAATATACGGTGAGATTATCGGATATGGCGCAAGTTGTGATGCGTATCATATCACGGCACCGGACCCGACCGGAGCGGGCGGCACTGCCTGCATGAAGATGGCTATAGAAGACGCCGGCGTACAGCCGGAGCAGATCGGCTATATTAATGCACACGGTACATCCACACATCTGAATGATGCCGGTGAGACGAAGGCGATCAAAGCGGCGTTCGGCGATCATGCCTATCAATTAATGGTAAGTTCGACAAAATCCATGACCGGACATTTACTGGGTGCCAGCGGAGCCGTGGAAGCGGTCTTTACGACCTTGGCATTAAAAGACGGTTTCATCCCTGCGACGATCCATTATCAGGTGCCGGATGAAGAATGTGATCTGGATATCGTGCCGAACGAAGGAAGACAGGTACAGGTGGAGATGGCGTTATCCAACTCTTTGGGATTTGGCGGTCATAACGCGAGTGTTCTGTTTAAGCGATGGGAGGCGTAACGATGGAGTTAAATTCGAATCAGATTCAAGAGATCATTCCGCATCGGTATCCGTTTCAACTGGTGGATCGGATCATTGAGTGTGAAGCGGGCAAACGGGCAGTCGGGATCAAGTGCGTATCGGTTAATGAAATGTTCTTCTGTGGACATTTTCCGCAGCAGCATGTGATGCCGGGGGTTCTGATCATCGAAGCCTTGGCGCAGGTGGGCGCAGTTGCGATTTTGTGTGAAGAAGAAAATAAAGGGAAAATTGCATTTTTCGGAGGC
The DNA here is from genome assembly GCA_947589305.1 of uncultured Lachnospiraceae bacterium. Classification (GTDB taxonomy): domain Bacteria; phylum Bacillota; class Clostridia; order Lachnospirales; family Lachnospiraceae; genus CAG-632. Next base: position 45,086 of record CANQAP010000008.1, read on the forward strand.
ATCAAGAATGCCAGATTTCGGAAGCAGGTCATTCCGGGGGACGTACTGACTTTGGAATGTGAGATCATAAACAGACGGGGACCGATCGGCTTCGGTAAAGCAGTGGCAAAAGTGGGCGACCAAGTGGCGGCACAGGCTGAATTATCCTTTGTGATAGGTGCGGAGACGGCTTCGGAACAATAATGGGAGAGGAAACATCCATGTTGGAAAAATCTTTTTCTGAGGTATACAAAAAATTTAAGATACGTTATTATCAAAACGTGTTTGCTCAGGCTCCGAACCGCGAGTTAAGCCTGACGACAGTGGAGGCGTTTTGTGCAGAAATTATCGGCGCATTGCAGAACCCGACAATCAATGAATTTGCAAATTTTATTAACATTTCCTCACCAAATGCTACTTATAAAGTCAATAGCCTGATACAAAAGGGCTACATCGAAAAGGTGCAGTCGGAAACGGATAAACGGGAGTATCATTTACGGGTGACGGATAAGTATTATAAATATTACAACATCAGTCAGTCTTATGTGGATACCGTCTTACAACGGGTAAAGGAACGATGTACGCCGGAAGAGGTGGAAGTTTTTGACCGGGTGCTTACCATCATGAAAGACGAACTGATGCCGGAAGTGGATTTGGATCATACCTGAATCGGTACATCGACAGAATAAAAGCATATCGGAAAAGCAGCAGACTCCGTAAGGGGCTTGCTGCTTTTGTAAGTTTACAGCAAGTAGTTTTTCAAACTACTTCCCGACGCCAAAGACAATCGTTGGATAGAAAACAAGGCTAGGTCTTGTAGATTGATAAACAAAGGAAAGAAAGGAAACACATATGACAACAAGAATTATTGGGACGGGCAGCGCATTGCCATCCCGTGTAGTGACCAATCTGGAATTAGAATCCTTTTTAGATACATCGGATACATGGATTCAGGAGCGAACCGGTATACAAAACAGGCATGTCGCAGTTACGGAAACGACGACATCCTTGGCAATCCAAGCCTGTCTGAAAGCCTTGGAAGATGCCGGAAAACAGCCGGAAGATGTAGATCTGATTTTAGCGGCGACCGTATCTCCGGATTGTACATTCCCATGTCTGGCATGTGAAATTCAGGCGGCGATCGGTGCGGATCAGGCAACCGCATATGACATCAACGCTGCCTGCGCCGGATTTTTATTTGCTTTTAATTCCGCTGCGGCATACATAGCTTGCGGAATGTACCGGAACGCGTTGATCGTCGGCGCGGAAGTCTTGTCGAAACTGGTTGACTGGACAGACCGTTCTTCCTGCATCTTATTTGGAGACGGTGCGGGAGCCGCCTTCATTGAAGAGGCAGAGGAAGGAATCGTGTCTATGCTTCAGGGAGCAAACGGTAAAAAGGGCATGGCGTTATACCGGTATGAGCCGCCGATCCTCCATCCGTTTCTGAAACAAACTACGGCATCAGACGATGCCGGAAGAAGCGGATATTTGGAAATGAACGGGCAGGAAGTGTTCCGGTTTGCAGTCAGTCAGGTGCCGGACAGCATCATTCATGTGTTGGAACGGGCAAATTGGGAGAAATCCGAAGTGGATCACTATATCCTGCATCAGGCAAATGCGCGTATCATACAATCCATTGCAAAACGCTTGGGAGAACCGGAAGAAAAATTCCCGATGAACCTGCATGCTTACGGAAATATGTCCTCTGCCAGCATCCCTGTTTTACTCGATGAAATGAATCGGGCAGGTCGCTTAAAAAGAGGCGATAAGATCGTCATGTCCGGATTCGGAGCCGGTTTGACATACGGCGCCACTGCCTTGATTTGGTAAATCTCATAAGGTATCCCTTGAAAAGAAACAGGAAATGGTATAAACTGAATGCGTTATAGGAATGATAGGAATACCACAGACAAAGTTCTGTATGGCAGGAGGATATTATGTTAGATATTAAATTTCTTAGAGAAAATCCGGATATTGTAAAGCAGAATATCAAGAATAAATTTCAGGACAATAAACTTCCCATGGTGGATGAGGTGATCGCGCTGGATGCGGAAAGCCGGAAAACACAACAGGAAGCGGACGGCTTGCGGGCTGACCGTAATAAGATCTCGAAGCAGATCGGGGCGTTCATGGCACAGGGAAAGAAAGAAGAAGCGGAGGAGTTCAAGAAGAAAGTCACGGCATTCTCTGAGCGTTTGGCAGAGCTGGAAGCAAAGGAAACGCAGCTACAGGAAAAGATCAGGGAAATCATGATGGCAATCCCGAATATCATTGATCCGTCCGTACCGATCGGAAAAGACGACAGTGAAAACGTGGAACTGCAAAAATTCGGCGAACCGGTCGTTCCGGATTTTGAAATCCCATATCATACCGATATCATGGAACGCTTCAACGGCATTGATTTGGATGCCGCCCGCCGGGTAGCAGGCAACGGCTTCTATTATCTGATGGGAGATATTGCCAGACTGCATTCGGCAGTGATCTCATATGCCAGAGATTTTATGATCGACAGAGGATTCACATATTGCGTGCCGCCTTTCATGATTCGAAGTGATGTCGTAACCGGTGTTATGAGTTTTGCGGAAATGGATGCAATGATGTATAAAATCGAGGGGGAAGATCTGTATTTGATTGGAACGAGCGAACATTCCATGATCGGTAAATTTATCGACACCATGTTGCCGGAAGATCAGCTTCCGCAGACATTAACCAGTTATTCTCCATGTTTCCGTAAAGAAAAAGGGGCGCATGGACTGGAAGAACGTGGCGTATACCGGATTCATCAGTTTGAAAAACAGGAAATGATTGTGATCTGCAAACCGGAAGAAAGCCCGATGTGGTTTGAAACATTATGGCGGAATACGGTAGATTTATTCCGTTCGTTAGATATTCCGGTGCGGACCTTGGAATGCTGTTCCGGCGATTTGGCAGATTTAAAGGTAAAGTCCATTGACGTAGAGGCTTGGTCTCCGCGTCAAAAGAAATACTTTGAAGTCGGCAGTTGTTCGAACTTAGGGGATGCGCAGGCACGAAGGCTGCGGATTCGCGTGAAAGGGGCGGACGGTCAAAAATATCTGGCGCATACGTTGAATAATACGGTCGTGGCGCCGCCGCGTATGTTGATCGCATATTTGGAAAATAATCTACAGGCGGACGGAAGCGTACGGATTGCAGAATGTTTACAGCCATATATGGGCGGTAAAACAAAGATTCAGTAAATAAAAAGAGCGCGAGACGGGACTCGAACCCGCGACCCCGACCTTGGCAAGGTCGTGCTCCACCAACTGAGCCACTCGCGCATATACTTAACGACATGTGTTAATATACCATAAGGCAGTTGTGATTGTCAACTGCCTTTTTATATGTTAAAGAACTGGATGGCGATCGTATAGTACAACAGGGTTGTGCAGATATCCACGATCGTAGAAATCAAAGGTCCTGCCATGACTGCCGGATCCAGATGTATGACTTTTGCAAAGATCGGCAAAAGACAACCGATCAATTTCGAAAGGACAACGGTTGCTATAATAGACAGGGTCAATACGATTGCCAGCGTTGGATTATGATAAAAGATCAGGATTCTGGCACCGTTAATGACGGCGAGGATCGCACTGATGATAATGGCAATGCGGAATTCCTTCCACATGACTTTCAAAAAATCCCCGGTCCTGATTTCGTCCAACGCAAGCCCGCGAATCATCAGGGCAGAACTTTGGGAACCGCAGTTACCGCCCGTACCGGTCAACATCGGCATAAAGGATACCAAGATCGGTAAGGCTCGGATGATATCGTCATAGCGATTGATGATGGCTCCGGTAATGGCATTGCTTAGCATTAAGATGATCAGCCAAAAAATACGGTTCTTCACCTGTGAAAATACACTGGTCTTGAAATAAGAATCATCACTTGGCGTCATAGCCGCCATGATGGAGATATCTTCCGTGTTTTCTTCCTGAATGACATCCATGGCATCGTCAAAGGTGATGATACCGACCAGACGGTTTTCCGCATCTACGACCGGCAGAGCGAGTATATCATATTTCTGGAACTGGTGGGCTACTACTTCTTTATCTTCGGAAGTATCCACGGAGATCAGGTTGGTCTCCATGATGTCACTGATACGGATATCGTCGGAAGCGGTCAATAAGTCTTTTACCGATACGATACCGATGAGTTTACGGGCTTCCGTCACATAGCAGGTATAGATCGTCTCTTTGTTCGGACCGACTTTCCGAATGCGTGAGATCGCCTGCTGCACCGTAAGGTCTTTGCTGAGATTGACATATTCGATCGTCATCAGCGTCCCGGCGCTGTCTTCCGGATACTTGAGGATCTGATTGATGGCATTGCGGGACTGGGAGTCGCAGTTGCGCAAAATACGGCTGACAACATTGGCAGGCATTTCTTCGATCATATCGACGGTGTCATCGATAAAGGTCTGATCCAGTACTTCCCGAAGCTCTTTGTCCGAAAACCCATTGATCAAATCTTCCTGCATATCACTGTTCATATACGAAAACGTATCGGCTGCCAGTTCCTTTGGCAGCAGGCGATACAAAAGTAAGATATCTTTTTCCTCAAACTCGGAAAAAAGCAGGGCAAGGTCGGCAGGAAGCTGGGTTGACATAATCTCGCGAAGCAGACTGAAATTTTTTTGGGCTAAGTATTCTGACACTTGTTCGAATAATGAATGTTCAGGCATTTCCTACACCTCCTCGCTATTATTTTAAGGTACACGTTTCCGTTAGATTTGTCAATGCGGGAATCATAAGTTATGCTTGTCTTTTTTGGAATGGACTTGTATAGTATAGTTAGAAAATGAAAAGAAAAGGAGATAGCGCTATGCCATTTATTGATTCTAAAATCACGTTGCAGGTTTCGGATGCTCAGAAGGAGACGATCAAAACAAAATTAGGACAAGCGGTTTCGATCATTAACAAACCGGAATCATTTTTAATGGTGGGAATGGAAGATCAGTATACGCTTTATATGGCAGGGAACAAGTTGGAAAAAGGAGCATATGTATCCGTCAGCCTCTTTGGGAGTGCATCGTCTGCCGCATATGAAAAAATGACGGCTGAGATCTGCCGGATTTATCAGGAGGAGCTGGGGATTCCGGGAGAAAATGTCTATGTTACCTACCACGGTGTGAACGACTGGGGATGGAACGGAAGAAACTTTTAACGATCATACATGTAGAGAGTAGAGGAAGAAAAATTGAAACGATATCTTATGAATGGCAGAGTGATTAATCCTGCGACCAATCAAGATGATTATTTGGATGTCAAGCTGGAGGATAACCGTATCACGGAAGTCGGAAAGCACCTGATACCGGAAAACGGATCGGAAATCCTAGATGTGGAGGGCTGTTTTGTTTTGCCGGGATTCATTGATCTGCATGTACATTTGCGGGATCCGGGACTGATCCATAAGGAAGATATGGAATCCGGCTCGAGGGCGGCAGCAAAAGGCGGTTTTACTACCGTTTGCGCAATGCCGAATACACTGCCGGTTATCGATACGGTCAACCGCTTATCCTATGTACAGGAGCGTGCAAAAAAATGCTCGGGTATCCACATCGAACAGATTTCGGCGGTTACGATGGAACAAAAAGGAACCGAACTGGTCGATATGAAAGCCATGTCCGAGCATGGCGCCATTGGTTTTTCCGAGGACGGACAGAGCGTTGCAGATGTGGCGCTTTATGCGGATGCCATGAAGCAGGCGGCGGAATTGGATGTGCTGATCATGGCTCACTGCGAAGATAAGAAACTGCTGCGGGGCGGCGTTCTGAATGAAGGAGTAGCTTCTAAGCGGTTCGGTGTACCGGGTATCAGCCATGCAGTGGAGGATATCATCGCCGCGAGAGATATTTTTCTGGCAAACGATTACGGAACAAGACTGCATTTGTGCCATTGTTCTACAGCAGGAAGCGTGGAACTGGTCCGGATGGCGAAAAAAATGGGAGTGCATGTGACGGCGGAAGTATGTCCGCATCATTTTACGATGACGGATGAAGATATCACCTATGAGGACGCAAATTTTAAAATGAATCCGCCGCTGCGTACAAAGGCGGATGTGCAGGCACTGATACAGGGGCTGCAGGACGGCACCATTGACGCGATCGCTTCGGATCATGCGCCGCATAGTGTAGAAGAAAAATCCAAAGGATTTCTGCATTCACCGTTTGGCATCGTGGGATTGGAAACCAGCGCCGCACTCTCATATCATACGCTGGTAGCAGGCGGTGTCCTGACACCGATGCAATGGGTAGAAAAGATGAGTTGGAATCCGTCTAGGATCATCAGGATCGATCAGGAACGGGGCAGTGTGGAAGTCGGAAAACTGGCGGATATCATGATTTGGGATCCGAAAGCGGAGTATCCGGTCAATGTCAATGAGTTTGTGTCAAAATCAAAAAATTCACCATATGCCGGCAGACGGGTAACCGGGAGAGTCGTGATGACGATCTGCGAAGGAAACATCGTCTATCAGGATGCGTCTTACGCCGTTTCTGACGGGGTATAAGGCAAGGTGAAGGATGGTCGTATGAGTAGATACAGAAAGGAAGAAAAATGAAAGCAAGTCAGAGATTTGGATGGATCATGCTGGGATGCTGTCCGTTCATTGCGGTATTGTTTTGGCAGATCACGGTTTCATCGGTCAGCCTGTATGGATATTTGATAAAAGAAATGTTAAAGATGGGATCTATAGGGTATGAGGAACAGCTTCGGCTCATGAATCAGATGATCGCGAAATATCAAATGTCGTCGGTCTACAATCTGACCATGTTTATCATCTATGTGGGCTGTGTTGTGATTTTTGGACTTTGGTATTGGCTGATGTACTGTCGGAAACGACAGACGGACGACTGGAAGCAGATTTTGAAACCGCATCGTATTTTGGCGATCTTGTTATGCGGCGTTTGTCTGCAAATTGCGATATCGATGTTTTTGACGGTGCTGTTACCGTTGTTTCCGAAAATCTATGAATCCTATATGGAGTTGATGGAAACAGTCAAGGGCGATTCGGTTTGGATGATACTTGCCGTATGCTTGTTGGCGCCAATCGGGGAAGAACTGATCTTCCGCGGTCTGACGTTCCGCACATTGAATAAAGCCATGCCGTGGTGGCTCGCATGTATTATACAGGCAGTGTTGTTTGGTGTTTATCATCTGAATTTGGTACAGGGTGTTTATGCAACCTTGCTTGGATTGATCTTAGGGTATTTGGCATATCGGTATGGTTCCGTGATATCGAGTATCCTGCTGCATATCGCTGTCAATGCTTCCAGTTATCTGTTGTCTCTCCTAATGAGTGACATTCCGGAAACCTTCGGAATGCTGGTGGGGATCGGTCTGATCGCAACATGCGCCGGGATTGCTTGTGTAGTATGGGCGACTGACAAGGTCACAGCGACGAATCCGGCATCAATACAGATGAAAAGTAATCCAGCCAATTAAGTCCCAAAATCCGAAGCACGGTCTGCTCGGGCATTCCCCGTTCCAAAAGACGGGCGGTCAGCAGAAGTGCTTCTTTGTGATTGCGCAGACAATCTTCCGTCTCAATCTGTTCGGTCTGATATTTTCCCCGCGTATAGGAATCACATAGGTCAAACCCGAATCCGACATGAAAGGGATCAAGCGCATCCACAATATATTCAATATGCTTACATATGGAATCGATATATTCCGTGGCGTTTTCAGCACCGGTAATGTATTTACATGCGTTGCAGCCGATGACGCCGCCCTGTCGGGCAAGAGCCGCCATCTGATGATCGGTCAGGTTCCGATAATTTGGAAAGACCGAGTAAGCGTCCGAATGTGTGGCAATGTATGGCGGCGCATGATGTGTTGCACGGATTCCTTCTGATGTATTTGAAAAATAGGGATGACGGTGAATCTGCTCCCATCCTTCGTTATTCAAATGACTGATATCCAAAAACATATGATGCCGGCATAGAGCGTCGATCGCTTCCATGCCCAACGGAGTGATGCAGCCGGGTATATCAACGAATTGTGTGGCTGTGCAGCAGCCGGTGGCAAGCAGATTCGGACGGCTCCATGTGAGACTGGCGCCGCGTACGCCATGTAAATATAAATCATGTATTTTCGTGATATCCGTACCGATACAATCCAGCCCTTCCATATAAAGAAGAATGCCGATTTTCTTTTGTTCCATGACCTGCCGTAAATCTTCAGAGGAAGTGACCAGACAGAGTATTTCCGGCAGCGCGTCTATTTCCTGACGGATCGCGCGGATTTGCGCCAGCGCGTTTTCGTATCCCTGTTCCCAGCATAAGGTGCCGTTTTCCCAATGATCCGTCCAGTTTTTTTGGCTTTTCGGAGGCTGATACTGATCGTTTGATTGTTTGGAACATGGTTTCGGAAAAAATATGGAATTCTCAATATAAACCGAAGAGACGATCAGATGAAAACCGGCGGCTTGCCAATGGGGCAGGTATCGATGCTCGATAACCCGGGTTTCACCGTGCCGGTGACGCAGTAACACTTCGCCGGCAAGATCGCTGTGGGCATCGACAACCGGCGTACACATATGTAATTCCATCGCTTTTTTGATATATTTTGATTCCATGGTGTTCACCGCCGTTCTTTCTTTTTTTATCATATGAAAATATCCGGAAATATATCTCTATCATCCCAAAAATGAGAAGCAAAAGTCAAGGGTGTCATAGGAGGAAAGAAAGCGACATAAGAATATATCATGTCGTAGTAGGTTCTTGCGGTTGTTCGCCCTATGCCGCTTCGGGCGGGAAAAACTGCCGGAACACGAATCCATAGGACGTGAGAAGGGAGAAGATCTATGTGAGAATTTTGGTGGCAGGCAGGACGGGGCAGATACAACGCTACCTGCAGGCATTGGAACGCGTGGGAGCAGAGGGAGTTCCGATGTTTCAGAACGCTTGGGAAGACGCCATGTATTGTGACGGATTGCTGCTTCCCGGCGGGGGAGATATCGAACCGTCATTATTTGGACAGGCAAATGAGGGATCGACAGATATTGACGAACCTCTTGACCGATTGCAGTTGAAAGCCACGGAAGCATTCTGCAAAATGGGAAAACCGATTCTGGGGATTTGTAAAGGAATGCAGATATTAAACGTATGTTTTGGCGGTACGGTACGACAGCACCTTCCGACTGCTTCGGCTCACATGTATCGAAACGGAGATCAGCATCATATGACGATCGCTACCAAGGATTCTGTATTCAGCCTTATCTACGGGCTGCGGTTTTGCGTCAACAGCGCCCATCATCAGGGGATCGGGATCTTGGGAGCCGGACTTGAAGCGGTACAATTTGCCGAAGATCAGGTCATAGAGGGGATTGTGCATACGTCCCTTCCGATTATCGGGGTGCAATGGCATCCGGAACGGACAGGAGAAACGCAGGGTGCCTGCTGCAACGGAGACCGGCTGTTTGATTTCTGGATTCAAGACTTTCCAACTGCCCCTAAGATATGATATAATAGATCCGGCGGTGCCTGACGATCGATGCGGTATCGGACAAAACCGGAAACGCACCGTCGGCGGCAGGAGTTCTTACAGAATCTCAATCAGTGCATGACATACGGAGGATCAAAGATATGATTAGTAAACTGATTCATAAAATAGAGGCAACCCATGCTCCGATCGTGGTAGGATTAGACCCGATGTTAAAATATATACCGGATCAAATTCAGCAGAAAGCATGGGAGACGCACGGAGAAACGCTGGCGGGAGCGGCAGAGGCGATCTGGCAGTTCAATAAAGGGATTATTGATGCGACCTGTGATCTGATTCCGGCGGTGAAACCGCAGATCGCCATGTATGAGCAGTTTGGCGTGGAAGGCGTGGCGGCATTTAAAAAGACGGTGGACTATTGTAAAAGTAAAGGTTTACTGGTGATCGGAGATGTAAAGCGCGGAGATATCGGTTCTACCTCGGAAGCATATGCAGTGGGGCATTTGGGAACGGTCACGGTCGGTTCTCACACATATGCCGGTTTTGATGAAGATTTTGCTACGGTGAATCCGTATCTGGGTTCAGACGGCATCAAACCGTTTTTGAACGTGTGCGAGGCTTGTGATAAAGGAATCTTTGTATTGGTAAAGACGTCGAATCCGTCTTCCGGTGAATTTCAGGATCAGCAGATCGACGGCGTTCCGCTTTATGAATTAGTGGCGGATAAAGTAGTGGAATGGGGAAAGGAAAGCATGGACGGCGCCTATAGTAATGTGGGCTGTGTGATCGGAGCCACGTATCCGGAAATGGGAAAGATGCTGCGAAAACGGATGCCGCATACCTATATTTTGGTGCCGGGTTATGGCGCGCAGGGCGGTAAGGCGGAAGATTTGGTACATTATTTTAATCCGGACGGACTGGGTGCGATCATTAATTCATCGAGAGGTATTATTGCCGCATATCAGCAGGAGCGTTATCAGAAATTCGGAAGCGAACATTATGCGGATGCTTCCCGTCAGGCGGTACTGGATATGATCGCAGATATTCATGGCACTATTGCCGGACGGAAAAGCGTATAGGGCAGATGAAGGAGACGACAGTATGGCGATAACGAAAACGATGGCATCCGTGATCCGACAGGAGTGTATCGGAACCGGAATATACAGTATATGGTTGGAAGCAAAAGAGATCGCAGATCATGCGAGAGCAGGGCAGTTCGTGAATCTGTATTGCAAAGATGCTTCCCGTCTTTTGCCGCGTCCGATCAGTTTATGTGAGATCAATCGCGATCATGGAACGATACGTTTAGTGTATCGCGTGGCAGGAAAAGGAACGGAAGAATTCTCGCATCTGCATACGGATCATCAAATAGAGATCATGGGACCGCTTGGAAACGGTTTTACACAACAGTTAAACCGTGCGATTCTGATCGGCGGCGGAATCGGAATCCCGCCTATGCTGCAACTGGCAAAGGAACTGACCGAGCAGGGCGCGGATCAGGTAAAGGCGGTCTTAGGCTATCGGGATGAAGTGTTTTTGGATAAAGAGTTTGCGGATATCTGTCCGGTCTATTATGCCAGCGAAGACGGCAGGCACGGTGTCAAAGGGACTGTCATGGATGCGATACGGTCCTATGCTTTGAACGGAGACATGATCTATGCCTGCGGACCGACCCCGATGCTGAAAGCGGTGCAGGCATATGCGCTGGAACATGGAATCACGGCACAGTTGTCCTTGGAAGAGAGAATGGCATGTGGGATCGGAGCATGTTTGGCATGCGTTTGTTCCTCAAAAGAAACGGATGCGCATACGCATGTACATAACAAACGGGTTTGTAAAGACGGTCCGGTCTTTTTTGCAGAGGAGGTGGAATGGGCGTGAACACTTCCGTAACGATCGCCGGCGTGAATTGGAAGAACCCGGTCACAGTGGCTTCCGGTACTTTCGGTTCAGGCGCGGAGTATAGTGAACTCATAGACTTAAATGAATTGGGAGCTGTCACGACGAAAGGAGTTGCCAGCGTGCCTTGGCAGGGCAACCCGACGCCCCGCATTGCGGAGACCTATGGCGGTATGTTGAATGCGGTAGGATTGCAGAACCCGGGCATTGATGTATTTATAAAACGGGATATTCCGTATCTGAAGCAATATGATACGAAGATTATTGTAAATGTCTGCGGAAAAACTGTCGCAGATTATGTGGACGTGGTGGAACGTCTGGGTGACGAGGCAGTCGATCTACTGGAGATCAACGTCTCCTGTCCGAACGTAAAGGAAGGGGGAATCGCATTTGGACAGGATCCGGATGCCCTGTATGATATCACAAAGGCAGTGAAAGATGTGGCAAAACAGCCGGTCATCATGAAGTTAAGTCCGAATGTGACCGATATCGTAGAAATGGCAAAAGCAGCCGAGGCGGCAGGAGCAGATGCCTTATCCCTGATCAATACCATTACCGGCATGAAGATCGATGTACATAAACGCACCTTTGCACTGGCGAATAAGACCGGCGGTTTATCCGGTCCCGCGATCAAACCGGTCGCTGTCCGTATGGTCTATCAGGCGGCGAAAGCGGTTCGGATACCGATCATTGGCATGGGCGGCATTATGACCGGTGAAGATGCCATAGAGTTTATCATGGCGGGAGCGACTGCGGTTTCGGTAGGAACAGCCACGTTTCGTGATCCGCTTGCAGCGGTACGGATCGTACGGGAAATGGAAGCATATATGGAACGGTATCAGGTGGAAGATATCAATGAACTGCGTGGATGCGTAGATCGGGATTGATATAAAAAGAACAGGAAAAAGGAGAGCAGATAAGTGGAAGCATATAAAGCGGCGTTTATTGATTTTATGATGGATTGCAATGTATTAAAATTCGGTGATTTTGTAACGAAAAGCGGCAGGAATACTCCGTTTTTCGTAAATACGGGTTTTTACAGGACAGGGGGACAGCTTCGGAAACTCGGTGCGTATTATGCGGAAGCGATCCATGACAAATACGGGTTGGATTTTGATGTGTTGTTCGGTCCGGCATACAAGGGGATCCCGCTGAGCGTGGCGACAACGATGGCGATTGACGAAAAGTACGGAAAAGAGATTCGGTATTGTTCGAACCGTAAGGAAGTGAAAGATCACGGCGATACCGGTATTTTATTGGGAAGCCCGATCCGGGACGGAGATAAAGTGGTGATCATTGAAGATGTGACAACTGCCGGAACTTCCATTCAGGAGACGCTGCCTATTCTTCAGGCGCAGGGAGCGGTCGATGTCATCGGCTTGGTGGTGTCGGTGGATCGTATGGAACGCGGACAGGGAACAAAGAGTGCGTTAGCGGAGATCGAAGAACGATATGGCATACGGACAACGGCGATTGTCACTATGGCGGAAGTGATAGAACATTTGTATAATAAACCATATAAAGGAAACATTATTATAGATGACGAATTAAAAGCGTCGATTGATGCGTATTATGAACAGTATGGTGTAAAATAGGAGGGAAAAACATGCGAGAGAATACTTATAAGACAATGTCGAACACCGGAATCTGCAGTTTGGTTTTGGGGATCGTAACCATCTGCGCAGGCATCGCGATCGGAGTGATGCTCATTGTGAACGGATCAAAATTAGTGAAGGCAAAAACAGATCTGACATTTTAAAATTCGGAGAATCCCTGAATGGATAATGGAGAGAATAGAAAAATGGATAGCAGAAAAGTGTTTCGTACAGTTTGTTTGATATCCTTTATTCTATATATTATGGCAATCGTATATTTTTTGCTGCTGAGCGACATGGAATTCTATGGAAGAACACAGACTTATACGGACTATCGGTATAACTTTATTCCGTTCGTAGAAATCAGACGTTTTTTACATAGTGCCATCTATAGCGGCAGTATCGACTATTTTGATATATGGGTGAATCTGGTGGGAAATGTGGTCGCATTTATTCCGTTTGGCGCATTGATCCGCTGGGCGAGAAATCAGACGACCGGATTTTGGGTGGTCGTTTTATATACCTTTTTGTTTAGTTTAGGGATTGAAGTGATACAGTTGATCACAAAAGTCGGCGTATTCGATGTGGATGACCTGCTCTTAAATACCTTGGGCGGCGTGATCGGCTATCTGTGTTATCGTATTCTTCGTTTCATAGACAGGAGGCGTTATCAAAATGGCAAAAAGAAATCATAGACCGCATAATTACCACGATATCAAGCATTCTCCGGATGGTCTGATGGCGAGTGGTCTGGCATGTCTGTCTGCGGGTTGTATCATTGCCGAACTGATCCTGACGATTCGTGCCAGAGGACAGGCGGGAGGTATGGCTGGCTTCGTAGGGGTTGCCGCATTCTTGTTATCCATTGTCGGTTTGGTGTTTGCCATTGTGAGTTGGAAAGACGAAGAAACTTTGGATTTTTTTAAACGTTTTGGCACTTTATTTAATACCGGATTGTTGCTGATCAATCTGTTGATCGTGCTGTTGGGATTCATATTTTGATCAACGGAGAATGATGGAAATCGGCAATCCGCCGGACGGTATCAGATCATGACAGTAAAAAGGGAGATAAGCTATGAAATCTCAAGAATTATTTCGGGACGAAAACGGTGCGGTTCAGGAACGTATGGATTTGGCGTGGAACCGCATTTATGATATACAGAATGAAAAAAATACGTCGGAACCGTACAGGGAATATTTTCGGACTACGGCGGTAAGTTTGCTGCGGACAAAACAACAGATCGGGCTGGATGTTCAGTCAGAGACATTAGAGACTTTACAGGAGATCAATCGGGAAAACTATGCGGAACTTATGCCGGAACAATACGAGACAAGTTATGCGAATCCGGAATATGCGGTTGCCCGGCTGGGAAAAGAATATGGTGCGATTTTAAGCTTTTTATACACGGAATTACGCGGATGTATCCGATATGCGAGAGAATGCAGATTCATGGAACTTACCTGCTTTTTGGAATTGTTTATAGAGATTTATAATCTCTTTGAAGAAGAATCCGATCTGACGGTTTCGCATGTGAAAAAAGCGATCTATTATTTTTATTATGATAACTGTGATATTTTGGTTCCGATCCGTATACGGGAACAGTATGATCCGGAATGGAACGCTTCCTTAGAACAGATCCTGCAGGCGGATTTAGAAGACTTGCGGTATTTATATGCGTATGGGTTATATATCTCCGAGTCTGAACTGCGGACGGCGGAATTCTTGAACCGGTTGCCGCAGGAAGAGATTGACGCTATGGCGTTTACCTATACGGACGGTTTTCGCGAGGGGTTTGAGATCGCAAATATCGACTTATCAAAAAAGAAGTATGTGAATATCCAGTATTCGGTCGGACAGGAACGGATCGTGCGTGCGGCGATCAGCCAATTCCGTGTATTAGGCTTAAAGCCGATTTTATATTTGCCGGCGGTCAGCCGCATCAATCAGAAGCAGAATCGCAAGCAAGGGATTCTTTCAACGTCTCCGAATCGCCAGTTTGAATATGACCATCGTTTGGATGAGGGGATTTATCTGGATCGGGCATTTATGGAACGGAAATTAGAGGTACTGGCGCAGAGTTATGAATCAGTGAAAGAGTATACCGATCTGTTTGCCGGACCGGCAGTTATGGAGACATTTGGCGAAACGCCGTTTGCACCGGTCGCCAAGCGTGCCTGTATCAGTCTGTCCAAAAAACAGCAGGCGTGCAGTGTAGAGTATACGACGCAGGCGAGTAAAATCGCGAACCGTTTTATCCGGCGGGACGAGTATAGCTTTACGATCATCGCATATCCGTCGCCGGAAATCGGTGAAGATTTTGAGGAGATTTTTCGTGAGACCGTCAAGGTCAATACATTGGATAAAAAACGCTATCGCGTGATTCAGGAAGTCTTGATCGAAGAATTGAATCAGGCAAAATCTGTGAAAGTAAAAGGTATCGGAGCAAACCGTACAGATATCGAAGTCATGATGAATGAGATGGAGCATCCGGAACGGGAGACGAACTTTGAAAACTGTCTGGCGGATGTCAATATTCCGGTTGGCGAGGTCTTTACGTCGCCGAAACTGACGGGAACCGAGGGCGTCCTAAATGTCAGCGAAGTGTTTTTGAATGATCTAAAATTTGTGGACTTGGAACTGCATGTGAAGGACGGGATGATTGCGTCCTATACTTGCAAGAATTTTGAATCGGAAGAAGAAAATATCCGGTTCGTCAGAGAAAATTTATTGCAAAACCATCCGACGCTTCCGATCGGGGAATTTGCGATCGGCACAAATACCACGGCTTATGTTATGGCAAACCGGTATCAGATTGTTTATAAACTGCCGATTTTAATTGTGGAAAAAATGGGACCGCACTTTGCTGTGGGAGATACCTGTTACAGTTACAGTGAGGAAAACCGGCTCTTTAATCCGGACGGTAAGGAGATCGTCGCGAAAGACAATGAATGTTCGATTTTGAGGACGCAGGATGAGACGAAGGCTTACTTTCATTGCCATACCGATATCACGATCCCGTATGATGAGATCGGCAGTATCGTCTCGGTGCATGCGGACGGAATGGAAGTCGAGATCATGAAAAACGGACGCTTTGTGCTGGCGGGTACCGAAGAATTGAATGAACCGTTTGATCATTAGAAAAATGCCGTGCAGACTCCGAAAGAAGTCCGCATGGCATTTGTTTTAGAAGGTACTATTGAATCGCCTGCTCTGCGTAACTGGTGTCTACTAGGTCTTCATAAGGCGCCATTTCTTCCAGCTCGCCGGCTTCGTTTAAGATATTTTCCAACAATAAGAAACTGTCTTCTTCAAAGATCAGATTTTCTTTCCATGTGTCCTGTTCAGCATAACGTTCGACAATCATGGTCAGTGTCTCCACATCGGTTTCGTCAAATTGCGGAGCGATGACCGTCGCAATTTCTTCCGGTGTGTGGCTATTGACATAATCCATGCCTTTTTGAAGAGCATTTGTAAAACTCTGAATGATTTCCGGATGTTCTTCGATATAACTTTGTTTTGCACAGTAAGCGGTATAAGGAACATAGCCGCTGTCCACACCCAGTGACGCAACGACGTAGCCTGCGCCCTGTTGCTCCAGCGCGGTTGCGGAAGGCTCAAATTCAACGGTATAATCTCCGGCTCCTCCGGCAAAAGCACCGGATGTATTTCCGAAATCGATGTTTTGTACCAAAGTGATATCCTGTTCCGGATCGATATTATTTAATTTCAGGATATATTCCAAAACCATTTCCGGCATACCGCCCGGTCTGCCTCCGATGACTTCCTTACCGATCAGGTCGGACCATTGGAAATCTTCCGTATTTTCCCGCGCGACCAGAAAGTTACCGGCACGTTGCGTTAATTGTGCGAAATTTACCGCGTAATCATCGGCTCCTTCATTATACAGATAAATAGAAGATTCGGAACCCATAAATCCGATGTCTGCTTCTCCGGCAACCAATGCGCTCATGGTCTTATCCGCGCCGAAACCGGTTACGACTTCCAGATCGATGCCCTCTTCTTCAAAATACCCCAGCTCGATCGCAACATATTGCGGAGCATAAAAAATGGAATGTGCAACCTCATTTAGTGTGACGGTTGTCAGGTTTCCTTCCTGTTTTCCGCAGCCACTCATAGAACAGGTCACAAGTGCCAATACACAGATCACCGCCGTAAATCGTTTTAATTTGCGTAACATACTAACTCCTGTTTTCAAAGATTCATTGCTATTATATTCATGGATCAGAAAAATGCCATTCTTTTCACGGATGCTGTCTGCCATAGACGAAAGAAAACTGTGAAAATATATTGAAAAAGAAAGCCGAATGCTATAGAATGATAGAGATTACAAAGGAAAGGAATGAACATATGAAAACTGCTGTTATTATGGGTTCTACCAGTGATCTGCCGAAAGTAGAACCGGCGATAGAGATATTGAAAACATATGGGGTAAGCGTAGAAGTGCGGTGTCTGTCTGCGCATCGGGTTCATGAAGGACTGGCGGCATTTATGGCGGAAACGAATCAAAACGGTACGGAAGTCGTGATCGCCGCTGCGGGCATGGCGGCGGCTTTGCCGGGAGTTGTGGCATCGCAGACTGTCCTGCCGGTCATTGGCGTTCCTCTTTCCGGTTCCGTCCTTGACGGTACAGATGCGCTGTATTCCATCGTGCAGATGCCATCCGGCATTCCGGTTGCGACCGTAGCGATCAACGGAAGCAAGAATGCGGCGTATCTGGCGTTGGAGATCATGGCGGTACATCATCCGGAACTGCGGGAAAAGCTGTTGGATGAACGCCGGAAGATGGCAGAGCAGGCAATGCAGGCAAACGAAGAAGTAATGGCAAAGTACAAGGAATAAAGGAGAGACAGACATGGGAAAACTATTATATGAAGGAAAAGCAAAACAGGTATATGAGACGGACAATCCACAGGAATACATTATCCATTATAAGGATGATGCGACTGCCGGAAACGGTGTCAAGCATGATCAGTTTGAGGGGAAGGGTGTCTTAAATAACACCATTTCCTGCATCATTTTTGATATGTTAGAGGAAGCTGGCATCAAAACGCATATGATCGAAAAGATAAATGACAGAGACATTCGGGTAAAGAAAGTAGATATTTTTCCGTTGGAAGTCATCATCCGAAACATCACCACCGGTTCGTTTTGTAAACGGCTGGGGGCGAAAGAGGGCATTGTTCTGGATGAGCCGATCTTTGAAATGAGCTATAAAAACGATGAATACGGCGATCCTCTGATCAATGATGACCATGCGGTCGCATTAAAACTGGCGACCAGAGAGGAGATCGCTTATATCAAAGAGACCACTTTGAAGATCAATCAGTTGTTAAAAGCCTTTTTCTTAAAGTTTAATCTGAAATTAGTCGATTTCAAAATCGAGTTCGGAAAAACCGCAGACGGAGAGATTTTGCTGGCGGATGAGATATCGCCGGATTCCTGCCGGCTGTGGGATGTGGACACAAATCAAAAGTATGATAAAGATGTATTCCGTCAGGACATCGGCGATCTGATCGAGACATATAAAGAGGTCCTGAACCGTATGCAGAAATAGTGACAGGATCGTGTATAAGAAAAGCAAAGAAAGCAGTCGGAGAGAGAACCGGCTGCTTTCTTTGCTCTTGAATTTTATAACGGCATAGGGTATAGTTATAATAAATGGTGATTTAAAGTCTTAAAGTGCTTTCAGAAGAAGGATTGGAGGATATGAAATGAATCAGAACGGATTAATGATGCAGTATTTTGAGTGGTATTTGCCGGAAGATGCTTCTTTATGGAAGACGTTGAAGGCGAATGTATCCAAATTAAAGACGATGGGCGTCAGCGCAGTCTGGCTGCCGCCGGCGTACAAGGGCGCTCAGGGAATTCATGATGTCGGTTATGGCGCGTATGATCTATACGATTTAGGAGAATTTGATCAAAAGGGGACGATACCAACAAAGTACGGCACAAAAGATGAATACTTGGATGCCATTAAGACCTTGCAGGAGAAAGGCATTCAGGTCTATGCCGATATTGTTCTGAACCATAAGATGGGAGCGGATGGAACGGAACAGATTACTGCGGAAGAATTTAACGCATGTAATCGGAATCAGATGATCGGTGATAAAAAAATCATCTTAGGCTGGACGAAGTTTTCATTTCCGGGAAGAAAAGGCAAGTATTCCAAGTTCACATGGAATTGGAATCACTTTGACGGGATTGACTGGGATCAGGAAACACGCCGGTCTGCGATCTATCGCTTTGAAGGAAAGAATTTTGATGCGGACGTAGATGATGAAAATGGAAATTATGATTATTTGATGGGGTCCGATTTGGATTTCGGAAATCCGGAAGTAGAGCAGGAGCTGTACCGGTGGGGTGAATGGTATTTAAATTTCACCGGCGTCAGCGGGATGCGTTTGGATGCGGTAAAGCATATCGGCAGCAGTTTTTATCGAAAATGGCTGCCTGCCATGCGAAAGATTACCGGTAAGGAGTTATTTACGGTAGGAGAGTATTGGCATTGGGATGTCAATCATTTGGAGTCCTATCTGGATAAAGTGGATAATACCATGAGCCTCTTTGATGTACCGCTTCATCTGCATTTGCATGATGCGTCCTGTGCGCACGGCGCATATGATCTGCGGACGATATTTGATAATACTTTGGTAGCGAGACGCCCGATGCAGGCGGTTACATTTGTCGATAATCATGACAGCCAACCGAATCAGGCATTGCAGTCATGGGTGGAGGAATGGTTTAAGCCAATGGCATATGCTCTGATCCTGTTGCGGGAAAGCGGATATCCGTGTTTATTCTATGGCGACTATGCAGGGATTCCGCATGATAATATTCCGGCAATGAAGCCAATATTGGATCGACTGTTAAAGATTCGGAAAAAGCTGGCGTATGGACCGCAGCATGACTACTTGGATGATCCAAACGTGATCGGATGGACAAGAGAAGGCGATGCGGAACACAAAGGCTCCGGTTGCGCGGTGGTGATATCGGACGGTACCGGCGGAACAAAACGCATGTACATCGGAAAGCAGTTTGCGGGCAAACATTTTGTGGATGAAATGAAAAATGCAAAATATAATATCAAAATCGACGACGAAGGTTTCGGTAACTTTTATGTGAATCGCGCGGCAGTTGCGGTATGGGTGCAAAAAGAACCGGCTTCGAAAAAAAAGGAATCGTAAGGAATACACATAGCATCAGGAGTAGTGTTTGACAAATTCAGAAGAGGTGAATTCATAATGGGAAAAACGATTCATACACAAGCAGTGGAATTATTATTTGATGCAATGAGAACTCTGCATACAGAAGAAGAATACTTCGCGTTTTTTGAAGATTTATGTACGGTCAATGAGGTGCTGTCCATGGCGCAGCGGATTGAAGTAGCCCAAAAGCTGCAGGCAGGAAGCACCTACTTAGAAGTGACCAATGATACGGGAGCTTCCACGGCAACGATTAGTCGTGTGAATCGCACGCTGAATTATGGAACAGACGGTTTGAAACTGGCATTGGAACGATTGAAAACCAAACAAAATGAAGAAACATGATGAAGAAACATGATAAAGAAACATGACTCTTTATCATGAAGACCCCAGCGGTTAAGGTTCTACTAAGGTAGTAGGATATAATAAAATCGGGAGGTGAAACCATTGAAGCTTTTATATGCAGAAGATGAAAAAAGCATGGTGGAAGCCGTGACCGATATTTTGCAATATCATAAATTCATCGTGGATACGGTGTATAACGGAAACGATGCCTATGACTATGCGATTTCGGAGCAGTATGACGGAATCATCCTTGATATTATGATGCCGGGTCTGAGCGGCATTGAAGTGCTGACCAAATTGAGACAAGCCGGGAATCAGACGCCGATTTTGCTGCTGACGGCAAAAGCTGAGGTGGAAGACCGGGTAGCGGGTTTGGATGCCGGCGCTGACGACTATCTGCCGAAGCCTTTCAGTATGAAGGAACTGTTGGCACGGGTGCGTGCCATGCTCCGCCGCAAGGAAACCTTTACGCCGGATGTACTGTCTTTTGGCAATATCTCTTTAAATATGCAAAACTTTGAATTATCCGGTCCGGAGCAGAGCGTGGTGCTGCCCAAACTGGAGTATCAGATCATGGAGCTGCTCATGCTCAACCACGGGATCTATCTTTCCACAGAAGATATTCTGACAAAGGTTTGGGGATATGACACCGAAGCGGAGATCGGGATCGTATGGGTCTATCTCTCTTATCTGCGCCGACGTCTCAGTACTCTGAATGCCAATATTGAAATTCGTGCGAAGCGCAACATCGGATATACCTTGGAGGTCGTATCATGATCAAAACACTGCAAAAGAGATTTATTTTCTCGACGATGCTGGCTATCAGCATCTTACTGATCGTTCTCCTCGGTGCGATTAATGTCGGGAATCTTCTGCTGTCCGAACGGCAGAGCCGGCAAACGGTCAATATGCTTCTGGATGAAGAACTCAGGGCGTTGCCGCCGCCGAGAGAAGAACACCCGCAGGATTTTTTGGATCTGCCGATGGATGCCAACACCAAAATGTCCGCCGTTTATTTTACCGTTCAGGTCGGAGCGGATCAAACGATTATCGGCGTCAACACCGAGCGAATCGCGGATATTTCCGACGAGGATGCCGCAGATCTTTGCAGGCAGGCGATGGAGAAGGATCGATCCGAGGGGAAAATTCGGAATTTCCTATTTCGTGTCGCTAAAAATCAGAGAGACGGCAGTCTGATTGTTCTGTTTTTGGATACGACTGTGCAGCAGCGTTCCATTCTTCGGGTTGCATTCTTTTCACTCACGGCAGGGCTTTTGTGTTTTGCCGCCATGCTCCTCCTTGTCGTCCTGATCTCGAAAAAGGCGATTCGTCCCATTGCGGAAAACATCGAGCGTCAAAAGCAATTCGTCATCGACGCCGGACACGAGATCAAAACGCCGCTTGCCATCATACTTGCCAATGCGGAGGCAATGGAACTGTATCAGGGAGACAATAAATGGCTGAAAAACATCCGCGAACAGATTGTACGACTGAACGGACTGATGCAGAATCTATTAGCCCTTGCAAAGGCGGACGAAGCTCAAACCGTCCTGCATATGGAGGAATGTTCCTTTTCATCGGAAATTTCGGAGGCGCTGGAAACCTTTTCCGAACCGATGCGGCTCAAAGAACTTAAGCTGACAGCCAAAATAGAGCCAAACCTCTCCCTGCGGGCGGATCGGGAACAAATTCGCCGGTTGCTCTGTGTGCTTTTCGATAATGCGGTGAAATATTCTCCGCCCAAAGGAGAAATGCTGATTTCCTGTCAGTGTGACGGAAAGAAAATCCATTTAACCGTCAGGAACCAATGTGAAAAATTACCTGATTGTCCGCCCGAAAAGCTCTTTGACCGTTTCTACCGCAGCGACGCTGCACGGACACGGGAAACCGGCGGCTACGGAGTCGGGCTTTCGATTGCCAAAACCGTTGTAGAATCGCACGGTGGCACCATTTGCGCCGCCTATCTGCAGCCGGATCAAATCGTCTTTACCGCAACCTTTCCGCAAAGCGCAAAAAAGTCTGTAAATTAGCAGACTTTTTTTATTGCTGCTAAGGTTCCGCTAAGGTTCGTGTCGTATTTTATCCTTGAAAGGAGGCGGCAGAATGAACTTTCGGCATGAATGGAAAATCGAGATAAGTAGAGCGGATCTTCTGGCGCTGCGCAGCCGGCTGCGCGTTCTGATGGAAGCGGATGCACACGCCACAGATGGCAGATACCGGATACGCAGCCTGTATTTTGACAGTCCAACGGATCGGGCGTTGCGGGAGAAGATTGATGGCGTGAACCGGCGTGAAAAGTTCCGCATCCGCTATTACAATGGCGATATCGACTTTTTAAATTTGGAGAAAAAGAGCAAGCTGAACGGTCTTTGTCAGAAACAGGCAGTACAGATCTCGGTCAATCAGGCACAGGCGATTGCCGGCGGAAACATTCCGCAAATTCAACAGAAAACACCGCTGCTTTTGCAGGAGTTCATTTATAAGATGAAAACAGAAGGATTGATGCCAAAGGTTGTCGTGGACTATATCCGGGAGCCTTTTGTCTACCGACCGGGCAACGTCCGGATCACTTTCGATTATGGAATCCGCACAGGTCTGAGTTGTACAGATTTTCTCAACCCACGGCTTGTAACGGTTCCGGCAGGCGAAGCTCCGATCTTAATGGAAGTAAAGTGGGACGCTTTTCTCCCGGACGTGATCCGGGATGC
>CANQAP010000009.1 GCA_947589305.1 uncultured Lachnospiraceae bacterium
GTGGGTGCAGTATGGGTGCGTATTATGAATGATTACGGACATATCGATGATAAAACGCCTTCACTTGCCATATCGCTTTATGAGGAATATAGGAACTTGGGAATAGGTACAGCACTTATGAAGACAATGCTACAAGTTCTGAAAAACCAAGGATATAAACAGACATCTCTATCTGTACAGAAAGCGAATTATGCGGTTAATATGTATCGAAAGCTGGGGTTTGAGACAGTAAAAGAAAATGAAGAAGAATATATAATGGTTTGTCGGTTGTAACAGAAAAGGCATTATAGGTTCTTGATATTCTCAGCAAGAACGCATATAATTTGAAACAATATATTGTTATTATCTACAGTTACAGAGCGAGTGTTGTCAATGCCGATAACAAAATGATAACATTACCCCACATAGGCAGGATAATATGGATGCGTCAAATGATTAAAAGAAATGAGAATATGACAAATAATAACATCTAAACAAAATTGATTAGCATTTATCGAGATTCGAATCCTCGGTACCTCATCATTTTATTTGATTTTTCCGAAAGGAAGATTACAAAATGTCGGATAATAATTTACATAGTATTATAAAATTACAGAATGACATAAAAGCATCAAAATGGCTATCTGTATTTTTTTTCTAAAGAAAAGCGTCAACAAATTAAAGGATTAGAGGTGAGTTTGTCGAATATGATTCGTTTGATTGAATCTTTTAATAAATACTTTTCCGACGTAGGATGGTGTGCATATGATTCAATGAATATGACTCTTATGGAAAACGCAGTTAAAGCATATGAAACGGACGGACGTGATGCTGGTGAACAGGTACTAATACAATACTATCAAACCGATGTAAAAGATAGTATTCATTTGTTGAAAAATAAAGCAAAATCCTTTAGGGAACGGTATGAATTAATTAAATGCGCATTTGATGATCATTTTGCTGAACGCTATTATGCAAGCATTCCTCTGTTTCTAATCATTATTGATGGTGCAGTAAATGATTACACCAAAAGCAAAGGTTTTTTCGCAAATGGCACCGATGTTTCCGCGTGGGATTGTTTAGTGGGTTGTAGCGAGGACTGACAAAATTAAAGAATATATTTAATTAGGGCAGAAATAAAACAAACCATGATGAAATCCAATTACCTTATCGTAATGGCATTTTGCATGGTCGAGATCTAAATTATGATAACAAGTACGTCTCTTGTAAATGTATATCTTTAATGTTTGCTTTAGCTGATTGGATGAATATGAAAGACAGCGAGGACGCTCGAAAGTTAAAATTCGAAAAAGAGTGTAATCCGCCGCCTATTTCAGAGTCATTGGAAAAGATGAAGCAAAATGCTATTGATAGGCAAGCAATACAAAAATGGGTCAAGCGAGATATTAAAATCGGAGAAACAATTTCAGCAGTACCAACAACCAAGGAATGCAAGGATTTTCCATATCTGTTGCCGCTAATTAGCGCTTTTGATGCTTGGGGTGCCAATAATTATGGTGCATTATCTGTTTGGCTCAAAAATGTTTTTGCATATGAGCAATCTGACAAAAAACGTGCTGGAGAATGCAGGAAACTGTTTGAACATAAAAAATTGATCTCGTATGAATTGGAGGAAATAGAAGAACGTACTCTTGCGCTAACTAAAATAGTTGTATTAGTGAAATGGGAAAGCAATAACGTCGTTCATACCGAGTACTTTGAATTTGGCAGTTCATATCAACAAGAAGACGAAAATGTAGGATATCCATGGAAAAACAACGGGGCTTGGGTTCTGATACCTTGGAAAATACAAGGACTATATAAATGAAATTTTTGTAAGCTTTTGCTCAATTTGGGTAAAACAAATACTGCCAAGGGAAAGTCAGACGCCTAAAATGCTTTTTTGAGAAATTCTTCTATCATATGAATGAGTTCATAGTGGAAAAGGGATTTGTTAATCTTGATTTTATGGGCAACATGGAACATTCCATTGTGAAAACTCAAGGAGATAGAATTTATATTGAAAAAGGGAATAAAACGAAGCTTTGGGATGTGAAATATTTTACATTTGAACCGTACATAGCATTTCCAGCTTCAAAGTATGGTTATACGAAAGAGAATTTTTATGACTTTGACAAAAACGGACGGATGGATCTTTAAGATTTAGATTGGATGGACACCAAAATGATTAGAGAAGCGAACCAAAATGATTTAGATGAAATATTACAGCTTTATCTGTATCTTCATGAAAAAAGCATACCGAAAGATTCACAACAGTTAAAAAACACATGGAACAATATTATAAATGATGTTAATTATCACCTTATTGTTTGTGAGATTGATGGCAAGATCGTGGCTTCCTGTGTATGTGTGATTATTCCAAACCTCACAAGAAATGTTCGTCCATATGCCTTTGTTGAAAATGTTGTTACACATAGGGAGTATCGAAAGAAAGGATACGCTACGGCTTGTTTAAATTTCGCTATGAAAATCGCAGAAGAGAATTACTGCTACAAAATAATGTTGCTTACAGGCTCAAAGGAAGAAAGTACATTAAATTTTTATCGAAATGCCGGATATAACAGCTCGGATAAGACGGCGTTTATTCAGTGGATTGATATGTAAAATATGGTGAAAAATTATGATATATGAATTAGCAAAACCGGAAGATTTACAGGCTGTATACAATGTAGTGCAGAATACAATAAAAACAATATATCCGAAGTATTATCCAATGGAAGTAGTCGATTTTTTCTGCGAGCATCATAGCGAGGATGCCATAGCAAGAGATATTAAAAATGGTTATGTAAGTGTGCCAACTGTACTAGAGAACGGAAGAATAAAACTTTCTGAACAATGGCAATGGACAAGTGGAGATTATTCTCAGGGAGAGTCTGTGTTAGTTGAGGTATAGGATGTTAGAAAGATTTGAATATAAAAGAGCAACAATGAGAGATATTGATGAATTGGTAAGAACAAGAATCATTGTCCTTCGTGCAGCAAATAAGCTGTCAGATGATGAGGATATGTCAGTTGTGGAGGAGGAATCATATTCATATTATAGGCGTGCGTTGAAAATTGGTGAGCATATTGCATATTTGGTGTATGATAACGGAAAGTTTATCGGAGCAGGAGGGGTGAGTTTTTATCAGGTTATGCCAACCTACCACAATTCAACTGGTAAAAAAGCTTACATTATGAATATGTATACGGCACCGGAATATCGAAGACAAATAATGGATTTTCACGGATAAAAGAAGTATTAAAATGTTGATTAAAATCAATTATATAATTTTTTTTAACCAGTGGCTGATACAGGCACAACAACAGCAAAGGAAACAACAGTATCAGCCACTTGCGTTTTCCGAATGTTGTGCAGTATTGGCGGAACATATGTAAATAAAAATGTAAATCGGCTATAAACAGTGTAGCTAATTATGAAGCATAAAAATATCTTTCTAAAAAACTGTAACATGTCACAACTTTTTGTAGAAGATCTTCAGTGGGTACAATAGTTTTATAAATAATTATTGTACTGTTTGCGGTATACAGTTCTGTTTATTTTTTGGTATTATTCAATGAAGAGAACTTTTGGATGATCTTTTCTGAAAATATACAAACAGAGGAAACGGGGTGATAGAATATTTGGTTTTGGTAGGTTACAGATACTTATTTAAACTGACAAATTGTACTAACCCTCTTGTATTTCTAAATGAAAACGCATACAATACTCTTGCCACAATAAATACCATATCTACAGTGCAACGATTCCTGTTTGCAACGGTGATCACAAAATAACAACACGGAGTCGAATAGGTTAGATCATATGGATACAACAAATAATCAAACGACGCACAGATACAACAGATAACAATTTCTATTCAGAATTGTTTAGTATCGGTCGATTTATTTATACCATATCAAGGGGTGATAAATAATGGACTTAAATCAAAGAATAGCATGGATAGATGTTGCAAAATTTTTGGGCATATTTGCTATTTATCTAGGGCATTTCAATGTGCAGGCGGGAAAAGCTTATCTTTTCGTGTTTTCTTTTCATGTGCCGCTATTTTTCTTTCTGTCAGGTTGCGTCGCTTCATTACGAGAGGAGGAACTCCCCCTTAAAAACTATGTTGTAAGAAAGCTTAAATCCATTTTGATCCCATACTATATATTCATGATTTTGTCTACGATCCTCTATGTAATTGTGACAGATAGCGGTTTGGTGAATACTGCGCATATATTATTCGACGGAATTATAAAGGGGGCTGTTAGAAATTCTTTTTTTGCAATCTCTTTGTGGTTTTTAACTTGCCTTTTCCTGATGGAAATTTTTATCGCGTGTTTGGGAAAAATCATGAATCGGTATGCTGTGTTTTTGGTGTGTGTTCTGTTGCATATCATCTTCTTAGTATTTCTGAAACAGTCTTATCCATCGCTTTGG
The DNA here is from genome assembly GCA_947589305.1 of uncultured Lachnospiraceae bacterium. GTDB lineage: Bacteria > Bacillota > Clostridia > Lachnospirales > Lachnospiraceae > CAG-632. The sequence goes on from CANQAP010000009.1 coordinate 4,424, forward strand.
TATAATATAGATAGTGTAGCAAACTATGCAATTTATTATTCGATCGGTTATTGTGCATTTCCGGCAATTAACAGGTTTTTTTCTCTAAACAGTGAGAAAAAGAAAATCATATTTTCCTTGACGGGATTTTTGGCGTTTGCTTATTCTGCGTTAGTTTATGGAGGACATAGTCCAGTTTCATGGGTTTCTGATCTCATGTTTACTAACACTGGGCTTCTCAGTGCAAAAATGATCAACGATTTCTTAAGCGTTGTTGGCGTGCTGATCACAATTTATTTGGTTTTAGTGGTAGCACGTCTGTTTGCCAATATTACATTTTTTCAAGAAATTGGATCAAATACATTGTATCTATGTGGTAATGAATATATTATCAAGGCGCTGGTGAGTTACTTTGTAGGCATATTTGGGATTAATATTTCATTCCCTAATCCATTCTCTGCCTATATATATACATTTGTACTGCTAGTGCTTTGTAATAGGTATTTGGTTCCTCTTGAGAAACCACTCCTTCAGTGTGTGACGGCTAAAATGGAAAGAATCGGACATTTGATACAAAGAAGAAAATTGACAGTTTGATTCTCCGTAATCCGAACTGGGAAAACCGGCATTTCCGGTTGGCAGGTATTGTGTCAGCATAGTAGGTTTCAATGAAGCAACATTCAGAAAATATATCGAAGATCAGGAAAAGCATGATATCATGCAGGATAAACTCAACGTAAGGCAAATGAATTCCTCTTTTAGGGTTGAGTCGGAGTAGTAAAACACTTTTTTGGGGAATCAGTTACTTTTATGATACTTAAAATGGTTTATCCCGTTAATGTTGAGGATACACCATAGTTATAATGGGAAGAATTTGAGCAAGAATATACAAGAACGTATAACCAGAATAAGGAAGGGCGGAAGAACATGAAAGTGCCGCTTATGACTTATATTGCAATACGGGGAAAAGAGATTCTATGTGCAGACAGCGGATGGTAATGGGGTGTTAACATTAAAGGGTGTTTGAAAAGGGTTTATTACAATGATTACTTATAAAAGATTGACCGAAAAGGAATTGGATGTTTTTATAAAAATGAGAATTGATCAGTTGCGGGAAGAAGGCGCAAAGGAGGATACCGACTTAAGACCGGCACTGAGAGACTATTATGACCGCCATATGAAAGATGGCACTTTCGTATCTTGGATTGCATTGGACGGAGAAAGGATCATCGGGACAAGCGGTATGTCATTCGTAGAAAAACCGCCTTACTTTGGCTGCCCGAGCGGTAAACTAGGGTTATTATCCAGTATGTATACGAACAAAGAATACAGGCGACAGGGCATTGCCAAAGAACTGCTTTCCCGAGTAGTGGAAGAAGCACGGAAATATGGATGCGGAACAATCCAGATCACAGCATCGGATATGGGAGTTTTACTATATACGGATTTTGGATTTGTAAAGAACAATAATTTTATGCAGTTTAAGTTATGAAAGAGAAAATGCAATCACGGGAACGATAGGACAAAACATTGGGAGGTGGTTGAAATAGCAAGCTATGTGATGTCTGATATTCATGGTGAGTATGACATGTTTGTGGAGTTGTTAGAAAAGATTCAATTCAAGGCAAATGACACGCTATACATTCTCGGGGATATCCTTGACAGAGGTCCACATCCGATCAAGACGATATTAAAACTAATGGAAATGCCCAATGTCATATGTCTGGCAGGAAACCATGAGCTGATGGCGATAGAGTGTCTTGCTTTTCTCATGCAGGAAATTACGGAACAGTCGGTAGAGGCTGTCGATGAAAAAATGCTGGATAATCTCATGATGTGGCAATTCAACGGAAGTAAGTCTACGTTAGATGAATTTTATACGCTGGATCGTGAAACGCAATATGCGGTCATAGAGTTTATGAAAGAATTTCTGATCTACGAGGAAGTGACGATCGCCGGGCATGATTACCTGTTAGTGCATGCAGGTCTCGGCGGGTTTTATCCGGGAAAGCGTATGGAAGAGTATTCCGTAAAAGAATTGATATGGGATAGGGCGAGATATGATATCCAATACGATTCGGATGTCTATGTTGTGACCGGGCATACTCCAACGCAGGAAATCAGTGGCAACCGCAAACCGGGATATATTTTCCGGAAAAATCATCATATAGTCGTGGATTGTGGCTGCTATAGACCGGATGGAAGACTGGCGGCTCTATGCTTAGATACGGGAGAAGAATTCTATTCATCAAATCATACGATGACGAGCGGTACTGATGGATAGAAAAGATAGCAGCATTACGTTTTCGGATACGTATTGCCAGCAGAGGGCTGTAGTATTGACAATTTTCGTTACAAGAGGTATGATTTTTCATATTGTTTCCCTTTTATTTATATATAAAATAACAAAAAAGAATCGGGATAATATCGCATGGGAAAAACAGCGGATTAGGAGAAATGAACGTGGGCGGAAAGTTATTTATTGTAATGTATCACTATATACGTGATTTGATACATAGCAGGTATCCTGAGATCAAAGGTTTGGATGTCCGCCTGTTTCGACAGCAACTGGAATTTTTTAAGGAGAATTTCACGGTTGTCAGTATGGAACAAGTGATTGAAGCGGTAAAAGGAAAAGCAGTTCTTCCGGATCAGGCGCTTTTACTGACTTTTGATGATGGTTACATGGATCATTATACGTACGCGTTGCCTTTATTAGAGGAGTTTGGTTTTCAAGGAGCGTTTTTTATCTCCGGGAAGGTGTTAGAGACTCATTCCCTGTTGGATGTAAATAAAATTCATTATATTCTTGCCAGCACCGATATTCAAAGTTTGGTGTCAGATTTAAAAGAGAAAATGGATGATTATCGGGGAAGGGAGTATGATTATCCGTCAACGGCACAGTTATGGAATGAATATGCTGTAGACGGGCGGTATGATGGCAAAGAGACTGTTTTTTGTAAACGCATGCTACAGACAGTGTTGCCGGAACCACTCCGCGCCCAGATCTCGAGTGATCTTTTCAAAAAGTATGTTGGCATAACGGAAGAAAAACTGGCTTATGAGTTGTACATGACTCCGGAACAGTTGAAAACGATGCAAAGGCATGGTATGTATATCGGGATTCATGGATATGATCATTATTGGCTTGGGAACCTCACGACGGAACAGATGAAGGAAGATATTTCAAAAGCTCTTGAGATCATGGATGGTTTCATAGATCGCACGGAATGGGTCATGAACTATCCATATGGAAGCTACAATCGTGATGTGCTGGATTTTGTTCAGAAGCAAGGAGCAATCGTTGGGTTGACAACAGAAGTCCGTCTGGCGGATTTAGATGAAGATCCTGCGCTCTGTCTGCCACGATTTGATTGTAATGATTTTCCGCCAAAGAGCAAAAAGTATATGAGACAATAAATGGATGGAATGGGGATTGGTTATGATTCGATATGCAACATAGCTGATGTGTATCGCATCATGAAATTCGCAGGAGGGAGAAAACGTATATGTTGTGGCAAGGTAAGAAGATTCTTTGAACAGTATTACCGGAGAATGATCTGCACGATATGGGTCGGTATTATCCCTTGCAGGATACTTTTCTTGAGATGACCACTAGGAATTCTGGCTGCAAAGATATCATTCAAATCCGTGATCTGTGCGATGATAAACGCTGCCAGACCATAGGATATATAGGCGATAAAGATATGTTTACGCAGTTAATCCTGTCAGGGGTGAAAGGCGTAGACCGTATTGTGCCACTGGGAAAAACTATGGATTTTGATCTTATATGGGATGGATATGATCTTACGAATATGTTGACGAGGATCGTCGATTTTGTGTAAGAACTGACAGTATAGCAGCTTCCCTATTTCGGACCTTGTGATCTTGCACGTTGGCAAGCGTTTGTAAATATCTATCATAAATATCATAAGGCAGGATAGTGCCAAAATTTGTTTGGATGTATGATAGGTTTATAGAAAAATAAAATATGGAGGAAAATATGTATTTCAGTTTATTATGGAATGCGTTTGCTGCGCTGCCGGAGGTAGAGGCGATTGCGCTTGGCGGTTCAAGAGCCGGTGAGAACTATGATGAAAAATCAGATTATGATTTATACATTTATTGTACCGGCATACCACATGAAAGTGTGCGGGAGCGTATTTTGAAAACATGTTGTCGGTATATGGAAATAGGAAATTTTTTTTGGGAGCTGGAGGATGACTGTACGCTCAAAGACGGAACAGACATAGACGTTCTATATCGAAATATGGGGGATTTTTCACAAACAGTACGTTCGGTTGTTGAAGAACATATTGCATATAACGGTTATACGACCTGCATGTGGCACAATCTGTTACATAGCCGGATTCTCTATGATAAGAATGGGGAGCTGGAAAATCTGCAAAACAAATATCAGATTCCGTATCCGGACGATTTAAGAAATAATATTATCCGTAAAAATCTGCACCTGCTGACAGGAAACCTGCCTTCATATGACACTCAGATTAAAAAGGCTTTGGAACGTAAAGACATGATAAGCGTAAACCATAGGACGGCGGCTTTTTTGGAATCCTATTTTGATATTATTTTTGCAATGAATAAGCTGACGCACCCCGGAGAAAAGCGGATGGTTCAGTATGCGAAAGAACAGGCGGCAATTCTTCCGGCTAATTTTGAAAAAAATCTAGACAGATTATTTGAAAATATGTTTGTGGATTCAGAAAAGATGCTACAGACGCTTGGAGAGATCATTACTGAATTGAAAAAACTGTTGTCAGTGGAATCAATTTTCTGCTGATGTAGAAAGGCGTGCATACATTTACAGGTGTCGTTAATAGATATTATAAAAAGCAAGATGAGTGATAGGATATTTATGGAGCGGGCTCTTATCTCATGTACAGTTGTTGTTTTGAGAGATAACCTATTTTATCTGAATCAAAAATCGAAATATTAGCTGAAAATGGTTACTTTTATGATGCTTCGCTTGTCATTTCCCATTGATGTGATTATAATAATAGAAAGTTTAACTAGAAGCTGTTGAACAGGTATTTTTTAGGAGGTATCAGTCATATGAAAAAGTATATTGCAGAATTCATCGGTACGGCTGTCTTGGTGATCCTTGGCTGCGGTACAGCCATGCTCGTGGGATGTGATGCGGCAGCAGGCGGCGGATATATCCTGACAGCATTGGCGTTTGGTTTGGTGATCGTAGGAATGGCATACTGTATCGGAAACATTTCCGGCTGTCACATCAATCCGGCAGTGTCGCTTGGTGTGTTGATAAGCGGTGGTATGAGCGTAAAAGATTTTGTTGGTTATGTCATAGCTCAATGTTTAGGAGCGTTGGCAGGAGCCGGTATACTGGCAGCCATTTTTACCACCGGGAATGTGACAGATATGACAGGTGGATTTGGCTCTAACGGACTTGCCGGAGTAAACGCAAGCATAGTTGCCGGACTGCTGGTGGAAGCGGTTCTGACATTTGTTTTTGTAATAACGATTTTAGGCGTGACGGATAAGAAAGCGAATCACGGTTCGTTCGCCGGTATTGTGATCGGTCTTACTTTGACGCTGGTACATATTTTAGGAATCGGATTGACCGGAACCAGCGTAAATCCAGCCAGAAGCTTTGGTCCTGCGGTCGTAGCCGCCATAACCGGCAATACGGAACCAATCGCCTGCCTGTGGGTATTTATCGTCGGACCGTTTGTGGGTGCGGCATTGGCTGCAGTCGTGTATAAAGCGTTGAGCAGCGAGAAGTAGAAAGACTGACTCTATGAAGCGAGATCATAAGATGAGAAAATGCCGGAACCTTCTTTTTGGGTTTCGGCATTTTTGGGATATACGCATGGTGGTGTAATTCACGCGGCAATCCATCATCCATCAGAGGGTTATATTTAATTTATCGCAGAAGAGATCCGGCTTGCGATCGGCAAGGAAACGGATGTCATGAAAGCCGGCCGGATGAAAGTCGTGAGAAGTGTTTCCAGATTCAATCTGTTTTTTTAAATCTTATTGACAATTACATATTAATACAATATACTTAGTATAACAAAGTAGTGGGGTGAATGAATGACTGATAAATATGAAAAACAAATGAAAAAGGGAGTGTTGGAACTGTTGGTTTTGAAACTGCTTGAGGTACAAGCCAAGTATGGCTATCAGATCATTCAGGAAATGAAAGAGCAAAGCGGGGATATTTTTCTGCTGAAAGACGGTACCTTATATCCTATTTTGTATCGCTTGGAAGATGACGGACTGGTGGTCAGTGAATGGAGTGAAGCAGAAGGAAAACAGGTTCCCCGCAAGTATTACAGGATTACGGAGAAAGGGGTTGCCGCTTTACGGGAAATGCAGGCAACTTGGAAACGAATCTCCGGCGGGGTCAATAAGATATTGGAGGATTAAACATGACAGTTGAAAATTATGTAAAGCAGATTGTGAAAAACGTACATTGCAATAAAAACCGCAGACTCGATATACAAAAACAGCTTTTAGCAGATATAGAGGAACGATTATCCGCTGGCGAGACAGCAGAAGATGTTATAAAGGATATGGGCGATGCCCGGGAGATTGCCGATAGCTTTAATGATACTTTGTCTGAGACAGAAAAGAAGAGATATCGATTAAGAAAAGCGCTATTGATCACGGGATGTATTATACTCGGTTTGTTGCTAGTGGCTTTTGGGATCCTATGGATGCTGCCGAAAACGATAGATATCGAAACCAGTGCAATATTTTCCAAGACAGAAGTAGAAAGTAAATTAACAGAAGTGATCGGTCTTTTGGATGAAGGAGATTATGCCGCTTTACAGACTATGGCGACCGATCAAATGGCCTTGGCACTGCAAGAAGATCATATGGAAGAGGCAAAGGCGCAATTTTGTGAAGACTTTGGCGCCAGAACCGGCTTTGGAGCTATATATTCCAGTGAGGTCATTCAGAGGAATCAGCATTTTGCAATCTGTCAGGTGAATGTCAGTTATGAAAATATCAGCATTACTTATACCATTACGTTTGACGAAGATATGAAGCTGGCAGGTTTGTATATGAAATAAGATAGATCGCATATGCTCCCTGATGTAGAAAACGGATAGGGGATAAACGGAAATAAGAGCGTTATCGATAGCTTAGATATTCAATAAAACGCTTTACGGCAAGAGAAGCTCCTTGCGTGCTTCGGAGTGCAAGACCGATGTCGCGGTATGCAGGGACATTCATTGATTTGACAATGATTTTATAGGGAACCCGCCTCAATATCAACTGCGGCAGAATGCTGATTCCCAGTCCGCTTTCCACCATCGACATAATGGCATAGTCATCCCAAGTCGTAAAGCGGATATTTGGTTTTAATCCGTATTGCTCAAAAATCTCTGAAATTTCGGCTTTTCCACCCTTTTCGAGCAGCATAAAAGGATCGTCACAGAGTGCAGTGACGGGAAAAACTTTGCAACTGGCTAGACGGTGGTGTTCAGGAAGGATTGCCATCAATGGGTCCCGTTCTAAGAAAATAGTTTCAAGTTCCGGATGTGTCGGAAGACGTAAAAAACCACAATCGACACGTCCTTCTAAAATCCATTCTTCAATTTCCGTATAATCGCCGAGGAGGAGTTCATAATCAATATTTGGATAATCTTTTTGAAAGGCTTTGATAATGTTTGGCAGCCAATGGGTTGCTACACTCGAAAAAGTGCCGATGCGAATCAAACCGGATTGTAATCCGTTCAACTCATCAATTTCTGTTTGTAATTTTTCAAATGCAGTAGCTACACGTTGCGCATAGGGCAATAATTTCATACCATCTGATGTAAGACGTACACCGCCTGTTCGGCGTTCGAGTAGGGCAACATGCCATTCCGTTTCGAGGTCATTGATCATTCTGCTGATACTGGACTGCGAATAATTAAGCAATTCAGCGGCTTTTGTAAAACTTCCACATTCTGCTGTTTTTACAAAAGCCATATATTTTTGTAAATTCATTTCCATAAATTCCATTCACTTTCCAAATAATAATCATTTGATTTATTCGCTTTTCGAATATATATGATAATGATATACTATCTCCATTACAATATCAAGGGAGAAACACATGAAAAAAGATTATTTGAAATATATCGTAGCTCTTTTATTATTTGGATCAAATGGTATTGTTGCCAGTCGGATTGATTTAAGCAGTTATGAAATCGTTTTGCTACGTACCTTCTTGGGCAGTGTGTTCCTGTTAGTCATTTTTTTGATCACTGGCAAGAAATTCAGTTTTTATAAGCATAAAAAAGATTTCTTTTGGTTGACTGCCTCCGGAATGGCAATGGGAATGAGTTGGATATTGCTTTATGAAGCATATGCTAGGATCGGCGTTAGCATTTCATCTTTGTTGTACTATTGTGGACCGGTGATCGTCATTGTTTTATCACCGATTTTGTTTCATGAGAAATTAACCGCCATAAAAGTCATGGGTTTTTGCACTGTTCTTTTTGGCACATGTCTGATAAATAATTATGCTTCTCCAGATGGTAAGAATCATCTTGGTATAGTATGTGGCGCGCTTTCTGCGGTCATGTATGCCGGCATGGTCATCTTTAATAAAAGGGCGGTCAGGATCACTGGATTAGAGAATGCAGTGCTGCAACTGATTGTCAGTTTTCTTACGGTTGCCCTTTTTGTGGGAATGAAACAGGGTTTGATAGTGAGCGTTCCGAAAGAAAGTATATTTCCAATCTTAGTGTTGGGTTTGCTCAATACGGGAATCGGGTGTTATTTTTATTTTTCTTCGATTGGCAATCTGCCTGTTCAGAGCGTAGCAGTCTTTGGATATTTAGAACCGCTTTCGGCAGTTTGTTTTTCTATGTTGTTTTTGGAAGAAATATTACTGCCCGTGCAGGTAGCTGGCGCAGTTTTGATATTGGGTGGGGCTTTTTTAACTGAAAAATTCTCATCTGCATAAGCACATAGAGGCGTTGGATGGTTAGCCGGATTGCCTCATGAAGCGACAGAAAACGAGCGGAATAAGATGGCGGCGCAAAAGAACACGACCAGTCCAAGGATATTGATCAGGATAAACGTACGCATGTAACGTCCGGCATGGGCATGTTTGGATTTCATATAAAGGCGAAAGGAAATCAGACTGGCTAAAGATGCGATCGGGGTTCCCAAGCCGCCGATGTCAACTCCCAAAAGCAAAGCTTTCCAATCCGTGGTAAAGCCAGAAAGTAAAACGGCGGTCGGTACGTTACTGATGACCTGACTGGCAAGGATTGCCGTCAGCAGCGGATGATTACTCATAAGTTTCTGCAGGAATATATGAATAGAACCGATGGCTCCGATATTACCGGCAAATACGAAAAAGCATACAAAAGTTAAGAGCAGGCTGTAATCAATCTTTTTAAATATCGGACGATCCATGATCAGTAATGCAATACATATGAAGGCAAATAGCAATACAAAATGTAATATATGGAAAACCGATAGCAGACAAAGTACAAATAAGATCAGATATGCTACAATGCGCCATATGCTATAGGAGGACTGACGTTCCGGCAGGTTGACATCAAGACGTTCTTTTGGACAGAAGACAATACTAACGGTCAACAGCGGAAGTGCAAGCAGAACATAGGGTAATACAGTACTAAAGAATTCCATGGCAGTCAGATGGAAGGAAGAATATAGATACAGGTTTTGCGGATTCCCGACAGGTGTTGCCATGCTGCCTAGATTAGCCGCAACGGTTTGCATGACGACCACAAAGATCAAATACGTTTCTTGTCCGGTCAACTCTAAAATCAAAATGGCAAACGGTACAAAAGTGATCAACGCCACATCGTTTGTTACCAGCATAGAAGAAAAAAACGACAGTAGAAATAGCAGGAGAAACAAGATCCTGCGTTGCATCTTGCCACGGAGGATACAGTCTGCCAGCCATGTAAATACACCATGACATTGTAACCCTGCTACAACTGCCATTAGGCAGAACAATAAAACTAAAACGCGGAAATCTATATAATCCCAATATGCGGCAGAAGGTGGTACAAAAAACATAGAGATGAACATGCACAAGGCAGAAATAACCAAAACAAGTTCTTTTTTTATGAAACGGGCAATTATAAGAAAGCCGTTTCGGATGAAAGATGTATTGTTTGTTTCGGGTACATTCATCGGAGTTCTCCTTCATCTATCCAATCAGATATTTATGATTAGCATTATAAACCCAATGACGGGGATAAGCCAGTGGATTTTCAACCTAACACACATAGAAAATGAAAAAAGAAAGAAAATTTTAAAAAAGGCACTATTTTGGCAAGGAATCATGTATAATCGGATATAGAAAGAAAAAAAAGACTTGTTTCCAAGTCTTAAAAAGCTCTGCACAATGCAGCAAAAGGATTTGAATTAATTTTTATTTGAACTTGTAGTGTAATCTCATATGGTAGTAAATCATTGAGATACTTATACTATAAAGGTTATTTCCACATTTGTCAAGAAAAAGAATGGAGGTACAAGAGATGGGCAAAGGAATGGAGCAAGAGTATTATGTGGGGTTGGATATCGGAACGGACTCCGTAGGATGGGCGGTCACGGATATGGACTATCATATCCTTAGAAGAAAAGGAAAATCCATGTGGGGAATCCGCCTATTCGAATCCGCGCAGACAGCCGAGGAACGCAGGACATTTCGCACGAATCGGAGAAGATTACAGAGAAGAAAGCAAAGGATACAATTATTACAGGAACTGTTTGCCGGGGAAATGGAAAAGGTAGATCCAAAATTCTTTCAACGTTTGAGAGATAGTGCATTTTGGCAGGATGATAAAGAAGAAAATCAGATTTATTCGTTATTTAACGATGTCGGGATGACCGATCAAGATTATCATCGAGTGTTTCCGACGATTTATCACTTAAGAGCAGCGTTGATTCAAAACGAACATCCGTATGATATTCGTTTGGTGTATTTAGCATTACATCATATTATGAAACATAGAGGTCATTTCTTGTTTAGCGGAGATATGGACAAGGTGACATCGTTTCATCAGACATATGAGGAATTTATGAATTGTCTAAAAGAAGAATTTGATATTGAATTGGAATGTGATTCTGAATCAGATTTTGAAGACATTATGAAAAATAAAAATCTTTCAAAAACCAAGAAATGCGCGGATTTAGCGGAATGCTGTCATATTACAAAAGCAGATAAGCAACAGATGGAGATCTTGAAATTGATTACCGGATGCAGCATAAATCTTGGTGTAGTATTTCAGGATGAAGGGTTATCTGAAATTGAGCATGCTAAATTTAGCTTTGCAGATGGGAATTATGAAGAAACAAGACTCGCTTTGGAAGACGAGATACAAGAACAAACAGGGATCATTGATATTTTTCATAGTGTATATAACTGGGTGATTTTGTCTGACATTCTGAGCGGTGGAGAATATCAAGAACATTCCTACCTGAGCTTTGCAAAAAAGAGAAGTTATGATAAACACCATGAAGATTTACAGAAATTAAAAGATTTATTAAGAGAATACGCTCCGGAGGAATATTCCCGCCTTTTTTCAGCAAAAGGATTGGAAAATAATTATAGTGCTTACATAGGAATGTATAAAAAGAATGGGAAAAAGATTTCAGTGAAAAGATGTACGCAGGAGGATTTTTATAAAACAGTACGAAAAATACTGAAAAATCTACCACAAGAACACAAAATTGTTCAGGAAATAATAGCAGACATGGATGCTTATGCGTTTATGCCGTTACAGATTAGTAAAGATAACAGAGTGATTCCGTATCAGGTACATGCTATGGAACTAGAGGCGATTCTGGAAAATGCGAGATTCTATCTCCCTTTTCTCGATCAGGTAGATGAAACATGCGGTAAAACAGTCGGTGAAAAAATTAAGATGCTGTTTGAATTTCGTATTCCATACTATGTTGGACCTTTGAACACATCCGCCGGAGAAAACTGCTGGATGATCCGGAAAGAAGATGGACAGATCAGACCATGGAATTTTGATCAAAAAGTGGATGTGGATCAATCCGCATCCGTGTTTATACAGCGAATGACAAACCAATGTACCTATTTGACAAATGAGGATGTATTGCCTAAACATTCTTTGCTTTATTCGGAATACATGGTATTAAATGAGTTAAACAATGTTAAAATACGGGGAGAAAAGCTTTCGGTAGAATTGAAGCAAAACATATATAAGGATTTATTCATGAAATATAAACAGGTAACCGGAAAACGGTTGTTAGATTATTTGATTTCTTATGGATACGAAGTGACAAAAGAAGATTTAAGCGGATTGGATGGAAATTTTAAAGCATCGCTTTCTTCTTATATTTTATTGAAAGAAAAAGTATTTGGAGAGGATATCAATAAAATTTCTGTGCATGACATGGCTGAGGATTTAATTCTATGGATTACCTTGTATGGGGAGGATCCTAAGATGCTTGAAAGAGTGATTCGTAAACATTATCAGAAACAATTATCAGAAGAACAGATCAAGAATGCTACCCGTTTGAAATTTCAGGGTTGGGGAAGATTATCAAAAGCGTTTTTGGCAGAATTGAGAGGCGCAGATCGTTCTACAGGTGAGTCTATGACGATTATACAAGGATTACGGAATACGCAAAATAATCTTATGCAGCTTTTGAGTTCAGACTATACGTTTACGGAATCCATTAAAGAAGAAAATGCCGGATATCAGTTAGAGGGAACTGTCGAGTATGCCTCATTGATGCAAGATGTTGTAGCTTCACCTGCCATTAAACGTGCGGTATGGCAGACGATTCAGATTGTGGAAGAGATCAAAAGAGTCATGGGAGCAGATCCAAAGCGGATTTTTGTGGAAATGGCACGTGGACCGGAAGAAAAGGTACGGACAGTTTCCAGAAAGGATCGATTAATGGAGCTTTATAAGATTATTGATCAGGAAACCAAGGCACAATGGTGTAAAGAGTTGTCGGAAAAAGACGAAAGTGATTTTAAGAGTATTAAATTGTTTTTGTATTATACACAAATGGGTAAATGTATGTATACCGGAACCAATATTGACCTTTCACAGTTAAATGATGCGACGATATGGAATCGAGATCATATTTATCCGCAATCCAAAACTAAGGATGACAGTTTAGATAATTTGGTGTTGGTTGATAGCAAGGCGAATGCGAGAAAAGATGATGGAATGATCTCTCCGGATACTCAACAAAAAATGAAGGGTACTTGGAAATATCTTTTGGATAAAGGCTTAATTACAAAAAAGAAATATGACCGTCTGACAAGGACAACACCATTGACGGAAGAAGAACTGGCAGGATTTATTGGACGTCAACTTGTAGAAACCCGTCAATCTACAAAGGTAGTGGCAACTTTGCTAGAACGAATCTATAAAGATTCAAAGGTTGTGTACGTCAAGGCAAATGCTGTGACCGAGTTTCGACAGGAGGCACAAGAGGAAGATAAGAAAAATCAGAAAAGTGGTTCTGTGTATGTAAAAGTAAGAGATTTGAATGACTATCATCATGCCAAAGATGCTTATTTGAATATTGTGGTAGGAAATGTTTACTATACAAAATTTACAAAAAATCCACTCACATGGTTGAAGGAACATCCGAATGCAAAATATAGTTTAAACGCTATGTTTAAGTTTGATATTCAAGATCGTAATGGGCAAATGGTATGGCGTACAGGTAAAGATGGAACAAAAAATGTGGTTGACCAAACCATGGCGAGAAATGATATTCTCTTCACCCGATATTCGTATTGTAATAAGGGCGGGCTTTTTAACCAACAAATAGTAGGTGCAAAGGATGTCACAAAACCAGAAAAATTGGTGCCGATTAAAAAGGGTATGGATACAAGTCGATATGGAGGATATACATCCGTTACTCCATCACATTTCATGCTGGTAGAATCAAAAGATAAAAAAGGCAACCGGATGCGAAGCATAGAAACAGTTCCACTTTATTGCTTGAAAGAGTTTGAAAGAAACCCAGAGTTATTAATTACTTATTGTGAGGAAACGCATGGATTGAAAGAACCAAAAATTATTATTCCATGTATTAAAAAGAATGCAAAATTAGTAGTGAATGGTTTTCCGATGCACTTGAAGGGGAGTACTGGAAAACAGTTAATTCTACAAGGCGCAGTACAATTATGTCTCGATCCGGAATATGCGGTATATCTGAAAAAGGTAACTAAATACTTGGATGATAACGCCAAACGAAAAGATAAAAAAACACTTTTACCAGTACACGAATTTTCTGGGATTAATAAAGAAATGAATGAAAAATTGTATCAGATCTTTATTGATAAGGTATCTTCATCTATTTATCAATATAGACCAGCGAATCCAAAAGAAAAGCTAATAAATCACAGGGAGAACTTCATTGAACTTTCACTGGAAGCACAATGTATAGTTTTAGGAGAAATTTTGCATTTGTTTCAGTGTCAACCAATTACTACAGCTAATTTAATATTAATTGGAGATAAACAAAGGATTGGTAATATTCAAATTAATAAAGTTATTAATCAATATGATACTATTTTTTATGTTTCGCAGTCTATTACTGGAGTATATGAGCAGGTAGTTGACCTGCAAACAGTATGAGTTGGCGTATCGTAGTGATTTCCAATAGTGCAAAATTGGATTATAAAATGGAATATCTAGTAGTGAGGCAGAGAGAAATTATCAAGATTCATATGAGTGAGGTTTCTGTTCTGATGATTGAATCTACAGCAGTTTCTTTAACTGCTTCACTACTCAGCGAGCTGACAAAACGAAAAATCAAGGTGATATTCTGCGATGAGAAACGAAATCCTTCCTCGGAACTGGTTGCCTATTATGGAAGTCATGATACTAGTGCAAAAATAAGAAGACAAATAGAATGGTCTCATGAAATGAAAATGGTGGTTTGGACTGAAATCGTGGCAGAAAAAATCAGACAGCAGAAACGACTACTAAAAGAATTAAATAAAATGGAATACGCATTATTAGATGAATATTTACAAGAAATGGAATTAGGAGATATCACAAATCGGGAAGGACATGCTGCCAAGGTATACTTTAATGCACTGTTCGGACTTAAATTCACACGGACAGCAGATACACCATTAAATGCTGCGTTAAATTATGGATATACAATTCTGTTGTCAGCATTTAATAGGGAGATAGTAGCCAATGGATATTTAACACAACTTGCTCTGTTTCATGATAATATGTTTAATCCGTTTAATCTAGCTTCTGATTTGATGGAGCCGTTTCGGATATTGGTTGATCGATTGGCATATAAAATGGAATTAGAAGTATTCGAGCATGAAGAGAAAATGCGGTTGATAGATTTGTTGAATCATGAAGTTGTGATAGACGGAAAAAAGAATTATGTAAATAATGCTATAAAAATATATTGCAAAAGCGTGTTTGATGCGATTAATGAACAGGACATTTCGTTAATAAGGTTTTACCAATGAATTATAGATATATGAGAGTAATGGTATTTTTTGATTTGCCTACTTTGACGTCGGTTGAACGTAGGGAATATGCAAAATTTAGAAGATATTTAGTGAAACAAGGGTTTATTATGTTGCAGGAATCCGTTTATTGTAAATTGACTTTGAATGGTACGGTGGCGGATACGGTGATCCAAGGGATCAAAAAGAATAAGCCGCCGGAAGGTTTGGTACAGATTCTGACACTTACGGAAAAGCAGTTTTCTAAAATGGAAATGATCACGGGTGAATATAAATCCGGTGTCCTAGATAGTGATAAAAGATTGGTGATTTTATGAGATTTTTACATAAAAACTATACATTTTTGATGGAATTAAATGAAAATAGTCAAGGAGTTTTAGTGATAGAAAATCCGGAATGTTTCTGTGAAATCGTTGGAGATCTATTGAAGGAGATTGCAGGTGAGGATGCTGGTATTGTTTTATCTGAAAATAATATTCCGTTAAAATTGGAAAATCATTTGGAGTGTATTTTGAATCCGTTTGCTTTATCCTTAAATGATAGAAAACTACTAAATAGACTTTATGAAAAAATCAAAAAAGAGATACAAAATTCAGAACTGTTAGTGGAAAATAATAAGGTGTTTGCAATAATAGAACAATATATTGATCGTATTATTCAAAACATGGATTGGGAGTTACAGTATACGAATACTGCAGAAATGATAGATTTGCTAAAATTAATGAATATCCGTTTTGTGGAAAACTATGATGTACTGTTAGAACGCATAATTGACTATATAAATGTGATTCATGATTTATTTTCTATTCAATGTTTTGTATTTGTGAATTTAAACTCTTACTTAAAGCAAGATGACATGCAAGAATTATTTAAGTTTGCTCAATATCATAAGTTATATATTTTATTAATTGAAAACCGACTCCCTCAAATGATTGATGACTATTTTCCTGTGATAGTTGTCGATGCAGATGGTTGTATTATTGAACTGGATATGTCATAATAAAATGACCATATAAAATTGCAGTGTTGTAGTGGCATAGTTACTCGCCCATATATTAATTTGAGGTTTGAGAGTAGTGTAATTTTGTATGGTAGTAAAACGATGTGTCATGGGTAATGAATGAGCCGGTTAGTTTGAGAGTAGTGTAATTTTGTATGGTAGTAAAACGCGGAAACACGCTGATCAAGAGCGACATCATGTTTGAGAGTAGTGTAATTTTGTATGGTAGTAAAACCC
The DNA here is from genome assembly GCA_947589305.1 of uncultured Lachnospiraceae bacterium. GTDB lineage: Bacteria > Bacillota > Clostridia > Lachnospirales > Lachnospiraceae > CAG-632. The sequence goes on from CANQAP010000009.1 coordinate 21,103, forward strand.
CTCTGTGGCTTCGCTGTGGGCTTTCTCCGTTTGAGAGTAGTGTAATTTTGTATGGTAGTAAAACCGTTTACACCTGTAGTAAGCCTCTTGCTTTGTTTGAGAGTAGTGTAATTTTGTATGGTAGTAAAACGCTGAAAGAGAGGCAGAGAATGAGATACATGTTTGAGAGTAGTGTAATTTTGTATGGTAGTAAAACGATAGATCTTTGGAGTATCTTCTCATGTATAGTTTGAGAGTAGTGTAATTTTGTATGGTAGTAAAACATGAAACTCCTCTAATTCAGGGTCTTCTTCAGTTTGAGAGTAGTGTAATTTTGTATGGTAGTAAAACCTTTTTCACCACAGTATTCAACTGCTACTAGTTTGAGAGTAGTGTAATTTTGTATGGTAGTAAAACTTGTACGCATTCCGCAACCCAACGTCTAATGTTTGAGAGTAGTGTAATTTTGTATGGTAGTAAAACTATGGAGCATTTTGACAGTCAAACAGTAAAGTTTGAGAGTAGTGTAATTTTGTATGGTAGTAAAACTCTATACAAATTCTATCTTTATCATTTATAGTTTGAGAGTAGTGTAATTTTGTATGGTAGTAAAACATTGCCAATGACGAACGATTGATATTTAAGGTTTGAGAGTAGTGTAATTTTGTATGGTAGTAAAACAAAACTAGCCAAAATTTATGCAAGTAAAGAGTTTGAGAGTAGTGTAATTTTGTATGGTAGTAAAACTATACAAAACCGATTAGTATAAAGTTTATGGTTTGAGAGTAGTGTAATTTTGTATGGTAGTAAAACAACATCTTTCACAAATAACCCAGTCCATTCGTTTGAGAGTAGTGTAATTTTGTATGGTAGTAAAACTAAACCACCTTGCATGCACTCTTTCAGCATGGTTTGAGAGTAGTGTAATTTTGTATGGTAGTAAAACTGAAGAATTTCTCAACTCATACAGATTTGAGTTTGAGAGTAGTGTAATTTTGTATGGTAGTAAAACCTCTTTACTCCGTTTAATGGTGCATAATGAGTTTGAGAGTAGTGTAATTTTGTATGGTAGTAAAACTCTGTCAGTTTCATTGTATAGGTATCTACCGGTTTGAGAGTAGTGTAATTTTGTATGGTAGTAAAACTCCGTTTCCAGTTCTCAACCATTCCTCATTGTTTGAGAGTAGTGTAATTTTGTATGGTAGTAAAACTACTTGGTTCTTGTCCTTAAGGTTCCTGCCGTTTGAGAGTAGTGTAATTTTGTATGGTAGTAAAACAAGAACGCATGGTTTATCTACAAACGGAGGAGTTTGAGAGTAGTGTAATTTTGTATGGTAGTAAAACTCATACAAATGTGCGTTCTGTTTTGTAAGCGTTTGAGAGTAGTGTAATTTTGTATGGTAGTAAAACTCGACAACAGTAGAAGATGTATAAAGATATGTTTGAGAGTAGTGTAATTTTGTATGGTAGTAAAACGGTAAGCGCACCCTGTGCCGCAGCACTGCTGTTTGAGAGTAGTGTAATTTTGTATGGTAGTAAAACACAGCTTGCGCTCTTTCTTCTTCCAAGGTGGTTTGAGAGTAGTGTAATTTTGTATGGTAGTAAAACAGCGGCTTGACTTGGTATATGGTGCATTTCGTTTGAGAGTAGTGTAATTTTGTATGGTAGTAAAACATTGCCAATTTGATAAATGTAGTTTCTCCAGTTTGAGAGTAGTGTAATTTTGTATGGTAGTAAAACCATTAAACCGCTATTATTTTGTAGTTGATAAGTTTGAGAGTAGTGTAATTTTGTATGGTAGTAAAACCACATAGTTTGTACATAACATACCGAAAAAGTTTGAGAGTAGTGTAATTTTGTATGGTAGTAAAACGGGGAGTAAAATTTATGAAAGAAAAAGAAAGTTTGAGAGTAGTGTAATTTTGTATGGTAGTAAAACTCTTTGCAATTAGAAAATGTGATAAATTTTGTTTGAGAGTAGTGTAATTTTGTATGGTAGTAAAACCCGGTTCTGCACAGAATTGTGACCTTGGTTGTTTGAGAGTAGTGTAATTTTGTATGGTAGTAAAACAACGCTGTCGCGATTCACAAGTGGTATTTCGTTTGAGAGTAGTGTAATTTTGTATGGTAGTAAAACTATGGAACACTTTGACAGTCAGACCGTTAGGTTTGAGAGTAGTGTAATTTTGTATGGTAGTAAAACTCTGAAAGATTTGGAGCGAAAAGAAATCATGTTTGAGAGTAGTGTAATTTTGTATGGTAGTAAAACTGCAAGCAATAAGTTAAGACGTTCTGACGGCGTTTGAGAGTAGTGTAATTTTGTATGGTAGTAAAACTTCTTTTGCGGACGTAGCAGCATCTTTAGCGTTTGAGAGTAGTGTAATTTTGTATGGTAGTAAAACGGTCTGTTTAAATCCTCTCTGCTAATCGTCGTTTGAGAGTAGTGTAATTTTGTATGGTAGTAAAACTTTATATCCGTTTTCCAACGCCCATTTCCTGTTTGAGAGTAGTGTAATTTTGTATGGTAGTAAAACCATCAATCGTGCCAATCTTGCGGTACTGCTGTTTGAGAGTAGTGTAATTTTGTATGGTAGTAAAACGTAGACAATCTTATTGAAGACACACAAAAAGTTTGAGAGTAGTGTAATTTTGTATGGTAGTAAAACGTAGACAATCTTATTGAAGACACACAAAAAGTTTGAGAGTAGTGTAATTTTGTATGGTAGTAAAACGGGACATTAAAACTGATTCATTAACATTTGGTTTGAGAGTAGTGTAATTTTGTATGGTAGTAAAACTCGCAATCGAATACGCAACGTGTAAATCTAGTTTGAGAGTAGTGTAATTTTGTATGGTAGTAAAACATATAGTCTACAGATATGACATTACCTTGCGTTTGAGAGTAGTGTAATTTTGTATGGTAGTAAAACAACATATTTACAAAAAATTATTTTTTTCCGGTTTGAGAGTAGTGTAATTTTGTATGGTAGTAAAACCCTCAACCGCTGCGAGGATCTCCTTTTTTGGTTTGAGAGTAGTGTAATTTTGTATGGTAGTAAAACCATTGAGAACCTGACGCAAGAAGATATGGTGTTTGAGAGTAGTGTAATTTTGTATGGTAGTAAAACTTCGCAGAACTCGGACAAATACAAGGCTATGTTTGAGAGTAGTGTAATTTTGTATGGTAGTAAAACTGCTATCGCATATTATCTTTCCGCATATATGTTTGAGAGTAGTGTAATTTTGTATGGTAGTAAAACCGTGGATATGTGGCGGAATAAGACGCTAATGTTTGAGAGTAGTGTAATTTTGTATGGTAGTAAAACGCTTTTCTTGCTGCCGTCCTGCCGGAAAAAGTTTGAGAGTAGTGTAATTTTGTATGGTAGTAAAACGCCGACGTGAGGGCCTCAATGTCACATTATGTTTGAGAGTAGTGTAATTTTGTATGGTAGTAAAACCACTACCTCAAAGGCAACCTTGGTGTATAAGTTTGAGAGTAGTGTAATTTTGTATGGTAATAAAACCCTATATGGGTATCTGGAATGCTGCTTACAGTTTGAGAGTAGTGTAATTTTGTATGGTAGTAAAACGGCTTTCACATATACCGCACATCGCGTGGGTTTGAGAGTAGTGTAATTTTGTATGGTAGTAAAACATTTTAGATCCGGCGACTGGCATTTGGTATGTTTGAGAGTAGTGAATTTCGTATGGTAGTAAAACAGCTTTTTTATCAGTATGAGTATCGTTCCTGTTTGAGAGTAGTGTAATCTCATACGCTAGTAAAACACCTCTTTCCGTTTAGTTGACTAAATTAAAGTCTGAGAGTCATGTAATATCACATAATCCTAAAACAAAATTTGGTCTTCAGGATGACCATGTTTTAGAACAGTCTAATATCTTCAGAAAATCCTTCAGTCAATCCCCCTGTTCTTTCGGAATGAGAACTTGAAAAAATGGCGAAAATATGCTAAAATAAACCGTTCAGAGTAACACTGGAAAAACATCCATGCAGAAGCCGTACAGGCTGGAAGCAGAAAGAGGTGCTATACTTGATTAACGAAGAAAGAGTCAAATTAATGACAAAACTGGCGATTTACGAATCGACAAAAGGGAAAAAACAACTAAATGTCAGCAAGTATTATAAACGGGACTATGTACGCTATAATATGTTTAAGACGGCTGTCACTTCAACCATCGCATTTTTGATCTTGTTTGGGATCTATGTGATGCTGAATGCGGAAGAACTGGTGTTGCGGCTGAATGATCTGGATATCATCCATGAAGCGGTGAAGATAGGAATCCTGTATGTGGTCTTCGTGATTGCGTACATGGTGATCGCCCGATTGGTATTTGCTTTTCGGTATGAAAAAATGAAACCGGATGTGGTGATCTATAATCACAACTTAAAAAAATTAAAGGAAATGTATGATAAAGAAGAAAAGGAATTAAAAGAAAAACAGGTAGGAAGGGGCGTGACATTAATCGATGAAGACTTTAATAACTATTAGAGATACCATAAAAGATTTTGTATCGAAATATGAAAAGATAGTCATGCCTGTCATCAAGTTTATCACAACGATTTTAGTGTTGGCATCATATAATAGCATCATGGGATACTCAGAGCAGATGGGAAGTCCGGCAGTTATTTTTATAGTTTCACTGATCTGTGCCTTTTTACCGGTACAGTTGATCGTGTTAGTGCTTGGGCTGGTCGGGCTGGCACATATGTACACAGTCTCTTTGGAAATCGGTATCCTATATATTGTGATGTTTGTCCTGATGTACCTGCTTTATCTTCGCTTTGCTCCGAAATATGGATGGATCATTGTGATTACCCCATTTTTATACATGTTGAACCTACATTACATGCTGCCGATCGTTATAAGCATATTTGTAGGACCGGTCGGGATCGTTCCGGTAATCTTTGGCATCATGTTTTACTATTTTGCGATTCATGTGAGTGATCTGGTAGATTTGCTGTTGACAGCGTCAGAAGATAATACCATACAGGGATTTTCCTATGTTCTAAACGGCATGATACAGGATAAAGCGATGCTTTTGACGATTTTTGTATTCATATTGGTGATTGCAGTCACATATATTATTTATCGGCAATCCTTTGAATATTCGTGGATGATTGCTATCGGAACCGGAGCCGTGCTAAGCATTATTTTGTTCTTGGTCGGTGGTATCGTGTTGGAGGCGGATATCAACATTCTGAACATTTTCTTAGGAACGGTCGGCGGAACTATGCTTGCGGTGGTGGCACAGTTTTTCAAAGGGATTTTGGACTATACCCGAACGGAAGAAGTACAGTTTGAGGATGATGAATTTTACTATTATGTAAAGGCGGTTCCTAAGATCCGGGTGTCAGAACAGAAGGTCAAGGTTCAGAAAATAAACGAGAAAAAGCGTACAAGCTGATCGGATCGTGATCCAACGAGGAACCGGAATAAACAATGAAACGGAGGGAAAGAAATGGAAAATATTTTAAGTGCATTTGAAAATTTTTATAAAAATATTTATTTTCCGCAAATTCATATCACAGATGTGCTTGAAATGTTGATTATTTCTTTTTTACTCTATCATATTATCTGTTGGTTTAAAAAATCTAGAGCTTGGACATTGTTCAAAGGCATCGCGGTGTTGGCGCTTTGTTGGCTGTTTGCCGCTATCTTTGAATTAAATACGATCCTTTGGATTTTTCGAAATACGATCAGTGTTGGCATTATAGCCATTATCATTATTTTCCAGCCGGAACTCCGGAAAGCGTTGGAGCAGTTGGGCAAGCAAAACTTTCTGTCGTCTTTATTTGACAGCGGCAGCAGTGAACGAAAGGAGCAGTTTTCTGCTAAGACAACAAATGAGTTGGTCAAAGCCACGTTTGAAATGGCAAAAAATAAAGTTGGCGCCTTGATCGTGATTGAGCAAAACGTACCGTTGGGAGATTATGAGAGAACCGGGATTCCAGTAGATGCCGTGGTATCCAGTCAGTTGTTGGTGAATATTTTCGAACATAATACGCCGTTGCACGACGGTGCCGTTATCTTACGGAACAACCGGATCACGGCGGCTACCTGTTATCTGCCTCTTTCTGATAATATGGAAATCAATAAAGAACTGGGAACAAGACATCGTGCGGCGATTGGGATCAGTGAGGTTTCAGACAGTATGACGATTATTGTGTCGGAAGAAACCGGCGACGTATCGGTTGCTGTTGCCGGTGAGTTATATCGAGGATTGGATGTAGACAATTTAAAGAAAAAATTGTCATATATCCAAAATAAAGCGTTAGATGTAAAGCGGTTTAGATTGTGGAAAGGTAATCGGAATGAAAGAAAAACTTCTTAAAAACTGGGGTCTGAAGATAATGGCTGTACTGATTTCCTTTCTGGTATGGTTTTTAGTGGCTAATATTGAAGACTACTCGATATCCAAGACAATCACGGGAATACCTGTTGCCATATTGAATGAAGAAGCCATTACGGAACATGATATGGTCTATGAAGTGGAACAGGGAAAGACGGTCGATATTAAGGTGGAAGGAAGACGTTCGATCGTAGAAGGTTTAACGGCGGAAGATTTTTCTGCCAGTGCCGATCTATCAGAATTATCGATTACAAATTCCGTGCAGATTACAGTGGATGCGATCAATAGTCTGGTACGGCGGGAAGTCGATATCTCTATTGTAGACAGCACAATGAAAGTTGCGATAGAGGAACGCGGAGAGCAAAAGCTGCCGATCAGCGTCATGACGCTGGGAGAGACGCAGGAAGGATATGCAGTAGTCAATGCGACGGCAACGCCGAATATGGTCACGATCACCGGTGCGGCATCTAAAGTCAAGGATATTAAAACAGTTCGTGTGGAAGTGGACGTGGAAGGTTTGAATACCAGTATTTCTGCAAGAGGCGATTTGATTTTGCTGGATGCAGACGGAGCTGTGATCGAAGCCGACAAGTTGACGATGAGTTTATCGTCGGTCAATGTGAAGGTTTCCATTCAGAAGACAAAAGAAGTGCCGATTCAGGTAACGCCGCTGGGAGAAGTGGCGGAAGGCTATAGCATTGCCGGGGAGATTGAATATCAGCCGACAACCGTTTTGATTGCAGGTGATGAAGAGGATTTAAGAAATGTTCGTGCAATTACGGTCGGAGATATCGACGTTACAGATCGCAGCAGTGATTATGAAGTGACCGTGGATATTAATAACTATCTGCCAGACGGAGTGGTCGTGGCGGATCAGACGCAGGAGATTGCGGTTCAGATTAAGATCGAACGCCTGATAGAAAAAACGATTACGATCAAATCGTCGGATATTACCTTTGCTGGATGCGCGGAGGATTTGGACTGTGAACTTTCAGAGGACGAAGGACCGTATGAAGTGACGCTGATCGGACTGAAAGAGACATTGGATGCAGTTACGGTAGCAGACTTAAAACCAACGGTGGATGTAACGGAATATCTGCAAGAAGGTACTTATTCCTGCACATTGACGATGGAGGACTTAGAGGGCGTTCAATATGAGAAGGAACTGTCGGTCATGGTGATCATTGCCAAGCGGGAACCGTTGGCTGCTTCTACTGAAGAAAATATTGGAACGACGGAAAATCCTGCGGGGAAAAAGACAGAAAGCCAATAGGATTTGATCAATGCGGATATTAATCATAAAACGGCAGTTGAAAGGATATATTTCTTTCAACTGCCGTTTTGTCAAGCAATCCTATCAGCATTCTGTCTGCCAAAAGAAAGCGGAATATGGAGGTAATTCGCTGCCGCCGCCAAAGTCATGTGATTTTCCGGTGATCAGATCAGTTGCCATTCCCGCTCTTGCGTCAAAATGCGCGGTATAAGCGGTGTCATCTGCATTAATGGCAACCAAGACTCGCTCGCCTTCGTACTCCCGCTCAAAAATACATTGCTTGTTGGTCAGGACGATGGAACGAAACGTGCCGTAATTTAACGCTTTGCTATGCTTTTTTGCTTCTGCCAGTTTGGAAATCCACTCGGTTAATTCGTTTGTGATCGGAGCGTCAAAGCAAGCGCGCAGTGCCGGGTCGCCTTCGCTTTTCTGTGCTTTTGCACCCCATTCGCTGCCATAATATACGCATGGGATCCCGGGCATGCCAAACGCCATGGCATAGACCAAAGGCAGATGTTTTTCAGTTGTTAATATGCTTGCGATACGGGTTACATCATGATTGTCCACGAAACTCAGCAAATGTTTTCCTCGATATAGGGTCCAGTTCTCCGGTCCGAATTGACGAAGCAGCGAATGCACGATCTCAAACATATTCATGCTGTTGAAGCTGGAATAGATGCCTTTATAGCACTCATAGTTCGTGGCGCTGTGACACATTTCATCATTGACAAACTGGTTATAATCTCCGTGCAATAATTCACCCAATAATAGGAATTCCGGTTTTAACTGATCGGTAAAACTGCGAAGTCTCCTGAGAAAATCTTTGTCCAGACAGTAGCAGACATCCAAACGCAAACCGTCGATATCAAATTCTTTTACCCATCCGTCTACACAGGATAACAGGTATTGGATCACTTCTTCGTTTCGTAGATTTAATTTTACCAGATCATAATTGCCTTCCCATCCTTCATACCATAATCCGTCATTGTAATTGGAGTTGCCGTCAAATGCGATTCGGGCGAACCAATCTTTATATCGGGAGTTTTCACGGTGCTGTAATACGTCCTGAAACGCCCAAAAACCTCTTCCGACATGATTAAAGACACCGTCTAGGACGACTTTGATCCCGGCATGATGCAGGGCATCACATACTTTCTTGAAATCTTCATTTGTTCCAAGCCGGCAGTCAATTTTAGTATAATCTCTGGTATTATATCCATGTGTGTCGGATTCAAAGATGGGAGAAAAATAAATGGCGTTGATGCCCAGTTTTTGCATATGAGGAATCCAGTCGATGACTTTTAGGATGCGGGATTGCAAAATACCGTCATTTTCAAACGGGGCTCCGCAAAATCCCAAAGGATATATCTGATAAAATACGCTTTCGTATGCCCACATAAAACATGTCCTCCTTTATTGTACAACTGTGTTCGATGTCTAAAAACAGTATAGACATCCGAAAAACATTTGTCAATCTTCATTGACAATTAGTATACCGATTGGTATACTGTTACTTATGAATCATACGCGGAGAAGATCAACAGACATAACGAAAGAAGGAGGAGTGCGGATTTGGAGGATAAAACAAATAATCGGGCAAAGATTTTAGCCTGTGCGGTTCATTTGTTTTACCAGAAGGGATATGATGCAGTCGGTGTACAGGAAATCGCAACGGCAGCAGGAGTTACTAAGCCGACATTGTATTACTATTTCAAAAGCAAGAGGGGACTCTTGGATGCGTTGTTAAAGGAAAGATGCGAACCGTTATGCAGGCGATTAGAGGAAGTCGCAGTGTCCGATGGTGGGGAATTAAAGGATACATTGTACACCTTGGCTTGTGCTTACATTGAAACTGCGCATGCAGATCGGGAGCTTTATTTTTTAGTGTTAAGCCTGAACTATTTTGCCAGAGAAAATGAAGCTTTTAAAGCGGTTGCGCCGTATATGAAACGGATGTTTCGTGCAGCTACGGATTTATTCTTGAATTCCGGCGATAAGATTGGAAATATGAATGGCAGACAGGAACAGTTCGCGATTGGTTTTCAGGGCATCATCAACCACTATATTTTAGTCATGGATGCAAGGGGGATGCCCATGGAACAGATTGCGGATGAACATGCCGTACGGGAACTGGTGAGACAATTTATGTATGGAATCTATTCTTAAGATAAATATTAGAAATAAGGAAGAGAGGTAAACAGTATGAACGAAAAATTGCAACGTTGGATTAACTGGATTGAATATGATGAATTAATGGAAGGAAAAAATAACAATCCTAACAAGCTGCTGGGATTACATGACTACTACGATGGACAAGTCGTGACGACGTATAAGCCGCATGCGGTCAGTGTGAAGGTGATGTCCGGCACCGGAAAAAATGTAAATGAGATGGAACCAATCGGCGAGCAGGGTTTTTTTGGTTTATATCTGCCGAAAAAAGTATATAAAAAATATGTGTTTGAGACGACCTACGAAGACGGTACGACTGTAACACTGGCGGATCCGTATGCGTTTACGACACAAATTTCCGATATGGACCGCTATCTGTTTGCAGAGGGAAATCATTATGAAATTTATGAGAAGTTAGGGGCGCATCCGATGAAACTGGATGGAGTAGATGGTACATACTTTGCCGTCTGGGCTCCGAATGCCCGCCGCGTCAGTGTAGTCGGTGATTTTAATATGTGGGACGGAGCCTTGCATCCGATGAATCTGTTAGGTACATCCGGTATTCATGAACTCTTCATCCCGGGTGTGAAGGAAGGAGCCATTTATAAATTTCAGATTTTGACTCGTTACGGTGAATTGATTTATAAAGCGGATCCTTATGGAAATTGTTGCCAATTTCGTCCGGATAATGCTTCCGTAGTGGCGGATCTGAACAAATATAAATGGAAAGATACGGCATGGATTGAACAGAGAAAACACAGAAAACGGACGGATTCCTTACGGACTCCGATGGCAATCTATGAGATGCACCTTGGTTCTTGGAAAAAGAAAGTGGAAGACAGTGATAATGGTTTCTATGGATATCGGGAACTGGCGCCGATGATCGCTTCCTATGTAAAAGAAATGGGCTATACACATATTGAGATCATGGGAATTGCAGAATATCCGTTCGACGGTTCATGGGGATATCAGGTGACAAATTATTATGCGCCGACCAGACGGTATGGATTGCCGGAAGATTTTATGTATTTTGTAGACTACATGCACAAACATGATATTTATGTGATCTTAGATTGGGTGCCGGCGCATTTTCCGAAGGATGCACACGGCTTAGGAAGGTTTGACGGTATGCCGTTGTATGAGCATCCGGATCCAAGACGCGGGGAACATCCGCATTGGGGGACCTACATTTTTGATTACGGAAGAAAAGAAGTGCAGAACTTCTTGGTGGCAAACGCTCTGTTTTGGCTGGAAAAATTTCATATTGACGGTCTGCGGGTGGATGCCGTGGCATCCATGCTCTACTTGGATTACGGAAAAAATGACGGGGAATGGGTGGCAAATAAAGACGGCGGAAAGGAAAATCTGGATGCCATCGCATTTATGCAGCATTTAAATCAGACGATAGAGGACAGAGTGCCGGGAGCGTTAATGATTGCGGAGGAATCGACCGCATGGGCAGGCGTGACGGCTCCGGCATCCATGAACGGACTGGGATATCTGTATAAGTGGAATATGGGATGGATGAACGATTTTATTGAGTATATGAAGCTCGATCCGTATTTCCGTTCCTTTAACCACAGCAGGCTGACATTTAGCTTAATGTACGCGTACTCTGAGAACTTTATTTTGGTCATGTCTCATGATGAGGTGGTACATTTGAAATGTTCGATGCTCTATAAGATGCCGGGTACGATGCCGGAAAAATTCGCGAACCTGAAAACGGCATACGGATTTATGTATGCGCATCCGGGAAAGAAGCTCTTATTTATGGGACAGGAATTCGGACAAAAACGGGAATGGAGCGAAGCGCGGAGTCTGGACTGGTTCGTGTTGGAAGAGGAAGGGCATAAAGGACTACAGAATTTTGTAAAGAAATTAAATGAATTATATCGTAAATATGATGCCTTTTATTATAATGATTATGATCCGATGGGCTTTGAATGGATTAATTGCAATGACAACCAGCATAGTCAGATATCCTTTATCCGACGGGGATCATCCGCAAAAGACCAGTTATTGTTTGTATGCAATTTCACACCGGTGGAACGAAAAGGTTTTCAGGTTGGTGTTCCGTGCTTGGGAAGCTATACGGAAGTGTTGAATTCCGATGCGGTCGAATTTGAAGGTGAAGGCAGGGTCAATAAAAAACCGTTAAAAGCGGAAGCTGGCGAATGTGACGGAAGAACTCAGCATATCACGTTCGATCTGCCGCCGTTATCTGTCGTGGCGTTCCGATATGATTATGTGGATACAAAGACAAAAGCGAAGAGCGAAAAGAAATAAAATCCATTTCACCGAATGATTCCTATGCTCATATCATATATTGATTAGTAAAAATGATGTGAGGAAATCAAAATGGCAGCAACAATCGTCATAGATGCAGGACATGGAGGTAGTGATGGAGGAGCCGTTTATAACGGACGCTTGGAAAAAGACGATAATTTAAGACTGGCACTGGCAGTTGGCAATCTTTTAGAGCAGGAGGGGTATAATGTCGTTTATACCCGTACGGAGGATGTCTTTGATTCTCCGGGAGAAAAAGCAAGGATTGCCAACCGTTCCGGTGCCGATTATTTTGTGTCTTTTCACCGGAATTCCAGCCCATATCCGAACACATACAGCGGAGTGGAAACCTTGGTCTATTCAGACAGTGGGGTGCGGGGTGAGCTGGCACGAAGTGTCAATGCGGAACTCGAGCGGGTTGGATTCAATAATTTGGGAGTGAAAGAACGTACCAATCTGACAGTCTTAAAGCGAACGGATATGCCGGCGATTCTGATAGAAGCCGGATTCTTAAATACCGAGGCGGATAATCAGACCTTTGATAATAATTTTAATTCCATCGCTAGAGCGATCGCAACGGGTATTGAAAATGTAGTCGGAGGTACATCCAATAGTGGTGGCAGTGAAAGCAACCGCTATCGTGTGCAGACAGGACTGTTCCGGCGGTATGGAAACGCGCAGTTTATGCTTCAGGGACTGATCGAAAAAGGTTATGAGGCAGAAATTGTAGAAAGCGGAGAATACTTTGCTGTACAGGTGGGAAATTATTCCTCTTTGGAGGAAGCCAGAAATGCACAGACACAGCTTCGGAATCAAGGATATGAAACTTTAGTTGTTACTGCCTGACGGAATATTTTCAATTTGCCAATCAATCGGTTCTAAATGATGCTCCGTTAAAAACGCATTGGCTTTGCTGAAATGTTTACATCCGAAAAAGCCGCGATATGCTGACAGTGGACTTGGGTGAGGAGCCTGTAAAATTAAGTGGTTCGGATTGTTCAACATGGATGCTTTGCTTTGGGCAGGTTTGCCCCATAATAAAAAGACGATCGGGCGGTCCTGTTCATTTAATATGCGGATGGCGGCATCCGTAAATTGTTCCCAGCCGATTCCCTGATGGGAAAAGGCTTGGTGGGCGCGAACAGTCAGCAGGGTGTTCAACAGTAACACACCCTGCTTTGCCCATTTTGTCAAATAGCCGTTGTTTGGGATATAGCAGCCGAGATCGTCTTCTAATTCTTTGTAGATATTGACCAGTGAAGGAGGGATCTCGACTCCCGGTTTGACAGAAAAACAAAGACCGTGTGCCTGTCCTTCCTCATGATAAGGATCCTGCCCTAAGATCACAACTTTCACACTGTGCAGCGGGGTCAGATGGAAAGCAGTAAAAATTTCTTCCGAAGGCGGATAAACGATATAAGTTTGATATTCTTTTACGATACGGTTATATAAATCCCGATAATAAGGTTTTTTATATTCCGGACGAAGCGGGGCGTCCCAGTCATTGCTTATCTGTGCCATAATATTCCTTTCTGGTGTTCGTCAATCATGTGGAAGGCATGATTTTTATCGGTTCCTGTTTGATGTATAGTTAACCGGTCTGTATCAGCATTTGCCCGGCAAGATAGCCGTTCCATTTCTCAGTCGGAAAACAAAATGTTCGAATGGTTCTTCCGGGAATGAAATGACGTTCTTCCCGTTCCTCGACGGATTCTATCGTCATCGTTCCGACTGCGAGTCCCTCGCAGTTATATATGACCATATGTTCATCGGCAGTCAAGGTACCTTTCCCTACCTCGCCGATCAGCACGAATTTATGGGAAACGAGGTCGGTGGTCACTTCATCAATATAGAAGATGGTTTTTGCCGTTTTGTGAAGATCCATGAGGCGTACTTTGGATGCCTCATAACGCTTTTGTTTTTCAATCTCTTCCGGTGTCGGCGGTTTCCTAAATAATCCCATAAGTACCCTTTCTGGCTCTGTCGATTCCTGATGAACTGATTATAGCATCTCAAGACTGAAATTTCAATGAAGATGTGAGGTACGGACATCTTGCGTTTCGGATGATTTAGCATTATAATCGTAGAAAATTTTTGGAAAGTCTGCTGACAGCGTATCGTTTTATTAGATTGGTATGATATGATGAATTTATGGACAAAATCTGATCGAAAACGAGAAAATCAGACAAGGATGGGAAGGCTGTAATATGGAATCGGATAAGCTTTTTGAAACCAGTAATCTACTAAAAATGGCTGAAGAATCTCCACAGATTCTGGAAGAAATGATCATAGAGGGAGAATTCCCGCTAAAGATTTCTTTGACGGAATACCTATGTCAATTACTGTTACAAAAGGGATTGGCGGTTATGGATGTTGTGCGTATTTCATTATTGAGCAAGAGTTATGTGTATCAGGTTCTGAACGGAGAACGGATGCCGTCTCGTGATGTGCTGATTCGGCTTGGATTGTCAATGTCTTGTACGATTGAAGAGATACAGCATCTGTTGACGATCGGACAGGCGGGAGTGTTATATCCGAAGGTACGCAGAGATGCGGCAATTCTTTGCGGCATCTCACAGCAGCTTACTTTAGCGGAAGTGGATGAATTTCTTAATTCCATTGGAGAACGGAGTTTGTTATGAGTGATGATGCGAACGACAAAAGAAAGCGTATGTTAGACGCTATGGAGCATTATTATCAGGAAGAGACACTGCCTGCGGCTTTAGCGGAGAATTATTCGATAGTGTCATGTTTAAAGTATACAGCCGCAAAAAAAGTATATCTATTACAAGAAAAACATACATATAAGCGATATATCTTAAAATGCAGATCACAGGATGAAGCGAAACTGTTACAAAAGGAATTTGAGATATTGCGTGATTTCAATGGAGAGTGTCTCCCCTCTGTAGTGTCCTGTTTTACGGAATCGGGAATCACCTATTTACTAAGAGAGTATTTAGAGGGAGAGACGGTCGAACAAAGGGTAGAGCGGAAAGGTCCCTATTCACCGAAAGAAGCGATTCAGGCGATGATTTCGCTTTGCCGTTGCGTACAGGTATTGCATCAACATGAACCGGCTCTGATCCATAGGGATGTGAAGCCGCAAAATGTTTTGATCGCGGAGGACGGGACCTGTAAACTCTTTGATTTTGATACGGTGCGGGAATATAAACAAGATGTTTCCAGAGATACCGTGTATGTGGGTACGCAGGGGACTGCGGCGCCGGAACAGTTTGGATTTGGACAGACCAGTATCCGAACGGATATTTATGGGATGGGCATATTGTTTTTGTATTTACTGACCGGTAACTATACCGTGGATTGCCCGGAATGGAAGGCATTGCCGCTTCCGCTTCGGACAACCATTACAAAATGTATTGCCGTGGATCCAAAACGCCGCTATGCGTCTATTACGGCTTTGCAACGGGAATTATGGTATCTGCAACACTTTTCCAAGCGGAAAAAAACTATCATCTTGCAGTCGGCATCTATGTTGACCGGCGCTTGTTGCGTAGCGGTCATTCTGCTTTTGTTTTGGAGACATCATCAATCTGCCGGTCAACAGATTCATTTTCAGAATCCGCGCATAGAAGCGGCAGTGCGGCAAACCTTGGATATAGACGCATATGCCCCGATCTATCCGGAAGATTTAGAACAGGTTACCACATTGATTTTATGTGGGGACAGAGTCTTTCAAAGCTGGGAAGAGCATCAGGCATGGCATGATACTTATTTTCAGGCATTTGAACAGGAAACGACCAATCAGGAATCGGCTGATTGGTCGGACTTACGATATTTTAATCGACTAAATACTTTGGTATTGGATAATCAGGGATTACAGGATATAAGCTGTTTGGAAGGTCTGCCGGTTGTCCGCTTGTCATTGCGGAAAAACAACATTAGTCATTTGAAAGATATAGAGTTGAATCCGAAGATGTCCGCTTTGATTCTGGCGGATAATCCGATCTCTGATCTGTCATTTTTAGAGGACATGACATCAATCCGGGAGTTGAATGTCAGTGATACGTATGTGGATACGATCGAGGTGTTATATGGAACGGACATTAGAACTCTGAATTGTGCCTTTACAGGTATTACAGATTATACGGTATTGCGGGACTTGGACAATCTGACAGTATTGCAGATCAGCGGCGCCGGCTCAGAGGATATCGAATTCTATAACACGTTGACACAACTGGAAGTGTTAGGTTTGTTTGACAGTGATTTAGAATCACTGGACGAGATTGCAAACCTGACAAATTTGCAATGCTTGGATGCAGGAGATTGCCAATCGTTAGATTCTTTGGACGGCATTGAACGATATTCAAAGTTATCTTACTTAGGAATCGCAAGCACGTCCGTTCGGGATATCTCACAGATCAAGTCTTTACCATATCTGAATATGTTGGATATTACAAATGCACCGGTGGATTTGCTGCCATTGAAGGATTGTGCATTGACACAGCTTTATATTGATGCGGATAAGGAAGACGCCATACGGGAGATGGAATTGGGAAACCGTATGGAAATCATTGTGGCTCCATCAAATGTCCGCTGAAAGCGTACCCATTTCGATTTTGTATATGCTAGTATTTTTGATATATGAAAAGAAAGGGGACATCATTCATGAGAAAGAAACAAAGTCTTGTAATCTCCGGTCGACGCTTGAGATGTGCTGTGGCGATCTTTCTGAGTGGCTTGATCGTCTTGGGCATGTTGCCGATGGCGACCTTGCCGGCAGCAGCAGAATCGGATTATAACGTAAACGGACAATTTGGTATTGGGATTGGTTCGGATTTTTCCGGTTTAAATCTCGACGGAATCGATGAGACACAGGCGGAAGCATGGAAATGGGGAGATTTTTCTGAACAGCCGTATTGGAAAAACGATCCGGAACATGCCGGCAAGCTGATCGCGGGAACGGCAGAGGACTATAACTTAAAATATGAAAGTGGTAAACTGTATTTGAAAGCGTTGAATCTGGTTGTCATGAGTGCAGGTGAAGAAAATGCGGTTTTTGCTGACGGTGATCTGACGATTGTGATTGAAGAAGGGGATAGCAGTATTACCTGTAACGGCGGCATTCCGATCATGACTACAAACAACCTGACGTTTGAAGGAGCAGGTAATTTGACGGTCACGGCAGAGGGTTTCAGCAGTCAATGTGCCATATTGGCAAATAATCAGGTGACACACAACGGAAGCGGAACCATTACCTTACATAGTTCCGGAGCCGCTTGTGGTATTTTTTGGCTGGATGAATCCGGCGGCAGTATCGACGGCAGCGGTCTTTGGTCAGGAACAGAGCTGGAGTGGACGCAAGAAGAGTTTGACAATGCAAGCCGTAGAACGTATACGGACGGGGAAGACCATATTGGATACAGCGGATGCTATATGTCGCAAGATGAATATGATGATCTTGGCGTACCATTTTGGTCTGGTGATCCGGCATGGTGCTATGATAATCCGCTCGTATGGGTGCATGGAAGAACGATTCAGGAAGTCATTGATAAGTTAAGCGGAAAGACACCGGTCATTCTGTATGATTCCTTGGGCAATGTTGCGGCTAATATAGATTCGTTCAAAACGGAATATATTTATATTGCGGTTTCTATCAGCAATTATACGGCAGAACAGAAAAAGGCTGATGAGGAGTATATTACTTCGACACGAGACTTTCGTGCCATCTCAATTCGTGGCGGTTGGGATTATCAGATGACAAATCATGAAAAAACAGGCAATATTTTGGTAGAAGATGCTGTATATACTCTGAATTCGGAAGCAGTAGAGATATTAAAGAAGTTAAAATCTACCTATGGTTTATCGACGACGGTAGATTTTGATACAGAATTTCCATATGCGACAATGGATGACGTGTCGGGATATGTTTCTCTTTATAAGGATGAGGTGTATGTAGCAAAGCAGCGGACAGCGGTGGATATGGAACATCCGTATTCTTTTGATCTTGGCGATAAGATTGCAAGTCTCAGTGAATTAAAGGAAGCGGTAGAAGCTTATAATGCCTCAGAAAGCAGTCCGATCAGTGTTTCGGACAATCTGTTGATGTCTTGGATGCGCCCGGAGATTCATCTGCCGTTCGCAACGCTTCATATCAATTCAAGCTGTGACTTTAAGATCGGAGGCGAGTTTTCGGAAATACAGGAACCGAAAAATCCGGAAGGGATCAATGTGTATTTCGGATTCCTGCCGAATACCGATCATTCTCTCACGATCGTACAGGATGGATATCCGGAAATGGTCTATACGAAAGAAGATACAGGTTCGCTTCGGGGCGTTGTAAATATGGATTTACATTATGGTGACCCGGGCGGTTCGCTAAGTAATCCGGTGAAATTCTTGATCTACCAGCATATCACGGATGGTTCGGTTTCGGGAAGTTATGCCAATTCGGTGGTTATGGATAATTCCAGTATTCCGGATGCGACTCTCTTGGCGGGAGTAGATATTACGGATGAACAGTTGGATATCTTAGAGTCAGGTGAGGCGGTTGATATCGATCTATCCGTTGATAAAATGGATCTGGCAGATGGAGAAAATCAATCAGTGGTTACGGATATTACACGTACACTTCAGGATACAGAATATGAGTCGCCGGTTTATATGGATTTACACCTATTGGCTTCCATACGGAATGCAAACGGAGAGGCAACTAGTTTTTCAGACGGACAGGATGCCATCCCGCTAACAGAGTTAAATGAGCCGGTTTCACTCACGATGGCAGTTCCGGAAGAAATCAAAGCACAGGGTCAAGACAGAACCTATGCAGTCCTGAGGCGGCATGTTGCGCCAAGCGGGGAGGTCAGTGTGGACATTCTTCCCGTCACGTATCATGCAGATGCCGCAACATTGACGTTTGATACGGATAAGTTTTCGGAATATGCTGTGGTTTATAAAGATGCGGTCACGAGCGAAACGCCAACCACTACGACGGAGACACCGACCGAGACAACGGGTACATCGACAACCGCGGTTAATGAAACACCAAAAACAGGTGATACGATGCCGTTAGCATGGGTGATCGGATTTTTGGGAATATCGCTGGCTGGTGTTATAGGCACAGCCGTTGTGAATGGAAAGAAGGCAAAAAGATAATATAGGTTAACAAATCTGAGGGACAAAGCTTTTATTGTGTAAAATTGGACAATAGAGGCTTTGTTTTTTAGTTCCCGGCGATTGCTTCATCATGGACATTATTTGGAAATTTTGATATAATCTGATAAAAGTGGTATCGATATTTTCATGTATTCCATATGCAATAGAAAGGGGTAGCCAATACATGAGCAAGCATAAAGAACGGAACCGATTGTTTAAAACGGATAACAGTCTGACGGCGACGGGTATTGTTATCATTATTATGGTAGCATTTTTGGTACTCGCATATGCCAGAATTAATGTATTGTTAAGACAACGTTCGTTAAGCCGTATGGAAGAAGGAGTGAATACGGTTATTGAAGAGATTACTTCCAAACTGGAACGGGACAGCCGTATTTTGAATGCGACTGCCAGTACGATTTCACAAGCCGATAATTTTGATGTGGACGATACATTATCTGTCATGGAAAACAATGCCGATCTGCTGGAAACAATGAAGATTCGGGTGCTTCTTCCGGACGGACAGATTCTTTTGCCGGACGGTAACATTACGGCAACCAGTATAGATGATGATATCTCCTTTGAGGTAGAGGCGCCGTTGGGAGAACATATCTCCAACCGGATGTATGGACTGAACAATGGAAATCCTATACTGCGGCATTATGTACCGATCATTCAGGATGGCGAAGTGGCTGCGCTGCTTTATGGTGTTACAGACCTGAACAGTTTAGATGAAAACCTAAACATCGATAATATTTACAATGCAAGTGCCAGCGTCTATATCATTGATACGAAAAACGGTGATTTCATTATGGATACTTGGCATGATGAACTGGGAAATATCAAAGAATATTCTTCGGATAATTTTGTGCATGATACGAAGGGGAAAAAAAGCTGGGATGGTTTTATGGAAGATTTGATCAATATGAAAACCGGCTATGTAGTATTTCGCACACCGAACACGGACGGGTGGCAGTACATGTATTACGCGCCTGCCGGTATCAATCAGTGGATGATCGCAGTATCGGTTCCGGAAAAGGAAGCATTTTCCAGTGTGCTGGCTGTGCGGCGAATCTGTGTGTGCCTGAGTGTTTGTTTAGCGGTTATCATTGTTTTATATTATCTGCTTATCAGAAAAAACGCTAAACAGGCGATGAAACAAGCGGTAGATCAGGCGCTGCTGACGGAAAAACTGCAAAAAGCGGAGGCGGCGGATCGCGCTAAGAGTCTCTTTCTCTCTAATATGTCGCATGATATCCGTACACCGATGAATGCGATCATTGGTTTCACGACGTTGGCACAGACACATCTGAACGATCCGGAACGGATGCAGGAATATCTGAAAAAAATACTTGCTTCAAGCAATCATATGCTTTCGTTGATCAACGATATTCTTGATATGAGCCGCATAGAATCTGGTAAATTAAATATTGAAGAAAAAGAATGCTCGATCTCGGACATTTTCCGCGATATGAGAGATATCATCCAAACGCAGATGCAATCAAAACAACTGAATTTCTTCATGGATGCCGTCGATGTCAAAGATGAAGATATTTATTGTGATAAATTACATGTCAATCAGGTCTTGTTGAATCTGTTGTCAAATGCTATCAAATTTACGCCGGCGGGCGGTACGGTAGTTCTAACCATCCGGCAAAAGAGCCGGGCGCCGAAAGGGTATGGTTCTTACGAGATCTGCGTCAAAGATACCGGCGTCGGTATGAGTGAAGATTTTATCGGACACATTTTTGAACCGTTTGAACGTGAACGCAATACGACAGCCAGCGGTATTCAGGGAACGGGTCTTGGAATGGCGATCACGAAGAATATCGTCGATACCATGGGCGGTACGATAGAGGTGCATTCGGAACAGGGAAAGGGAACCGAGTTTGTCATTAATCTGGATTTTCGTTTGCAGACAGAACCAAGGCAGATGGGCAACATACAGGAGTTACAGGGGTTGCGCGTTCTTGTCGTGGATGACAGTTTTACGACTTGCGATAGTGTGACAAAAATGCTGCGGCAGATTGGCATGCGTCCGGAATGGGTGCTGCACGGGAAAGAGGCGGTGCTGCATGCCAAACAGGCATATGAGCTGGGCGATGAATATTGTGCTTATATCGTGGACTGGTTTTTGCCGGATTTAAGCGGTTTAGAAGTCGTGCGACAGATTCGCGCAGCGGTCGGCGATACCACACCGATCATTATCGTAACCGCTTATGATTGGACGGACTTTGAAGAAGAAGCAAAGGCAGCAGGGGTGACCGCATTTTGCAGTAAACCGATTTTTCTTTCAGAACTACGGGATATCTTAATTTCCGTAAGTAATGATTCGTTACAGGCACAACAGATCACTCCGGTTTCAAACGTGACCAAGCAACACGAAGATATACGTCTGTTACTGGTAGAGGATAACGAACTCAATCGGGAAATCGCATCAGAACTACTCATGGAAAGAGGATTTATGGTGGAAACGGCGGAAGACGGTGCGATTGCAGTCGAAAGAGTCAAGCATTCTTCACCGGGCTATTTTTCCCTCGTGCTTATGGATATCCAGATGCCGCGCATGAACGGTTACGATGCAACGCATGCGATTCGTGAATTGGAAGATGCCGCTTTATCACGTATCCCGATCATTGCCATGACGGCGAACGCATTTGAAGAGGACAGGAAACAAGCGTTAGAGAGCGGTATGAATGCTCATATTTCCAAGCCGATCGATGTAGAAAAACTGCTGGACGTGATCGCAGATGTTTTGGATCAGGGTGAATAATGCAACTGTCAAAAGCGACAGGAATTTTGTTTAGAACCGGCTTGCAAATGTCAGATAAAAAAGGATAGGGAGTGATATGTTTTGCAATCAGTTATGAATGATGATACATATTCGTTTGTGCGGGATACGTTACTGGGTAATTTTCTCAAACTTGCCAAAGTGAATGTTTTGACCGGTGAACATGAGTTTTTGAAATACGATACGGTAATGCAGGAAGAAGGATATGAAACGATATCCGACATCTATACATACATCCGAAAGCAGGTGAACGACAAACTGATTCTATCGGAATATGCGCTAGATTATTTGAAATATTCCGATCCGGAGTATGTAAAGAAACGGATTTTTGAAACTGGAGATAAAAGGATCATTCAAAGTTATAAACGTAAGACTCATGACGGTTATATCTGGGTGACGTTTGGAATCGTGGTTCCAAACGATATATCGATGGAAAATCCATGGGCTTTGTTTTACTGGCAGAAAGCAGATACCAATACGACAACGATGGTGGACGCTCTATCCACTCTTTCCACCATTTATTATAAAATCCTCAAAATCAATCTGACAACGGATGCGTTTCGTATCATTAAGATTGATCATATGGAACGGGACGGGGTCATCAACCGTATAGAAAAGATAACGGATTGGTGGCAGCAGTTCATGGAAGAAGGCAGGGTATTTCAGGAAGATATTGTTGTTTATCAGGAATTTACCAATATCGAACGCTTAAGAGAATTATTTCGGGAAAACAGCAGCCGTACGCAGAGTTGCCGTTACCGCAGGAAGATCGGGGATCATTGGCGTTGGGTGCAGATGGATCTGATTCCGAGTATTGAATACAAGGATGATGATCAGATTCTCATTCTATATGTCAGAGATGTCCATGATGAATATATGAAGGAAAAACGGAATCGGGAAGCATTATTGGAAGAATACCAGCGGGATGCGCTGACCCGATTATATAATCGGCATAAATATAACGAAGATATCGAAAAAATGTCCAAGAGCGATATTTCGCACCTGACGGCTTGCTATATTGATGTAAACGGACTGCATGAACTAAATAATAAATTAGGTCATGAAAAGGGAGATGATCTGTTGTGTAGTGTGGCGGATGCCCTGAAAAAATATTTTCCGGATGAATATGTATATCGGATCGGCGGAGATGAATATGTGGTCCTGACGAGTAATCTTTCCAAGCAAAGTGTAGAGCAGATCATAGTTCAGGTACGCGAGGAGCTTTTAAAAGATAATTATGAGATCTCTGTCGGGATTGAAAGCGGACAGAGAGAAATTGCCATTTATAAGATCATCGGAGCCGCAGAGCTTGCCATGCGAACGGATAAGGAACGGTATTACAAGCAGAAAGGGGATCTGAGAAAGAATCGCGCGTTAAATGAAGAGTTGGAAAAAACGCTGGCGGAAAAGAAAAAAGCGGAGCGATTTTTAGATATGATCTCTGACCGTTTTAACGGAGTATATTTTGTGAATCTCAAACAGGATACGATCCAATACCTATATATTCCATATTACTTTCTGGAACTGTTGGAAAAGGCAGATTCCAGTTATCAGAAGGCGATGCAGATCTATCTGGAAAAATATGTGAAGTGGGAGTATTATGATGCTTTTCAAGAAGTCTTGGATTTTGAACGTCTCAGAAAACGCCTGCGGACAGAAAAGGTGGTTTCATTTTCATATCTAAAGGTGGATGGACATCGGATGTATCTGCGGATTACCAGTCAGGACGGTCAGTCGGAGGATTTGGACGAGACAATTTGGGTTTTTTCGGAAGAACAGATGAAGTAGTATGCTGCAGAGGTGAAGTTGTAAATAAAGAATAAGTGGTTGAGATCAAGGATGTGCAAAGCACATCCTTTTTTATATTTGATCCGATCTGATCACAGGATTAGGTGAGTACTGCCAAATGATGAAAGCGTGTTGACATTGGATATCATATAGTATATATTATATATATACAATAATCAATATTTTTGGCAGCAGATTTTATGTTAGGAATCTGAAGCCGGTGCAAAGGAAAGAAATATGGATATTATCATTAGCAACGGTTCCGGTGTTCCGATCTATGAACAGATCGAGGAACAGATCAAAAGCCAGATCATGACGGGCGAATTAAAAGAAGGGGAGGCTCTTCCGTCCATGCGCATACTGGCGAAGGAATTGAAAATCAGCATCATCACCACAAAAAGAGCGTATGAGGATCTGGAACGGGATGGTTTTATAGAATCTATTACCGGAAAGGGCAGTTTTGTAAAACCGATAGACAGTGACATGATGAAGGAAACCATGCGATTTGCGATTCAGGAACTTTTAGAAAAAGCCGTAAATAAAGCGGCTCTCGCTCATATCCCTTGTGAGGAATTGGAAGAGATGCTGGAGCTTTTGTATGAAGAAAAGCATACACAGTAAGATGGAAAGAGAAAGCTGCAAAAAAGGCTCGTGTATGCAGGGGCGTTCATAGGAAGGAGAAAACAATGGAAGAAATCCGAAATGTGATAGAAATGAAAAATGTCACGAAAGATTATGGTGACTTCAAATTAGACAATATCAGTATTTCTGTGCCGGAAGGTTCCGTATGCGGATTGATCGGTCAGAACGGAGCAGGCAAGACAACAACGATCAAACTGCTGTTGGATGTCGTTGGAGCCGATCAGGGCGAAATCTTTTTGTTTGGTGAAGCGATAAAAAAAGGTTCCGCAAAGCTTCGGGAAGAGATTGGGGTTGTGTTTGATGACATGGGATTCCATGAGTTCATGACCGGAAAAGACATCAATATCATGATGAAAAACGTATACCATAACTGGGAGGAATCGGTCTTTTTTGATTATTTGAAAAAATTTTCCCTGCCTGTCAAGAAAAAATGCGGCGATTTCTCACGCGGCATGCGTATGAAACTGCAAATCGCTGTGGCACTTTCTCATCATGCAAGGCTGTTGGTCATGGATGAACCTACCAGCGGTTTAGATCCGATCGTCCGCAATGAGATATTGCAGATCTTCAGAGAGTATATGGTTGAGGAGGACCATACCATATTGCTTTCGACCCATATCATCAGCGATCTGGAAAAACTGGCGGATGAAATCGTATTTATCAATGGCGGACGGATCATCCTTTCAGGAAATAAAGATGAGATCTTGGAAACGCACGGACGATTGAAATGCAAAAAGGAAGAGGTGGATCAGATCGACCGGTCATTGATCGTGAATATCCAACCCGGAATCTTTGGCATGGAGCTGTTAGTCAATGACAGAAAAGCATGTCAGAAGCGTTATCCGGATCTCGTGTTGGATCAAGCGTCTTTGGAGGACATTATGCTGTTTTATGTCAATCAAAAGGAAGAAGCGGATGCAGAAAGGAGATAGCGGCATGAAAGGATTGATCTTAAAAGACTTGATCTGTCTGCGGAAACAGTTGATTGTATTTACATATGTGGTAGTCAGCGTGTTTGTGATCGCAGTCATGTTTGTATGCAGTGTTCAGTATGGAAATATCGCCTTATCCGAACGTAAAATGCTGGCAGATGGTCTGTATGGAGCCGGTTTTAGCATGACAGATATTTATAGAATGATTTTAGCGTTATTTATGCTTCTTCCCATTGCCAGTATCGGTGATATGGCAAATGTATTCGAAGCAGACGGGAAAGCGGGATTTTCAAAAGTGTCTTCCGTTATGCCGCTCTCAGTCGGACAGCGGGTGCTGGCGAGATATATCACGATTTTTGTCATGCTGGTGATTGGTGTACTTGTGGATCTTCTGATCGCATTTGTGCTGTCCCTTTTTACGGATCTGGTTTCCTTCGGAGATTTTTTCGGGATGATCCTATCGGCGGGCAGTCTCATGAGCATATACAGTGCTATTGTGATTATACTCTGTTTCCTGTTTGGATATGGAAAGGAAGATCGAGCAAGAATCGTAGCTCTTTTAAGTATGGCGCTTGTATTTGTTTTATTCCATTTGGAAAAGACGAAGGCTATCTTTATGGATCTCACAATGGGAACGGAAGATGCAGAAGGACCGGACGGCAGTCTTTGGATGGATACAGTCAATTCTCTGATCGTATATATTAAAGATAGATTCTATCTGTTAGTGCTTCTTGCCATCGCTGTAATTGTTGGATCCTATTCTTTAAGTGTAGTCATTGCACAGAAAAAGCGAGGTGTTGTATAATGGGCGGTCTTTTATATAATGATTTTGTTGCTGTAGGCGGGAAAAAATTAATTGGTTCGATGGCATTTCTGACGATTCTGTTTTGCAGTCTGCGTCTTGCCTGTGCTGATCCGGATGTTGTATCGATGTTTTTCATGCAGGCGGGATTCGGAGAATCGGTCAATCTTTTGGATACCTTTTTTATGATCGTGTTAGTGTTTTGGATCGGAGGGATGCTTGGCTTTTTAAATTACTGGACCGTTAAAATCGTGGAGAAAGATCAAAAGAACAGGGCAAAAACATATTTCTGTTCGTTACCCATTGAAAAAAATACCTATATAGCGTCAAAATATGTCTTTATCGCTGTCAGTACCTGTGTGTATATGTTACTGGCATATATTTGGACGACGGTTTTCGGCGCATTATGTTCCACACAGCAATGTTCGGATATCATAGCCTATATTCGTGCATTTCTGCCTTC
This sequence comes from uncultured Lachnospiraceae bacterium, assembly GCA_947589305.1. Lineage (GTDB taxonomy): Bacteria > Bacillota > Clostridia > Lachnospirales > Lachnospiraceae > CAG-632. Next base: position 47,710 of record CANQAP010000009.1, read on the forward strand.
CATCATGGGGATCAGTCTATTCATGGCGGCGATGGAACTGCCGATGCTGCTGTTTATGGGAAAAGAAAAGACCTTTCTGGTAAAAACTGCGATCCTGCTGGTGATTGCGTATATATGCTGTGGGTTTTTCTTTTTCGCGGATCTGAGCCGGCTTCAGACACCTTTGGTGTTAGATGTTTTTCTGAATTGGTACGAAAAGCATCCTTTAGGGATGCGATTGCTCCGATTTGGGTTGCCGGTTATTTTGTTAGGGATATATTATCTGTCATATCGCATGACCTGCCGTCTTGCCTCTGTAAAGCATAGGAGGGGATCGCGCTGAATAGGGGCAGGTACGCCGGCAGGATGCGGATTTTGTTTCATGGCATCTGGATCGTAGGGGGTTTGGTGTCCGATATATGTTTGACTCAAAAAACGATGAAATGAAATCGTTTTTTTCTTTGTGGTAAAAATCTGACAGGTATGATAAGATAAGGGATAGATTGGCTGGCGTTCAATTCTATAGGATTGGGTTAGTTATTATGATATATCAAAGGATAAGTTTCGATACCTTAGTGTGGGAGGTAACATGTATTCAAATAATATTCTGGAAGCGGTAGGCAATACGCCGCTGGTTAAGCTGAATCGTATGACCGGACCGGAGGATGCAGATGTTTTTGTAAAATATGAAGCGGTCAACATCGGCGGTTCGGTAAAAACAAGAACGGCACTGAACATGATCGAGGCAGCAGAAAAAAGAGGAATCCTGACACCGCGTTCCATTATTTGCGAACCGACGAGCGGTAATCAGGGAATCGGTCTGGCTTTGGTCGGTGCCGTGAAGGGCTACAAAGTGATCATTGTCATGCCGGATTCAGTCAGTCAGGAACGGCATATGCTGGTAAAACAGTACGGAGCAGAAGTGGTCTTGATTCATGATGACGGAGATATTGGGAAGGCGGTCAATGAATGCCTGAAATACGCGCTGGAACTGGCAAAGGACAATCCGGATGTTTTCGTGCCTCAGCAATTTGAGAATCCGGATAATCCGGCTGTTCATTATGAAAAAACGGCTAAAGAGATCATTCGTCAGATGGATGGGCTGACCATTGACGGATTCTGTTCCGGTTACGGAAGCGGCGGTACGATCACAGGGATCGGTCATGCCCTGCGGGAGTATAATCCGAAGGTGCATATTGCAGTTTTGGAAGTGGAAAATGCTCCTGCGCTGCTTGGCGGTCCGATCGGAACACATTTTCAACAGGGAATCGGAGACGGGTTTATTCCTGCAAATTTTGATACCAGTGTTTATGATGAGGTCATCATTGTAAGCGATGAACAGGCACTCGGTACTGCGCGGCGTTTGGCGGCTGAGGAAGGCATGCTGGCGGGCATATCGGCGGGAACGAATGTCTGGGGTGCATTGCAGTTGGCGAAGAAGCTCGGGAAGGGAAAACATGTGGTATGTCTGGCGCCGGATACGGGAGAACGGTATTGCTCGACTATTTTGTTCGACAGAAAGTAGAAAAACGATCATTCTCCGATATAGAACCGGTTTGTGTTTGGATACGACCACACAGCTTGTGAATGTGATACAGAGAATTGTAAAACAGAATACATGATACAAAGCATCGTTCAATCAGCGGTGCTTTTTTTATGGGTAAGCGACGAAGCAACCGATGGAATAGAATAGATTTTTGTGGTTATGGAATAATAAAGATGAGTTTGCGTGATCAGGTATAGTTGTGTTAATTCACAGAAACGGATGTTAGGACCTTTCCTCATAAAAGAGAAAGAAAATGACAGAAAATGATTAAAAAACTATTGAAATATTTCATAATCAGTCATATAATTACATATAATAAATCAAAACAAATCAAAATCAATCAAACAGGAGGATGAAAAAATGCTCACGGAAGAAAGATATTCCATGATCTTGCATACACTGAACAAGAAAAAAAGCGTAGGGCTGGATGAACTTTGTAAGTTATTGAATGCGTCAGAATCTACAGTCCGGCGCGATCTGGTGTCGCTGCACGAAAAAGGCATGCTGGTTAAAGTCCGGGGCGGCGCGATTGCGATTGATGACAACTTTGCGATCGGCGAACCGGATGTAGAAGAAAAGGCAGGATGTTATGCTGAAGAAAAAGAAGCGATAGCGCGCTATGCGGCTGGGCTGATCGACAACGGAGACTTCATCTACATGGATGCCGGAACTACGACTGCAAAAATGATTGACTTTATACCGCCAAAATCTGTCACTTTCGTGACAAATGCTTTCATCAATGCCAAAAAATTGGCACAAAAAGGATTTCAAGTGATCATTCCCGCAGGAGAGATCAAGGTCTCTACCGAGGCGATCGTCGGCTCGGAAGCTGTGACATCCGTGATGCGGTATAATTTTACAAAATGTTTTATGGGTGTAAACGGTATTTCAATACATGGGGGATGTTCCACACCGGATCCAAGAGAAGCGGCTGTAAAAAGTGCCGCTATTTCCAGAAGTAAAGAGGTCTATATATTGGGCGATCATTCAAAGTTCGGGAAGATCACAGCCGTTCAGTTTACCGAGATCAATCGGGGAAAAATAATTACAGACAAGGTTCCGAACAAAAAATATCTTTCGGAGGCGTCGGTAAAGGAGGTTTTATGATGGTATATACGGTAACATTCAATCCTGCGGTTGATTATGTGGTCCGCACGGATGAAATGAAAGTTGGCAAGGTAAATCGTACAGAAAATGAAAGCATTTATTTTGGAGGCAAGGGTATTAATGTCTCAATGGTTCTTCAGGAACTGGGAATCCCGTCGAAGGCGCTCGGATTCGTTGCAGGCTTCACAGGTCTGGCGATTGAACAGGGAGTGGCGCAAAAGGGGATTGCTACAGATTTCATTCATCTGGACAGTGGTTTTTCCCGAATCAATGTAAAGATCAAGTCGGATGCCGAGACGGAGCTGAATGGTCGGGGTCCCGATATCGACGATCATTCCTTAAACGAGCTTTTTCTAAAACTGGATACGATTGCCGACGGCGATATACTCGTACTGGCAGGAAGTATTCCGGCTAGCATGCCGGCAGATGTATATGAGAGGATCTTAGAACGACTTTCGAATAAAAAGGTGAAAGTCGTGGTGGATGCAACCAAAGACCTGCTGTTGAATGTGTTGAAATATAAACCGTTCTTAATCAAACCAAATAATCATGAACTCGGTGAAATGTTTGGCAGGCACCTAAATACCACGGACGAGATTGCGGAATATGCCAAAAAATTAAAGGACATGGGAGCCTGTAATGTCTTGGTTTCGATGGCAGGCGATGGAGCATTGCTCTTGGATGAAAACGAGAAATTACACATCTGCGGAGTGTGTAAGGGGACTGTGAAAAATTCTGTGGGCGCAGGCGATTCCATGGTGGCGGGCTTCATCGCCGGTTCCATGCAGGACGATTATGAGTATGCCTTAAAATTGGGAACCGCATCAGGCGGCGCGACGGCATTTTCCGATGGGCTGGCTGAAAAAAAAGAGATTTTCAAACTCCTTGAGCAACTCTGATTCTGATTTGAGTCAAAAGAAATATGATATATTAAAGGAGGTATTATTATGCGTATAGTTGATTTGCTGAAAAAGGAAAGTATCATGCTGAACGGTTCGCCGCAGAACAAATCGGAAGCAATCGACATGCTGGTCGATCTTCAGGTAAAGGGCGGAAAGATCTCAGACCGGGAAGAATACAGAAAAGGCATTCTTGCCCGAGAGGAGCAAGGCTCGACTGCTGTCGGTGAGGGAATCGCCATACCTCATGCAAAAAACAAAGGAGTGAAAGCTCCGTCACTCGCCGCGATGACCGTTCCTCAGGGAGTCGATTATGAGGCACTGGATGAGGAACCGTCCAATCTGTTTTTTATGATCGCCGCACCTGTTGACGGAGGCGACGTTCATCTGGATGTTCTCGCAAAGCTGATGACGATACTCATGGATGAGGATTTTCGCGCCAAACTGATTGCCGCCAAGGACAAGGATGAATTTCTCAGGATCATTGACGATATGGAAACGGAAAAATATCCGAATGAATCACAGGAAAAAACCGTGGATGCTGCCACGGACAAAAGGATAAAAGTGCTTGGCGTGACCGCATGCCCTACGGGTATCGCCCACACATATATGGCGGCTGAAGCACTGGAAAAGGCAGGCAAAAAACTGGGTATTTCTATTAAGGTGGAAACGAACGGTTCGGGCGGTGCGAAAAATATTCTCACCCAAGCCGAGATCGCTGAATGTGACGGAATCATAGTGGCGGCTGATAAGAGCGTTGAAATGGCAAGGTTTGACGGCAAAAAAGTTATCAGCACCAAAGTTTCAGACGGTATTAAAATACCGGAAGAACTGATCAACCGGATCGAGGCGGGGGACGCTCCCGTTTATCATCATACTGGTGCAAAGGCTGCCGATACTGCCGGCGGAAATGAGAGCTTCGGAAGAAAAGTCTATAAACACCTTATGAACGGCGTTTCTAATATGCTTCCGTTTACGGTTGCAGGAGGAATTTTCATAGCAGTGGCATTTCTGATTGATACGATAGCCGGAATGCCGCAGGATGCGGGTTTCGGTACGCATACCGCCGCTTCCGCATTTTTCAAAACGATAGGCGGATTTGCGTTTAACTTTATGGTGCCTGTTCTAGCCGGTTATATCGGAAAAAGCATAGCCGACCGACCGGGATTTTTGGTAGGTCTGGTAGGAGGATATCTGGCTACGGTAGGATCGACATTCGCTAACGTGTCAGAGGGTGTTCCGTCAGGATTTTTAGGTGCGCTCCTTGCAGGCTTTGTGGGTGGATATCTGATGCTGGGGCTTGAAAAACTCTGCGACAAAATGCCGGCGGCTCTGAATGGAATTAAGCCGGTGCTGATCTATCCTTTGGTAGGTCTCGGTATCATAGCCCTGATCATGTGTGCTGTAAATCCTTTCATGGGAATGATCAATACAGGGCTTTCCAATTTGCTGAATTCCATGGGTAGCAGCAGTAAGATACTGCTTGGCTGTATTCTTGGCGCGATGATGTCGATCGATATGGGCGGACCTTTCAACAAAGCGGCATATGTATTCGGTACGGCGGCGATCGCTTCGGGTAATTATGATATTATGGCAGCAGTCATGATAGGTGGCATGGTTCCCCCGATTGCCATCGCTCTTTCAACAACCTTCTTCCGGAACAGATGGACGGAGGAAGAACGAAAAAACGGTGCGGTAAACTATATCATGGGACTCAGTTTTATTACCGAGGGAGCTATCCCATATGCGGCTTCCGATCCGCTTCGCGTGATCCCGGCATGTATGATCGGCGCAGCAACGGCAGGTGGATTGTCTATGGCATTCGGATGCACGTTGATGGCACCTCACGGAGGAATCTTCGTATTTGCAGTAGTCGGTCATTGGGCAATGTATCTGCTTTCCCTTGCGGTCGGTTCGATAGTGGGAATGCTCATGCTTGCACTGCTGAAAAAGAAAAAAACGGCTTGATGTCACCGTACAAATAAAAATCAAAGGAGAGATTGTTTATGGTATCAAAAAAGGTAAAGGTAGTAAACGAACAGGGGATGCACATGCGTCCTGCGGGAGAACTGGCAAAGGTAGTCAAGGCTCATCCTGACTGCGAAGTCACTCTGAATGCCAACGGAAAGACCGTTAAGGCAAAGGCGCCTATGCAGATTATGTCCGCCTGCATTAAATGTGGCAATGAAGTGGAGATCGTTTGCAGCGGTACTGACGAACAGGCAGTCCTTGATGAGATCGCCGCGATGTTTGAAAATGGCTTCGGAGAGTAAAATCACTGTGGTACATTATGAATAAGGAGGTGCGGGATATGACAACATTTACAGGCAAAGGTGTTTACGGTGCTGTCGCAATAGGAAAAATATCGGTTTTCAAAAAGCGTGACGCCGAGGTAAAACGCGTCCGCATTGATGATATCGAACGTGAAAAACAACGTTTGGAACATGCGAAGGCGGCATCCATGGAACAACTTTCCGAAATTTATGAAAAGGCTCTAAAGGAAGTCGGAGAAACGAATGCGGCGATTTTTGAGATCCATCAGATGATGCTTGACGATGATGATTACAACGAATCCATCATTACTATGATCGAAAGTCAGAAAGTAAATGCGGAATATGCCGTCGCAAAAACAGCGGATAATTTCGCGGAAATGTTTTCTTCAATGGATGACGCTTATATGAAAGCGCGGGCTGCGGATATACGCGATATTTCCAACAGGATCATATCGAATCTGTCGGGAGAAAGATCGGAAGAGACTGCGGTCAATGAAAAGGTCATAATCTGTGCCTCCGATTTGGCTCCGAGCGAGACAGTATCGCTCGACAAGGAAAAAGTGCTTGCATTTGTGACTGCTCACGGTTCTTCGAATTCTCATACCGCAATTTTGGCAAGAAATATGAATATTCCGGCAGTCATCGGTACGGGAGACGACTTCCTCGCAGCGATCAAGGACGGTGATGCGGCGATTGTTGACGGATTTACGGGAGAAGTATTTATAGATCCTGATGAAGAGACACGAGCAAGGCTGCTGAAAAAACAAGCCGATGATGAAAAACAGAAACGCCTGTTACAGGAACTAAAAGGCAAGGAAAACATCACCCTTGACGGTACAAAGGTCCATATCTTCGCAAATATCGGAAGTGTGGATCACATAGGCGAGGTTTTGTTGAATGATGCGGGCGGGATCGGATTGTTTCGCAGTGAATTTCTGTACTTGGAAAGCAGCGATTATCCTACTGAGGAGCAGCAGTTTGAGGCGTATAAAAAAGTTCTTGAAACAATGGCAGGCAAAAAGGTGATCATCAGAACGCTGGATATCGGAGCGGATAAGAAGGTGGATTATTTCAATCTGAAAAGGGAGGAAAATCCTGCCTTAGGTTACCGCGCTATCCGCATTTGCCTGACTCGTCCGGAAATCTTTAAGACGCAGCTGCGCGCACTGTACAGAGCCTCGTTTTACGGTAATCTTGGCATCATGTTTCCTATGATAACCAGTGTTTCCGAACTGGAGAAGATTCTCGCGATTTGTGCAGAAGTACGAGCGGAATTGAAAGCGGAGTCGGTGGAATATTCCGAAGATACGGAGCTTGGGATCATGATAGAAACTCCTGCTGCGGCATTGATCAGCGATCAGTTGGCACAGATGGTGGACTTTTTTAGCGTAGGTACAAACGATCTGACGCAATACACACTCGCGTGTGACCGACAGAATCCCGATATTGAACCGTTTATAGATACACATCATGAAGCGATATTGACGTTGATCCGAATGAGTGCGGAAAATGCTCATAAGCATGGAGCATGGATAGGAATCTGTGGAGAACTGGCGGCGGATACGTCACTGACCGAAACGTTCCTGCGAATGGGAATCGACGAACTTTCGGTTGCTCCTACGTTTGTGCTAAAGGTCCGGGAAGCCGTAAGAAATACAGATCTTTCAAAAAGCTAAAAGGAAACATGATCGATCTCATAAGCAAACAGAACTGAGAGGGGCGACAAGCGGATTTAGCACATTGAAAAGTTTTTTAGAAGTATTCATGCACGAAACTTTTATATAAAGGGGGAGTACTTTTGGCAATGTTGCGAGTCCCCGAAACTTACGGTGTATCTGCCGGCAAAGGGTACACCCCTGATGGAGGGCGGCACTAAAGAAATATCTAAGAGTCTGACCAAATAAAACAGACGGAACGGATCCGGAAAAAAAGAGGCTTTGGAAAAGACGGCGGAAAACAGTCTGTAAAGTGCCAGACATAGAGAGAAAAACAGAATGATCGGATAATATATTATTAGAAAAGCCCTGTGGATAGCAGGGCTTTTTTAATATCGCCATATAGGTATGATAAGAATATAGAGTCATTTTTTAATTTGGTTAATCATTTTGGGAAAATGATTCGTTATTATATGATAGAAAGTCCAGAAAAGAGATGATACGAGCGTTTAACTTGCTTGTTAAAATTGAATTTAATGAAAGCGAGTTAAACAGAGATATACTCGTTTAAAATATGGTATTTATTGTATTATGGTTATATTAGAGCTAACCCAAAGCAAAATACATGAAAAACCAGCATGTCCTCAGGCAATCTGTGTTGTATAGGAAACAGAAAATATATAGTTTTAGAGGAGCAGGGTGAACTTCTTACTTTTTACACATGATATATTAAAAAGTCCACCGAAAAAATAGGAAGATCAAAGATCATCAATTCTAACAGACATTAGTATTCTAACTTAACATAATGAATAACATCGTTAGGGAAAAACATTTGACGGTAATAATGAGAATCTGATATAATACGCTTGATTTTATATAACTATAAAGGAGCTGCCTTATTTTAGGCTTTAAATCTGATGGTATTTAGTTCAGCTGTATTTTTGTTTTTGTTTGGACCGATAACTTTTATCTTGAATTTCTTTATTAAAGATAAATACTCCAATATATTGTTATTAGCAGCAAGTCTTATATTTTATGCGTGGGGTGAACCTGTTTTAGTTTTGGTTATGCTTGCTTCAATCATAATAAATTGGGTAGTTGGACAAGTGGTTGGTGGGGCTGTTGGAATAAAGAAGAAAGCTGCTTTAGTAATAGGTATTATTTGTGATTTAGGCATATTAGGATACTATAAGTATGCAGGATTTATTATTGCGTTGTTAAATAGTCTTTTTCACAACAATATATTTACGGTCCCACAGATTAATCTTCCAATCGGAATTTCTTTTTTCACATTTCAGGCAATTTCTTACATAGTAGATGTATACCGGAATGAAATTGAAACATCATCTAAATTAGTAAACACGGCATTATATATCTCCTTTTTTCCTCAATTAATTGCAGGACCGATTGTCAAATACAAAGATATTAATAAACAAATTGAAAAAAGAAAAATAACTGGTGAAAAGGTTTCTTATGGATTCAGAAGATTTATTTATGGACTGTCTAAAAAGGTACTGATTTCTAATGTGTTGGGATTATGTGTTGATACAATTTACGCATATGATATAGCGCAAATTGATTGCAGAGCAGCTTGGATTGGTGCATTGGCTTATACTCTTCAGATTTATTATGACTTTTCGGGTTATTCCGATATGGCAATTGGTTTGGGGAAAATGTTTGGATTTGATATATTGGAAAACTTCAATTACCCATATATGTCAAGATCAATAACAGAATTTTGGAGAAGATGGCACATCTCACTGGGATCATGGTTCAGAGAATATTTATATATTCCATTAGGAGGAAATAGAAAGGGAACGGTCCGTACATATATCAATTTGATAATTGTTTTCTTTTTTACGGGACTATGGCACGGAGCTGAGATTTCCTTTGTTGTCTGGGGACTGTTTCATGTCTTCTTTTCAATTATAGAAAGAATTGGGTTTCAAAAAGTTTTAGATAAGTCACATTTCTTGTCCCTACTTTATTGTTTTATTATTGTGAATTTAGGATGGGTATTTTTCAGGGCTGATAATACAATTTCAGCAATCAGATATCTTGCACGAATGATTCTGCCGTGGAGATATGCCGATGTATCGTTACCTACTTGGAATTACATGGATCATAAAACGATTTTTATAGCAATATGTGGGGGAATAGGTATGGGATTTTTACAGACTTTAATTCCAGACAAATTGGCTGACAAATGGAAAAATTCAGCCATAGAATCAATTTATTTAATAATATTATTGATTTTATGTTTGGCTTCAGTGGCTAGTGATACTTACAATCCGTTTATATATTTTCAGTTCTAGGAGGCGGTGCTATGCAGAGTAAGAGAATTGGATCAAAAATTATGATTGCCACTTTTGTAATTTTTGTTTGTTGTTCATGGGGATGGTGGTTTTTGCCGGATGAATTCATCAATTCTTTAAATAATGAAAATAGGACGTTGGCGACTCGGCCAACACTTTCGGTTGATAATTATACCACTTTCCCTGAAGAATATGAGGCATATTATAATGATAATTTACCGTTTAGAGACATTTTGGTCAAAATTAATTCTTCTATTGATTATTTCGTTTTCAAAAAATCTGCAGCAGATACGAATGTGATTGTGGGGAAGGATAATTGGTTATTTTATGGAAATACGAGTGATGGCGACCCGCTTGGCGCTTATCAAGGTGAACTTTTTACCGAAGAAGAATTACAGAACATTGCACAAAACTGTGTCGACACAGAACAATTCTTAAGTGATCGTGGAAAAGAATTTGTTATTTTTATCGCACCGAACAAAGAACGTATATATTCTGAATTTATGCCTGAACAGTATGGAGAACCGGCTGATATGTATAAAACCCTGCAACTTGTTCAATATTTGCGTGAAAACACGGATCTTCGTATAGTATATCCGTATGATGAACTGATAGCGGCAAAAAATGAGCTGTCTCAAAATATTTACTATAAAACGGATACGCATTGGAATTGGATTGGCGGCTATGTGGGAGCATCGGCATTATTGGACGAATTGGGGATAGATATGCCAGATATTACCAGTGACGAATTAGAAATTATCGCGGGAGATGAAACATCAGGTGATTTGGCAAGAATGCTTGATATGAATGATATACTAAAAAGTAAAGAGTATGAATATAGTGTTGTGGGATATAATAATCACAACATGGAAACAATTGAATCGGATTTTTCTACCGTAATTCGTCAGCATGCGGAAGATGCCGATCCAAGAAAAGTATATGTGTACAGGGATTCTTTTGCATCCTTTATGGCAATTTATATTGGATCACAGTTTAACGATTGTTATATGCGGTATCATGAAACATATTCATATGATGATTTTGTTCAAGAAGACCCGGATATATTTATTTATGAAACGGTAGAAAGATATGTTGATCGATTAGGGACATTTTCTATTCAGCAATAGCGCTAAAGTGTGAAGTTATATGGAAATTCGTGTATATAGGATCAATAGTTTTTCGCAAAAATAATTTTAATTGTCTAGTATTTGGCGGTTACTTGACAAAGCAATCAGATGGAATCCCATTTCCCGGATCGTCTAGGTGTTCCATGCTTATGTACTTTCTGGTCTTTCACTGGGTAATAGTCACGGAGGAGGTTATTCAATATCTAAAGAGGAGTAAAAACACCCTATTTGAAGGATATGAGGGAAGAAATTGTAGAAATCGGTTGAAATGTGATGTTGGAAACGGTACATTATAGAACGATGGAAATGTGGATGTATTAATAACAGCAATATACAATATTGAAACAAGGATATTATTTTTGTTCATATGCGGTGCATCATTTTCTGATATGAAGTATTTCGCAATTACAGCAGTCATGCTTGCGATATTGTTCCTGATAAGCTAAATAGTAGCCAACAGGAAAAATGCTGAAAAGATCGAGCATATTGAATAGCTTTTGACATGTCCGTCTGTAAACGGAAAGTTAACTGAAGGAAAGAGGATGCCTGTCTTTTTCGGAAGGGAAATACAAATTCCTTTGTAGACAAACGCCATAGTGTATAATTAACAAAAAGCATATGGTGTACCGTTCCATAATCCTTTGACTGATACAGATGAAGCTGCTGTTTCAGAATTTTACAACATCGCCGTGACAAGAATTGTTTAGTGCAACAGAGTTGATACTCGCTATTCACTAGAAAGTGTTTTTTTGGATGGAAGGCTACTTCCGGAGCAAGTAAGTTTTCGCAACTACAGAATGGGAGACAGAGACTTAATGTCATTCAGCGAATCAAATAAGAGAAAAAAGACAGGAGAATGTTCAAGATAAGAGAACATTCTTTTGTTATGATAGTATCAACAGTGAAAACAAACCACTGTTATGCAGGTGTGACAATAGGCATTTCTATGAAAATGAGCGTAATTATGGTATAATAATAATTGAATAAATTTCGATTTTATGCAAGGTTAATTTGTGTTGTTTGGAGAAACTGTTGTAGAGTCAGAGGTTGATGAATTCAAGGCAATTTCCGAAAAACTTGAGACCATAAATCTGCAAATTGCACATAGAAAGGAAATGAGGCAAAAAGTAATTCGTTGGCTATTGATTTCATTTTGTGTGATTATAGTGGTCGTTCGTTAGAGTAGCAGCGTTTGCTTTGATTGCGGCAATCGTTGGAATTTGTTTGGCACGGAAAAATGTGAGTGTTCTGTAAGTCGGCGTTTGCAAAGGAGGATAAATGGATGGGATTTTGGATATTTATGTTGTTTATGGATTTACTGATTCCATTGACAATGGTTGGTTTGGGTAAACGGTTCATGAAAAAATCTCCCAAAAACATTAACCCCTTATTTGGATATAGAACAACGATGTCAATGAAAAACAATGATACATGGGAATTTGCACATAGGTATTGCGGAAAGCTATGGTTTAGATGCGGGTTAATATTATTGCCATTATCGATTGTTCCTCTCATATTTGTGTTCAACAAAGGAGCAGATATAATTGGAACTGTTGGGGACATTGTTTGCGCGGTGCAGCTTGTTCCGCTCATTGGGTCAATTTTCCCCACAGAAGCTGCATTGAAAAAGACATTTGATAAAAATGGGAATCGCCGTTAATTTTCCGTTTGATGGGAAATTGTAGAGAACGAAAAACCGAAGTTTTTTAAGAGAAGAATGATCAATGAGTAGAATATGATCATACAGTCCTGTAGTATGAAACATCTGGACAGATACGGAGAAATTTATGCAGATTAAAAGAATCGAAGCGAATAACCGGGATCTTAATAAAGTAAAAGAAATAAATGACGAGGCTTTTCCGTCAGTGGAACGTATGAGCGTCGAAGAAATGTTTACATTTCCTATCAATTCCGAAGTAATAGGTTTTTATAATGCGGAAACCCTAATCGGATTCTCGCTTCTGTTATTCAACACGGAAACCGTTTTTTTGGTTTTATTAGCCATTGATAAGCGTTATCGTGGAAATGGATATGGTTCAAAGGCGTTGAAATCCATTCTTTCAAATTATCCAGAAAAACAGGTGGTTCTTGATTTTGAGGAAGTGGTACAGACAGCAATTAATTACGAACAAAGAGCATCGAGGAAGCGGTTTTATTTAAGAAACGGATTCCATGAAACAGGTCGGTTTACGGTGCTTTTTCATGAAAAGTATGAAGTAGTATGCTCCAAAGAAGCTTTGAATGAAAACAGTTTGAACGAAGTGCTGTTTGCGATTCATCAGCATACGCCTGAGTTTGAGGAAAGACTGCAATCATTTCCCGTTTGACGGAAAGGGGTAAAACAAAAAATCAGGATTTTCCTATTGCCGAAGAAGAATGGTTTGCATTTAAAGATCACTGCTATCATGGATCATCTCTTGCAGATGCGAACATCTGTGATCAAACAACATCGAAAGGTAGACAGAAAAGAGGTGGAGGATGCCTATGAACATTAATAACATCAATTTTACATCTTTTATTCGTGTGGCAGAGGCTGGCAGCTTTAACAAGGCGGCAGAGGATCTGCACATTACTTCCACTGCATTGATCAAGCAGATCAATCTGCTGGAAAGCGATCTGGAAATACGGCTTTTTGATCGAACCCATAGGGGGATCACACTGACAAAAGCTGGCGAGTCGCTTTATAAAGATGCGAAATATATCACGGAATACTGCATGGAAGCAGTTGCCCGCGCCAGAAGTGCAGAACGGACGCAGGAGCAGGTGATCCGTATCGGAACTTCTCCCATTATGCCGGCACAGATGCTGATGGATCTGTGGCCGAAGATCCATGAACATTGTTCTGATGTGAGTTTTAAGCTGGTTCCTTTTGAAAATACATCGGACAATGCAAGGGAAATCCTGAAAAATTTGGGGCGGAATATTGATGTGGTGACCGGCTTTGTAGATGAGCTTTTGATGGAGCAGAGAAACTGCAGAGGGCTATTGATCGAAAATGAACCGCTCTGCTGTGCGGTACCGGTTTCTCATCCGCTCGTGGGGAAGGAGAAGCTTTCGGTGCAAGACCTGTACGGACAAGATCTGATGATGATCCATCGGGGATGGTGCCATCACATGGATGATTTGAGGGACGACCTGACGGAACACCATCCACAGATCAACCTCGTGAATTTTGATCTGTATGATGTGGGCGTTTTCAATCAGTGTGAACAGAATCAGGATATTCTGGTCGTGATTAAAAGTTGGAGCATGGTGCATCCTTTGATGAAAGTCATACCGGTGGAGTGGGATCATGTCATGCCGGTAGGGATTTTGTATTCTCCACAGCCAACGAAGGTGGTCAGCCGTTTCCTATCCGCGCTGGAAAAGGTGCTGGATTCCCTTAGGCAATAGAAAAGCGTTTGAGTTGCAACCACTGGTTATAACTGATAAACGAATCGAGACTTCTTCGGAAGTCTCGATTTTTTTATAATGAAATACAGAGGTGATGTCAATGAAACGACTTTTTGGAATAGGTCTGGCTGCCTTGTTCCTTGTGATCTTAGTTTGTGCCTGTGGCAGAGAGGTGACCGGGGTACAGGATGATCCTGCGGAATCCGTCCCTCCCTCCACATCCGCAGACGAGCTGGAAAATAGCGGTCAATCTGCCGCAGACGATGAAACAGGAGTGGGTGACATGGAGATTCCCCAGACAGGTTTTACAGAAGCAGTACCGATGGAATATACACAGGCGTCCGATGAACAGGGCAGTATTGTATGCTTGGACTATGAGTCGGAGGATTATGTCCGAGACGGTTCTGCCATCACAAAAACAGCCTATGTATATACGCCCTATGGCTACGATGAGACGGACACGACGACAAGGTATAACATCCTCTATCTCATGCACGGCTGGGGCGGTCACGCCGGAGAATATTTTGAATTTACGGAAACAAAGAATCTGTTTGACAATCTGATAGCAAACGGTGATATTCCTCCACTCATTATTGTTTCCGTTACGTTTTACAACGAAAATAGCAGCACGGATTTCAATGATTCTATTGAAGAATTACGGGCATTTCATCAGGATTTTGAAGAACACCTGATGCCTGCGGTGGAAGATCAGTTTCATACTTATGCGAAGTCTACTTCATCGGAAGATCTGAAAGCATCCCGCGATCATCGGGCGTTTGGCGGTTTTTCTCTTGGTTCAGTCACAACATGGCTTCAGTTCTGCTATGATTACGATTATATCCGCTGGTTTCTCCCTATAAGTGGTTCCTGCTGGTATTACGGGACTTACGGAGATTTTCAGTATGAAAAGAATGTAGATTTTATCGAGCAGTTGATTGAAGATGAAAACCTTGAGGAACGGGGATACTTTATTTATCACGCTGTCGGCACAGAAGACGCGGTAAAGAGCCAATCAATCAATATGGCGGAGGAAATGCTGACACGGGATATTTTTACGCCGGATCATTATGTATTTTATCAGAAGGACGGTGGCTACCATGATTTTAACGCTGTACAGGAGTACCTCTACAATGCACTTCCGTTGTTTTTCTGGGAGCAAAGCGATGTTTCTGAAAATATGCTGATAAACGGTCAGATCTTTACAACCGATACCGCCATAGCGGATGTGATAAACGATCCGGCTTTCGGAACATATGGAAGGCTTATTTTTCCTGTGGACAGTGGATATTATAGCGGTGAGACGCTGGGTGATCTTCGCCTGACATGGTACTCAGAATTAGACCCGGATAAAACAGTGGAAATCGTAAACTACATGAAATCCCACGCAGAGGCGGGTGAGACTATCTTTTATGATATTTATACCGACGAGGAAAAAGCGGAAGACCCCGGTAAGGAAAACACGGGACTGTTCTTTTTTAGGGGAGATCCCGGTGCAAAGTTTGCCGTGTGTAATGCAGGAGGCGGTTTTGCCTATGTAGGTGCGATGCACGACAGCTTTCCACACGCACTGAAGCTTTCCAAAATGGGTTATAACGCCTTTGCGCTCATTTACCGTCCCGGTTGGGACACGGCTATGGAGGATTTGGCACGGGCGATTAGTTTTATTTTTGAACATGCGGATGAACTGGAGGTAGACACTGACTGTTATTCTCTGTGGGGCGGTTCGGCAGGCGCACGAATGGCAGCCGATGTGGGTTCATACGGTACGGCATATTTCGGCGGTGATGATCTGCCGCAAGCCGGATGCGTTGTCATGCAGTACACAGGTCACAGTGAATGGCAGAAAACCGATCCGTCCACCTACGTCTGCGTCGGAACAAGTGATGGCATTGCGAACTGGCGCACGATGCAAAGACGAATCGATGCGATGTCCGCAGTGGGCATTCCCACAGAGTTTCACGTCTATGAGGGTCTTTCCCATGGTTTTGGGCTGGGGACAGGAACGGTTGCCGAAGGCTGGATCAACGATGCTGTGGCGTTTTGGGAACAGCAGATGTAAAGTAGTTGTAACCTTTGGTATGAACGGATGAATGGATAGACACTTCCATACCGTTTCTGATTCCATTATAATAAACATTACAATAAAAATAACAAGAAAAAGTTTGAAAGGAGCATACAACATGAAGAAAATAGTCGCGTTGCTGTTAAGTTCCATGATGTTGCTTTCCCTCGCAGGCTGTGGAAACGGCAACTCCGGTACGGCAGGAAATTCTAAAACAGACTGGACGAGCCATAATGTTGCGGATCAGACATCCGATGCCGGACAGGGTTCAGTCAGCGAGGAAGAAATCAGTACAGAAAGTGTGGATACTCAAGTGCCTGATGACAACACAGACGCTGATGTTCCGGTGGTTTACATGACAACGGATATTTCACCAGAGGGACTGATGAAAGTCTATGATGCGCTGGGCGTGGAGCTGACCGGTGACAATATTGCGGTAAAACTTTCTACCGGCGAACCGCCCGCCAGCAATTACTTAGACCCCGACCTAATCCGTGATCTGGTGGAACGGGTGGACGGCACCATTGTGGAGTGCAACACCGCCTACGGCGGTTCCCGTTCCGAGACGACTATGCACTATCAGGTGGCGGAGGATCACGGGTTTACCGATCTCGGAAAGGGCTTTCTCATCATGGACGAGGATGGCGAAAGTATGATCCTCCCTGTGGAGGGCGGACAACAGCTTTCTGAAAATTATGTAGGCGCTCATTTTGGAGATTTTGACGGTTTTTTGGTGTTGTCCCATTTCAAAGGTCATGCCATGGCGGGCTTTGGCGGAGCGATTAAAAATATCTCTATCGGTATCGGTTCTCAGGAGGGAAAATGCCTGATCCATACCGCCGGAAACAGCCACACCAGTCCATGGGGTGGTAATCAGGATGCTTTTTTGGAATCCATGGCTGATGCCGGGAAATCGGTAGTGGACGCTTTGGACGGCAATATTCTCTTTATCAATGTGATGAACCGTCTTTCTATTGACTGTGACTGCGACGGCAACCCGTCCGAACCGGATATTCACGACATCGGTATTCTGGCTTCTACCGATCCGGTAGCACTGGATCAGGCTTGCGTCGATCTCATTTATCAGGCAGAGGGAAACGAGAGTTTCATCCGCCGGATGGAAGGGCAGCATGCAGAACACGTTTTGGAGGCCGGTGAAACCATCGGTCTTGGCAGCCGAACCTACCGGTTGGAAAGCGTAGACGATTAAAACAGTGCCATGCAATTTGTATCTATCTCTTGCCGATATTGCGAGTGGCGAGGGATAGTTTGAGGATAGGAAGAAGCAAAGGAGGTGATCGGATTTGGAACAGATAGGGGAAGTGTTGCAACGTGAATTTGTCTATGTATGGTATTACTTTACCGTGCAGCTTCGACAGATCGCTCTCTATTACGCCCTTGGCATTGTCTTAGGATCGGTCATTTCCGTGTTTGTCAAGGATAAAATTCATGGACTTTTCCGCAGCATGGGCGATAAGAAACTTGGCGTTCTTGGCATCATTCCGGCAAGCATTCTCGGCATCGCTTCGCCGCTTTGTATGTATGGGACAATCCCGCTTGCAGCGTCTTTCTCCAAAAGCGGCATCCGGGATGACTGGCTGGCGGCATTTATGATGAGTTCGATTCTCTTAAATCCCCAGCTTATTATTTACAGCACGGCGCTGGGAAGCGTCGCCTTAACGGTGCGGATCGTTTCCTGCTTTATCTGCGGCTGCATGGCAGGCATCCTCATTCGGGTGTTTTATAAGAACAAGCCATTTTTCAACTTTACAGGCTTTGACG
>CANQAP010000010.1 GCA_947589305.1 uncultured Lachnospiraceae bacterium
CAGAGAAAAATCTTCTATCAGTTTTAGCGCCGCCTCATACTGTGTCAGACCGAACATCCGGGAAACATAGTCAATGGCATCACCGCCCACGCCGCAGGCGAAGCAGTGGTAATTTTTATCAATCTTCATACTCGGATGCTTATCATCGTGAAATGGGCAGCATGCCATGCCATTTCTCTTTATCTGTAACCCATATCCCTCTGCCGCCTGTCTTGCGGTCAAATGCTCTTTTACTTCACTGAAAATAGACAAAACAACAGCTCCTTTCTTTGATTTTAGGTGTCAAAAACAATCCATAAAAACTTATGGAAATTTCATCTGCACCATTGTCGAAAGACCGGAGCTCTGCTATACTGTATTTGCGAGATAGAGTATAGTAAAGCTCAGCTTTCATTACTCGGAAATGCCCTTGTTACCAGCAGGGGCATTTTCTCTGTTCCAACTGTCATCCGCAACCAACTGATCTAACAAGGAAGCAACCTTTTTCTGTTCACTCGGATATAAATGCCCGTATGTATTGAGTGTAATCTTAATATCCTTATGTCCCAGACGCTCCTTGATGATGAGCGGCTGCACTCCCTGCTTGATCAGATAGGCACAATGACTATGCCGCAGAGAATGTACATCAATCTTCTTAACGCCGGCTTTTTCAATATGCCGCTTCATCATGTGCTGTACGGCTTCCGCCACAACAGGGAACAGTCTTTCATTCGACGGGTACTGATACAGTTGCTTCCAGTAATCCCGGATCTCATTTGCCAAAAACACCGGAATTTCTATCGTCCTTACAGAATTATCCGTTTTGGGCACAGTGATGACATCTTCCTTGTTCATCCGGTAATAAGTCTTCCGAATGTGGATCTGACAGTTATCCAGGTCAATATCTTCCATAGAAAGTGCCAGCATTTCACCCTCGCGCATCCCCGTCCAAAACAAAAGCTGAAACATCAAATAAGAGCGACTCCCCTTTTCAAAAGTTGCAATAAACTTCTGATATTCCTCATACGTCCAGAACTCCAGCCGCCTTACATCCGAACGCCCTATCTTTTTGACCTTCTTGCAAGGATTGTTAAACAGGTTGTAGATCTTCTGCGCGTGTGTAAAGAGTGCCGTCACTTGATTCTGCAGCATCCTCTGGTAGCTTTCCGAAAAGTTCTTATCCCGGATCTCATTCTGCCACGCAATAATGTCTGACGGTGTGATCTCGTTCATTTTCTTTTCTCCCAGATAAGGAAGTATATGTGACTGTATCATATACCGCTTATTCCTCTGGGAGCGTGCTTTCAATTCTCCGCTTTTATCATGGAAATAAATCTCCACAAAGTTTGCCAGTGTCATA
The DNA here is from genome assembly GCA_947589305.1 of uncultured Lachnospiraceae bacterium. GTDB lineage: Bacteria > Bacillota > Clostridia > Lachnospirales > Lachnospiraceae > CAG-632. Next base: position 1,340 of record CANQAP010000010.1, read on the forward strand.
TCCATATCCGCACTGGCTATGCGCTTGTACTCATTTTCATAGTCCTGTGCTTCTTTTTTTGTCCGAAAGCCTCTTTTATACTTTTTCTTTCTTTTTCCCATCCAGTCCTCATAATAGAACTGGCAGTACCAGCTTCCGCGCTCTGCATCTTTATAGACCGGCATTATGCTCCCTCCTTCCTATGCCGTTTCCGTCTGAGACAGACTGCCGTAAAACTTTTTCTCCCAATAGGCTCTAGGAACTTTTCCAGCGATCACAATAAATCCAGACTCTTTCAATTCCTGATTCAGTTCCCGGATAATCTTGTAAGCATAACCTCTGGAAATGCCAAGCTCATTGCAGATGTCTTCTGCATTCATCATGTATTGCCCTTTCATACTCTCACCTCCGTTCTTGATACTGTTTCAAGATATATTTGTTTGCTATTTATATCTTGTCTATGGTTTCATCATACTCCTTGCATTACATATTGTCAAGTTATTTTTGTTGAAATTTTTATATCTTTATGTTAAAATATTACTTGACATATTTGACATGGTTTCTTTATCAGCAAATATAAAAACAGAGCAGCCGCCTGACTGCTCCGAAAGGGAGGTTTCCTATGAATTTATATTCGATCAACACCATAAAGCAGGATTTATCCTTTTTTCCGCTTACATACATCCTGCAAAAATCAGACTATTCTGAATCACTCGTGCTGCCTTACCACACTGCGGATAAACAAGCGGGACAGGAGAGCCTGAGCGCAGACCGCCCAATTCTGTCTAACTGGATGGAGCTTCTCGATTATGATACGGAATCGAAAGAAACTCTTGATAAGACCTTTGATCTGCTGCTGTCATCCATCCATTTGTTTGGCATACAGGCAGATAAAACAGATACGGATCCCGCCAGTGACATAACACATTTTCTAAAGTCCTTTCAAGGCAGTCATTTCAGTGATCTTGCCAGCTCGGTCCTGGACATCTTAAAGGACTGTTTCGATCCCTGCCCTGTCCTTGCCTATCTCTATCCGCATTACTATACAATGCTTCATTTACTGCATTTATACAGTGAAAAAACTTGTTCCTATAAAGAAATAGAAGCCGGGTTTTCAACGGAAGCTCATTTTCTTCTGTCAGAACTGCAAACCTTAAAGGCTTCCTATACACAGGCGAGAAAATACACCCAGTCTGTGTTCATTGAGCCGTATACGGAAAGCGCCTCCATTTCAGGCACCGCCTCGACAGCTCTATATCATTCGTACTGCAAGATACAAGGGCAGCCTGATTTTTATACCGATTCCTTTGACTATCCGGTGGGAGTAAAGGATTGTATGAATATGTTTGGTACAGAAACTCCCGCATGGCATTCCTACTTTGATTTCTTTGCCAAAAAGGCAGTGCAAAGCGATATGCAGGAATACCCTATCACATCATTTGCCCAATTTCTTCATATCGGATTGTCCGTTATGATGTCGGAGGGAATGGTGATCCGGAAATGCCGGTTATGTAATGGTTACTTCCACACAAAGCACTCATCCGATCAGATGTACTGCAGCCGCATATACAAAAATACTGCCGCTACCTGCAGCGAAGTCGGCGTGAGAAAGACTTACAAGGAAAAGCTGTTCCAGCATCCCATCCATCAGGAATTTACCAAAGCCTATAACAAACTCTATGGGCGTATCCGCCGGGGAAAAGTTCCCAGCGATACGCCGCTGATGGACGAATTAAAAAGTCTGCATGATGAATATACCGAAAAATATGAGAACACACACCAGAAAGACCGAGAAGCGGTTTGGAAAGAATATATTCAGAAGAATAAGGAATTGCTTGGATAATACCTGTCAGATTTTCATTTCCCGAATATTTTAGAAGCAAAATAGAAGCATAGACACCCTACAAAGCTGCCAGCCATACAAAAAGGCTCCCGAGCATACACTCGGAAGCCTTGATTTTACTGCATTTTTTCAATTACTCAATGATAGAAGCCACACGACCAGAACCTACGGTACGTCCACCCTCACGGATAGCGAATGTCAGACCTTGATCCATAGCAACCGGATGGATCAGCTCGATTGTCATCTCTACGTTATCGCCCGGCATGCACATCTCAGTACCGGCTGGCAAGTTACATACACCGGTCACGTCAGTTGTCCGGAAATAAAACTGTGGACGATAATTGTTGAAGAACGGAGTATGACGACCACCCTCGTCTTTGGTCAAAACGTAAACCTGAGCGGTAAACTTGTGATGGCAGGTTACAGAACCCGGCTTACACAGAACCTGACCTCTTTCGATTTCCTCTCTCTTGATACCACGAAGCAAAGCACCGATGTTATCACCTGCCTGACCTTCATCCAAGAGCTTACGGAACATCTCGATACCGGTTACGGTTGTCTTCTGTACTTCCGGCTTAATACCCACGATTTCAACTTCATCATTCAAATGAAGCACACCTGACTCTACTCTACCGGTAGCAACCGTACCACGACCAGTAATCGTAAATACATCCTCTACAGGCATCAGGAACGGCTTATCAGTATCTCTCTGAGGATCCGGAATATATTCATCAATGGTACTCATTAATTCCATGATCTTGTCGCCCCACTCGCTGTTTGGCTCTTCCAAAGCCTTAAGAGCAGAACCCTTGATGATCGGGCAGTCAGTAAATCCATATTCCTCTAACTGCTCCGTGATCTCCATCTCAACCAACTCTAATAATTCTTCGTCATCTACCATATCGCACTTATTCATGAATACTACGATATAAGGTACACCAACCTGACGGGACAACAGGATATGCTCCTTTGTCTGAGCCATAACACCGTCCGTTGCGGCAACTACCAAGATCGCACCATCCATCTGAGCAGCACCGGTGATCATGTTCTTAACGTAGTCGGCATGACCCGGGCAGTCAACGTGTGCATAGTGTCTCTTTTCAGTCTCATACTCAACGTGAGCGGTAGAAATGGTAATACCTCTTTCTCTCTCTTCCGGAGCCTTATCGATATTTTCAAAATCGGTAGCCGTATTACCGGCAACTCTTTCTGCTAAGACCTTGGTAATAGCAGCCGTTAAAGTTGTTTTACCATGGTCAACGTGTCCAATGGTACCAATGTTACAATGCGGTTTAGTTCTTTCAAACTTTTCCTTAGCCATTTTTAGATATCCTCCTTAATTTGTGCCAATTCTTGGCAAATATTTTTAAAACATCAGCTAGAAACTATTATATTCGATTACGTTTACATTTTCAAGCCTTTTATATTGCCGGCATCCTGCTTTTTGCAAGATACCGGTTTGTCGTTGTTTGTGTTACAAACCCTTCAATCATCAGTGTTTTTGGATCAGCCCTTCTTAGAAGCGATGACCTTCTCCTGTACGGACTTCGGCACCTGTTCATACCGTTCAAAGAACATGGAATAGTTACCGCGTCCCTGCGTCTTAGAACGCAGATCGGTTGAATAACCAAACATCTCAGCAAGCGGTACAAATGCTTTTACCATCTTACCGCCTCCGATATCTTCCATACCTTCGATCCGTCCGCGGCGGGAATTGATATCACCGATTACATCACCCATGTATTCTTCCGGCATCGTGACTTCCACACGCATGATCGGCTCTAACAATACGGCTCCGCCCTTTGACATTGCATCCTTGAATGCCATGGAACCTGCGATATGGAATGCCATTTCACTCGAATCGACTTCATGGTACGAACCGTCATAGACGTCGGCTTCTACGCCCAATACCGGGAATCCTGCTAAAATACCGGCTTTCGTCGCTTCTTCAATACCTTCTCCTACCGCCGGAATATATTCCTTCGGAATCGCGCCGCCGACAACGGAAGAAGTAAACTTGAAAGTTTCTTCCCCATTCGGGTCCATCGGTCGAAAATGCACTTTACAATGTCCATACTGACCACGACCACCGGACTGCTTCGCATACTTGCTGTCCACATCCACCGGCTTCGTAAAGGTCTCTTTGTATGCAACCTGTGGCGCGCCGACATTTGCCTCTACCTTAAACTCACGAAGCAAACGGTCTACAATGATTTCCAAATGCAGCTCACCCATACCGGCAATGATCGTCTGACCGGTCTCTTCATCCGTATGCGCACGGAATGTCGGATCTTCTTCTGCCAGCTTCGCCAATGCTTCACCCAGTTTTCCCTGTCCGGCTTTCGTCTTTGGCTCGATCGCCAACTCAATAACCGGCTCCGGAAATTCCATGGATTCCAAAATAACCGGGTGCTGTTCATCACAAATGGTATCACCGGTCGTCGTTGTCTTAAATCCAACTGCTGCCGCAATATCACCGGCATATACTTTATCCAGCTCTGCTCTGTGGTTTGCGTGCATCTGCAGGATACGTCCTACACGCTCTTTCTTTCCTTTGGTTGCATTCAGGACATAAGAACCCGAATTTAAAGTACCGGAATATACACGGAAGAATGCCAGTTTACCGACAAACGGATCCGCCATGATCTTAAATGCCAAAGCAGCAAACGGCTCTTCATCCGAAGAATGACGGGTCACTTCATTTCCTGCCTCATCCACACCTTTGATATCCGGAATGTCGGTCGGAGCAGGCATGAATTCCAAAATCGCATCCAATAACTTCTGCACGCCCTTGTTACGATAAGCCGAACCACAGCATACCGGTACTGCCGTACATTCACAGGTACCCTTTCTCAATGCCGCCTTCAGCGCATCTACAGAAGGTTCTTCTCCTTCCAGATATTCCATCATCAGGTCATCATCTAACTCGCAGACCTTTTCCACCAATTCCGTATGATAGGTTTCCGCTTGTTCCTTCATATCATCCGGAATATCTACGATACTGATATCATCGCCTTTATCATCATTATAGATATAAGCTCTCATTTCAAACAGATCGATGATACCCTTAAATTCATCTTCCTTGCCGATCGGCAACTGGGTAACGATTGCATTCTTCCCTAAACGGGTACGGATCTGTTCCACTGCCCCATAGAAATCAGCGCCTAAAATGTCCATCTTATTAATGAATGCCATTCTCGGTACATTATAGGTATCCGCCTGACGCCAAACATTCTCTGACTGTGGTTCTACACCGCCCTTTGCGCAGAATACGCCGACGGCGCCGTCCAATACACGCAGGGAACGTTCTACTTCCACTGTAAAGTCAACGTGACCCGGAGTATCAATGATATTGATACGATGCTCTAACGCACCCGGCTTTGCTTTACAATTTTCCTGCAATGTCCAGTGACAAGTGGTAGCCGCAGAAGTGATGGTAATGCCTCGTTCCTGCTCCTGCTCCATCCAGTCCATGGTAGCCGTACCTTCATGAGTATCGCCGATTTTATAATTGACACCGGTATAGTACAGAATTCGTTCTGTCAACGTCGTCTTACCTGCGTCAATGTGGGCCATAATACCGATATTTCTAGTTCTCTCTAACGGATATTCTCTTCCACTCAAGGTATTTTCCTCCTTAATTTTCTAACTACACAAGAACAGTCTTAGAATCTGTAATGTGCAAACGCCTTGTTTGCCTCTGCCATCTTGTGCATATCTTCTTTCTTCTTTACGGATGCGCCAGTGTTATTTGCAGCATCCATAATCTCTTTCGCGAGTCTCTCTTCCATGGTCTTCTCACTTCTCGCACGAGAGTAAGTGGTGATCCAACGCAGACCCAGCGCCTGACGACGGTCAGGGCGAACATCGATCGGCACCTGATAAGTAGCGCCGCCGATACGTCTTGCCTTTACTTCGAGTAATGGCATAACGTTGTTCATCGCTTCATTAAATACTTCTAATGCGTCTTTTCCGGTTTCGTTAGCTACACGTTCAAATGCACCATAAACGATTTTCTGGGCAACACCCTTCTTACCGTCCAACATGATGTTATTGATCAACTTTGTAACCACTTTATCCTTATAAATCGGATCCGGAAGTACATCTCTTTTCTGAATATGTCCTTTACGTGGCACGGTTCTTCCCTCCTAAAAAAATAATGATAAGCTAATAATGATTATTTAGCTTAAAGGTACTCACACCTGTAATAGGTTGTGTTCGTGCGGATCGTGCATGTTATCTATCTGTCAATAGGAAAAACATAGCCTGCCCCAGCACGGAATCTGCTAATTATTTAGCATCCTTTGGTCTCTTGGCACCATATTTAGAGCGGGCCTGACGTCTCTTTGCAACGCCTGCCGTATCCAAAGTACCTCTGATAATATGATATCTGGTACCCGGAAGGTCCTTTACTCTACCGCCACGGATCAGAACAACGCTGTGTTCCTGAAGGTTATGTCCCTCACCCGGAATGTAGCTGGTAACCTCGATTCCGTTAGAAAGACGAACTCTGGCAATCTTTCTTAATGCAGAGTTAGGTTTTTTCGGGGTTGCTGTCTTAACAGCGGTACAAACACCCCGCTTCTGTGGAGCAGAAGAATCCGTTGTCTTCTTTCTTAATGAGTTGTAACCCTTTTGAAGAGCCGGCGCGGTAGACTTTGCTTCAACAGTCTGTCTTCCCTTTCTAACTAACTGGTTAAATGTTGGCATGTTTTTCACCTCCTATATGTTGTAGTATTGCCGAATTTTTCGGACTTTAAAAGCACGCGTGTTATCACGCATGCCTTATCATTATATCTATGTAATTTTCGTCTGTCAAGGAAAAAAGAAAAGATTTTCCGCTTATGCTTACAATCCAAACATTTCACGACAGATCCGCCGTCCGGTTTCCGTTCGAAATATATTTTTATACGCATGTTCCACTGCCTCCTTGGACATGCCGTCATCAAACAGATTTACCAGAAAATCCGCCTCGATCAGGATCTGATAATCCCTGCTGTCAATATTGGTATATGTATGATGATGCCCTACCAGATAACATACCCTGCGGATCACCATACCCTCACACCCGAGATCGATCAACAGATTTTTCGCCAGTTCCGGACCTAATTCTTCCTGATGCTTACCGTCACAGGTTCCGTATAGCTCTTCGGATCTATGAATGCCGATGTCATGAACATATGCCGCAATCTCCAAAATATACAATTCATCCGAAGAAAGCGCTTCCGCTTCTCCGATCAGTTTGGCAAATGAATGCACTTTCATAAAATGCTGGATCCGCTTTGCGTCTCCGGCGTAATAGCGGATCATAGCCAGACATACATCATTCAGCTTCATGTTCCTCACCATCTTTCAAGAATAATCGTTCGATGACCGGCACCAGACCGTCTTTGTCATTCGATGCCGTCACGACATCTGCCGCCTGCTTGACTACTTCTTTTGCATTTTCCATCGCTACACCGACTCCCGCATATTGGATCATGGATATATCGTTATAGCCGTCACCGCAGCAGACTATCTGTTCCCGTTTCAGGTGCAACATGTCCGCCAGCCGCTCCACCGATGTTCCTTTATCAACGCCCTGTGCTGTGATCTCCAAGAAAAAATCCTCGGATTTATAGATTCCCAATTCTCCGCCAAGCGTCTGCAACAGTTCTTCTTCGCAAAGCCCGACATTCTCCGGCTCACCAGACATCAGACATTTATCGATCGGAAACGTAACATCATGCACAAAATCATTCACGCGTTTCATTTTCATTTGATTAATACGGACTTCGAATCTTGCATAGTCGTTCGCATCCGTACCCGCAATCGCATATTCATCCTGATACGTAAAGATCGTCAAATGATGCCGTACCGCCGCGGCATATAATGCCGGTAAATACCGGTGCGGTAATTCTTTATGGAATAACAGTTCCTGCGTTTGGCAATCCAAAATCCTTGCTCCGTTAAATGCCAGCACGTACCCGCCGGTTTCTTCCAAATGCAGGACCTCCGTCACCTGTCGGATGCCTGCCGGCGGTCTGCCGGATGCCAATACAATGATATGTCCCGCCTCCTGCAATTTCCTCAATGCCTGCAGGGTAGCCGGTGTGATTTCCTTTTGTGTATTTGTCAGCGTACCGTCAATATCCAGTACCAGCATTTTGGGTTTCATTTTTATCCTCACTGCATCCGTATCGCTTACTCCTGCGTCGGAGCTTCCGGTGTAAACTGAATCAAGTTCCAAGCATCTTCATTCACATTTTTTGAAAATTTCCATGAACTATCCATTTCTTTTAAGTATTCCTGAAAGATCTGTGTGAAATACTCTTTTTGCAGTTCTGCCTCCATCTCTTCTTTCTTATCCTGCGTTGCCTCCGCATCCGTGATGGCAACCATCTGCATGATATGATATCCGTATTGACTTTCTACGACTCCAAGATATTCTCCGTCTTTCAGCGCATAGATCTGATCTGCCAGTTCCTGCCCGTACTGATCCACATATTCCTGATATGACATCGTATAAAAATCCGAATTTGTACAGCCATATTCATATGCCGCCGTCTCAATATTCAACGTATCTTCCGTATCTGTGATCCTTTGATACGCTTCCGTCGCCTGTTGATACAGCGCTTCTTTCTCTTCGTCCGATACCGCCGCAAAGTCTCCTTCGTTCTGTTCTACATAGGTCGGAAAATACAGGTCATATATCTTTGTCTGCCGGCACTGTTCGTCCGAGACTTCTACATGTCCCTCCTGCATGATGCGGTCATAGACCTTGCCGGCGACCGCATTTTCTTCATAGACTTGGATTGCCAGCTCCAGATCTACGCCTGTCTCTGCCTTATCCGCATCCGTCAGTCCATTGATAAATGCTTCCGCCTGCTGCTGAATCTGTGTTGTCTCATCCTGCGACAATGCAACGCCATAGGAATCTGCCTTCGCTGCCAGTACCTTGACCTGAAGAATCTCCTCAATGATATCCTCTTTCGTAATCGTCTCTACCGTCTGCGTTTCCCCGCTCTCATTCTGCAGCTCAATCGTCCAAATGCCCGTACCGTAATTCTGCTCATATTCCTGTTGAACGGTCTTTGCATAGATCCAGACTTCATTTAAATATACAGATTCGTCGCCAATGGTAAACACCTCTACCTTTTCGGTCGCTTCCGTAGAGATATCGTTTTGGCATCCTGACGATACTGCCAATACCGCCGCAAGAGAAAGGATCAGTCCCCATTTTTTTAACCGCTGCATATGCAACCTCCGTTTCCTTCCACACTCATCATGCTAAATAAAATCATGGAATGTAAAATCATCCCATACATTTTGGATCAGATCATCGTCTTCTATCACAAAATCATCCATCCACTCGGTTTCCTTCTCATTCACGGCATCCTGAACAGCCGTATTCAGATTATATGCCTTTACCTTTGCCGTGTAATCTTCATCTTCCAGCGTAAGCACCTGAACGACCGTATAACCGAAGTCATTTTCAATGACATCACTGACTTCCCCATCGGATAAGTGATATGTTTCCCGTAAGCTGTCCGTCGTCGCATGTACCGTGCCGGATGCCTGTCCGATTTCATATTCTTCGATCAGCGCCTCCGCTTCCTCGCCGTTTTGCAGCCGTGTGACTGCTTCTTCCGCGTTTTCTTTTTGTCGGGTCTGCTCTGCTTCGGATAAAAATACATAAGATCCGTCTTCGTTGACCACTGCATTACCCGTATCGTCGAGTTCTATCGTTAAAAAGACCAGATTTTCAATCGTACCGTAGGAAATATCTTCCACCTCTACTTCGGATGCAACCTGATTTTCCAGTTTTTGGATCAAACCCACCTGAAAATACATCTTCACTAACAAGTCTCTGTCAATTCCGTATTTCTCCAACGTGTCGGCATCATAGGCGGCGATAAACTGATCCGCCAGATCTTCCATGTCTTTTTCTTCTTCTTCCGTCAGTTCCAATCCTTCTTCGATCGCTTTTAAATATAGGATCTTGGACTGGCGGATCTGTAACAGCAACTGTGCTTTATACGCATCGTCCATCGTCGGATATTCCTGATTATAATAGGCATCTAGGTTGATCCCCTGCTCGGAAGATATATTATTGATAAACGAAAGCGCATAGTAATTGACTTCATTGAGATATACTTCCTCTTGTCCGACTTTCAGTACCAGCACTTCTGACGGGTCTTTTCCGTCATTATCCCCCGACTGTTGTCCTCCGCCGTTTCCGCATCCGGTTAAAACAGTTGCGAGACAGCATATAAGAGACAACATTATGAAAATTCTTTTTCTTATCTTCATGGTCCAAACTCCTTTTCTTACGTTTCATTTGCTCATTGTATTATATTTCTAACGAAGTATCAATAGATGAATCGCATTTATCACACTTTCGACACAATTCAATCGTTCTTGCTTATTCATCTGTTTGACCTTCAAAACAAAGGTCGGACTCTTAGAAAGATCCATCCGCATCTTGCCCTTGTATTCCTTCATAAACGAATCGATTCGTTCCGTTTGCACTTTCGCATCTGGATACATGACAAACGACAATTCGGAATTCCGTTCCGCAATCTCCGAAATATATGCGTCATGCGCCTTTGCTTTGAGCCGTGCGATTTCCAAAAGATTTTCCACTGCTGCCGGCAGATCGCCAAAACGGTCTGTCAGTTCGTCCTGCATATCTTCCATCTCCTCTTGTCCGCTGATGCAGGCGATCCGCTTATATAATTCCAGTTTGACCGATTCATTCCTGACATATGTTGCCGGAATATAAGCATCCAGCGGCAATTCAACCGTGGTTTCAAAGGTTTCCTCGACCCGTTCTCCCTTCTGCTCCCGAATGGCATCATTTAAAAGTTTGCAGTACAGATCATATCCGACCGCTTCCATGTGACCGGACTGATTTTCACCCAGAAGATTGCCGGCTCCCCGTATTTCCAAGTCACGCAGAGCGATCCTGTAACCGGAGCCTAAATCTGTAAATTCCCGAATCGCCTGCAGCCGTTTTTCCGCCGTTTCTTTTAACAGCTTATCCCGGCGATACATCAGGAACGCAGACGCCCGGCGATTGGATCGACCGACCCTGCCGCGCAGTTGATAAAGTTGTGCCAGTCCGAAGTTCTCGGCATCCTGAACGATCATCGTGTTTACATTGGAAATATCCAAACCGGTCTCTATGATCGTCGTCGTTACCAAAACGTCAATGTCTCCGTTGATAAACTGATACATGACGGTTTCCAGTTCGCGTTCCCGCATCTGTCCGTGCGCAAAAGCGATCCGGGCATCTGGCAGTAATTCCTGAAGTTCCGTTGTCACACGGTCAATATCATTTACCCGATTATACACATAATATACCTGTCCGCCTCTCGCCAGTTCCCGCTGCACGGCTTCACGTACCAGTTCCGGATTGTATTCCATCACATATGTCTGGATTGCCTGCCGGTCTACCGGAGGTTCTTCTAACAGACTCATGCTTCGGATCCCGATCAAACTCATATGCAGCGTTCTCGGTATCGGGGTCGCCGTCAGCGTCAGTACATCGATATCTTTCTTCATCTGCTTGATCTTCTCTTTATGAGCCACGCCAAACCGCTGTTCCTCGTCGATCACCAGCAGCCCCAGATTACGATATATGATATCTTTCGAAAACAACCGATGCGTACCGATAACAATATCTACCGTACCGTTTTTCAGACCTTCCGCGATCCGTTTCTGTTCCGTCGGCGTACAAAAACGCGACATCATTTTAATAGTTACCGGATAATTTTTCATCCGTTCCGTAAAGGTAGCATAATGCTGCTGCGCCAAAATGGTCGTCGGAACCAGATACGCCACCTGCTTACCGTCCTGAACCGCCTTAAATGCCGCCCGGATCGCGATTTCCGTCTTTCCGTATCCGACATCTCCGCAGATCAATCGGTCCATGATCTGATGACTCTCCATATCCCGCTTCGTTTCTTCAATCGCGCGAAGCTGGTCCTCCGTCTCCTCATAAGGGAATGCCTCTTCAAACTCTTTCTGCCATATCGTATCGGCGGAATACGCATATCCTTCCTTTGATTGGCGGATAGCATATAAATCCACCAGTTCTTTTGCGATTCCCGCCACATGCCCTTTCACGCGGTTTTTCGTATTCTGCCATGCCGTACCGCCCAGCTTATCCAGTTTCGGTTTCGCCCCGTCTTTACCGGAGAACTTCTGAATCAGATCCAACTGTGACACTAAGATATAGAGCTTACTGTTATCTTTATATTCAATCGTGATATAATCTTTTGCGACTTTATCCACTTCTATCTTTTCAATACCGCGATAAATGCCGATTCCATGATTTTCATGTACGACATAGTCTCCCACCGCAATATCGGAAAAACTGTTGATCTTCTCACCGGCATATTTTGATCTCGACCGTTTTCGTTTTGTGTGTTCGCGGGTCTGAAAAATATCGCCCTCACTGACCACGATCAGCTTTTCTTCCGGGAACTCAAATCCCTTGCTCAGCCTTCCCGCCGCCACCATGACCTCTGACGGCTGCAATTCCCGGTCAAAATCTTCACTATAGAAACTGACAATATGATAATCTTCAAATTCTGCCGCGATTCGCTTCGCCCGTGTCGCAGAAGAACAAAACAGCAAAATCCGGTATCCCTTTTTCTTCCAGACAGCTACGTTCTTGACCAACAGATCAAAATGATTATTATATGTCTGCACCATTTTCGATTCCCAATGGATGCTTTTCCCCGCACCCCATTCTTCAAAATTCTGTATCAATGCCGAACAAAGCAGTACAAAACGATTAGAGAGCATATGGATCACATCCTCATATGGAAAAAGCACATTCGCCTGCTCCGGCAGGATATATCCGCCTTCCAAACGACTTTTCATGTTTTCCTGAAATTCCAACTCATATGCCCTTGCATTTTCTTCTACACGTTTCGGTTCGTCTACGAAAATCCTTGTATCCTCCGGAAAATAATCTAAAAATGAAACCAGTTTCTCATAAAAATACGGCAGATAACTTTCCATGCCTATGGCAGTATGCAGTTCCGTCAATTCTTCCCGCAGCGAATCTACTGTACGATTCAGTCTGGCGTATGCTTCTGTCTGTTTTGCAGCTTTGAGTGTCTGGGCAGTTTTTTTTCGTTCCGTTTCTATCTTCCTCAGTCCCCGCAGTATGCGCTCTTCCGTCAGAATGACTTCCGTAGCGGGGTAAATGACCAATTCCTCCAGTTCTTCAATCGACCGCTGGCTTTCCACATCAAAACTGCGCAGAGAGTCTACTTCATCTCCCCATAATTCTATTCGATACGGACAGTCTTCCGTCAACGGAAAAACATCTAAGATCCCGCCCCGTACCGCATATTGTCCGGTCGTTTCTACATAATCCCGCTTCTCATAACCAAGCGTAGTCATCGTCTCATGGAACCCTTTGATATCGATCACATCTCCCCGCCGGATGGTATAGAGGCTGTTCCGAATATATGAAACATCCGGTATCCGTTCCATCAATGCCTCCATCGGCAAAATGACGGTCGCTTCTTTTTCCTCCATCAGACATTTCAGGATTTCCATTCGCTGCCTGACAATGGCATTGCCATGCACATCCGCGCTGTAAAACAACACATCTTTCGCCGGATACACATACACGCTGCGATCAAAAAAGCGATAATACTCCGCCAACTGTCTGGCGCGCTGTTCTCCATAGGTCAGGATCAACCGATAACGGGAAGCTTTCCCGATACAAAACGAGACACAACTAAAGGCGGTATCACTCAATCCGGATACCGCTATAAATCCACGATGTTTCATTGCCTGCAATATAGCCTGATAGGATGTACTTTCCGTAATCGGCTTTGTAATTGCTTTCATATTGATTCCCTTCTCATGTCCTTTTCACATTCCACTGATTCATCGCCGAATCAACGCCCCTCGTCACGATCATCTGCACGGCATGACAAGCGGCTTCTTTTCCCTCTCTGATCATCGGCAGTTCTTCCGCCGAAAACCTTCCCAGCACATAATCCGCCAAATCCCAGCCTTCCGGCTTGGCTCCGACTCCCACGCGTACTCTTGCAAACACCTGCGTCCCTATATGTGCAATGATATTTTTCATGCCGTTATGCCCACCGGCGCTCCCCTTTGCCCGAATCCGGATGCGTCCCACATCCAAGTCGATATCGTCATAAATAACGATCAAATCTTCCTCAGCGTCTGCTTTGTAAAATTGCAGCGCGGCTTCCACACTCTCGCCGCTCAGATTCATATAGGTCTGCGGTTTTAGCAAAACGACCTTCTCCCCCTCGATCATGCCTGTTCCGCAAAGCGCTTTGTGTTTTTTGTCCCTTATACGGATATTATATTGATCTGCAATCTCATCTATCACCGAAAAACCGATATTATGTCTGGTTCCCGCATAATCTCCGGTCGGATTTCCCAGCCCTACGATAATCTTCATACCCTTCCTCATTTCCGTTAAAACGTCAGTATCAGCCGGTATTATCGATTCGCCCGAAGGATTTGTGCGGCTTGCTCAAGCTGTTCCGTCGTATTAACGCCTTTCGTCTCATCCGTCCGGTCCGTCGTCATTGCACCGACTACGATACCCTGTCCACTCCGTCTCTGATTATGAATGATCTCTATTGTATCTGTCAAATAATATTCCTTCTGTACATTATCATTCGTCAGTTTTTCCAGACTGTCTGATAAATCTGCGGAACGAAAGACATACATACCGGAATTGATCTCACGAATGCTCTGTTCTTCTGGCGACGCATCCTTTTGCTCCACGATCTTTACGAAATCCCCGTTTTCATCCCGCACGATTCGTCCGTAACCGGTCGCATCATCTAAAATTGTCGATAGGACGGTCACTTTTAACTGATGCTGCCGGTGATAAGCCACTAAATACCTCAGCGTCTGACCGGTAATGATCGGGGTATCTCCGCACAGGATCATGGTATCCCCCTCCGTCCCGATAAAATCCTTTGCGCAGCGGACAGCATGACCGGTTCCAAGCTGCTCTTCCTGTAAGACGTACTGCACACCGCTGCCGATCCGGTCACGTACCAGCTCCGCTCCGTGACCGACCACCAGACAGATCTCTTCTACACCTGCTTGTCTGGCGGCATCGATGACATATTCCACCATACTTTTGCCATCTATCTCATGCAATACCTTTGGCAACTCTGACTTCATGCGCGTGCCTTTCCCTGCGGCTAAAATTACCGCCTTTAACTGACTCATACCCTGACCTCTTTCCGGAAACGACCGTTTACACCTGCGTCCTTTCCTTTCTTAAAATAAATCTTTCTGCAACTCGATGCTTTCCTGATCCGTGATCTCCCGAATCACACGGCAGGGATTTCCGGCTGCAAACGAATGCGGCGGTATGGATTTCGTTACCACACTGCCTGCTCCGATCACACACCCCTCGCCGATTTCCACATTTCCGCATACCACAACATTACTTGCCAGCCAGCAATGATCTCTGATCACAATCGGCTTTGCATATTCTTTATCCGTGATCGCGCCGTCCGGTTTTTGATAACATGCCCGCTCGCTTGCCAACATCGGATGCCTTGGAGCCGCCAAGGTAACATTCGGTCCGAAAAATACATGATTTCCGATCCGGATCGTGCAACAATCCAACACCGTCAAATGAAAGTTTGAAAAAAAATAATCTCCAATCGTTGTAAACACACCGTAATCAAAATAAATCGGTCCCTGT
The DNA here is from genome assembly GCA_947589305.1 of uncultured Lachnospiraceae bacterium. Taxonomy (GTDB): domain Bacteria; phylum Bacillota; class Clostridia; order Lachnospirales; family Lachnospiraceae; genus CAG-632. Next base: position 16,876 of record CANQAP010000010.1, read on the forward strand.
AGATAACAGGACCGCCCCCGGTTCGGCAGCAGGCGATCCAATATCGCCCGCCGCTTCTCCTCTTCTTCTTCCAGTGTATCATTATACTCCTTTGATAATCTATGTGCCGTTGCCCTCAGATGAATCAATTCCGGATCCGACGGATCATAAATCTTTCCCTGAAGCATCTTCTCTTTTTCTGTCTCCATCCGTCTGCCTCCTTTCTATACCGCTTGGCGGAGCGATCAGTGTCAGCATGCCAAATGCTCTTATTCTTCTTCCGGTTCCGTAGCATTCTTCTCGGATATGTCTTCCGTAGGTTTCGAAACTTCCGCCGCCTGTACGTCGCCGATGCCTTCCATCAAACGATTCTCATCTTCTTTCAACGTCGTTTCATCACCGATATCCACATGTACCATTTCCTTCTTCCGATATATGATATCATAAAAAGTCGGAACAATAAACAATGTCATAAAGGTACCGTATACTAAGCCGCCGATTACGACAATGGACATACCCTTTCCCATTTCCGACGCCATATCATTACTAAACGCCATCGTTGACATCGCCAAAATCGTCGTCAGCGCCGTCATCAGAATCGGTCGCATACGGATTTTTCCGGTTTCCACCAAAGCTTCCTTCTTCTCCATACCGCCCAGACGTAACTGATTCACATAATCTACAAACACGATACCGTTATTTACGATAACACCTGCCAGCACTAAGAATCCCATCAGGCAGATCATGGAAATCTCCTGTCCGCTGATAAAGAGTGCTAGAAATCCGCCGGTAAATGCCAATGGAATGGTCAATAGCACGATGAACGGCGAAACCAGATTCTGGAACTGTGCCACCATAACCAGATAGATCAGCACGATCGCTAACAGGATCATGAGCAGCATATCTTCTAACGCTTCATTGACACTTTCACTTTCACCGACGATTTCCAGTGTGATCCCTTCCGGCGCCTCATACCGATCCAACCGATTCTGTACATCTCGCGCAAGCAGTGTCGTATTATAACCGTCCATTGTAGTGGCAGAAACAGTCAGATACCGCTGCTGGTTTTCACGTCCAATGGACGCGACGCTTTTACTTTCTTCCAAGCTGGCAAATTCACTCAGCTTATGTACCTCCGTTTCCTGCGTACCGTCTTCTCCCGTCGTGTTGACCTCAAACTCATAATCCATCAGATTATCACGATCCACCGTATGCGTTTCATCCACGATCACAACGTCATAATCCTTACCGTTTACCGTCAGGGTAGTTGCGGTATCTTCCGTGGTGAGAGATTGTGCGATCTCACTGAAGATCTGGGCGACCGTCAGATTATATTTCATCGCCTTGTCTTTATTTACTAAGATCTTGATCTGGTCGTCCCCTTCTTCCTGACCATTCGTAATGTCTTCCATACCGCCGACTTCCTCCAAGATGCCCATGACATCTTCGGAAACCTGTAACATGTCATCCACATCCGAGCCATAGATATTCACTTCCATACCGCTTCCCATCAGGCTTGACATGTCCATATTGGATAACGATACATTCACTTCTTCCAAATCCATATCGGCTAAAGCTTCTTCTATCTGCTTTCCGACAGCGGCATTATCCTTCGCCGCCTGATCCGATACAATAATATAGAAATAAAATCCGTTGGTTGCATCCGACGTACTCATAATACCCATGGAACTTTCTGTCATGGCTCCGACTGTCTCAATTCCGTCGATCGCCATCAGGCGTTCGACCACCTCGTCAGCCAATGCAAAATTCTCATCATCGGAGTTCTCGCTGTCCGTTGTAATGGAAACGGACATCTGATTACTTCCCATGCTCGGCAATAACACCAGACCGGTACGAAACGCTTGGAAGATACATAACACCAGCAAAACCACAGCCGTCAGGATCGGCAGCCATTTCCGCTTGAGACAGAAACGAAGCGCCTTCTCATATACCCGTATCATGGCGTCAAACCAACGATGATTTTTTGTCTTCGTATTCTTTAATACCGTCGCGCTCATACTCGGAACGACTGTCAATGCCACGATCAGGCTGGCAATCAAGCTGAATGCGATCGTCCATGCCATATCCGGCAATAACTGTTTCGCGATACCGGTTGCAAATACCATTGGCAGAAAGACGCAGACCGTTGTCAGTGTAGATGCGATGATCGCGCCTGCCACCTGATTGGCACCCATGACGGCTGCCCGCGCGGACGGGATTCCCTTATTCCGCAGTCGGTAAATGTTTTCGATCACCACGATCGAATTATCTACCAGCATACCGATACCCAAAGCCAAACCGGATAGCGAAATGATATTCATGGTCATTTTCGTGAAATACATCAAGACCATGGCAAACAATACACTTAACGGAATACTGAATGCCACTACGATCGTCGGCTTGGCGTCTTTTAAGAAAAGTGCCAAAACGATGATAGCCAATATAGCGCCGAAGATCAGATTGGACAATACCGATTTAATGATCATATCGATATATTCTCCCTGATCCATCAGATTTAAAACATGCAGATCCGGATATTTTTTCGTCAGATCCTGCAACGCTTCGTTGCATTCGTCGGATACGCTTGCAGTTCCGGCGGTACTTGCTTTATAGATTGCTAAAATGATCGCTTCATTACCATTGACCTTTGCATAGCTTACACCGGAATTATCGATCATCGTAATGGTCGCAACGTCTTTCAGACGTACTTCCCCGATCCCGTCAATATCGCACAGCAGGGCATTTTCCAAATCCTCTACGCTGCTAAACTCATCTCCGACCTTCAACAGATACTGAGTATCGCCCTCATAGATATATCCGGCAGGCATTGTGAAATTCTGCGCCGAGATCAGCGCAGATAACGTATCCAGACTTAAAAGAGTGTCCAGATTCGCATTTTCCAATGCGGTATCCTTCGCCGTTTCATACGACGTCTTGGCTTCCTCCATCTCTGCCTTTCCTTCGTCCAATGCAGTCTGTGCCGCAGCCAACTGTGCATTTGCGGCGCCAAATCCTGCTGCCGCAGTCATCTTTCCTTCTTCTAATGCCGAATAATTGTTAATGGCTTCCTGTGTCTGCGTATTCACGGTATCCAGTACCGCCTGAGCCGCCGCGATTTCCACTTCCAGATTTGCGAGAGCGTCCTGTATTTCCGGAATCCGCTTATGTGCGGCATCGACCTGTTGGAGCGTTTCCGCGTTCAGGCTCGTGAGCATGCTGATCTGTTCTTCGGAAACAGCCGGTACACCCGGCATTCCCTGCAGCCCCTGCAACTGTTTCATCATGGTCACCAATGCCTCCAGCTTCTCCGGATGCTGATAAGCATCCACTATATCCGCCGGAACCGCATCGCCCTGCCCCATGCCTGCCGCCGCTTCATGCAACGCGGAAAACATCGTATTTAACTGTGCATATGTATCCTCAATCTTGGCGTCTTCATACGCTTTTTGTTCTGCCTGAAGCGCCGCTTTGCTTGCCTGCAGACTTGTCACCTGCGCACTGTAAGCCGCCCGCGTCGCTACCGCCTCATCCAATAGCTGGCTGGTTTGCGCCAGTTCCGCAGAGGTGGTCGTCTGCTGTTCCTCCAACGCCTTTTTACTGGCATCCAACTGGCTCTGTGCATTAGACAGCTCCGAACCGGCACTGTCTAACTGTTCTTTTGCATCTGCCAGCGAATCATCGACATACGCTGCCAACCGGTCATTCAACGCATCTATATCCGCTTCATTCAAGTTGATCTCCACCAGTTCGTCCACCAGTCCCATGCCTTCCACGCTGGCAACTCCGGTCTGACGCTCCATATACGGAATCAACGTATCCTCCGCAAACTCGCTCAATTCATAAATATCCATCCCCTCATAATCGACGGTCACTTCCATCGTCGGCATCATGTCCATGGAAACTTCCAACAGGATCGGCATACTACAATTCTCCGGCAGGACAAGCTGATCGATCGCCGTTGACAGGTCCACCATTACACTGTCCATATTTGTACCTTCGGAAAATTCCAGCATCAGCATACTATAATTTTCACTGGATGTACTCGTTAAATTTTCCACCCCGTTTACGGTGCCTAAACTCGATTCCAACACTTGGGTAACCTGCGACTCTACCCGCTCCGGAGCCGCGCCCGGATACGCAGTCACTACTACCACATAAGGCAATTCCATCTGCGGCAATAAATCCGTAGACAATCTAGTAAAGGTTACAAATCCAAATACCAGCAACGCCACTATCCCTACAAAGACAGTATAAGGTCTCTTGACACTAAACTTGGGCATCTCACAATCCTCCTGAATATCTATCTGTAATATTTACACTTTTACAAATGAAATCGTATATTACCATTATAAACAACCCTTGCAAAACCGCAACCGATAAAAGAGAATTTTAGAAAAAATTTATGAGACAGCCATAAAAAAGACGTATGATAATGGCATCTCCACTATCATACGTCTGCATACGTTCAGTTCCTATTCCGATGCTTCGTCAGCTTCTGCCAACGCCTTCTCATAAGCATTTAGGATCAGGTTCTGAATATGATCTCTTGTGGCGGAATTGATCGGATGTGCAATATCCCGATATTCTCCGTCCACCGCTTTTCGACTCGGCATTGCGATAAATAACCCCTTTTCGCCTTCGATCACTTTGATATCATGAACTACAAATTCATCATCGATCGTGATGGAAACAACTGCCTTCATCTTCCCTTCTTTGGTAACCTTCCGCACCCTAACATCCGTAATTTGCATTTGACAAACCCCCTTGTAACATAAAACCAAAACCAAAAGGTCTACCTAGAAAATTAAAGTGCATATCTGAAATTCTTTTCCACTACTACTTTAATTTTATCCGGCTCACCAATATACTCGGTATTCGCCCGTAACGTATCTCTGCTTTCCACAATACAGTTCTCAATATAAGAATTATCGCCAATATGAACGTCATTCAATATGATCGAATTCTTGATCACACAGTTATTGCCCACATAGACTTTCTTGAATAAAATCGAATTCTCAACCGTACCGTTAATGATACATCCACTTGCAACCAAGCTGTTCTTTACTACAGCATCCCCATTATATTTTGCCGGCGGCAAATCTTCTACCTTCGAATATACATCCGGATGCGTCCGGAAGAAATAATCCCGAATGTCTTTTTTCAGGAATTCCATATTCGTCTTGAAATAAGATTCTATGCTGCCGATATTTCTCCAAAAGGAATCCATAACATAACCGTGAATCTTTTTCACATCTTTATACCGGATAATAATGTCCTTCACAAAATCGCTTCTGCCTTCCTTGGCACAATTTTCAAGCAACTCGATCAACTGCCGTCTGCGAATGACATATACTCCGATGGATGCCAGATTGCTTTGCGCAACCAGCGGTTTTTCCTCAAAGGCTTCTACCCAGCCATCCTTGCTCAAATTCACAACACCGAAGCGGCTGATATCGTCTTCTTCCGGTTTGATCTCCTTACAGACAATAGTGATATCCGCACCGGTCGCAATATGCTCCTCCAACACCTTGTTATAATCCAGCTTATACACACCGTCACCGGAAGCGATCACTACATACGGTTCATGGCTGTTCTTCAAAAAGCTGATATTCTGATATAAGGCATCCGCGGTTCCCTTATACCAATAACTGTTCGTCGTCGTGATCGTCGGCGTAAACAAATATAAACCGCCCTGCTTTCTTCCGAAATCCCACCACTTGGAAGAATTCAAATGTTCATTCAGAGAACGCGAGTTATACTGCGTAAAGACCGCCACCTTCTGAATATGGGAATTCGTCATATTGCTCAGGGAAAAATCGATACTCCGATAACTTCCTGCCATTGGCATTGCCGCTACTGCTCTTTTTGCGGATAATCCGCCCATCCGGTTACTGTTACCGCCTGCTAAAATGATACCGATTGCTCTCATGCCAAATCACCTACCTTTATCAAACTTCCGCCACTCTTCAGCTCGCCATTCGGGTAATCCTCAAGAGTCGTCTCTCCAAATATAGCAGTGTTCTTTCCAATCTTTACATTGGCTGGAATCACAGACTTTTCACCGATGGTCACTAAATCGAACGCATATACTTTTGGATTATACTCACTCGGTGCGTAATCTCCCGTACCCAATACCGCTCCGTCGCCGATCACGGTATTTTCCGCGATGATCGCCTTTTCGATCACACAGTTCTTGCCAATGACTGCACCGTTCATAATAATGGAATCTTTCACTACGGCGCCTTCTTCAATGGTAACTGCAGAACCGATCACGGAATGCTCCACTTCGCCGTAGATTTCCGTGCCTTCGCCGATAATACATTTTCCGATCTTTGTATGATCTGCAATATACTGCGGCGGCAGTGCGTCACTCTTTGTATAAATTCTCCAAAACTCCTCGTACAGATTAAATTCCGGAATAATATCAACCAATTCCATATTGGCTTCCCAATAAGAGCCTAACGTTCCGACATCTTTCCAATATCCCTTAAAATCATAAGCACAGATACGCTCGCCCTGTTCGTGGCAATACGGAATAATGTGTTTGCCAAAATCACAAGACGGTACATCTTTCATCACCTGAAGGGCATTTTTTAACACCTTCCAGTTAAAGATATAAATACCCATCGATGCCTTATTGCTTCTCGGATGCTCCGGTTTCTCCTCAAATTCCTGAATGCAGCCCTCGTCATCTGTGATTACAACACCAAAGCGGCTGGCTTCTTCCATCGGAACCTCATAGGTAGCCAATGTCACCGCTGCTTTACTTGCCTTGTGGTAATCCAACATAACCTCATAATCCATCTTATAGATGTGGTCACCAGAAAGAATTAATACATAATCCGGATTATAATACTCCATAAATTCCAAGTTCTGGTAAATTGCATTTGCCGTTCCGGTATACCAAGAGCTGTCGGTACTCTTTTCATATGGAGGCAATACCGTTACTCCACCGATATTACGATCCAAATCCCAAGGCATACCAATACCGATATGCTGATTCAGTCTAAGAGGGCGGTACTGTGTAAGTACGCCTACCGTATCCACACCGGAATTAATACAATTACTGAGCGGGAAATCGATAATCTTATACTTACCACCGAAAGCAACCGCTGGTTTGGCTAATTTGGATGTCAGAACGCCTAAACGACTGCCCTGACCGCCAGCCAAAAGCATTGCTATCATTTCCTTTTTAATCATAAGTCGTCACCCCTTTGCGCATGATAATGTTATTATAACACTTGAATTCGATTTTGAAAACGGTTTTTATGCAATTTCACAAATTTTATTCCATTTTTTTCGCCTTTTTCTGCAAAATTACCGTAAACGCTTGGTAAAATGTAATTAAAAATCGTATTTCCGTGCATTATTTTCCTTTTTCTTTGTTGAAATTATAATAAAAGTAGAGTTATTTTACACAAAATGTAACAAAAAAAGAAAAGACAGGCGGGATCGGTTTTGATCCTGCCTGTCCTTTCTTACAACTGAAAATTACTCATAGAGTTCGCAATTTCATCCGCAACATTCTTTACCATGCCGGCGGACTCTGTGACTTCGTTAAAGCTGCTCGCCACTGCGGACGTCGCAGCGGATGTTTCCTGTGTGCTTGCCGCATTTTCTTCCGCAACAGCCGATAATCCCTGTACCACTTCCACGATCGTCGCTCTGGCGGAATTCAACGCTATCGTCCGGTTTTCAATGGCTTCAATCCCGCGGATAGAATTCTCGATGCCATCCATGACCTGACCGACGATCTCCTCGGTATTCTTTACATTCTCGCTTTGGTCATTGATGATCTCCCGCACCTTTTCCATCGTTCCGACCGCTTCGTTGGAATCATTGATCAAGGCATTGATAATACCGTCGATCGCATCGGCAGAAGCATTGGACTGGTCCGCCAATTTCTGTATCTGGTTGGCAACGACTGCAAACGAACGTCCCTGCTCGCCGGCTCTAGCCGCCTCGATACTGGCATTCAGCGATAGCAGATTGGTCTCTTCGGCAATGGAGCTGATCAAACGGGTGGCTTCCCGAATCTTCTGTGACGATTCATTCGTCCGGTTCGTCTGCTCATAGATCAGTTCGATCGCTTCCTTCACCTCGTCATTAATACTGCGAAGCTGCTGTAGGGAGTGGGAAGCTTCTTCACTGGAATGCCGCATATAATCTGCCGTAGCATTCAGATTCTCTACTTCGCGCGTCGTATCCTCGATCATGGCGCCCATAGCCGATATGCTCTCGGAAGCGTTCTGCACATCCTGCGCCTGCGAGGAAGCACCGTCTGCGATCTCTCCAACCGCCCGTTCTACGTTATCAACCGTTATCAGATTATTCTGTGCCGTCACATTCAACTGGTCCGCAGATTCCAACAGGGAATTGGCATGTTCAGAAATATCCTGAAACATATACCTCAATTCATCCCGCAAGCCCGCGATCGAACGCGCCAGCACGCCAATCTCGTCCCCGCGTCCCATAGCGACATCACTCATCTCTGCATTCAGATTACCGGTCGCCACCTGTCGAACTGTATCAATACTTGACGTGATCGCCTTACTGATACGGATCGCCACAAACGTAGTGACCGCCGCAGCCAGCAACAGCGCCAATATTAAAATCAGAATAATCGTCTTCAACCCTAAATCGAACGGTCCTGCGATCAGTATGATCGTTAGAACTGTGATCGCTACCGTCGGCACTGCCGCCAGCAGTACCAATTTCCATCTCAAGCTCATTCTAAACCTCCTACATGGTAACCCTTATACATCATTCGCCATCTTAAATCCTATGGTTTATTATACCAAGCAACAACCTGTTATGCAATTCAAATTCCTGTCCTTTTCAAAAAATTAAGGCTTCCGCATTGCTGCAGAAGCCTTATCTATCTCATTGTGATGCAAGATTATACCAGCTTTGTAACATTCAGCTTAACGCCGGGACCCATGGTTGAAGTGATCGTAACACTTCTTAAATACTGTCCCTTTGCAGCAGAAGGTTTTGCTTTGTTAATCGCATCAATTAACGTCTGGAAGTTGTCCGCTAATTGCTCCTCTGAGAAAGAAGCTTTTCCGATTGGCACGTGAATAATATTCGTCTTATCCAAGCGGTATTCAATTTTACCCGCTTTAATATCAGCGACTGCTTTTGCAACATCCATCGTGACCGTGCCTGCCTTTGGGTTTGGCATTAATCCTTTCGGACCAAGCACACGTCCCAAACGACCTACAACACCCATCATATCCGGCGTTGCAACCACTACGTCAAAATCGAGCCATCCGTCATTCTGAATCTTCGGAATCAATTCTTCGCCTCCGACAAAGTCTGCCCCTGCTGCCTGTGCCTCATCCAGCTTTGTCCCTTTGGCAAATACCAACACGCGTACCGTTTTACCGGTTCCGTGCGGAAGTACCACTGCACCACGCACCTGCTGGTCGGCGTGACGTCCGTCTACACCCAGACGGATATGGCATTCAATCGTTTCATCGAATTTTGCGCTTGCGGCTTTTTTAATGATAGATACTGCTTCCTCTACATCATAGAAAGTAGTTCTGTCCACTAATTTTGCAGCCTCTGTATATCTTTTCCCTTTTTTCATAATAAATAACCTCCTGTGGTATTATCGGGAGCGACCCTCCCACTCAATGATTAATCGACAACCGTGATGCCCATGGAACGCGCGGTACCTGCGATCATGCTGGTTGCCGCTTCGATCGTTGCCGCGTTCAGATCCGGCATCTTCAGTTCTGCGATCTTCTGCAGCTCTGCACGGGTGATCGTGGCTACCTTTGTCTTGTTCGGCGCGCCGGAGCCGGATTTGATCTTGCATGCCTTCTTTAACAATACTGCTGCCGGCGGAGTCTTTGTGATGAAACTAAAGCTTCTGTCTGCATATACTGTAATAACGACCGGTATGATCATATCGCCCTGATCGGCAGTTCTTGCATTAAACTCTTTCGTGAACTGTCCGATATTGACACCGTGCTGTCCAAGTGCAGGACCAACCGGTGGTGCAGGAGTTGCTTTGCCTGCCGGAATCTGTAATTTAATATAACCTTCAACTTTTTTAGCCATGATAGCTTACCTCCTGAATAAATTGTGGTATTTACGGGGGATACCCTCCCACTTGCTAATTTAACTTCTGTACTTCTAAGAAGCCGATTTCCACCGATGTGGCACGTCCGAAGATATCAACATCTATCGTTACGGATTGTTTTGCCATATTAATGGCTTTCACCTCTCCGACCGTATCTGCCCATGCACCGGAAATGACCTTGATGGTGTCGCCGACTACCAAGTCAATCTCCACTTGTGCTTTCGTGCTGACACCCATGGAGCGGATCTCACCTTCCGTCAACGGAACCGGTTTCGAACCCGGACCGACAAATCCCGTGACACCTCTCGTGTTACGGACCACATACCAAGTCGTATCGTTCATGATCATGTTCAACAGGACGTAACCCGGAAACATCTTCTTAGAAACCTGCTTTTTGGCACCGTTTTTCACTTCCACTACTTCCTGAAGCGGAACAGCCACCTCAAGGATTTGATCTTCAAGGCCGCGGTTTTCCACGCTTTTTTCAATATCTGCCTTGACTTTGTTTTCATAACCTGAGTAGGTATGGACTACATACCATCTTGCTTTGCCTGTCTCTGCTTCTGACATATAATCACCAACCTTTACCCTAACTGTTGTATGAGTGCTTTTAATCCGTTCAAGCCCTCCATCAATCCGGTATCCACCAAGGATACAATGCAACCAATGATAATTGCAATCACGATAACCGCAATGGATTCTTTTATCAGGGAGTTTTTATCCGGCCAGACGATTTTGTGAAATTCGGCTTTTAATTCCTGAAACCAACTACGCTTTAAGGTTGATTTCTCCTCATTATTACTTCCCATGTCATCACTCCTTATGTGGTTATCGGGGTTTACTTAGTTTCCTTGTGCATCGTATGAGCCTTGCAGAATTTACAGTATTTCTTGGTCTCCATACGATCCGGATGCGCTTTTTTATCCTTTGTAAGATTGTAATTACGCTGTTTACACTCTTCACATGCCAATGTAATCTTAACGCGCACAACTGCCACCTCCGTTTCTTTTAAGATTGCAGGTCTTTTTTACGCACAAAAAAAAGACCTCTTCCGTCGCATGCTATAGGATATCATAAACGGGTAGTATCCGTCAATACTTTTTTGTTGACGATATTTGCTTCCTATATTATTATAAGGAAGAAAAATGAAATATAATTTAGAATGGAAGGATTGAAATGTATAAAATAGATTTTCATCAGCCAATACATGTACATTTTATTGGCATCGGCGGCATCAGTATGAGCGGTTTGGCGGAAATCCTGTTACAGGAACATTTTACCGTCAGCGGCTCCGACGCCAAAGAATCCGACATCACTACCCTGCTGCAAAAGCTGGGTGCAACCGTTATCATCGGGCAATGCGCCGAGAATATCACTGAAGACATCGATCTGATCGTCTACACAGCCGCCATTCACCGGGATAATCCGGAATTTGCGGCTGCTCTTGCAAGCGGCAAACCGATCATGACACGGGCTGAGCTTTTAGGGCAGATCATGTCGAATTACACCCGTTCGGTCGCCGTAAGCGGTACACACGGCAAAACGACTACCACGTCTATGCTTTCACATATTTTTCTGGCTGCCAAAGTCGATCCGACCATTTCTATCGGCGGTATGCTAGATATCATCGGCGGTAATATCCGCGTTGGACAATCCGAGTATTTTATCACCGAAGCGTGCGAGTATACGAACAGTTATCACGCCCTTCAACCGCAGCTCAGCATTATCCTGAATGTGGATGCCGACCATTTGGATTTCTTCCATACCATGGAAGAGATCATCCAATCGTTTCGTACGTTTGCCCATAAACTGCCGGAAAACGGCATCCTGATCATTAACGGGGAAATGGATTGCCTTCCTATTATAATAGAAGATCTACCGTGTACCATCCATACCTTTGGTTTATCCAAAGAATGTCAATATTATGCTTCTGACATTACATATGATGAAAACGGATGTGCAAGTTATACCTTATATAAAGACGGCACTGCCGTGACTCACATACAGCTTCATGTCAACGGCGTCCATAATGTCCTGAACTCGCTGGCAGCCATCGCCGCCTCAGACAGCCTGAATATCGGCATGGAAGCCATTCAGAAGGGATTGGATACGTTTGGCGGGGCAAAGCGCCGTTTCGAGTATAAAGGTCAATACCATGATGTGACCGTGATCGACGATTACGCCCATCACCCGACCGAGATCAAGGCAACCCTTTCCGCTGCCAAACTGACTGACCATCATGAAATATGGTGCGTTTTCCAACCGCATACCTATACCCGAACCAAAGCACTATTAGCGGAATTTGCGGAAGCATTGCACTATGCCGATCATGTCGTTTTAACGAAAATATATGCGGCGCGGGAAGCAGATACCGGCATAGTATCTTCGCAGGATATCGCCGATATATTACAGAACGACTATCATACAGATGTTGTCTATCTTCCTACCTTTGAGGAAGCGGAATCCTATCTGGAAAAAAATTGCAAAAAAAATGATTTGTTAATAACTATGGGCGCGGGAGACGTTGTAACTATTGGCGAAAACCTTTTAAAAAAATAATTATTCACATTGTCCACAATTTTTCTTTTCCTGTTTGGAAGAAATGATTGTGGGCATTTTGCTTCTTGATTTTTGACGAATTATAGCAATAATTTTTTTATCCACATTATCCACTTTTTACACTTTTTCTTGTCCACATCCCTCCGAAAATCTGTTCGATTTACATTTCCAACGCCCTATTATATAATGCCCTTACATCCAGTTAATTTCTTGTGATGAACACCAAGGAATGCTTGGGGAAGACAGGTGCCATTTGCGGCGGAAGGGAAGAATCGACATGAAATCAATATCCATTTCATCTGAACACGGCGAGACATTTACTGCCGTTTCCAATTTTTTCATCGATTATCATATGACGCAGGCAAATGGTGAATTCGTTAAGATTTATCTATATATGGTACGTCTATTGGAAGCCGGTCGTTCGATCAGCATCCAAGAGATCGCCGACCATTTTCAATGCACGCAAAAGGATATCTGCCGTGCCATCCGCTACTGGGTGGACCGGAATGTACTTCGTTTGGAATATAATCAGAAAAATGAGCTGATCGGCATCACAGTCATGAACCTGAAGCAGCCGGAACCTCCGGAAGAACCTGAGGCGAATTCCGGTCTGGACTTGCTCCATCAAACCCATCCGCAGAAAGTATATCCGCTTCCACAGGCAGATGAAGTCACCGCTTCTGAAGATTATCCGGCGGCATCCGAAATACCGATCAAACAGACCTACTCTACTGCACAACTGCAAACCTTAAAACAGGATAAAGAGATGGAAAACATTCTGTATCAGTTTGAGATGTACTGCGGTCATACTCCGACTCCAAGCGAATACCGGACATTATTATATATATACGAGCAGCTTCATTTTCCTTCCGAACTGTTGGAGTATCTGATCGAATATTGCGCTTCTTTGGAACATACTTCTCATCGATATATGGAGAAAGTGGCATTAGACTGGTATACTAGGGAGATTCATTCTGCCGAACAGGCAAAGCAAGAGACCGCCTCATATCGCGCGCTGAATACTGCCATATCGAAAGAGCTTGGTCTCTCTCGCGTCTTAACGCCTACCGAATTACGTTATATCAATACGTGGAAAAACGATTATGCGTTTCAGCAAGATGTCATTATCGAAGCCTGTCAGCGTGCCAGCGCGGACAATAAGATCAGCTTCCGATATATTAACGGTATCCTTACAAACTGGCACGAATGCCATGTGAAGAATTTGGAAGATATCGAAACACTCGACCGGCAGCATCAGCTCCAGAAAAAATCTTCCGGAAAACCACAGAACGGACAAAAAGTACAGTCTCTGCCGTTCAACCGCTTTTCGCAACGAGATTATAACGATAAGGAATTGGAAAACTTCTTTATAAAGGAAGTTCAGAAAATGTCCGAGCAATCATAACCACACGCAGGGAGAATCCAAGCATGTCTACGGAAACGACTTACCAAAAAGAAATCAAACAGGAATATGAACAGATCCGGTTCCGCAACCGCCAACTGCACAACACCCGGTTAGAAGAAGTGCATCAGGCATTCCCCCGCATCGCGGAAATCGACGATGAGATCCGGGATCTGAATATCGATGCCGCGATCGCCTCACTACACAATGAAGACGTCGATCCGGACACCGTGACGGCTCAGACAAACGCCCTGATCGCCGAAAAATATCAGATATTAACACAAGCCGGCTATCCCTCCGATTATCTGGCGCCTATATATACCTGTCCGAAATGCAAGGATACCGGATATACGGAAAACGAACGCTGCGATTGCTTTAAGCAAAAACTCGTGGCACGGCAATACCGGCAGTCTAATCTGTCACAACAGCTTTCCCAAGAAAATTTTTCGACTTTTCGTACAGACTATTACAGTGACCAGCCCGACGGCATCCATGAATTGACACCCCGGGCGAATATCGAAAATATTTATCAATCCCTCAAACAATACCTGAACGGAGTGGAGGCATATCTGCGAGGCGATGTTGACAAAAAAGGAAATATCTTGTTTCAGGGCAATACCGGTGTCGGCAAGACCTTCTTATCGAATTGCATCGCAAAAGAATTATTGGATCAGGGATATGCTGTCCTGTATGTATCGGCAGGCACTTTATTTGAAAAAGCTGGTGACGTTATCATGAACAAGCGCCAGATCCCGGACAGCCAGAGTTTCTATCAGGCGTTGTCGGACTGTGATTTTTTGGTGATCGATGACTTGGGTACGGAATTTACCAACCAGTTTACCGCATCCTATCTATATACATTATTGAATGACCGCCTGCTCCGCCGGCGCGCCACGATCATATCGACCAATCTGTCCCTGATAGAGATTCGCGAACATTACAGTGAACGTATATTTTCCCGTATATGTGACAGCTATTTCATCTACACTATATACGGTGATGATATCCGCTTTGCCAAACGAAAAGCATGGCAGACCCCTTAAACGGATATCATAACGCGGTTGACGAAAACGATAAAACCATGATATAAAGGCAACGGGTATTTCTGCCTTTACATAAACAAAATAACCAATGGAGGAACATATCATGCCTGATGATAGTAAATTAGAAACGATACCGGTAGGTCGCCTTGGCATTATCGCCATGGAAAGCTGCACGGAATTAGGAAACCAAGTAGACAATTATCTTGTGAAATGGAGAGCTGCACGTCAGAATGAACATAAATCGACGATCGCTTTTCATGGTTACGAACGTGATTCCTATCTGATCGACAGTTCCTGCCCACGCTTTGGTTCCGGAGAAGCAAAGGGCGTTATCCGCGAATCGGTCCGCGGAACGGATTTATATATTCTGGTCGATGTTTTAAATCATAGCCTGAAATATAAAATTAATGGAGAACCTTCTTCCATGTCACCGGATGATCACTATCAGGATTTGAAGCGCGTCATTGCCGCCCTGACCGGAAAACCGCGTAAAATCACTGTCATCATGCCATTTTTATATGAAAGCCGTCAGCATAAACGCAGCTCCAGAGAATCTCTTGATTGCGCTTTAATGTTACAGGAATTAATCGGTCTGGGCGTGGATAATATCATTACTTTTGACGCTCATGATGCCAGAGTGCAGAATGCGATACCGTTAAGCGGATTTGAAAATATCCGTCCTACTTACCAGTTTGTAAAAAGTCTTCTTCGTTCCACGCCGGACTTGGAGATCGATAAGGAACATATGATGGTAATCTCCCCGGATGAAGGAGCTATGCACCGGGCAATCTATCTGGCAAATATGCTCGGAGTTGACGTAGGCATGTTCTACAAGCGTCGGGATTATACACAGGTGATAAACGGCAGGAACCCGATTGTTGCACACGAATTTCTGGGAGATTCCGTGGAAGGGAAAGATGTGATCATCATTGACGATATGATTTCCTCCGGGGAAAGCATGATCGACGTTGCCAAACAGCTAAAAGCCCGCAAAGCCAATCGGGTCTTTTGCATGAGTACCTTTGGTCTGTTTACCAGCGGATTAGATATCTTCGATGAGTGTTATGATAACGGAATCATTGAAAAAGTAATCACCACGAACCTGACTTATCAGGCACCGGAACTGTTTACCAGAAAATGGTACGCATCCGCTGACCTGAGCAAGTATATCGCCTTACTGATCGATCATTTAAATCATGACGCCTCCATCAGTGATATACTAGACCAAACGGAACGGATCCAAGCCAGAATCAAGGAATATAAAATCAGACATACCATTACGGAAAATTATGAAGCCTAACCGGCAACCGCCGCCGGCAGAATAGATGGCAGATAAAATAATACATTTCATATTGCCATCATATAATCATTACTGGTATACTATAGATAGTTGTAATCACGACAGCATATACAACGGTCTGTCAGCTTACAAACCACTATTATAAGCAAGCAGAAAGGATGGTAACTTATGAAACGATTACTAAGTCTCTTACTGGCACTGACGATTGTGATCTCTACATCGGCGCCTGTAATCGCATCCGAATCTACAGTCGGTACAAATGTCACCCTCAAAGCCCTAAATGTGGTAGAAGGTATGACATCCATCAGCGACAGCAGCCATGTAATGAATCATGCAGAGACCAAGGAGGTGGGTACCATTACGCTCACTGAAAGCGGAACGCTTCCCGACAACCTCAACGACTTGGCGCCCGCTATGACCGGCTGGACCTTTCAGGGCTGGTACACGGCTCCCGTAAAATATGCTTTTTGGGGAGACAATACAACAAGCGGTTATGCTTCCGAACCATTTCCGGAAGGCTTTGAAAAAGACTGCAACGGAAATCCATATGAATGGCAGGAGAAAGATCCAAACGCTCTCCATTCACTCAATTACTATTGGATATGGCTATCCACACTGGAAGGTGAAGGTCAAAAGGTTAATCCCGGTGATGCAATGCCGGAAGGCAAGACCGAGCTTTATGCCTGTTATGCACCAACAACTATCAATTATAAGCAAGATTTCAGCGGCTGGGGCGGTCGCACCGGCGTCCTGTCATGCAGTCGTCAGTATGGCACTCCGTTCGGCAGCGATGACGTAGATAAAAACGGCTGGTCCGGTTTCGTGTTCGACGGATGGTATACTGCATCCGGTGAGGGACCGATACAATTCTATGATCTTCCACAAAACGGTGAACGCTATGTTGCCCACTGGCACAGTAAAGACAACCGAGTGAATTGGTCGAATTATCAAGCACAAGGTTACACTCCTGTCACCAGTGTCGTTTTGGATGTTGAAACCTTACAGCTCCACGCCAACAGCGGTATATCCCGGACGATTCATGCCACGGTTAATCCGGCAGACAGCGGAGTAACACAACTGACTTGGAAATCCTCCGATGACAGCATTGTCACCGTCGAAGTGCAAAGCGGAGGTACCAGTGCGGTCGTAAGACCTGCCGGCAAGGAAGGTACTGCCAAAATCACCGTAAGCTCAGCCAATGGTTGCAGCGATACCGTACTCATAGATACCGGTAGTCATGTTTGGGGTAACAGCACGGTTATCAAGTGGGGTAATTGCGCCAGCCCTACAGTGATTCGATATACATGTGCCTATTGCGGAAAAACCGAAGTACGTGAAACCTACTCGCAGCACCGTTACGCCTATCGGGAAATCCCGGCAACCTGTACGACTCCTTGTATTTGGGAGCATTACTGTCAGGTATGCGGTCAGGTAGATACAGCGGGCAATATGACAAGAACTCCTGCTTTAGGACATAAGTTTCTGACAACCACCCTTTCCGGGTGCGGCGGAACCATAACGACCAAAACTTGTACAGTCTGTGGTCTGACAGAAGCAACGTATGATAATATTGCCGTTCACGATTGGAGTCCGGTAGCCACTGTCGATGTGCGTCCTACCTGTAATTCTAACGGCAGCCAGTCTATTAAGTGCCTGAACTGCGGTGCGGTCAAGGAAGGCAGCAGTACGGAAATCCCTGCCGATCCTTCTCTGCACGTTTGGGAACCTTGGGTTGTCCAAACGGAAGCTACCGAAACCACAGAAGGCTTGAAGACCCGTACCTGTTCCGTCTGCCATACGGAAGAATCCCGTGCGATTCCGCCTACCAGTTATGTGGTTGACACTTCCGGTATCGGCGGCAACGTAACATCATCCGGCTCCGAACAGGTCGCTGATCAGACACAAGCCAATACCGCGATTCAAAATACGATCAATAACCTGCTAAACAGTGGAAGCGCCAGCATGCTGGCTGACGATATCCTCTATGCTGCCATGCTGCAGAAAGAGATTGCTACAGAAGTCCGCGTGACTCCGGTGGCAAAACCGGAAAATGCTTCCGATGCCAGCAAATTTAACGCCTTACTGGGCAACAACGCCAACGTTTTATATATGGATATCGATATCTTCGTCACAGCGGACGGTGAGAATATCGGACGTATCACAGAAACCGATGACGCCATGACCTTTAACGTTGCCTTTCCGACAGGCGGGCGTATCGTCAACGTACTGCGCGCACATGAAGGCGATGTCGAAGCAATCCCATATTGGGTAGACGGTAACATGATATACTTTACTACCGACCGATTCTCCACATTTGCAGTCAGTGTCAGCAATGATATTTCACTGGCAACAGTAGATGCGATTGCTGATCAGGCTCACACCGGTTCCGAGATTCAACCTAGCGTCACCGTAACCATTAACGGCAACGAGACGCTGGTAGAAAACAAGGATTATACACTTTCCTATAAAAACAATACAGAAGTCGGTACAGCAACCGTGACCATTACCGGTATAGGTGATTTCGTAGGAAGTTCACAGGAAGTGAATTTTCAAATCGTGGAGTCATCTACATCCTCACAGGAGACTTCAACTACATCTTCTCCAAATACAGGCGATGAATTCCACCTCGCGCTATGGGTCATGATGTGTCTGTTCTCCGGTATCGGTATGGTAACTTTAGCTACCACGAAACGTAGGAAATACAATCAATAATGAAGCCGAGTATACAGCGGCATCTATCCAATCATAAAAGAAGCAGGCGGAATTTTTTCCGCCTGCCTCTTTTCTAAATCCTTGCCGCCATACTGCTAATGAATCCATTCACCGGATTGGTTAAAGGAATAGCTAACGCCGTCTATCGTCAATTTCTCATTGCATGCCATTGCGCCGTCCGCTTTCAGGTAATACCATGTGTCTCCGGCTCCCTTTTGCCAGCCCGTCTTCATGGCTCCGCTGGATTCCAGATAATACCATGTGCTTCCATCCAACAGCCAGCCTGTCGCCATCAATCCGGAATCCTGAAGATAATACCAGCTTCCGTTTTCGTATAGCCAGCCCGTCTTCATATCTCCGTTGACCGGATCTAAATAATACCAATCGGTTTTTCCCAGTTTGATCCAGCCGGTCTGCATAGCTCCGGATGTTTCGTCCATATAGTACCATTTTCCGTTGATCAGGTTCCATTCATCCACCATGATGCCCTTCTCGTTTAAATAGTACCATGTGTTATTCAGGTAAATCCACTGACTGGTCAATGCACAGCCGTCCCAGCCAAAGTACATCCATTTTCCCTGTGACGTTTCTTCCCAGCAGCCCTTTACGATCTTACCGTCTGCATCCGTACAGAAATACTGTCCGTTTACCAGACAAATCGCTGCACATAATGCTCTGCCTTCTTGATCTACCAAATAAAAAGCAGACGGATAAATGACTGACGGAAACAAATACTCATAATCTTCCATAATCTCTTCCCCGTTTAACACGGTTACTTCCATATCTTCATAAACCCTGTTAAAACAGAAGATTTCAGCAAATTGTTTCTCGCTTTCATCATATACAAATTCATCATCTGTTGTTGCTTCTTCAGCAAAGGTTGGATAGATCATGCCTGAAAACATGACACAGCCTGCCAATGCAAAGATTCCAATCCCTTTCCAAATCTTTTTTAAAAACATAATCATTCACTCCCTTGTTCTGTATTTTTCTGTTCATTCTTCTTCCAGTATTTTTATTAGTAAATCACATTATTTTTTTATATGGATTGTCATATCCTACTCCGTTTCTTTGATTTCCTCCCTTCCTTACTCATCCCGTTTTATATGCTCCTTTGCCATGCCGAAGTACATTACTTGGAATAACAACCTTTTTCTATATCCCTATGAAAACCAGTCAACAATTTTTCTGACCTGCTTCATACTTATATATCTTTTGAAGCCTGTAAAAACAATGGAATGATTCGTTTGATGTTTCTGTTGATCTTTCGTTTGAGATTGATGATGTCAAGATCCCCCCTTTTTGATAGATTCTTGTAACTTATGAATCATGATATATAATTTTGTGATAAAGATTACCATAAGTATACAACAAATTTAGCTTATATGCAAATATAACTCCATATAAAAAATGCCTTGTCCGCACATCCAGTACGTCCAAGGCATTTCTATTCTTTCTCTATACATTTTGGAACGCTGTCCGTCTACCATCATTCAACATGGTAAATCCGTTTTTCTAAATCTGTCAGTTCCTCTTGATCCACCAATTCTTTTCCCTGTTCAATAAGGTTATCCAAATTCTGATAGGTAAAATACCCGAATCCATTCCTTCTTCCGTTGATATAGATATTCCCGGTAACCGAGTCCATACATTGGAAACTCGGAACATACGCGATCACGGAATACTCGTCATTCTTTGTCGTGATCAGATAAGCCCCATATATATTTTTCCAGATATATAGTTCCCGTTCCGGCTCGTATAGCACAGACTCAAATGAGGCATGATCGACTGCTATCTTCTTCACAATTTCCTGCGCCTCTATATCGAATATGGTAATGGAAGATTCTAAGCCGGAAGCCATGAGAACCGAATCATCTTCGGAAAATTCCAGCATATAGTCGCCCGCCTTCATTTCGAATTTTGTGAATTCCTGCCCGTTACTCAAGTCGATCAAATGTATAAAATTATCGGTTCCCCAAACGGCTGCCCACGGATGCTGATTTGCCACCGCCAACGTGACAGAAGGATCGATCGCATCACAGACTCCGTATCCCTGTTCTGACATTTCGATTTTCTTTCCGGCATTCACATCAAACACTGCCAACCGCCCATCGTATCCTCTTGCAGCAACATAAGAACCGTCCGAAGTAATGACAAGCGTTTTCAGGGAGTCGCCTTTGATCACCTGTGATCTGCTCATCTCTAACGTATGAACGATTTTCAATTCGTCAGCGTTAGCGCAGGCAAAATATTCGCCGTTATCCGAAAACGTCCCTTTGTACTTATAATACGCATAAAAGTCTTCTTCGAGCATTGGAGCGGATTCCTCTTCTTGTCTGGTGCTAAAACTCCAGCGATGCAAAATTCCGTCTTCTCCGATATAAATCAACGCATTGCCTGCAGGACAGACACTGTAAGAGAGTACCTCCGGAAATTCCTGTATCACTTCATAGGTTTCCACATCAATCACCGCAAGCCCGTCGTCTGTCAGAGCAACAATGGATTGATGATCCGGTGCAAATACGGCTTCCGTCACATTCAGATCTAACTGACAAGACTGAAAGGAATCTCCCGTTTTCTGCTCGGAAACTGTAATTTTATCGTCGTTATAATATTGCACGAACAAATAATCACCGCATGACTGACAATCGATAATACTCTTTGTACCTGCCACTTCTCCCATGCTCATATACAGCGATGTATCCATGTCGAGAACTGCCATCTCTCCCTCCGTACTGATCAATAAAACCATTGATTCTGATATCGGTCTTGCATAAGCCGCCGACATGGACAGAGAGATTTCTTCTACCTCTCCGGTATCCACATGAATCCGCCGCAAGGCGCTGCCGGAATTGGAGAGCAAAATCGGTTCCTGATAATCTGTATCATCCACCAGATAATACACATCCATTTCCGTTAAGGCATAATCCTGTGTCCAAACCTGTTCCAACGTATCCGAACGAAACATGGTAAGGTTGCCGTCCAGCGTCGGCGCATAATCGTTTAACAATGCCGCCACGATCACCTGATCGTTGCCTGCAAATTTGATATCGGTCAAAAAGTGATCGTTCCATTCCGGATTCTGAAATTCAGTCACAGAATTGTTTTGTAAATCCCAAACCATACAGGAAACTCCCGATTCTGTATTAACGCCAAAAACCAGACAGGTCCCGTCCGGACTAAATGCCATGTTGCTCCGCATCTGATATTCTTCTGTCTCTGCTATAATATCTCCGGTCTGTGCATCTAGCAGAATACATTCGTCTACCGTGATCACTGCAATCTTGTCCTTTTGTCTCGTCAGTAAAGAATCCAAGACAAGACCATCCCATTCCTGCCGCCAGACTTCCCGATCCTGAATACAATCCCAGCACACCAAACCATCATACATTCCATAGATCAACTGATTGTTGTTGTTAAACGCCAAGGAGAGCCGTTCGTCCATATTATATTCTTCATCATATTCCGCTTCCAGTTTTATGACCGGCTCTAACGTAGCGGCGTCCCAGACATAAATCTGCTGCATACTGTCTCTGGCAACGATCATCATAGCGTCTGACGATGTAATAATCTCTTCCACTTTACCGTCACAGCTTAATTGGGAAACAGCGACAAAATCATTTCCGTTTGCATAGGTATGAAGTGCATCCGAGAGTGCATACTCCGCTTCCGGCACATATGGTCTGTCATCGGATTCTTCTGATTCCGGAAGGGCTTCCAATGCGATCTTGATCGCTAACTCACGATCGCCCTCTCCCAGCAGCCGTTGAGACGTTTCCGCAAGGTAGCGGGATTGATTCTCCTGCTTGATCCGATACTGTCGGTTGATCTGCATGGTGTTGTACAGACTATAGAGTCCAAATGCCAGAAAGACAGCCGCCAGACCGATACTAAAGCGGATCGCGCGACGCATCTTCCGTTCCCGATCCCGCTGCCGCAGATCATCATACCGGCATCCCAGCAGCGGCGCCATGATACGAAGGATTTCCGTCTTTAATTTTTTATTTAGTTCTTTTCTGTCCGCCGCACGGAGATCAGCCGCAAGCGGTTCCACCGGAATCCGCTCGACCTGCCGGGTTCCGTCCGGTAACTCCCTGATCTGCTCTGCAAACCGGAGCTGTTCCGGAAACGCCTCGTCCGGTTCTCCCTCGATCAGGACCGCCAGCACATGATCCCTGTCATGTATCTGAATAAACGTCTCGATTTCCTTTTGCACCCAGTATGACTCCGGCGTCCTCGGAGAGCAGACGACGATCAGATATTCGGAATTTTGCAACGCCATACTGATATTGTCCGCTAGATTACTGGATATCGGCAATTCATCTTTGTCACGAAAAACTCTGTCTACTTTTTTCTTGCCGGTCTGTTTCTGAATTTGTTTCGGTATATGAAATGTTTCAATCGATTTATGTAGGTTCTCAGCCACATAACTATCCAATTCTCCGTGCTTGTAGCTGATAAACGCACTGTACTTTATAGATTCTTCCGCCACTGTTACCGACCTCCGTTACACAGGTATATTTCTGATTCATTCATGTCTGTTTCCTACCCTCATATTCTATAATAATTATTTCTCTATCGTCAATCGCATTACAACCGGCATTTCTTACGATTTTCCTACATCTTCGTTACGTTCTTTACGATTCCAGCCAATACCCAGTAGAAAACATAGCCAAGGTTCTGTTTTTATTGTATACTAACCATAAGATCGGCATGTGGAATGCCCGTTGTCAAGAGAGGACCATCCTATGAAAACAAAACGAACCAAAATACTGTATATCACATTATTCTGCCTGCCGTTTATACTGGGATTCATCGGCAATTACAAAAGCGGAAATTCTGTCCTAGACTCGTTATATGGAGCGCTTTGCATCTATGTCATGGAACTACAGATCCATCCGGAAAATTTTCTTTCCGAACTTGCACGCTGGACAGCTCCTCTGATGACAGCGAGCGGCGTCTTTATGGCATTCCAGCAAATCCGCCGCCTTGTCACAAACCGTATCCGCGGCAAAAATCCGAACTCCGTTGCCATCTACGGCGACAGCCCATACATTGACGCTCTGATCGATCAACTGGGCAAATTGGGAATCCAAGGCGCATTGGATGATTTGTCAGACGGGATTGATAAAGCAGGCAAATACATCATTTTATTCAATCAGGATCATGATGGTCTTGCATTTTATGAGAAATACAAGAACCATTTTAATCACGGTCAGGTCTATCTGCATTTAAATACCATTATGCCGCAGAGCATTCAGGATGCTAATCTGACGGTATTTAACCTCATTGAAAACACCGCCCGTATTTACTGGGATACTTTCAGTCTGGCAGAGGATTTTGCCAATCATCATCTGAACCTGAAAATCGGCATTATCGGTTTTGACAGTCTGGGACAGAATATTCTGACATACGGACTATTAAATAATATTTATTCTGTCAGCCAGCATTTGGAATACCATATTTGGGGAGATGCTTCCGACTATCAGAGTATACATACACAGCTTCATCAACTCGCACCGGACGAGATTATATTCCATAAAGGTACATGGAGTCAAAATCTAGATATCATCAATTCATTAGACCGCCTGATCCTTTGCGAATCATCCGAGCAGAACATGGAGATCCTCAGTATGCTTCTTACCTTCAGCACCTGCCGCAAGATTCATGTGAGCGATTATTATAATCAGATCATTCCGTCCCTGTTTTGGCAGGACGGCATCCAAGTATTCGGTTGTGCTGAAACCATTATCAATGTGGAACATATTTTCAAGGAAAGTCTGTTAGCGGATGCAAAAGCGTTTAACCATTATTATGCAAAGAAATATCAGGGATGTCCGGATACCGAAGAAGCAAAAGAAGCGGCATTCCGGTCACTGGACAGCTTTACCCGCTATTCCAATATCGCTTCCGCCGACTATCAGAAAGTACGGGAAAAAATGATCGCCATCCTTCAGGAACCGGATGAATCCATTGCCGACACCGTCATCCGCAACCGTATGCTGCTCGCAGAACTCGAGCATATCCGCTGGTGCCGGTATCACTACCTGAATAACTGGAGGTACGGCATTCCGGAAAACGGAAAAGCGAAAGACGCCGCCCAACGTATCCATACCGATCTAGTGCCTTTTCAAGAGTTAGACGATGATGATAAGAGTAAAGATTTAGCCGCTATTTATACAATGTTTGGTCTTTCGGCAGAAGGGCTGTAAGCGTTCCACAATCCTAAACGTTTGCATTCCTGATAGAGTCTGGCGATGGGCAGTCCGACTACATTGTTATAATCGCCTGCAATCGATTTTACATGTATGCCGAACCGTGTCTGTATGCCATATGCGCCTGCTTTGTCCATACAATCTCCGGTCGCTACATAATCCAAGATCTCCTGCCGGCTCATCGGATAAAAGGTCACATCCGTCTGTTCATAAAACCTATCCCTATGCTGACCGTCCGCTGCATTCCAGACCAGTGCCACACCGGTATACACCTGATGGGTGTTCCCCTGAAGACATTCCAACATTGCTGCCGCCTCTTCCGATGAGCGCGGCTTGCCCAAGATGGAGGTCTGATACGCCACCACGGTATCTGCACCGATCACCAGAAGCGGCGTTTGACTGTCCTGCCTGCCATCCGTCAGTTGCTCATACACATTCTCCGCTTTTTGCATAGCCAGTTCCTGAACGATCTCCCATGGAGTCTGTGCAGTCATCTGCTCTTCTTCCCGAGACGGTATGACATCAAAGGACAGACCTGCCTGCGTCAGCAGTTCCTTCCGTCTTGGTGATTGGGACGCCAGTACGATCCTTCTGGCAGATATTTCTGTATGTACCTGCATTTCTTCCTCTCCTTACTGCTATTTAAAATTGCAATCTATCTTCATTCGCGATACAATAAAACCAGTGTGAAACGGCAAAATGCCAAGCATCCAAAACTACATATAAAGGAGAATGACCATGTTATCACAACACTATATCGATATGACCTCGCAAAAGTCCGCCATCCGGGAATTGTTCGACTATGGTTCCAAGCGGGCAAAAGAAATCGGATATGAAAATGTTTTTGATTACAGCCTCGGCAATCCGAGCGTACCGACCCCTCAGGAATTTACCGACGCTCTTTTGAATTGTATACAGACCATGGACCCTGTCGCTCTTCACGGATACAGTCCGAGTCTGGGAATCCCTTCCGTTCGTCAGGCAATCGCCGATTCGTTAAACCGACGGTTTCAGATGAAATTTCAAATGGAAGATATCTTTATGTCGGTCGGCGCCGCAGGAGCCATCGCCCATGCAGTGCGAGCCGTTACGATCGCCGGTGATGAAGTCATTACCTTTGCGCCATTCTTTCCGGAATACTATCATTATGTCAACCAGACAGGCGCCGTTTTAAAAGTCGTTCCGGCAGATACCGCCAGTTTTCAGATCAACTTTGAAGCCTTTGAAGAAATGATCTCGCCAAAAACCATGGCAGTATTGATCAATACCCCGAATAATCCTTCCGGCATTGTATACTCTACTGCCACGATCGATACGTTAGCGTCTATTCTGACTGCAAAATCCCAAGAATACGGACACCCGATCTATATTATTTCCGACGAACCGTATCGGGAAATCGTCTTTCAGGGCGTCGATGCGCCGTTCGTCGCAAAACATTATGACGATACCATCATCTGCTATTCTTTCAGTAAATCCGTCTCCCTGCCGGGTGAACGTATCGGCTATGTAGCCGTCAATCCGGCTTGCAAAGACGCCGCTCTGATCGTAGATATGTGCGGACAGATTTCCCGCGGGATCGGTCATAATTGCCCGCCGTCCCTGATTCAGTTGGCGATCACCAGCGTACTGGATATCACATCCGATCTCTCCGTATATGAGGAGAACAAAAACATCCTGTATCGGGAGCTTACACGCATCGGCTTTGAGATCGTAGAACCGGGCGGCACCTTCTATATGTTCCCTAAAGCATTGGAAGCTGACGCCAACGCATTCTGCGAACGGGCAAAACAACATGACCTGCTTTTAGTTCCTAGCGATACGTTCGGCTGCGCCGGACATTTCCGAATCTGCTACTGCATTCCGACGGAAAAAGTCTTACGCTCGATCCCGGTCTTTGAAGCCTTAGCAAACGAATATCATTAATCTGAGAAAGCATCAACATTACAGCTTCATATAGCCGTAACTGTTGACGATCGCATCCAGTTTCTGACCTGCCTTGCAATACGGACACTCTGTATGCGGGTAGGTCTGATACTCTGGAAAATCATCCAGTTTGAAAATGGAATGAATCTCTACCCCGTTGATCTCATCTGCTGCCGAGAACAAGGAAGAAACCCCTGCCACACTGCCTCCGTAGTATTCAATACATTCTAACGCCCGCTCTATAGTCCGTCCGGTAGTTGCCGTTGCGAGCAACAGCAATACATGCTTATTGCGGATCATAGGCTGTAAATTATCACGAAATACCAGTTGTCCCATGGAATTCATTTCCGGTGAGATCACATAGATCGTCTGATGTGCATTCATGGACATAAAGCCTGCTGCCGTCAGTTCTTCCGCCAGATAGGCACCGATCACATCCGTTCCGTCCATACAGACAATCGTATCGACTACCGTACTGTTCACATATTCATGAACGATGGATTTTGCCGCTGCCAACGCCATACTTTGACGGGTCTTTAACGTCGTCATATCCATGTAATAATTGATGTGCGAGTGATTGGTAGCAAAATGCCCCGGAATGATCTTTACCGATAAAAAATTATTATACTGAGAGTATACTTTGATCGCCTTGTCTTCCATATTGCAACCTCCTTGGTCTCCAAATCGTTATCTTTATCTTACGCTTTTTTTTCTGCATTGTAAAGCATTGCTGATATTGAGATTCCGTTTTCGGAATGGTATACTGAATATCAAAAGACAAAATCATATATCACATTTGAAAGGAGTCCGAATATGTCATTACCAAAACATGAATTCTACAGCCGTCAGGCGGCTACGATCATCAAGAATTTAGAAAAACGAAATATGGAAGGTTATTATTGTCCGGATGCCGCAACAGCCGTACAGACCGCGCTGTCGCTGATGCCGGAATCTTCGGTTATCAGTTGGGGCGGTTCCATGACGATAGAAGAAACCGGGCTGATGGAACAGCTTCGCAGCCGGAACTACACCCTGATCGACCGCATGACCGCGACCACACCGGAAGAACGGCGGGAAATATATGCCAAAGCAACCTTAGCGGATTACTATCTGATGAGTACCAATGCGATCACCCTAGACGGTCAGTTAGTCAATATCGACGGTGCCGGAAACCGCGTTGCCTGTCTGATCCATGGTCCGGAACACGTGATCATCCTCGCCGGCATGAATAAGGTCTGCCCGGATGTCGAATCGGCATTCAAACGCATCAAGAATTCCGCTACCCCACCGAATACGATTCGTCTCGACTGTAAAACCCCTTGCTCGGTCTCCGGCGTCTGCGGCAACTGCCTTTCGCCGGAAACCATTTGTTGTCAGGAAGTCATTACCCGGTATTCACGGGTGAAAGGTCGGATCAAGGTGATTTTGATCGGGGAGGAATTCGGTTTTTGATCCGGCATCTTCCCGTAAGTTCAAAACGATTGACTGATATACGGAACTGCTAAATGCAGATAGGTCATGTCCTCCTCCTCGTCATAGGTAATGGCGAGATTGACGTTGATCTTCTTACCGTTCTGATATACCAGACGATCAAACTGATTGGTGTATCCGTAGACACAGTAAAAATTGTCATTGTCCAATTCTTCCACGATGGAAGCATGCAGACCTTTCAATACATGATCGACCAGTTCCTTACGGCGGGCATCGGAAAGAGTGCCTGCCGTTTTTCCTTTTACATATACGTTGAGCGTCGGCTCCATGCCGATTTCCTGATAAATATCCTCTATCATTTCTTTGCACTCCATCGCATATTCCATATCGTCATATATGGTAATATCACATAAAATGCTTTGTTTGGTAACAGTCTCCCGCCGCTCGTTTTTTGAGTCGAGACTCACGATCTGAATGACCGTTTTGCCATATTTCCCGTTTTTCGTCAAAGTGGTTTCCCGATAGGAATCCCCCTCAGACGCAGTAATCTCGTACCCTTCTGTAATACCCAGCCGCTTTGCCAGATTCTGCAGCATGGTCTGTTTGGTGGTTCCCGCAAGCTCCATTTCTCCAAAGTCGCCATAAGCACTGATACACGCCTCGACCGGAATGGCATCACTATTGCTGAATGCTTCCACAACCTCCCGTCTGGTATCAAAATCCCGATTGATGAGAAGCTGCACGATGACCGCCAGCCAAATTAACGCAAGGACTGAAATTTTTCCCGATGTTTTCATACTTACCTCCTATTATAGGAATGCGGTTGATCCCGCATTCCGTCCATATGTTTCCAAAAGTTCCAAAGAATGTATTTCTTTAGTTCAAGTATGGACAGACTTTGGCAGTTTATACCTGTGAATCATCAGGGAATCTCTTCTACACAAAACAACGGCTCCTTTTGCATCTGCAAAGAAGCCGTCGTGTATGGTCGTAATAATGACCGATATTCTATTATTATTTGGCGAGTGTCTGTCTAACGATCGCACGTTTCAACGCCAGTTCCGCACGGTCCATATCTCCTTCTTCTGCTTTTATCCTGCGTTCCGCCCGGATCTGAGCTTCTTTTGCACGATGGACATCGATCTCTTCCGGCCACTCCACTGCTTCCGCCAAGATTGTTACCTGATCTGCCAGAATTTCCGAAAAACCGTCCAATAACGCCGCTTCTTTAATCTCGCCGGATGGCGTATGGATTTTGATGATCCCCGGAGATACAATAGACGTGAGTGCAATATGCTCCGGATAGATACCAATATCCCCTTCCGTGGTACGGAATTCCACAAACGTTACATCATCCTCAAAAAAGATACGTTCGGGTGCGATAATCTTCAATCGAAATGTTTTCTCTGCCATACTGCACCTACCCTTCTTGCCCTACTTCTGCACTTTAGCAAGAACATCATCAATGCTTCCTGCATTCAGGAAATAGCTTTCCGGAATATCGTCATGCTTGCCTTCAATGATCTCCTTAAAGCCCTGTACGGTATCCTCGATCGGCACATATTTGCCTTCCAGTCCGGTAAACTGACCCGCCACGAAAAACGGCTGTGACAGGAATCTCTGTACCTTTCTGGCTCTCGATACGACCAGTTTATCTTCTTCCGACAATTCATCCATACCCAAAATCGCAATGATATCCTGAAGTTCCTTATATTTTTGAAGAATCTCCTGTACGCCTCTGGCAACCCTGTAATGTTCATCTCCGACTACGCGCGGATCCAAAATTCTGGAAGTCGATTCCAACGGATCAACTGCCGGATAAATACCCAATTCTACAATGGAACGGGATAATACCGTCGTAGCATCCAAATGGGCAAACGTCGTTGCCGGAGCCGGATCCGTCAAGTCATCGGCAGGCACATAAACCGCCTGCACGGAAGTAATGGATCCGTTCTTTGTGGAAGTAATACGCTCCTGTAAGGCACCCATTTCCGTCTGTAACGTAGGCTGATAACCTACCGCACTCGGTACACGTCCAAGCAAAGCCGAAACTTCGGAACCCGCCTGCGTGAAACGGAAAATATTATCAATGAACAGCAGGACATCCTTTCCGCCTTCGTCCCGGAAATACTCCGCCATTGTCAGTCCGGACAGACCGACACGCATTCTGGCTCCCGGCGGCTCGTTCATCTGACCGAACACCATCGTCGTCTTATTGATAACGCCGGATTCTGTCATTTCATGATACAGATCATTTCCCTCTCTGGTTCTCTCTCCGACGCCGGTGAATACAGAATATCCGCCATGCTCGGTCGCAATATTCCGGATCAATTCCTGAATCAGGACCGTCTTTCCGACACCGGCACCGCCAAACAGACCGATCTTACCACCCTTCTGATACGGGCATAACAGGTCAACCACTTTAATACCCGTTTCTAACATTTCCGTTTCGGTTGCCTGTTCCGAAAATTTCGGAGCCGGTCTGTGAATCGGATAATATTTCTCCACTTCCGGAGCCGGCTTATTATCAATCGGCTCGCCTAATACATTAAACATTCTGCCCAAGGTATTTTCCCCGACCGGAACCTGAATCGGGCTGCCGGTTGCCACGGCATCCATGCCACGAACCAAACCGTCAGTCGGTCCCATGGCAATACATCTCACTGTATCGTCGCCCATGTGCTGGGATACTTCGACCGTCAGGACTTCACCGTTCTGACGTGTAATCCGGATCGCATCATTGATCTCCGGCAGTTCGCCTTCCGCGAACTTGATATCCAGTACGGCGCCGATAATCTGGGTGATCTTCCCTATATTCTTATCTGCCATCACGTTCTCCTTTTCTTTTTGTTATTCGCTTATCGCTTCGGAACCGGCAATGATTTCCGTCAATTCCTGTGTAATAGAAGCCTGCCTAGCCCGATTATATTTCAGTGATAAATCCGCAATCATGTTTTCCGCATTCGTAGTCGCCGAATCCATCGCCTGCATTCTGGCTCCGTTTTCACTCGCCAACGCTTCCACAAACGCTCCATACAGTAAATTACCGATATATTTCGGAATCAGGATGTCCAACGCTTCATCTGCTTCCGGTTCATAATTCATTAATACTCTGTCGTCTTCATCCTCTACCGCCGGTAATTCGTCGATGCTTAACGGCAAGAGCTTGATCAGCTTTGCTTCCTGCGTGACCGTATTCTTAAAATTGGTATACGCCATATAAATCTCACCGACTTCTCCGTCAGAATAGGAAGCCAATACCTGCTTGGTGATATCCAGCGCATCCTTATACAGCGGATTATTGATCGCTTCCGACATATCCATGACGATCCGGTATCCTTTTCGCGTCAGACCTTCTACACCTTTCCGCCCGACCGCATAGATATCCACATCCTTTGTCGAAAAACCGGCGCCGACTACCTCTTTTACGATATTGGAGTTATATCCGCCCGCCAGACCTTTGTTCGAAGTAATCACGATCACCGCTTTCCGGCTGCTTCCGTTATCCTGTAGATACGGATGATCCATATGCTCCGTTTTCGACAAAATGGAACAGATTGTCTTATACAACGTATTAAAATACGGCTTATTCCGCTCTGCTCTCGCTTTTGCTTTCTGCAGCTTTACGGTAGAGACCAGCTTCATCGCCTTGGTAATCTGCTGCGTACTGGTGACGCTCACCTGCCTTCGCTTTATGTCCCGCATAGATGCCATATTCCGTCACCTCCGCCTCTATAAAAAATCCACCTTAAATTCTTCAATCGCCTTTGTGATCTGTTCTTCCAAGGCATCATCCAGTTTCTTATTGGTACGGATCGTTTGAAAGATCTCCGGATACTTGGTATCAATAAAGTCAAACAATTCTTTTTCAAATCTCTGAATGTCCTCAACCGGAATATCGAGCAGATATTTCTTGGTCGCCGCATAAATGATCACAACCTGCCGTTCTACCGGCATCGGCGCATACTGCGGCTGTTTTAACATTTCCTTAATACGTTCACCCTGAGCCAGCTTTTCTTTTGTATCCGCATCCAATTCGGAACCGAACTGTGAGAATGCCGCAAGCTCCCGATACTGTGCCAGTTCCACACGAATCGGCGCGGCAATTTTCTTCATGGCTCCGATCTGAGCGGAACCGCCTACACGCGATACGGATAATCCGGCATTCACCGCCGGGCGGAAACCGGCATTAAACATTTCCGTTTCCAGATAAATCTGACCGTCCGTGATTGATATGACATTTGTCGGTATATAAGCGGAGACGTCGCCTGCCTGTGTCTCAATGATCGGCAGCGCGGTCAGGGAACCGCCGCCCAATTCCTCCGACAGACGAGCCGCCCGTTCCAACAAACGGCTATGCAGATAGAAGACATCACCCGGATATGCTTCACGTCCCGGCGGTCTGCGGAGCAGCAGGGAGAGAGTACGATATGCCGTGGCATGCTTACTTAAATCATCATATACCACCAGTACATCTTTTCCTGCCTCCATCCATTCCTCACCGATCGCACAACCTGCATACGGTGCAATATACTGCAACGGAGCCGGTTCGGATGCCGTCGATGCAACGATCGTTGTATAATCCATCGCTCCGAATTCTGTCAGTGTCTTTACGATCGAAGCCACGGTAGACGCTTTCTGTCCGATCGCAACATAGATACAGTTTACGCCTTGTCCTTTCTGATTAATGATCGTATCAATGGCGATCGCCGTTTTACCGGTCTGCCGGTCACCAATGATCAACTCACGCTGTCCGCGTCCGATCGGCACCATCGCATCGATCGCCTTGATACCAGTCTGCAACGGAGTATCTACGGACTTACGGCTGATAACGCCGGAAGCCACTCGTTCAATCTGTCTTGATTTTGTTGTCTGAATAGGTCCCTTTCCGTCAATCGGCTGTCCTAAGGCGTTTACAACACGCCCAAGCATTGCATCGCCGACCGGAACCTCTACCACACGTCCGGTTGTTTTAACGGTATCGCCTTCATTGACATTGCTGGCGTTACCGAGCAATACCGCACCCACGTTATCAACCTCTAAGTTCATGACCATTCCATATACGTCGTTCGGGAACGCCAGCAACTCGCCCTGCATTGCATTTTCCAAACCATGTATACGAACGATACCGTCTGCCACCTGAATGACTGTACCTACATCTGTGGTCTCTAACTGAACGGAATAATTCTTAATCTGCTCTTTGATGACAGAACTAATTTCCTCTGGTCTTAAATTCATGGAGCCTCGGCACCTTCTTTCTATAAAATATTTTGTCCGGTTTCCTTTTGAAACCTTTGTGATATCTTTCCGTCTAACCCTGAGAAAGCATCGCTGCCATTCTCTCTAACTGTCTTTTAATACTGCTGTCTACGACACGGTCGTCGATCCGGATGATCAGTCCGCCGATCAGCGACGCATCGACGATATAATTCATCTCCATCGATTCATACTTCGTCGTAGCCACTAACCTGTTCTCCATATCGGATTTTTGCCGCTCGGTCAGTTCCACAGCCGAAGTGACATAGGCAACTCCGATTTTTTTATATTCCTTGATTCTGGCGATCACATATTCACAGATATCCGGCAGATCACTGCTCCGGTCGTTTCTGACAACGATCAATAGCATCCCCATGACCGCATCGCTCACTCTGCTCTCAAAAATGTTTTTCAGCATCTGCAGCTTATCATCTTTTAACACTTCGGGATGCGTCAGCAATCGCAGCAACTCCTCGTTTTCCCGCATCACTTGGAGCAAACCCTGTAGTTCCTCGAGGATCAGATCCGTCTGCTGCTCCTCTACCGCCAGTTCAAACAGTGCATCGCCATAAGTAGAATTTACTTGCTTAGCCATGTTTCATCACCCATTTCCTTCAAGGTTTCTTCCAGTAAAGCATTCTGCTGCTCTTCACTCAACGAAACCGAAACGATCTTTGCCGCCATCGCAGTAGCCACCTGAATGATCTCCTGCCGGATCTCGTCCTGAGCTTTCGCTTTCTCCAGTTCAATTTCCTGCGTTGCCCGATCCTTCACACGGGTTGCCTCTACGTTCGCTTCATCGATGATCTCATTTTCACGTTTCTTTGCTTTTTTGCGTGCTTCACTTAATATTTCCTGTACTTCGGTATCGGCAGACTGAATCTTACTGTCATATTCTTCTTTCAGCTTCGCCGCATCTTCCTTATCCTTTTTTGCGCTCTCAATATCGTTCTGAATCCGCTCGGTACGATTCTTCAGTACTTTCATGACCGGTTCAAATAAAACGCACGACAGGAAGGCAAATAACAGGAAAATGGCAATTGCCTGAATCAGAACATCTGCTACCAACTGGGCATCCAGACCAAATACCCGTCCTTCGAGTACCATGACGGTACTGCTCATTCCAATACACCAATTTAACACGTCCTAGCCTCCTTTCAGCGTATTTAGGAATCAAT
Source organism: uncultured Lachnospiraceae bacterium (assembly GCA_947589305.1). GTDB lineage: Bacteria > Bacillota > Clostridia > Lachnospirales > Lachnospiraceae > CAG-632. Next base: position 51,964 of record CANQAP010000010.1, read on the forward strand.
CCCTAATTACAGCTTCAGGAATCTGGTTAATAACGGATTTGCATACATCAAAAGCAGCGCAACAACCAAACCGTACAGACCGGTCGTTTCGGCTACTGCCTGACCCAATAACATCGTTGACATAATATCGCCCTTGGCTCCCGGATTACGACCTACCGCAGCCGCGCCCTGTCCGGCTGCATATCCTTGTCCGACACCGGGACCGATACCGGCGATCATCGCAAGACCGGCGCCTACTGCTGAACATGCTAAAATTAAACCTTCGTTCGTGATTCCATTCATTCTAAAATTCCTCCATTTTCATTATTTTAGCCTTCTATTTTGTTGGTAATAAATACCATCGTCAACATGGTAAATACATATGCCTGAATGGCTCCCGAGAAGACATCCAGATATGCGTGAAATGCTGCCGGAATACCGATGGTCGCCAGTACCGGCATCAAGGTGTAATACAGGCTGATCATAACCGTTCCCGCCATGACGTTACCAAATAAACGCAGGGACAGGGAAACGACATTCGCCACTTCACCGATCAGATTGATCGGAAACAAAAACCAAAGCGGCTGAAACAAGCTCGTCACCGCACCGAATTTATTCCACTTTATATTGTTATACTGTACCATCGCGACCGTAATGATCGCCAGACACAGCGTTGTCCCATAATCCGCCGTTGGAGCGCGAAGCCCGACCAGTCCGGAAATGTTACACAGTAAAATAAACAACATAATGGTTCCGATATAATTTCTGTAGCTCTTCGTACCGTGCTTGCCCATGGTGCCACGAACATACTTGTCCAGCGTCTCTATCAATAGTTCGATCACATTCTGAAATCCCCTTGGAATCTCCTGCGCATGCAAGATTTTATGTCTTGCAACCAACGCAAAGATCACGATCCCGACTATGATGATCAGTTCACAGACATGCGTCGTGGTAATATATACGGTCTGTCCGAAAAACTGATAGGGGATCAATTCGTGTATAAAGAAATCCACTGTCTTTTCTTCGGTCAATACGACCCGCGCTTCGCCAACACCCGCCAGCATTCCTAAGGCATTGGCTGCCACATCCACCATACGCTCACCTTCCTTCTTTAAAGATTTTTGAGGTAATATATTTATGAATCTGCGGCTGTAAAAATGCCGAGATCTTCATACCCAATATCATGATAATCACTGCTATGACACTGATACCGGGGATCAGCATCGCTGCCACCAAAACCGCAAACATGGTCACATACCGTAATAAACTATTCCGACGTCCATACTTCGTTGCTGATTCCGGATCCATATCCAACGCCTTTTCCAGTGTCAGATACATATGGCAGATCATACATGCCACGCAGAGGTATCCCGCCAGAATCCCTAAACTGTAACTGCATCGATTCTCAACGATCAGTAAACCGATTCCTTCTACGATAATACCATAGAGCAAGGCACCTATCAGTAAATCCCTAACGGTCGGTTCCAGTCTCTTCATCTTTCTGAGCCTCCTTCTCGTCCATAAACTGTCTGATCAAAGCATACACTGCCCGATAGCCGCCCGCAATCCCTAAGATCAAAAACACGAGAAAGGTATGAGTCTCAAACCGATTATCAATCCAATAACCAATCAGTCCACAAATAAAAACAGATGATAACATGGTGATTCCGACTTGGGAAATCAACGCTATCATCTTGAATACCTGCTTGTGTTCCCTCATGGCACTCTCACCTCGCTGTAAATTATACAAAATTTTGCCAAAAAAGTCTATAAATATTGTTTTTGATTCACGATTCCATCATGCCAATCCTTCTGACATGCCGTTCCGCATTGGAAAACGGCGTATTTAAAAAGAAATCCACGATCATTTTGGCATGTTCGGAACCAATGACCCTTGCACCCATCGTCAATACATTTGCATCATTATGCTCCCGTGTCGCTTTTGCGCTAAAACAGTCATGACACAAAGCCGCCCGGATCCCTTTCACTTTATTTGCCACCATGGACATGCCGATCCCGGTTCCGCAGATTAAAATACCCTTTTCGCATTCTCCTCCTGCGACTGCCTGCGCCACCGCTTTCGCGTAAATCGGATAATCACACGGTTTCTCATTTCCGTAACATCCAAAATCTTTACAGTCCATACCCTGATCCGCTAAATGCTTCATGATCTCCTGTTTCAATGCGTAGCCTGCCTGATCGCATCCTATTGCTATCATCCTCAACGCTCCTTTCTGTACCCTTGCGTTTATCATCGCCGCCCCTAAATACTCGGCGCCTGAATCACCCGATGTCCTGCCGCTTTCATCAAGCGGTTCATGATCGCAGTCCCCAGACCGGTATTCGCAAAAGATTCCGCATAGATATAATCGACATCCTTCGTATCAAACTCCCGCAGGCACCGGTACAGTTTCGCCGATATCATCAAAGTATCTTCCTTGTCTCCTATCACGATCACCTCATCCGCTTCATATGCCAACGCGTTATAACGTGTCGCAAGTACCCCTACGCGGCATCCCGCCGCCTGTCGTTCCTTTACCATACGGTTAATGCAGCGGATCACAGAGTTTGGAGATTCTCCTTCCACAATATACATGGTCGCCTTCGGAGCATAATGCGTATATTTCATACCCGGCGCTTTCGGTCGCTCATGCAGGCGGTCTGACAAAACACCGGCATCCATTTCCACCGGACCAATGACGTTTTCCAACATTTCTTTCGTAATATAACCGGGACGCAGCACGACCGGAACTTCACCGGTCATATCCACAATCGTCGATTCAATCCCGTACCGGCAATCTCCGCCATCCAAAATCATATCGATCCTGCCGTCCAAATCTTCCCGGACATGCGCCGCCAGCGTCGGGCTTGGGCGTCCGGACGCATTGGCACTGGGCGCCGCGATCAGGATGCCGGAACGCCGGATCAGTTCATACGCCACCGGGTGTGAAGGCATACGCACCGCCACCGTATCCAAACCACCGGTCGTACTGTCAGGCACAGCCGGTTGCTTTTGAAAGATCATCGTCAGCGGACCGGGCCAAAACACATCCGCCAGACGGTATGCCGCATCCGGTATCTCCCGTGCCAGCCGCTTCAGGTCGGCTTCCTTTGCAATATGCACGATCAACGGATTATCAGACGGTCTCCCCTTCGCGGCATATATTTTTTTCGACGCTTCCGTATTCAGCGCATCGCCGCCGAGTCCGTAGACTGTTTCTGTCGGAAAGGCTACCAAGCCGCCTTTTTTTAATATATCCGCTGCTACATCCAGCGCTTCGCTTGGTTCTTCTTCTGTAATACAGCTTTTCACTGTCGCCATTATCGTATTCATTTTGTTATCTGACCGCTCCACCTATCACTTTATCATTTTTCACCAATGTCACTTATTTGATACTATCGTTCCATCCATATCAAACGTGCATTAAAATTATATCACAAGAATATACTATAACGACAGTTTTTTTTATATATTTTTGAGGTTTTTATGGAAAAGATCAAAAGGCGCCCGCTGCCGATCGTTTTTTTATTCCTTCTCTTGCTCATTATATGTTTCAGGCTTCCTTTGATTCCGGTGTTTCAGCAGAGCAGGGAAACCCATGTCGTCGTCATAGACGTCGGACACGGCGGTTACGATCCGGGGAAAGTATCCGTTGACAACACCTTGGAAAAAGACATTAATCTCGCTATCGCCCTGCGTTTAAAGCCTTATCTGGAAGCTCAGGACTGTCAGGTATATCTGACCAGAGAAGACGATCGCAGTTTACATGATGAGGGGGCGGGAAGCAAAAAACAGTCGGATATGCGAAACCGTGTCGCTTTCGTAGAAGAGATCCAGCCGGATCTGATGATCAGCATCCACCAAAACAGTTACTCCAATGCGAAAGAACACGGAGCGCAGACATTTTATTTCCGAACCTCGGATAACAGCCAACTGCTCGCGGAATCCATTCAGAATTCACTGATCGAGTGCGTAGACCCGGACAATACCAGACGCCATAAATCGAATGATTCCTACTATATTTTAAAGAACGTCAGTTGTCCCGCGGTGATCGTGGAGTGCGGTTTCCTGTCGAATCCGACAGAATCCGCTCTGCTAAATACGGATATATATCAGGATAAAATTGCTTATGCTATAGCAAGAGGTGCCAGAATCTATCTGAACCAGACCGAACCGTAAAAAGCAGGCGCCGATGGATAGCACCTGCTTCCGATTGCCATATCGCATTATACGGCATACATGTAATTTGTGTAATGTAAGGATTATGTGATCGATGTATTATTTACTATTATACTAAAACAGGCATCACCTTCCTTTGTTCCCATACGAAGCAGTTGGACAGGCACAGGATCGTCTTCCGGCTCATGCACCCGCTCATCGTTCCCGTACAAAGACTGTGAGACATTCGCGAACATCCTGCCGAATCGTATGATAACGTCTGATAATAAATAATGGAAATCAGAGACAACCCAAGTGAGAAATGATAGATTCTCAAGATCAGAATCCCTATGAATATCTGAACAGATCGGGATTCTTAAAGTAATTATAACCTCCTTTGGAATGATTTGGCTATCTCTGGGTAAAAGTATAATCTTTTTCTTGACATTATTCAATGTTTTTTTTAGATTATTCAAAAAAATTTACAAAATTACCGTATAAATCCTCTTTACATATGATTAAATTGTGATAAACTAAGAATACACATATGCACAAAGTGAAAGGTAATTGTATTATTATATAACGAAAAGGAGATGATTCGATGAAAATTGAAAAATTAAATGAGAATCAAATTCGTTGTACTTTAAACAAATCTGATCTTGCAGATCATAATATACGCCTTACTGAACTTGCATATGGGACGGATCGGGCAAAAGCACTGTTCCGAGATATGATGCAAAAGGCGTCCGATGATGTTGGATTCGAGGTGGGAGATATCCCTTTGATGATAGAAGCCATACCGGTGAACCCTGATTGCCTGATATTAATTATAACCAAGGTAGAGGATCCGGAAGAACTGGATACCCGCTTTTCGAAATTTACCAAACCGTCCGCAGATGAGTATGCGGATTATGATGAGGACGTAGAAGAAGAGGAGGAAGAAGCCGATACCACAAGCATTTTCGACGTACTCGGTAATATTGTCGAGAATTTAGAAGCCGTACGCAATGCCTCTGACCGTAAAGCATTTCATCCGCTTTCAAACACGGCAGAAAAGGTATCATCCGGCAAAGAAGAAAAACCAAATTACGATATCTACCGTATTTTTGTGTTTAATGCTTTGGGGAATGTCACTTCCGCTGCCGAACAGCTTCGCGGCGTCTATAACGGTGATAATACGTTATTTAAGAATCCGAAAGATTCCCGATACTATTTGATCCTGAATCGTTCCGACCATACTTCCGATGAGTTTCATCTGGTATGTAACACGTTATGTGAATACGGAATGAAGATAAAAACCTCTTTCGCAATGCCATATTACATGGCGGAACATTTTCAACCGATCATTAAACGCTCCGCCTTACAGACGTTAGGCGAGCTGTAATAGCCGTTTCGTGCAGCCCTGAGGCTGCCGGAGCAATCTTATATAATAAAAACTGCCGTTTTCGACCGATTCGGAAGCGGCAGTTTTTTCTTTATTTTATATATAGGACATCCAGACTATATGGTTCATAGACCGCTTTGCATACCGACAGGATCCCGCCCACTGTGCGAGGTTTGAAGATTTGTAAATTTATTATCCAAAAACGGTAAAAAAATGTAAAATAGATATAGAGACCTCTACTGTGAGATGGAGAATAAAACGAGATGGAATGATCAAAAATAACACAAGGAGTTCCGAAATAAATAACACAAATAGAGGGGGCTATCACACACAAAAAAGAGGAGATGATCATTATCGTTTATGGATATATACGTGTTTCCAGCGTAGATCAAAATATTGACCGACAGATGATTGCCATGCAGGAACTGGATATACCAACAAAAAATCTATATATTGATAAACAATCCGGCAAAGACTTTGAACGCACACAGTATCAAAAATTGCTGCGAAAACTAAAGTCCGGAGACCTGCTATATATTATGAGCATTGATCGACTCGGTCGCAACTATGAAGAAATTCAGGAACAATGGCGTATCCTGACGAAAGTCAAGGGAACGGATATCTGTATACTGGATATGCCGCTGCTCGACACTCGGAACGGAAAAGATCTGATGGGTACCTTTATCGCCGATCTGGTACTGCAGATCCTTTCGTTTGTAGCTCAAAATGAGCGGGAAAATATAAGAAAACGGCAGGCGGAAGGCATCGCTGCTGCCAAAGCACGAGGGGTGCGATTCGGCAGACCGCCACATCCCCTGCCCGACAATTTTTCGGAAACCTATGCCGCTTGGAAGGATAAAAAAATAACACTTCGGCAGGCAGCCAATGCCTGTGAAATGCCAGTCGCTACATTTTATTCCAAAGCGGTTCAATCAAAAGTATGATATCATGCGGAAGTCCGCTGATGCGTACTTTATCAACCAAACGTTGATGAGATGACAATATGTGTTATTTTGTTTGAAAACGTGTACTTTTTCAAACAAAAGCAACAAATCTCATACATAACTAGTATTGTAACATTGTTTTTTTACTTTTTCAAGAATTATCATAGCCTCTTCTCAAAAATATTTATTTCCCCTTTGATAGTACAAGCATCGTTTCTTCTTTTATTAAAGTACACGTTTTCAAATTCTACAACTCAACAGGAAGGGGGATCGAATGAAGAAGACAGAGCAACATCCTTCATATAACTTCATGAAAGGAGAGAAAAACAATGAAGAAAATCCCTAAAAAATCGCTGATATTTTTCATGTCAGCGGCTATTCTTTGTGGTACGATTACTTTCATCAATGTATTTACTGCATTTTCGGAACCTGAAAAACAATGTCCGAACTGTAAGGGTGAAGGTATAGTAAGTGAAGCAAAGAATACCGGAGAACAAGTGAATTGTTTTTATAAAGTAGCGGACGGACAAACTGTCTACTATTGTTCAAAATGTGAGCAATATCTAAGAGACGACGGGTCAAGCGAGGCACTGGTAGTAATTGATAAGCAATTAAAGAATGACACCTATTTTACAGCATCTGTTAGCCATTCCGCCCTGTCGTCAGAACCGGCAAAGGAGCCTACCTGTGCGGAAGAGGGTCATGATGCTTACGCCAACTGTACAGCTTGTGGCAAATATTACGACTCCGAGATGGATGCGCAGGCGCCTACTGCAGCAGAGTCAGAAAAACAGCTATCAGACTATACAAGAGACATTGATCCGACGAAGCATCCGGAAATGAGCTTGAGCGATACACCTGCTAAGGATGCCACCTGTATGGAAGATGGCAATATGGCTTACTGCTATTGTGAAACATGTAAAACGTATTACGCTTCTCAGGAAGATGCGATGACAAACACATCTCCAAGAAAAGCAAAGACCGATTTTACGTTAAGCAAAGATCCGGCTTTGCATCCGGCAGAAAGCTTGCAGACAACAGACGCAAAGGAAGCCACCTGTACCGAAGCGGGTAATGTGGCTTACGTTCAATGTACGACATGTAGCAAGTATTACGCTTCCACAGAAGATGCAAATAAAAACACAAACCCACAGGAAAGCGATGCTACGTTTCAGTTGGCTGCGGATCCGACCAATCATAAGGCAGGATTGACACCAACAGAAGCAGTAGAAGCTACCTGTGCCACACCGGGCAATCAGGCTTACGTTCAATGTAATGGCTGTCACAAATATTATGCAAGTGCGGAAGATGCCGCGCAGAACAAAAATCCTCAAGAAAATGAGTCAACGTTTGCTTTGGCTGTCGATCCGACCAAGCATAATGCAGTCTTGACGCCAACCGAAGCAGTGGAAGCTACCTGTAACGCGCCGGGACATAAAGCTTTTGTTCAATGTCCTGACTGTGGAACATATTATGCTACTGCGGAAGATGCCGCGAAGAACACAGATCCTCAGAAGAGTGAAGATGCGTTTAATGTAGATGTGGATCCAACAAATCATGGTGAAAACTTAGCGGAAATTCCGGCAAAAACCCCTACCTGTACTGAACCCGGCAATAATGCTTATTGGCACTGCAGCGCATGTGGTCAGTATTATGCTACTCAGTCTTATGCGAATGCGAATAAAAATCCACAGGCAAGCGATGAAATATTTAAGCTTAATCCGGTTGCAGGCAACCACCCTGAAGCGCAATTCCATCATTTCACAGAAACGCCTGCTGACTGTTCACAGGGCGGCAATCAGGAATACTGGCAATGCGAGGCTTGTGAGAAGTTCTTTGCTACAGAAGATGACGCAAATACCGGAAACAACGCGAAAACATCAGAAGATGAATTTAAGATTGAAAAAAATCCACAGCAACATAAAAATCTTCAAGAGTATCCGGCTATAGAAGAAGGCAACTGTACCGACGGAGCTTCCAGTCAGGCATACTGGTACTGCGACGGATGCGGGCATTATTACGAAACCGAACAAGACGCTTTGGATAATACCAATGTGAAAACGAAGGAAGATCTTAAGATCGGCGAAGTAAATCCTGCCGTTCACAAACACCTTGTAGAGGTACCAGCAGTGGCAGCTACCTGTACGGAAAAAGGTCATAATACATACTGGTACTGTGACGGATGCAACAAATATTATGCAGATGCAGACGCCTCAGATGAACACGACCTGTCTTATTTCGATACGCCAATTAATCCAAATAATCACCCTAGTGAACTTACGGCTTACGAAGGAACCGAAGCAACCTGTGTAGACGGTGGTGTTAAACCATATTGGGAATGCACAGCTTGCGAGAAATACTTCGATAATGCAGAAGGTTCCGGAGATGCACATAGTGATGTTGCCGATTTTAATTTAGAACCGGATGCAACCAAGCATCCTGACGCACTGATTCCTCATGCAGGCGTAGAAGCTACCTGTACAACAGATGGTAATCAGGACTACTGGGAATGTACGGCTTGTAAGAAGTTCTTTGCAGATGAAGAAGGCGCAACAACGGGATATACCGATGCAACACACTTTGATCTGATACATACAGGCAGCGAACATACAGATCTTCAGGCTATCGAAGCTAAGGCTGCCACTTGTGAAGAAGAAGGTTATAGTGCATACTGGTACTGTTCAGAATGTGGAAATTATTACGCATCTTTGGCAAACGCTAACACGAATACAGCTCCACAAAAGGACACCTCTCTGTTTATCAAACCAAAAGATGCGACCAATCATACCCAGTTACAGGTAGTTCCGGAAGTAGTACCTACCTGTCAAACCGGAGGTAATGTAGAATATTGTTATTGTGAAGGCTGCGGCAAGTATTATAACTCTACAGAAAATGCCAAGGCTAACTTATATCCGCAAGATAACGCTGAGAATTTTACACTGGATGCTGATGCGGAAAACCATACGAATTTACAGGCAGTGGAAGCAAAAGACGCTACCTGTGCGGAAACCGGTAACAGCAAATACTACTACTGCGACGGTTGTGACAAGTACTTTGCGGATGAGGCTGGTACGGAAGAACATGAACTGTCTTATTTTGAAATAGCTGTTGATGCCGAAAACCATTCTAATTTACAGGCAGTGGAAGCAAAAGACGCTACCTGTGCGGAAACCGGTAACAGCAAATATTACTACTGCGACGGTTGTGACAAGTACTTTGCGGATGAGGCTGGTACGGAAGAACATGAACTGTCTTATTTTGAAAT
>CANQAP010000011.1 GCA_947589305.1 uncultured Lachnospiraceae bacterium
GACGGGACTTGAACCCGAACCCACTTGCGTGGACATGAACCTGAATCATGCGCGTATGCCAATTCCGCCACAACTGCTGATATCTGCCGGTTCATATAATACCGACAGACGATATTATACAATAATTATTCTTCAATTGCAATAGCATTATCAGCCAAAAAATCTATTACTTTATCATAGATCACTGCATATGCCAGTTCCTCCATCGAATAACTTTCGTAAATCGTCTCTTCATTCAGACTGGTATTTGCTGCGCATTCCGCCGCGACATATTCCTGTACTTCGTTTTTAGTTGCCGTAATATGTTCCGCATCCGCTATCATGCAAACCACCATTTTTTCTTTCAGCAGTTCTTGGATATATTCCTCGACATCCGCACGATAGGTCTCCTCCGTATACGGATTCCCTTCTTCGTCCTGAAGCAGATTTAAGTATTCCGTGTATTCCATGCCATACGCATCCGCTCCGTCCTTCGCTGCCTGAATCGTCTGCTCTGTCAACTCTGACATTTCTTTTTCCGGATACGACTGAACTGTCGCATTATCCATGACCGCCACGATCAGATCGACCTTCATCTGCTGGTCTGCGCGTTCTTTCTTATAATTTTCATAGTCCATTTTCAACGCATCCATAAATGCGTTGACCGTCTCATAATCGGTGTTCTCCGCTACCAATTCATCGGTCAGTTCGTCCGGATATGTCGTCTGGTAGATGGAATTGATCGTACATACAAAAGTGGCATCTTTTCCTGCCAGATCAGAAATGGTATTGTCGGAGTTTTTATAATCATCCGGAAATGTTACATTGACTTCGATTCCTTCTTCTCCCACGTCATGACCGATCAACTGTTCCTCAAAATCATCAATATACTGATGGGAACCGATCGTCAGACTTGTGCCGGCTCCATCCGTACTCCCGCCTTCAAATGCCTCACCGTCTACATAACCGATGTAATCCAGATTAATGGTATCACCGTCTTTGACCGTTCCTTCCGTCAATTCTACGGTATCACCCCACTGTTGTAAACAGTTATCTACCTGAGCCTGCAATTCTTCCTCTGTGACCGTAGTAGAAAGTGGTGTATATTCCACTCCGATATATTGTCCCAGTGTCACATAATCTGCATAATTTTTCATCTTGGTTCCGCTATTGCAACCGGTCAGCAAACCGATACAGGCACCCGCAATCATCAACATACCACATACATGTTTTTTCATATTCCTATCAAATTCCTTCCATATAATATATCTTGTCACCAACCGCAGGTTGATGACCTACGCACGCATCAGCGTGCTTCCTCTTTATTTCCTGTCACCAACCGTAGGTTGATGACCTACGCACGCATCAGCGTGCTTCCTTTTTATATCTTGTCACCAACCGAAGGTTGATGACCTGCGCACGCATCAGCGTGCTTCCTTCAACAGTCTCAAAACACTTATACCATAGCACAAAGCCGGATAAAATAAAAGGGGCTAATACAAGATTCCGTTTTTCTCCATATCTAGTAGTTCATCTGCTGTGTTGTACTAAATGTAGTAGTTTTTTATAAATTATATTCAATTGTCGAAAATTGTTCGCTTTATGCAAACATTTTCCTACGTTTTCAAATCTTTCAAACGAATTCAAATATTAAAACCACAATATCTTGTGTTTTTCTTTTAAAATTTATCCTATATCTAGTAGACAAAGCATAATTCAGGTGTTATAATAAACTTCCGAAGGTTTTTGATACACAAAATCCTTCGGAAGTTTATTAACGTATTTAATATCATCTATATATTTAAATATTTAATTTAAGAAAGGTTAGGCGGGGTGTCAAACTATGCAAGTAATCAAAAGAGACGGTCGGGCGGTGACCTATGACCGCAGTAAAATCGTAACTGCAATCCAAAAGGCAAATGCCGAGGTTGCTCCATCCGAACAGGTATCGGAAGAAACCATTGACAACATCATCGGCTATATCGAAGGGAAAAACCGAACCCGAATGCTGGTAGAGGATATTCAGGACATTATCGAGCAAAAACTGATGGCAGAAGGCAAATTTGTTCTGGCAAAGACTTATATTATCTATCGCTATTCGCGGGAATTGGTCCGCAAAGCCAACACCACGGACGAATCCATCCTGAGTTTGATCAAGAACCGGAATAAAGACGTTATGGAAGAAAATTCCAATAAGAACGCAACGGTTGCTTCTACCCAGCGGGATCTGATCGCCGGAGAAGTGTCCAAAGATCTGACCAAGCGTATTCTCTTACCGGAAAAGATTGCAAAGGCACATGAAGAAGGCGTCCTGCACTTTCATGACTCCGATTATTTCTTACAGCCGATCTTCAACTGCTGTCTGATCAATATCGGTGATATGCTGGATAACGGAACCGTTATGAACGGCAAATTGATCGAGAGTCCAAAGAGCTTCCAAGTGGCATGTACCGTTATGACACAAATCATCTCTTCGGTTGCCAGCAGCCAATACGGCGGTCAATCCGTTGATGTCCGGCACTTGGGCAAATATCTCAGAAAAAGCTACGATAAATATAAGGCACGTTTCATTGAGCAGTTTGGCGACCATGTATCTTCTGACATCATTGAACAGATGGTACAGGAGCGGGTGCAGGATGAGTTGCGTTCCGGCGTACAAACGATTCAATATCAGATCAATACGTTAATGACGACAAATGGTCAGTCTCCGTTTGTTACGTTATTCTTATACTTGGACGAGCATGATGAATACATTGAGGAAAATGCGCAGATCATCGCTGAGATCTTAAGACAGCGTATGGAAGGCATTAAAAATGAAAAAGGCGTCTATGTGACACCTGCGTTTCCAAAGCTGATCTATGTCTTGGACGAATGTAATTGCCTGAAAGGCGGTCCTTATGACTATATTACGGAAATGGCAGTCCGCTGCTCCGCAAAACGTATGTATCCGGATTATATCAGTGCCAAGATGATGCGTCAGAATTACGAAGGCAACGTCTTCAGCCCGATGGGATGCCGCAGCTTTCTTTCTCCATGGAAGGATGAAGACGGCAATTATAAGTTTGAAGGACGTTTCAACCAAGGCGTCGTTTCGATCAACCTTCCGCAGATCGGTATTTTGGCAAAGAAAGACGAAGAAACTTTCTGGCAGTTGTTAGATGAGCGTTTGGAACTCTGCTATGAAGCATTGATGTGCCGCCACAACGCCTTAGTGGGCGTTACTTCCGATGTCAGTCCGATTCACTGGCAGTACGGTGCGATCGCCCGTCTGAAGAAGGGTGAAAAAATCGATAAACTGTTATATAACGGATATTCGACCATTTCCCTTGGTTATATCGGGTTATATGAAGTCACAAAATTAATGAAAGGCGTCAGTCATACAGACCCGACCGGGTTGGATTTTGCATTGCGTGTCATGACGCATTTACGGGAAGCAACCGACCGCTGGAAGGCACAGACCGGCATTGCGTTCGGTTTATACGGCACGCCTGCCGAGTCCCTGTGTTACCGTTTTGCCAGAATTGACAAAGAACGTTTCGGAACCATTGAAGATGTAACGGATAAAGGATATTATACCAACTCCTACCATGTGGATGTACGGGAACGGATCGACGCATTCAGTAAATTCCAGTTTGAAAGCCAGTTCCAGAAGATTTCTTCCGGCGGCGCTATCTCCTATGTGGAAATTCCAAATATGCGGAATAATCTGGAAGCCCTCTCTGAGGTTGTCCGTTATATTTACGATAATATCCAGTATGCGGAATTCAATACCAAATCCGATTACTGTCATGTATGCGGATGGGACGGAGAAATCATTATCAACGACAATAACGAATGGGAATGTCCACAGTGTCATAATAAAGATCATTCCAAGATGAATGTCACCCGTCGGACCTGTGGCTACTTGGGCGAGAATTTCTGGAATGTCGGCAAGACAAAAGAAATTAAATCCCGTGTTCTGCATCTGTAGCATTTTGCCCTGCCAAACAGTTGATCAGGACAAATACAAAGTAGGTGAATGAACATGAATTATGCAGATATTAAAAAATATGACATTGCAAACGGTCCCGGTGTACGCATTTCCATCTTTGTCAGCGGATGCACACATCATTGCAAAAACTGCTTCAATCCGGAAACGTGGGATTTCAATTACGGCACTTCCTTTACTTCCGGTACGATCAAGACATTGTTGGAATACTTAAAACCGGATTATATTCGGGGTCTTACCATTTTAGGCGGCGAACCTTTTGAACATATTAATCAACTTGGTTTACTGCCGTTGGTACGAGCCGTCAAGGAACGATATCCGAACAAAAGCATCTGGTGCTATACCGGTTATCTCTACGATGAGGATATCCTAAAAAATATGGTGCCTGTCTGGCCGGAAACTACAGAATTACTTTCTTATATTGACGTATTGGTAGACGGTCCCTTTATCGAAGAAGAAAAAGACCTAGGCATTAAGTTCCGAGGATCAAGGAACCAGCGAATCATCATGATCCCGGAATCCATTAAGACAGGGCAGATCGTTCTGTGGGATGAGACGCAGGACTTTTTACCCCGAACGAATCGATAATCTAAAAACGATAAATGCCAACCTGCAAACCGTTGTCACTGCAGCGGTTTGACAGATTGGCATTTTTGTATGTTCCTTTTAGAATCGCCTATGCTTCTATCCCTGCTCAAAATATGAAGCAACCTCTTTTAAGTGCTGAATAATCGGCAGATGCTGTGGACACGCTCTCTCGCACTGACCACAGGCGATACACACACTTGCCTTTCCGAAAATGTGCGTCAAGCGGTCATAGTACTCTCCTTGCGGTGTCCAGCCTTTTTCTTTGACCTCCTGCTTATCTGCATTGTATAACGAAAAATATTTCGGGATGGCAATCTTCATCGGACAGCCGTCCGTACAATAAGAACAGCCGGTACACGGAATGATGATATTGTGATTGATCATATCGGTTGCCTGACGGACGATCTTGTGTTCTTCATCCGTCAACGGTTCAAATTCCGACATGAAATCCGTATTATCGATCACTTGTTCCAAATTACTCATACCGCTTAATACCATCATGACATGATCTAAGCTCGCAGCAAATCGAATCGCCCATGAAGAAACCGATAATTCCGGATGATAGGAACGGAACAATGACTCTACCTGTTCCGGCACCTTAGCAAGCGTTCCTCCTTTTACCGGTTCCATAACGATCACCGGTTTATTATGCCGGACTGCCACTTCGTAACACAATTTAGACTGAATGGCATTACTCTCCCAATCCAAATAGTTGATCTGCAACTGTACGAATTCCATTTCCGGATGCTCCGTCAATACGCGGTCTAAAAGTTCCGCATTATCATGAAAGGAAAAACCGATATGTTTTACCAAGCCTTGCTTTTGTTTTTCCTGAAGCCACTGAAAACAATCCAAGTTTTCATACACTTGATAGTGGTCCTGTCCGACATCATGCAAGAGATAATAATCAAAGAAGGATACGCCCGTTTTTTCCATCTGTTCATAAAAGATGCGGTCCCGGTCTTCTTTCGTCTGCAAAAAGTTTGCATGCAGCTTTGTCGCCAACGTATAGGAATCTCTCGGATGGCGGCTGACTAAAGCCTCTTTTACCGCATGTTCGCTCTGAAAGCCACAGTACATCCATGCCGTATCAAAATAAGTAAACCCTCGTTCCAAAAACGTATCTACCATTTTTTTAGTCAATTCCATGTCAATCTTTGATGGGTCTTCCGCATCCAGCGAAGGCAACCGCATCAACCCGAATCCCAATTTTTTTGTCTTTGCTCCATCTTCTCCAATCTTCATGATACATCCTCCTTACGACCTAGATTTCTTTCATTTTCATAATGATCTCTCTTGCTACGGATTCTTCGATCGGCGTCGCAAACACGCCCTCCTGAAATTCAACGACCGATCCGATTCCCTTTTGAACGACAAAGCGTAATTTGCCGTCACGCACTTTTTTATCTGTGTACAATTTCTGCACTAAAGCCTCACGATCGATATTATGCGGTATTGCAGTCGGCAGTCCGGCCTTTTGCAACAGAGCTTCTACCGCCTGCTTCTGATCTTCCGATATATAACCCAGACGCAATGCCAATTCCGCTTCGGCAACCAAGCCGATCGAGACAGCCTCCCCATGCAGCAGCCGATAATCACTGACCGTTTCAATCGCCCTTCCGACTGTATGCCCCAGATTCAATATCTCACGCAGTCCGCTCTCCCGCTCATCTTTCATAACGACCTGATATTTTATCTGGCAATTCACCTGTGCAATATGTTCACAGGCTTCTCGTTCATTTGCCAAAATCTCGTCCATGTGTTCTTCTAAATAATGAAAGAATGACTCATCCGCAAGAATGGCATGTTTAATGGTTTCCGCCATTCCACTGGATAACTGACGTTCCGGCAGGGTTTTCCATGTGGCAATATCCAGATATACTTTCTTCGGCTGGTTGAACAATCCGATCAGATTCGTAGCCAGCGGCGTATCCACGGCTGTCTTTCCGCCCACGGATGCGTCCGCAGCCGCCAACAACGTAGTCGCATAATTAATAAACGGCACGCCTCTCCCATATGTGCCTGCCACAAAGCCTGCCAAATCCGTAACGACGCCGCCGCCGACCGCTAAAATGCAGCAATCTCTGCGGTAGCCTTTTGCCAGCATAGCATCTTCTAATTCTTCTTTCGTTTTCCGCGTCTTTTGTTTCTCTCCTGCTTCAAAGACAAACAGATCCGCCTGATAACCGGCTTCCAGCAGCATCTGATAGATCGGAACCGCATATAGGTCTTTCACAATACTGTCTGTAATAATCGCAAACTTTCGGACTCCCCCCACCAATCCGTTCCGGAGATCACGAATCAGCTTTTCTTCCAGTTCAAATCCGGTTTCAATGTCGTAACTGTCATCGACGATCTTTTTTAACTCTACCTGAAAAACGCTCATTTCACTGTTCCTTTCCTGCCATCTTGATCTGCGCGAAGCCCTCTTGTTTCAGTGTAGCAAATTCCCGATACATTCGCAACGGTTGAGTCACAAAAAACCAGCAAACTATAAGAGTTGCTGGTTTTTGCATGAGACATCGGGGACTCGAACCCCGGACAACTTGATTAAAAGTCAAGTGCTCTACCACCTGAGCTAATATCCCATTTCAATTATTACATTGAATCCCATGAAAGCAAACGCCTTCAAACTGGGCTAGCTGGATTCGAACCAGCGTAATGCAGGAGTCAAAGTCCTGTGCCTTACCGCTTGGCGATAGCCCATTAGTAAGTAAATAGCTTCGGAACCGTCTGCGGACGCTTTGCTCCTTGCAGGGTGGATAGAGGGACTTGAACCCTCGGCCTCCAGAGCCACAATCTGGCGCGCTAGCCAACTGCGCCATACCCACCATAACGTGCTCGAAGGGATTCGAACCCCCGACCCACGGCTTAGAAGGCCGTTGCTCTATCCAGCTGAGCTACGAACACATCTCTTCTTTCACATGAAAAGCTCTTGCGAAAGAAAAAGCGGGTGATGGGAATCGAACCCACGTGTCTAGCTTGGAAGGCTAGTGTTCTACCATTGAACTACACCCGCGCATTTATCTTTGTGGATACTGAATGGAGCTTCAGTCGGGGTGACAGGATTCGAACCTGCGACCTCTTGATCCCAAATCAAGCGCTCTAGCCAAGCTGAGCCACACCCCGTTTCCCACGAAAATTGTCCTGCATCCTTCTTGATTTTACTGCCCTTTTGTCAACGCAAGTGTTATTATATCGAATGGCTTCCAAAAAGTCAACACCCTATTTTATAATTTCATATATTTTCGAAAACAGGTATGGTAAGTGAAATCAGAGAAACGGGACTCTCCAAAGGACAGTCCCGCCTTTCCATTTGCCCGTACTTTTTAACGCTTTCCGGTAATCTTATCCTGTCGCCTTCTGCGATCATGCCTCCGGCTTGATTTCGATCGGTTCTTCTTCTTCAAAGAAATCGTCATCGAAGTCATCATCGAAGTCATCATCAAAATCATCTAAGAAACTCGGCGTCAGATACTTATATACTGCATATGCGATTCCTGCGACAGCAGCAACGGCACCTATAATCGCCAATACCCAAAGAACCTTCTTGGCAACTTTGTTTTCTTCCGGTTCTTTTTTTCCGCCAATCAATTCTCCAACCTTCACTGCACTGATAATTTCATCTAAGTTCTTCATAATGGTTACCCTCCTTATCGTGACTCTATACCATACGATATTAGTATTATATCATAGGAATGAAAATATTACTATTCCCTTTTGCATTTTTTTCCAGCAAACTATGACAGAAAATGCACGTCCGTGTTTGATCCCCCTCTTTTCTTATGTATTCCCGTACCCGTCATCCGATGATCCATCCACTTTTTCCAGCTTTGCAAATGATGCAAACATGCGTTTCATGCCATATTGTTCAAACAAAACGCTCACTTCATAATCTCTGCCGCCATTTACGATCTCCTGTACGGTACCGATGCCAAATTTTACATGTTTTACCCTGTCTCCGACACCGTAATCCAACCGGACCGCCCGATTGACGGAAAATGTCTTACCGAATTCCGGCTTTGCGGTAAAGATCGGAGAGACCGAAGGCGCCGTGTGTTCTGACGTCAAAGTCACCACTTTGCGATATCCGCCCATATCCAGCAGTTCTGTCGGAATCTCTTTTACAAATCTGGAGATCGGATTATAACTGTTGCTTCCGTGCATCATCCGCTGCCTGCTTCCGCTTAAAAACAGGCGTTTTTTCGCTCTGGTAATCCCTACATAGCATAATCTGCGTTCTTCCTCAATATCCTCTACATTTCCGGAGTGTATGCTCATACTGCTCGGAAACAGTCCCTCTTCCATTCCGGTCAAAAATACATATGGAAACTCTAATCCTTTCGCGCTGTGGATCGTCATTAACGCCACTCTGTCATCGTTGTAGTTTAAGCTGTCTATTTCCGTGACCAAGGCGATTTCTTCCAACAGTTCATCCAGATTCGGATGCTCTGCGGTCTCTTCATACGATACGATTTTATTCCGCAGTTCATCTATATTTTCCAAACGGGCTATCGATTCCTCCGTATGCTCGGCGATCAGTTCTTCCTGATAACCGGTTTTCTCCAAAATCTCATCGAATAATTCATGCACAGATATTCCGGCTCCGAGTTCCTGACGCAAATCGGAAATCAAATCCGTAAACTGCTGTACTTTAGCTGCGGCTTTTCCGATTCCCGGTACATCCTCTACCTGATATAAGGCATCTAAAAAACTAATTTCCTGACGGAGAGCGTAATCTTCGATCTTTGTAACCGTCGCAGCTCCGATTCCACGTTTCGGAATATTGATGATCCGTTTAACCGCAATATCATCCGAAGCGTTTGAAACGGTTTTCAGATATGCCAACAGATCTTTGATCTCCATTCTGGCATAGAAATTCTGACCGCCATATATCCTATACGGAATATTTTTCATGATCAGTTTCTCTTCCAGCACACGGGACTGCGCATTGGTACGATACAGGACCGCAAAATCACTGTAGTGCAACTGATTCCTTGCCCTGTTTTCCAAAATGGCGTATGCGATCTGTTCCGCTTCCTGATATTCATTCTCATACTGCTTGTACGGTATCAGATCTCCGTCGTCCTCTGCCGTCCATAAGGTTTTCTCTTTCCGCCCTTCATTATGGCAGATCACTTCATTTGCCGCCCGTAAAATATTGCCGGTTGAACGATAGTTCTGTTCTAATTTGACCACTTTTGCATCCGGGTATTCCTGCTCGAAATTCAAAATATTCATAATATTGGCTCCGCGAAAACGATAAATCGATTGATCGTCATCGCCGACCACACATAAATTCCTGTATTTTCTTGCCAACTGCCGGACCAGCAAAAACTGTATTTCATTCGTGTCCTGATATTCGTCGATCATAATATAACGAAAGCGTTCCTGATATTGTTCCAACACATCCGGGCAATCCTGAAACAGTTGTACCACTTTATAGAGCAGATCGTCAAAATCAAGGGCATTATTTCTATGCAGTCGTTTCTGATATTCGGTATATACGCCTGCAATCTGCATTTTCCGGTAATCCCCCTGCGCTTCCAGATCGTATGTGTGTGGAGAAATAAAATTTTCTTTTGCTCTCGCAATTTCCGCCATCAACATCCGTTCCGGATACATTTTAGGATCCAGTTGCAGGGTTTTGATACAGTCCTTCACAACCCGCTTCTGATCGTCCGTATCATATATGGTAAAATTCGAGGCATATCCGATCCGTTCAATATGCCTCCGTAAAATCCGGACACACAGGGAGTGAAAGGTACTGACCCATACACTTTCCGATCCATATCCCAACAGATGATCCACACGTTCCCGCACTTCTGCCGCCGCTTTATTCGTAAATGTAATAGCCAGAATATGATACGGATTGATTCCGTGTTCGATCAAATATGCGACACGGTATGCGATCACCCGCGTTTTACCGGAGCCGGCGCCTGCCAAGATCAGCAACGGTCCCTCTGTATGTTCTACTGCTTCCTGCTGGGGCGGGTTCAATTTTGCCTGCATCTCTCGTTCTCCTTTTTCTTAAAAATCGGGACAACCCGACGTATGACACATCGCCGAATCATCCCGATCAACCGCTACCGGTTTATTGTTCCTAATGTTTTCGTTATCCCAACTTTGCTCCGCAATTTCCACAGAATTTATTTCCGTTTGTAGGCGTCCCGCATTGCGGACAGAACTTTGGAACCGCTCCGCCGGTCTGCTGAGGCTGTACATTGGCATTCGCTTGATTCTGATTCATGTTGTTCATCATCTGCTGTCCCATCATCATGCCCATCTGCGCCCCCATCATCGTACTCATCATGTCGGAACCGCGTCCGCCGTTTCCGCCGTTATTCGTCATGGCATCCACCATGCTAACCTGCTGAAAGCGGTTCATATCGCCGATCATAGAATGCTCTGCCGCCTGATCCGCGCGCTTGGTGATATTCTCCGGATAAGAGAATTCATCAATGCGGAAACCGACCACCGATAAACCGATCTTTACAAACTCCATGTCCAAATCACTTTGGATACCATTCTGAATCTCTATCATATTTGCTTGAAGGTTAAAGATATCCTGTCCTACTTTTGATATCCAACGGATCAGAAGTCCCGACAACATGGATTGCATCAGTTCACGCACTTCATTAATGGAATACTGCTTTTTAACGCCTGCGATTTTCTCGATAAAAACTAAATAGTCACCAATCTTGACGTCGAAGGTCCCGTTTGCACGAATCGGCAGTCCGCCCGGCAGATTCGGAGCCTGTATCCGAACCGGCTTCGGCGTTCCCCATTTTATATTGAACTGTTTCGTATTAATAAACAGAACTTCTGCCCGCATTCCACTGTTAAAGCCAAACTTAAAACCTTTTAATGTAGAAAGAAACGGTACGATCTGTGTTTCGATGTCAAAGCTTCCTTCATCCTTAAAGATACCTTCTACTTTTCCGTTAAACATGAAGATTGCATCCTGACCCTGACGGATGATCAATTTTGAACCTTTTTTTATCTCCTTGTTCGACCACTTCCAAAACAGAATATCATCCCGGTATTCTTCCCATTCTACTACATTTGCTAACTGATTTGAAAACAAACCCATTTTTTATCCTCCTACTTTCCGTTTCCCCGGTATGGAAGCATTACTGTTGAATACCCATCTGTGCTTTTAAGGCTGCCAGTTCATCATCGACCGCCGCTGCCGGAGCAGAGTCATACTTTGCAGCCAGATCATCCAAAGAATCTGCTTCCGCACTTGTATTTAATTCCGCCATGGCATTTGCTTTATCCAGCATGGTATTTGCTTTTGCTTCCATACGGTCAAACGCAGACATGGATGCCTGTGCGCCGCCCATGGAAGTACCCATTTCATTGATACGTTCCTGTGCTTTTGCAACCCGTACCTTTGCTTTGATCGCATCCCGGCGGGCATTCAATTCCCCAATATCCTTAACCAGCTTATCGTGCATCTGACGCATCTTCATCGAATTGGCTGCCGCCAGATCATATGCCTGCTGCAAGCTTGCCTGCTTGGTAGCCAGCTCTGCTTTTTTTGCCAAAAAACTCTTGGCATCCGTATCGTTTCCTGCCAAAACCGCTTTTTCCGCATAGGACTGCATCTTTGCAATCTCTGCGGTGCATTCGTCCAATTCTCTCTTGGCACGCTGCTCATCTGCCATAATAGCCGCCGTCTCGGCTTTTACTTTTCCTAAATCGCTTTCCAAGTCACGCAGGCACTGATCGATCATTTTTTCCGGATCTTCTGCTTTATCCAACAATGCGTTAATGTTCGATGCCATGATGTCCTTAAATCTTTTTAAAATTCCCATTCTTTTTCCTCCTTCAATCCGTTCATCGTATATCCTAAATTCAGGATTCACTAAGTAATATAGATTATACACTAATTCCTTAGTACAAGCAAGCCATTCACATGTAATCTTCTCTTAACATTTTATTACGAAACACATCTTGATCTGCTATAAGATGTAGATATGTCGATTATTCGAGATATATCTATTTTAGCGAGTAGTTTCCGAGTGGTTTCTGTACTTTTTGTGTATTTTCCAAATTTTTCAACAAAATACCACATAATATTACAATATTTCACATATAATTGATATATTTTATCGGTTGTGGATGTTATTATCATATTGTAAATAAGATTTCATCAGAGATATTTTGAAATCTGTTATGATTCCCATCTCGCAGACGACATGAGTATCTTTGATGTTATCTCCCTCATTTACATACTTTAACTCCCAAAAACAAGGACAGTATTCTCCCCCCTCTTGAATCTGTCCTTGTTGCTTTTTATTTTTATTTTTCTCCCTTTTCCGGATGATGTGTTCTTACTGTCAGCCACTGGCTGGCTATGTATATTCATACATTTTCCACAGATACCTGTCATTTTGAAGCACAAAAGTTCCAAATCTTATACCTGTTCCTTTGAACAGAGCATCCGTACATGAATACTAAAGGGTGTTGATGAACACCCTAATGATCGTAGTAATAAAATGATCAAATATGCAGGAATATTGTATAAATCTAAAATACACCTTTCCTTGAAAAGGGACTTATTTTTTGTCTCTTATTTTTCCCATTCCTCTAAGAAATCTCTGAAATCTGTTCTTGCGGCTTCAATTTTCACCGGATCCTGTGTATTCAGCGCCAATTCAAATTTTTGCAGGGCGTGTTCAATGATTTTCCGCTCATCCCCCAAGCTCTCTTCATATAGACGCTCACCACGCAAAAGCAGCAGCTTATTTTCTTCTTGTTCTCTCGGTGGGATCTTCAGATATGCCAGTTCTTCCATGCGGGCTTCAATCTCTTCATCCGTCATATCCACCTGCTGCCCTTTTAAAATCTGTTTGATGACCTTGCCTGTGGAATTGATCTTCACCTGTACTTCCAATATGGCATTGACGTCATAAGTATACGTTACATCAATGCTCTCCTGTCCTTTCGGTCCTTTCGGGATATCGACGCATAGTTCACCCAGTAACAGATTATTGGCGGCAAATCGGCTCTCTCCCTGTAAGACATTTACGCTGACTTTGCTCTGATTGTCATGAATGGTATAAAGCGTCTCCGTCCGGCTGGCAGGGATTACCGTATTCCGTTCAATGATCGGACAGAAATGTCCGCTTTCATATCCGCCGTTCTCACGTTCCACCGATACTTCCGTTCCCAAAGTAAACGGACAGACATCCGTTAAGATCACTTCCCTGATCGATTCCTTCCGCTCTTTCATTGCCGCCTGAATCGCTGCGCCCAATGCAATCGCTTCATCCGGATGCACCGAGGTATCCGGCAAAGCACGAAACAGCTTTCCGACAAACCGGCGTACCACCGAAAGTTTTGTCGCTCCGCCTACCAAAACCACTTTGTCGATCTCTGACAGCCGGAGTCTGGAATCCGTCAGACTCTTTTTTACCGGAATCCGGATCCGTTCCAGCAGGTCTTCACATTTTTTCTCATATTCGCCCAGTTCTATCTCCGCTTTGTATGTGATGTCTCCCACTGCCGCATTCATTACCGATACCCGATTTTCTTCAAAGCCCAGTTTGCAGTGTTCAGCCTGCTTATGGATATATTGCAATGTTTTCGTATCCAGATCTTCCCGATGCAGATCCGGGTTCTTTTCGAAAAACATTTCTTCCAAGACGTTTGTAAAATCTTCACCGCCCAAAAAGTTATCGCCCGCTACCGCACGGACTTCTAAGATCGGACCGGACAGTTCCAGAATGGATACGTCGAAGGTTCCCCCTCCCAAATCGAAGACCAAAAATTTTGCGTCATCCCTGCATTCATACAATCCGTATGCGATCGCTGCCGCCGTCGGCTCGCTGATGATCCGCTCTACTTTTAAACCTGCCAACTCACCAGCACGTTTTGTCGCCTTTCTTCTGGCGTCATTAAAGTAAGCAGGCACGCTGATGACCGCTTCCGTTACCGGTTCTCCCAAATAAACTTCCGCATCCTCTTTTAAGGAACGGAGTACAAACGATGATAATTCTTCCGAAGTAAAAAACCGGTCTGCCAAACGATACTTTTTATCGCTTCCCATTGTGCGTTTAAATACGCTTGCCGCCGTATCCGGATACAACAGCATGCGTTCTCTAGCGGTCTCTCCCACATAAATCTGGTCTCCGTCCACACTCACGATCGACGGTGTCAGGTGCTTACCTAAACGATTCGGAATGATTTTCGGTCCGTCCTGCGTATAATATGCCACTAAACTATTGGTGGTTCCTAAATCGATCCCAACTATCATATCTATCACCTTTCTATCTTTCTTCTTTCTTTCTCTGTTTTTTTTCTAATATCTTTAATGTGATGACGATCTCGCAGTCCAGCGGGTTGATCTCAGCCGCCTGACGATAGAAGCGAATAGCCCCGTCGATATCGCCGTCTGCCTCTGCAAAATTTGCCTTCGCGCAAAGCACGTCATAACAACTGCGGAACGCACAATACTCGCAGCGTAGATGACGACATGCCTGATCCAGATATTGCATGGCACGTTCCCTATCTCCGGATGCAAAATGCAGTATGGCAAACCGATATAAACGGATCGGTTGCTCCGGACGGTAAGAAAGATATGCTTCCTCGGTCTCCGGCGCCGGCGATTCTTCCTTTTTCCAGCATTCCGGAACATGCGCGCCTGCCGCAATGTCGTGCATCATTTCTTTTGCGGTCAAAGCTGCCCGTTCCTTCTGTCCGGATAACAGATATGCGGTTGTCAGGCGGATTCCGTAAGGCACATAATGGTTGCCGTGTTTTTTTGCCAGTTTCCAACCGGCTTTTAAATAACGGATAGCCTTTTTTAATTTTCTCATATATAAATAATAAGAACCCAATTCTCCGTATGCAACCGTTTTTTTCTTCTCAATGTATTTGATCGTTTCCTTCATCTTGTTCCGCTGATCTGCTTTCAGCAGAGACAAATTTATGTCCAAGGTACTGTTGGTATAATACCGGATATATTCCAGCCATAACTGAAAGGTTTTTTCAATCATCTTACAGTCTCCGGACGGCAGATAGACAATACGCATTAATTGTTCATAATAATCAAACTTGTTCAGCGTTTTTTGCCGCAATGCCTCCGAACATAATTGTTCCGCCCTTGTGAAATCCCCCAGCATCGTATATAATTCTGCCATATTTTCATAGACGGAAGCAGTCGGCGTAAACCGGCGCATGGCGGCTTGCAAAACGGAAATACCTTCTTTTGGCTGATTGAGTGCCTGATAGCATATTGCCATATTAATATATGGAAGCAGCGTCCTTTCATCATCCATATAATGAATGGATTGAGTAAAATATGAGATCGCCTGTTCAAAATCGCCCTTTACACGCAGTACATAACCGATATTGTTATATGCGTATGGATTATCTTCTTCCTGCTCCAATGCCTTTTGATAGGCTTCAAGAGCCGGTTCAAGCATATAATTATCCATATACAGCAATCCAAGCTCTATATAGTAATACGCATCCGGCACCAATTCAATCTGCTTTTGCATATAGCTTAACGCTTGATCATATGCGAATCGCAACTCATATCTTGTAAACAGCCCTTTATAAATTCTCATCAGTTCATGGTTAGCACGCGGATGTCTCGGGTTGATCTGGAGCGCTTTCTTCAAAGTCACGATCGCATCCTCAATCCTTCCCAATTTATTCATAGCGCAACCACAATTATATTCAATATCCGACTGATCCAATTCTTCCACATTGCGCAGGCGGCTATATTCTTTTAATGCTTCCGCATATTCCTGCTTGATGCGGTGGATGTCCGCTTTTACACGATACAACCGATAATCCGTACTCCCGTTGTTGAGTTCCTCAAGCAGATATGTCATGGCATCATCCAAACGGTTCATGTCCATGCAGATCAAAATTTCTTCAAAGACCAGATCCTTTCGTTCTACACGATCTTGTGGCATACCGTCCTGCTTCATTTCCTGATCGACCATATCCTCATCGGACAGATTGTCCTCGGTATACTCCACATTCCGTCCATGCCCTTCGCGTTCCAAAAATTCCTTTTTGAATTGCAATAGCACTTCCATTGCCCGCTGACTCTCTTCCAGCGTCTGAGCCAAATTCCGAAGCACCCGAACTTCATAAAGACGGAGTGAATCTTCCATGACACTTTGTTCTTTTGCCGCCTCGATCACTTTCTTTGCATCTTCATATTGTCTGTAAATACAAAAAACACGGACTGCCAGCAGATATGGCTTATAATACTTCGGGAAGATACGTATGGCATTATAATAATCATCTATCACATGCTGTCCGTCCTTTAAGTCAAAATATGCCTGCTGACGACGCAGATACGCCGGATAATAACCGGGATCCTCTTCTAGGATCTGACTGTATTCATCGATACAGCGTTCTAACCTGTGATTTTCATAATACAGAAGTGCCAAACGGTCCATCGTTCCGTGTCGCATCATATCATCCTGCTCCACGGCGATCCCTTCTTTTAAATAATGCTCGGCTTCCCCAAACATCTTTAAATTCTGATATGCCACACCGATTGCCGATTTGATATATCCTTCGCGTGATATACGTCTCTTATATTTATCAGATCCGTCATCGACTAGATTCTGTCTGCATGTTTCCCATTGCTTTAAGTACCGGATGGCATCTTCGTACTGTCTCAATCCGAGATAACAGCGACCTTTCATATTTACATAGTCATAATACTCTTTATCCTCCGGCTGCAGATTTAATTTTTCCAATGCCTCTATGGTTTCTTGAAACTGTTCGTTCTGGAACATACACCAGCATGCCTCGACCGCATGTTCCTTCCGTTCCGGTTCCTGTTCTGCCAGCTCCCGGTAATATGCTATCAACGGTACATTGACTTCCCGCATCATTGCCAATACGGCTTCGTCTCCTCCGTTCATTTCCAACAGATCCATGATCAGTTCTTTAGCATCTAAATAGTCCTGCACTTTTATTTTGTACTTAGCGATCCCTACCATAGCCAAATAATGGTTCGGCAGGATATCCGTCACATGGCTCCAACATTGATAAGCCTGTTCCCATTCCTCGATTGCCCAATATGCCCTGCCTGCCCAGTAGCCGACATAAATATCATCCGGATACCGTTCCAATAATCGCTTCGCCAGACTGACCGCATCCTCTTTTTTCTGCTCGACCAGATATAAGCGGATACGTTCTACATCCTCATACGGATGATAGACCTCATATGCCCGCAGATTGTCCAAACTCTGCCACAGATTGTCATATTCCATCCTGTCAATCGCAGCTTTGATATTGAAATATGCCGATATATAGCTGTCAATCGAGATTTCCGCCTCATCGATCCCCTGAATCTCTAACCACTGATAGGCAAAAAACTGCGGATGTTCCACCTGATACTGAATAAAATCTAAAAATCCAGCCGGATACCATTCCTGTAGTTCCTTTTTATCCGCCAGAATATTAAACTCCTTATCGATCAACTGCCATATCTCCTGTGTCACATATGTATGATCGGTTAAATATGCCAGAAAACGATTTCTTGTTTCTAATGCCAGATCCAAAGCCACACAAACCGGATTGTCAAATAATTGCTTCCAGATTTCCGGATCGTTCCTTGTCCGGGCATACCAATAGACATCCTGAACCCGTTCCATCCAAAGATCGATCTCGTCTTTCGGTTTATCCGTTTCCTTCCTCTCGTCCTCAGACCGGTTCGCCCATTCCACTGCCGCTTCATATGCCTGCCGAAGTTGCTTGAATCCCTCCGGATCATCTTCCGGATTCACTTTCAGCAACAACTCGTGATATCTGTTTTTCAGTACGGTTTCGTCCTTAGTCGGTTCCAGATCTAAAATCTTCCAAATCATCTGACGATCCATTACGATACTTCCTTTCCAATATACTGTCCGTTCTATACCGTTATTTTTCAGCATATCATATTTTTAACGGTCTGTCGAACATTCCGGTCAGAATTCTTGCAA
This sequence comes from uncultured Lachnospiraceae bacterium, assembly GCA_947589305.1. Classification (GTDB taxonomy): domain Bacteria; phylum Bacillota; class Clostridia; order Lachnospirales; family Lachnospiraceae; genus CAG-632. Next base: position 18,520 of record CANQAP010000011.1, read on the forward strand.
AAAGAACATTTTCATTATGGTACACCTATTCATGAAATGGAGGAATGTTTTATGACAAAGATCAAAAAAATAACGCTCATTCTCATATTCTTACTGTTAACACTCAATCCATCCGCCGCTTTTCGTGATGAGAGGGATCACACACATCCTGTGGAAATGCCGAATCTGCCAGCAGGCTCTGTCCCCACGATCGCCGGTAATCATCGACTCAGTTTTACCCCCAACTATCCGATCCTCTTTGTCGGTGATTCGCGGACCGTCGGCATGCAGCAATCCGTTACCTCTTACGGATGTTATTTAAACAATCAAACCTTTCTAGCCGAAATCGGAAAAGGCTATCACTGGCTCTCCCGTCAAACTGCTCTGACCGATATTCCACCGTCTATTATCATTATCAATTTAGGGGTAAATGATTTAGGAAATCTTTATCGATATCAGGCTCTGTATGAAACCTATGCCAAGACCTGCTGGGCAGGCTGTCCGATCTATATTGTATCCGTGAATCCCTGTTCTTCCCCTTGTACCAGTGTTTCCAATCAACAAATCGCCGCATTTAATACTGCCATGCAGGAATGGATCAAGGCGTATAATCAAGAAAATGCCTCTTCCAATGGCGAGACATTTCCAATCCGTTATATTGACAGCTATCAGATGCTAATGACCGAAGGCTTTTCCAGTGCCGACGGACTGCATTATTCTGCTTCCACATACCTACGGATCTATACGTACATCTTAGATCAGATCGAAGAAGAGAACGGTGACGGCAACGGCACCTATACCTATACGGAATCCCGCTAATTGTCATCATCGGATAAAGATACCGTTTCCTCTTGCGGAAACCGCATATTCCAAGCTGCACGGACTGTATCCATGATTCGCATGAGCAACAGCGTATCATCATGTGGCATCTGTGGGCATTCGAGTTTATTTGCCAAAATTGCATCGATACATGCCTGTACCTCATATTCCAACCCGCTGATCTGTTCCGGTCGCTCCACGGTTTCTTTCAGCGTACCGCCTGCGTCATAGATCCGATAGTTTTTATAATTGTTGATATCTTCGATCAGGATATAACCGTCTGTTCCATAAACCGCTCCCTGTTTATCCGTATTCGAAAGCATGGTCGCAAACAGACCCGCCATCGCCCCGTTGGAATAAACAAAATTCACACATTCCTGCGCATCCACTCCGGTATTCATATGAACCACCGACGTAGAGACATTGGTAATATCCGCTCCCAGAATCTGTAGAGCCAGTGTGATCGGGTAGACACCGATATCCAGCAAAGCTCCTCCACCCATATCCAGACGGCAGACCCGTTCTTTTTCTCTCAAATCATATCCGATATTGGCAGTCACTGTAGTTACCTCGCCAATCCGCCCCATGTCCAAATCCTTTTTGAGGCGGACAATCAGCGGCATAAAGCGGACCCACATCGCCTCGCACAAAAAGACCTGATTCCGGCGAGCCAGACCGATCAATGCCTGTGCCTGACGTTCGTTCAGGGTAAACGGTTTTTCCAGCAGAACCGGCTTCCCATGCCGGATACAAGCTCGCGCATGTTCATAATGCAAATGATTCGGTGTCGCAATATAAATCAACTGTACGGACGCATCTCTCATCAGAGCCTCATATGTTCCGTAAGCTTTTTCCACACCGAACCGCTCGGCAAATGCTTTTGCATGTTCTGCATCTCTGGAAGCTACCGCATATACTGTAACATCCCGCATGCTACGGATGGTTTCCGCCATACGTTCGGACATATGACCGGTTCCGAGTATTCCAACTTTAAACGCCATGATCTTCTCCTGCTCCTATTCCGATACTACTTGATGTCCGGTATATAACTGATAATACCGTCCCTGTTTTTCCAAAAGTTCTTCGTGCGTTCCCCGTTCGATGATCCGACCTTGTTCCAAGACCATGATACAATTACTATTTTGAATGGTGGATAGCCGGTGGGCAATGACAAATGTCGTTCTGCCTTTCATCAGTTTATCCATGCCGTCCTGAACCAGACGCTCTGTTCTTGTGTCGATCGAACTGGTCGCTTCATCCAAGATCAATGCCGGGGGATCCGCGATCGCAGCCCTCGCGATTGCCAGTAGCTGTCTCTGCCCCTGACTAAGATTTGAACCGTCCCCTGTCAGCACGGTATCATATCCCTTGGGCAGTCTCCGTATAAATCCGTCGGCATTTGCCAGCTTTGCCGCTGCCACGACTTCTTCATCCGTTGCATCCAATCGCCCGTAACGGATATTTTCCCGAACCGTCATTGTAAACAGATGGGTATCCTGAAGCACAATTCCCAACGATCTTCTTAAGTCCGCCTTTTTGATTTTGTTGATATTAATCCCGTCATAGCGGATTTTACCGTCCTGAATATCATAAAAACGGTTGATCAGATTGGTAATCGTCGTTTTTCCCGCACCGGTAGAACCTACAAAGGCGATTTTCTGTCCCGGTTTGGCATGAAGCGTAACATTATGCAGGACCAATTTATCATCATTATATCCGAAATCCACGTCATCAAACACCACACTGCCCGTTAATTCCACATAAGTCGTTTCGTCTCCGTTTTGATGTTTATGTTCCCATGCCCATAATCCGCTCCGTTCTCTGCACGGTTTAATTTCGGTTCCTTCCCGTTTGGCATTCACCAGCGTGACATAACCGTCATCCGCTTCCGGTTCTTCATCCAGCAGTTTGAAAATACGTTCTGCGCCGGCAAGAGCCATGACAATGGCATTCATTTGCATACTGACCTGATTGATCGGCATGTTAAAGCTCTTATTAAACGTCAGGAAACTTGCCAATCCGCCAAGCGTAAAACCGCCGATATTGCCGATCGCCAGAATGCCTCCCGCTATCGCGCACATCACATAACTGATATTGCCGATCTGCGCATTGACCGGACCCAGACGATTTGAAAAATTATTTGCCTGATATGCACTCTCAAACAAACGGTTGTTTAACTGATCGAAAGCAGCCTTATTTTCTTCCTCATGACAGAATACTTTCACGACCCGCTGACCTTCCATCATTTCTTCCACATAGCCGTTCAACGCTCCGATATCCGCCTGTTGGGCGATAAAGTATTTACCGGACAGCCCGGCAAACTTTTTCGTGAACAATAACATCACACCTACCATCAAAAAGGTCAGAACTGTCAGAGGAATATTTAATGCCAGCATACATGCCGTCGTTGACACGACGGTAATGGCGCTGGAAAACAACTGCGGCATTGCCTGACTGATGACCTGACGCAGAGTATCCGTGTCATTGGTATACATCGACATGATATCGCCATGCGCATGCGTATCAAAATATTTGATCGGCAGCCGCTGCATCGTCCGAAACATATCATCCCGAAACCGTTTCAACATTCCCTGCGTAACATAGATCATGATCCGGTTATAACTGTATGCCGCCAAAATACCAATTCCGTAATAGAATGCAACCCGCAGGATTTCCTGTAAAAGCGGTTGGAAATCCGGTCGGCTCGCCTGTAACAGCGGCGTGATAAAATCATCGATCAAGGTCTGCATAAACATAGTACCCTGTACGTTCGACAAGACATTAACGATGATACAGACTGCCACCACAACAAGATGCACGCCATAATGCTTCATCAAAATACCCATCAGCCGTTTCAGTAATCTGCCCGCATGTTTCGGTTTTTTACCCTGTATTTTTGTTCTCATGACCGCCCCTCCGTTCCTTCATCAAAATCACCGCTCCCCTGTGTCTGTGATTCGTAAACTTCTCGGTAAATGGCATTGTGTTCTAACAATTCTTCATGGCTTCCCAATCCGTCGATCTCTCCTTCGTGCATAACCAAGATCCGGTCCGCATGTTGTACGCTGGAAATCCGTTGCGCAATGATGATCTTTGTCGTATCCGGAATTTCTTCTGCAAATGCTCTGCGGATATTCGCATCCGTCGTCGTATCTACCGCACTGGTAGAATCGTCCAATATCAGTATTTTCGGTTTTTTCAGCAAAGCTCTTGCGATGCAAAGCCGCTGTTTCTGTCCGCCGGAAACATTTGCGCCACCCTGTTCTATATAGGTATTGTAACCGTTCGGCATACGTTCAATAAATTCTGACGCACATGCCAAACGGCAGGCTTCCTGACACTCCTCATCTGTCGCATCTGCGTTTCCCCAACGAAGGTTTTCGTAAATACTGCCACTGAACAAGGTGTTTTTCTGCAATACAACGGCAACCTGATTACGCAAAGCTTCCATGTCGTAATCACGCACATCTCTGCCCCCGACAAATACCGCTCCTTCCGAAACGTCATATAGGCGGCTGATCAGACTGACCAAAGTGGTTTTGGCACTTCCCGTTCCGCCGATAATTCCAATCGTCTCTCCCGAAGCGATGTTCAAATCGATATCTTTTAACACAAAATCATCCGCATCCTGCTTGTAACGGAAACTGACATGGCGAAATTCGATACTGCCGTTTTGCAGTTCCATAACCGGATGTTCCGGGTTCTGTAAATCACTGGTTTCATCTAAGACTTCTGCGATCCGTTCCGCGCTGGCAGTACTCATACTGATCATAACGAATGCCATGGAGAGCATCATCAGACTCATCAGTATGTTCATGCAATATGCCAGCAGACTCATTAAGTCGCCGGTCGTTAAATTCCCCGCTACTATCATATGCGCGCCGACCCAGCTGATCAACAGAATGCAGGTATAAACGGACAACATCATGACCGGCATATTATATGCCAAGACTTTTTCCGCTTTTACAAACATGTTATAAACTTTGGTACTCGCCTGTATGAATTTATCGGTTTCATAATCTTCCCGCACATATGCTTTAACTACGCGGATCGCGGATACATTCTCCTGCACACTGGCGTTCAGGTCGTCATATTTTTGAAATACCTGTGTAAAATACTTGGTTGCGAAGGAAATAATGATGCTTAACACACTTCCTAAGAAAACCACCGCCAATAAATAAATCGTAGCCACTTTTACGTTTACGATAAATGCGGCAACCATGGCGCAGATCAAACTGGCGATCGCCCGCGTTCCCATTCTAAGCGTCATCATGTACGCATTCTGTAAATTGGTAACATCCGTGGTCAAACGGGTGATCAATCCTGCCGTACTGAATTTATCGATGTTTGAAAAAGAAAATGTCTGGATATGATCAAACATCCCTTTTCTCAGGTTTTTTGCAAATCCGGCAGAGGCATACGCTCCGTATTTTCCTCCCATGATGCCGGCGAACAATCCAATCCCTGCCGCTACTACCATCCATGCTCCAACCGTACAGATATGACGGATATCTCCGTTTGGTACATTGACTCCGTCGTCTATGATCGATGCCATTAATAACGGGATCACCGTTTCCATCATAACTTCCAATACCATAAATATCGGCGTAGCGATTGTTGCGTTCTTAAATTCCTTTATCTGTCTCCCTAATGTTTTCAGCATCAGGCTCCTCCTTTTCTGTCCGTACCGCATTTCCCAAGTTCCGCCAGTTGTTCTTTATACTTCCTGATATATTCATATCCGTCCCTCTTATGAGGAATGGCACAATGCGAACAGTCTTTTACTCCGTTTTCCAAATAACGGAACGAGCCGTTGCAGTCCTCCCGGAGTGCATACAACGGGCAGTAACAAAACAAACAATTAAATTCTTCTTCTCCCACATCTGAATGGCATGGGAAAAATTCACAGTTTCTATTCTGAACAAACATGTATTGCTCCATTGCGTTGCAGACATCCCTTCTAAATGATCCTTTTCCCCAGCCGCTCTCTCTTACAGCGCGATCTGCCCGGCGATCCATAAGCCGAGCGACACGATCAGAAACACCAATAAAAACATATTTAGGAATTCTTTTCGACGCATCAGCAGCAAGACCGTATCTCCTACTAATGCAATCAACATCCACAACGGATGAAATACCGCCACACTGCCTGAGAGCATGGCTGTAAAGATCATGACCATCCCAAATGAAAGGATACATTCAACGATATGAAAGAAGTGCTTATGTTTGATCTCCGATGGGTAAACAACCGGAATCGCCATGGAATACGCCACAACGAACGCCAGCGACAGCCAACACGCGACCGGACTCTCTCCTGCGGATACCGCCTGAACCGTCCGCAACACCATGGCAACGATCAAGGCGCCGTAAGCTCCGAACTGCAAACCCGGTATCGTATACTCCGTGTGAACCATTCCGGCAAACAATAAACATCCTGCTGCAAGGCTCAACTGAAAAAACGATAGGTATACTTCCGGAGAGCGGCTGAACAAAGCCACAAACATCGAGCGGTTTTCGAATACCAAAAGCAGCGCCGTCGTTACCATGGCAACCAGCGTCAGACCATACATATAACGATTCAATCCATTGTTCCACGGATTGCCATGCTTATAAGAACGCACGACGCTTTGGAGCCTCTCTACATATAAGATGACAAAATATAAAACGAACATGGCGTTTATCCCGTATTCCAACCAACTAACCTGTTGTGTCAACATATCCATAATCCTCCTTTTCTGATACCTGTTTCTCCTACTGTCTTCCGGTACTGCCGAATCCACCGCGATCGCTGCCTGACAATGCCTCTACTTCCTCAAACACGATCCGGGGCTGATGTTTTTCTATACGAAACTGGCAAATACGGTCATTGGCTTCTATCACCGTATCCCGCATAGCCAATGCCGGAAATCGATACCAATCATTAGGACCACAATATGTTTCATCAATGATCCCCATAGAATTTGCCTGTATGATGCCGTATGTTTTATATGTACTGCTCCGTGGTACGATATGCGCCTCGTAACCTTCCGGTAGCTGGATCGCCACGCCAAGAGGAATCAGGCGGAATTCACCTGCTTTTAATTCTACCCGCTCTGCAGCACGCAGATCAATCCAGTCTGACTTTCCGTCTATATACTCCAATCTGGGAATATCATCATTTAAATACTGTATCTTTAAAACAACCTGCTCCATATGTATCCTCCATTCATGTACTTCATTCTATCTTATTCTGATAACTTTTTTTTCAGATGTCAATACCCTTCCTCTTTTCTTTTATCCTGCCCTGCCTGCCGTCTCTATCCAAACGGTTCGTGATTCCGGTTCCTATTTCACATTCCGCCGATCTGTGATATGATATCTATATAGTGACATTTAGAAAACGAATGGATAGGAGGCTTCTAATGATTACCATCAGCACCTGTATGATTGTAAAAAATGAGGAACGTTTTTTGGCACGATGCCTTGATTGTGTCAAAGCGTTTTCCGATGAGATCATTATCGTCGATACGGGTTCCACAGACCGTACCAAAGAGATTGCCGCTCAATACACACCCAACATCTATGATTTTCCATGGGTGAACGACTTTGCCGCCGCCCGTAATTTTTCTTTTTCCAAGGCGACTATGGAATATATTTACATTGCAGATGCGGATGAAATGATAGACGCCGACAATATCCGTCAGATTTTAGACTTAAAAAAAATACTCCTCCCGGAAGTGGAGATCGTCCAGATGTATTATACCAATCAGTTGGAATTTGGCACGACATATAATTATGATAAGGAGTACCGTCCCAAACTCGTAAAGCGGCTGCGCACATTTTATTGGCAGGATCCACTGCATGAAACGCTGCGTTTAGAACCGATTATTTTCGACAGCGACATTGCCATCATCCATAAACCGCATGAAAGTCATGCCAGCCGGGATTTTGCGAACCTGCAGGCGTTTATCCAAGCCGGAACTCCGCTGTCTTCGAAGCTCAATATCATGTATGCGAAAGAACTGTTTATTGCCGGAAACAATTCGGATTTCCTGACTGCAAAACCATATTTTATGCAGCTTTCCAAACAGATCCTCTCCGAAGGAGAACTAAAAGCCGTTCAATGCGTGCTTGCCAAATGCGGCGTGATCGAACGGAATCCACACTTGATTCTCGGCAGCGCCTTAAAAAATATAGCGGACGGTAACGGCAGTTCCGAAGTATGCGCCTGCCTTGGCGAATACTATGAAGCCTGTGAAGACTTTTCGGAAGCGATTCTCTGGTATTACAACGCCGTCTATGAAACACAGTGTGAACTTGCCATACGCTACGGAAGCGAACTGCCGTTAAACGGTCTGATCCGTTGTTATCGCGCGATCGGCGATTCCGAGCAGGCTGCCTATTATGAACATGAATTGCAGGTCTCCACTGCCGGGTGACCGATCAAATCTCCCATACCCACGCATCCATATCCAGTTCCGATTTTTTGCCGCCCTTAAAGGTCATCTCCGGATTCTTGACGATCACTTTCGTTTCTGCGGCAACCGAGGCGGTGATAAACGCATTACCGCCGATGATCGTGTCTCTGCCGATTACAGTATCTCCGCCCAAAATCGTAGAGCCGGAATAAATCGTCACATTATCTTCAATCGTAGGGTGTCGTTTGACACCTGCCAACTGCTGCCCCATACGGGTAGACAAGGCGCCCAGCGTCACGCCCTGATACAGTTTCACATGGTTACCGATCACGGTTGTTTCTCCAATGACCACACCCGTCCCATGATCAATAAAAAAGTATTCTCCAATGGAAGCTCCGGCATTGATATCAATCCCTGTCCGGCTGTGGGCATACTCTGTCATGATCCTAGGAATATACGGAACCTGCTTATCATATAGCTCATGAGCCACACGGTATACATAAATGGCGAACAGACCGGGATACGAAATGATAATATCTTCTTTACTTTGCGCCGCAGGGTCTCCGTCAAAACCTGCCTGCACATCTTTTAATAACATTTGTTGAATATATGGCAACCGGCTGATGAAATACTGGCAGATCTCTTCTGCCTGCCGTTGTGCTTCTTCGGCGGTCAAACCGTCCGACTGGCGATAAATCAATGCGGTCACAATCTGTTCTTTCAATACCTGATAAACATGGTTTAAATTGGAACCGACAAAATAGTCTCCCACATAGGTCGAGAGATCTTCATCTCCAAAATAACCGGGGAACATAATCCTGCGCAATTCTTTTAGAATGAGAATGATCGTACTGCGGGAAGGCAGATGTCTTCCGTCCTTTGCCATCAGCACATCATGGCTGTCATAGTTTTTATTGATCTCCGCTACTACCTGTTGAATCTGTGTAATCATCGCATGATCCATTTTCATAGAACTCCTACTCCTTTTTCTCTTCCTATCTTATTCAAAATTCCCCGATACTTTCCTTACGCATCCGTTTCCTTGTCATGTTCTTTCTCCGCGATCGCGCGTTGCATCATATAAAACGAAAATGACGCCCGATCCACCAACTGTCCCTTATCGTCATACAGATATGCTTCATACTGGGAAACATGTACGCCTTGCCGGATCTCCTTGGCTTCACAGATCACATATTCCGTATCCATCGCCGGCAGAACATATTCCATATGCCCTTCTATGGTAGACGAATATACGCCATAGGTAGACGCTGCCAGTCCCGCAGTAATATCCGCCAACGAATACAGACAACCTCCATGTACCGAACCATATGGGTTTAACACATTCTTCGTGACCGTCAGCCTGCCTTTGACATAACCACGCTCTATCGTTAAAATTTCTATATGTAAATCCTGCATATACGCATTCTGCGTTGCCATTTCCCATAATTTCCTTTGCACGGCTTCCGAAATCGCCGGCACTGATTCCTGCAGAATATCCTGTTTCATACTATATATCCTCTGTATCCTTTTGATATTTTGTTATACTATACAATAAACCGTTCGGATTGTCCATAATCCCATATGATGTTTTATCCAAACAAAAACCACCCGATGCGCTTCCTTCTTTACATTTTTCAGAAGAAAAAGCATCGAGTGGTTTCAGGTTCTTTCGTCGTAGCTATCTGCTTATTTTCGATTTTCAATTTGATTGGTAATGAAATCTACCACTTCATTCCGCTCTATGCCTAACGCCATGGCAAATTCGCAATACAAATGGTCTTCCGCTGTTTTTAAATATCTGGCATCCGTTGCAGTCACCTTCTGTCCTTTTTCCATGCGTTCCTGCCTGCGTAGATATAAGGTCTTGATCACTTTGATCCAGTCCTCGCAATCATAGTGCTTCATACATTCCTTAAATCGTTCTTCCCGCTGCTTATCGTTCATTTCAGCAATCGTCTCAATTTCCGGAATATGGTCGATCAACTCTTTAACCTGCTCCTGCGTCAAGACTTTTCTCATAATGATCTTTTCATTATCCACCGGAATATACACCACGCTGGATTTCGCATATACCGGTCTCAGGATATAATACAACCGATTCGGATCGATATCCGGTACATCAATTGTGCTGATATTTTCTACCGTACAAATGCCATTGTTTCCACATACAATACAATCGCCAACTTCGAACATCCTGTTTCCTCCTGTCTTTTTCTAACACTACTTTCTTTATTCTTGCCAAAATTTACTTATTTAATCCTGTTTTGCCGGTAATCATATTGTATCATTATTCGTGTGCGTTCTGTAAGCCCAACTTTCCCCCTGCCTTCAATTTTGTGAAAAATGTCTAGGCTTCCTTGTTTGGTTTGTAAAAAACCCTACATTTCTACCGAATTTTTTACTAACTCTAATGAATATATTTTTGTATAAAATTCACGATAATACGTCTGGTTTCTTCCTCTGCTTCTCCTGTTTCGAATTGCCGCTCCGGGTGCCACTGCAATGCCAACAGCTTCATTTCTTCCGAATAATATGCTTCGATAATGTGATTTTCCTCATCGATCGCCATCGGTGTGAAACACGGTGCCAGATTCTTATCAAATATGACATCCTGATGAAAATTATTCACATAGATATCCCGATTTTCTGTGAGCAGATGTACCTTATGATCTTTGCCACGGGGACGGTCCACCGTCAGTTTCGGATGATATGCCAGTTTTCCTCCAAACAGAACGTTAATATACTGCATGCCGCGGCAGGTCGCTATGATCGGTATCCCATGTTCGATGCAATACTTGATCATCTTTTCTTCCGTCCGGTCACGGTTCGGCTGTGTCTCTTCGTCATGTTCTCTGTCATACCATTTGGGATCTAAAGCGCCGCCTCCCACCACGATCAACAGATCGATATCATCATCAAATAGCCGTTCAAAATTTTTCGTATGATTGGATACCGGTTTCGGAATAAAGCCCATTAATTCATAGAATCGGATATAGGCTGACTCTAAAATATCCGTAGCGTCTCCGTATTGGTTCACGCCTTCCCTCTGTGTGATCAGAGCATGCAGATTGGTATATTGAATACCCGCCTGTATCGTGCCGTTTCTGCAATCCAGTTCCAGATAATCCAATTTCGAGACCGTCGCATAAATTTTCTCGCCGCAGCCAATCGCCGCCGGGATATCAAATTCCGCACAGCGGATCGCCATATGCGAAGCTGCTCCGCCATATTTGGTGATAAACCCTTTGATCTTTTTGGTGAAGATCCATTCGTATCCGGGATCTGCCTGCGGTACGACCACGATCTTTCCGTCAATATCCACGCCCCGATTTTCTTCTAACAGAACCACTTCTCCTGCCACTCGTTTGCTGGTGATAAAATTCGGTCGCGCTTCATAGACCGGAATGATATCGATACTGTTTGATGAGAGAATCACTTCCGGTAACAATACACTGCGATTCCTGCGAAATTCCGTATGCCGCCTTTCCATGAGAGCCGCCCATTGTTCTTTTAACGCATCTACTTCTAATTCCCTGTCATAGGCTTCTATGTCGTCGATCGACAGCCAAGATAGTTCGTCCACCCGAAAACCCATGAACTGACCAATCTTACGGATCCATTCGATCACAAGGCTCAGTGAACGGGTGAACTCAAATTTAAAAAATTCTCTTTGCTCAATGGCAGAGACCAAAAACTTTTGAAAAACTTCAGCAGGAATCTCAATCCCGTGATCCTTCAGAGCCTGCCGCATGGGCGCCAGATCAAAGACCAGATGTTTGCGGATCTTTGGCTGTTTATTCTTAGCGGAAACCGGGCGAAAATTCATCGCATCATATCGTTCCGTCCGTATATCATAAGTGCCGCTGCGTAAATGCCCATATTTTGAGTCAAATGCCTCTTTGCTCATTTTTCCGTCCGAGTATGCTTCGAAATCTTCATTGAATTCCGTCGAAACCGTAGAGATGGACTGCATAAATACATCGATTTCTCTCTGTGTATAGTACTTTGCTTCCACCAATGTGCGGAGAAATGCCCTTGCCGCAAATGCGATCCGTGCCTGCCTTGCAAACTGGGGCGTACCATACTTGGTGATCGCTTCCAGCAGCCATTTTACCATTTCGATCAGTTCTTTCGGATTGTTCGTATTCGAACCGATCTTTTCAATCTCCATCCGCGTAAATTCCAACGTATTGATAGACGCCATATCCTGAGCCAATATCACGTTATGCTCATAGATCATCTCTAAAGTCAGCCGTTTGATCTCGGAAACGATCTGTTTGCGTTCTTCTTCTGTAAAGCCATGTTCTAACAGTTTTCTACTGTTTTGTTCTGTCATGAAATCATAAGAGCTAAACACAATCTCAAATTCAATCTTATCGTGTGCCGACAGATCATTACTTAAACAGTCATGATAATATTGGACCAGTTTTGTCGTCAACTGCTTCGGAAGAGCTTCCGGTGTTAACGAATAAAAAGAATAATTTAGATTAATATATGGTTTATTGCCGACCTGATACATTAAATCCTCATCCAATGCACAGTATCCCAACTGCCGTATGCCTTCGTTCCACGCCCGATGCGTGATGATCCGCTGATACAGTGAATAGTCCAAGGTCCTTGGATTCGAGCCAATGATCTCCGAGGGATTCCAAAACGCCATATCGGAAAGTTTCATCGGCTGTCCGGTCAAAACATCCAACCGGCTTTCATACATCTCTTTCATTTTGGATTTACACAGATAAAAAGCCGCCTCGTCTACCGATGCCGTATGATAATGAGCCGCCGCCAACGGACGTACCTGAAACAGGATCACCTGTCCGCTACTGTCGATCGCAAATTCAATATCCAACGGAATCCCTTCTATAATACTTTCTACTTCGCGTACCGCAGTGATCAATCTCTGCCACTGCCATTCCAGACGATCCGGTTCTACATCACGGGCAATCCATAGCATTTTACCGCCGCGTCCGCTCGTCACACTGTCGGTCGAACCATGGTCGTCATAATTCACCAGATAGTATGGTCGGTTTTCTCTTAAGTCTCTGGTGAACACCACGCCGCTGACCTGAACATTCATAGCCTGTCTCTGGATCAGCACCTGTTCTTCCGCAACCGTTTCCGAATCTTCTTCATAGGAACGTATGACCTCCTGAATGGAATCCTCTATCTCCTTCAGACTGGCAGAATCGACATCCAAAATACTTTTATAATGACCGGCATTTGAGGATTTCAGACCGTCTTCATGACTGGATGAACTACGTACTACGATCCGGCAGCCTTCAAATCGTTCCCGGATCTCCTGACAAACGGAAGACATATCTTTCCAAAAATCTTTCACTCGCAGAATATACATCTTTTCAATCTTCGCATGCGTGATCAAGCTCTTCATCGCATACAGAGTGTTCGCTTTTGTCGATATGATCGCATTTGTCACTTCCATTTGTCTCACCTCCCGCAGATTATTCCAGTAAAGTACTCACTACAATGATTCCGATACCCACAAGCACGCCAACGATCGTCCGTTTCCAATTCTTACAGTGGATCAGATGCGGAAGCAACTCAAAGAAAATGATATACAGAAGCATTCCCAGCGCCACACTGATCAAAATACCGATCACCGTATCATTCAGGATCGTACGAATCGATGCCATCGCCAATCCTCCCGACAAAGTGGAAACAGCGGCAAGCATCAATATTAACATTCTCTTTTTTCTGGTTTCTTTTTCCAATGTCGCATACATGAGCATCCCCATTGGTACATTATGCAAGCCGACGCCCAGCGCGACCAAGATTCCTACTTTTAAGGACTCTGTCGTAATGCTGTATACCGCCATTCCTTCGACAATGTTATGCAGGATGATCGCCACTGCTGAAATGATACCGATATGAATCACTACCGCGTTTTCCTGTTCCTGCGACTGTTCCGTTCCTTCCCCATGATCCGGAATAAAACAGTCCAAAATCTTCAATCCTGCGATACCCACGCCAACCGCTAACAGGGCAAGCCAAAACGTGTTCCCCTGAAAGGTCTCCAGCATATCCGGGACCAATTCCAAAACCACCAAGGAAACCATTGTCCCAAACGCGATGGCGATGGAAATCTGTTCAATTTTTTTACTGTTATTTACCAGTTTCACAACGGCTACACCCAGCAGCAAAAACGCTCCCAGCGCCGCTGTAATCACAATGCCCATATCGTTCCTCTTTTCTTTCCAACAACGATTTTACTTCTGTTCACCGGATTGCGTATCCTGATCTTCTTTTGTGATCGCCATTTCCGATTGTTTTCGTTTGGTATACGCATTATAAAACAACATCCCCGCCACACTGACCACAAGCGTAATGGCAAATACGATCACGGCAAATCCGTACTTTTCTGTACCGATCGCATTTCCGCCGATGGTCGATGTGACAATCGAGGGAAATTTTGCAACCGTTGTTATGATCAGCCAAGTCTTTAAATCCATTTTTGTTAAACCGACAAAATAACATAACGCATCTTTTGGCGTACCCGGAAGAAAGAATAAGAAAAAGACTAAGATATCCCTTTTTTTACTGTCATGCAGAAATTTTAAAGAATTGATCTTATCCAAGGAAAAAAAGATTTCCACTAATTTCGTCCCGAATCTTTTAACCAGCAAAAAGACAATGACCCCGCCCAATGTACTTCCGAGTATGCAGATAGCCGTTCCCTCTATCGCCCCAAAGGCATATCCGGCAGCGATCTCAAACGGCTCTCCCGGTATGATCGCAATGACGATCTGAAGGATGATGATCCCAAGATAAGCCAAACGGCTCCACAGCCAGTTGTCATCCACCCACATCCGCAGGCGTTCACCGTCCGAAACAAATTCCACTAACGGTCCCCCGATCATCCACAGACCCACAATGGAAATCAGAACGATCACCAAACAGACTGCCACTGCGATCTCTCGTTTTTTTCTTTTACTATATTCTTTTCTTGCCGTTTGCTGTTCTTCCTGTTTCATTCATATCACTGATCTTTATATATCTATCCGTTTACTTCGTTCCGAAAATACGATCGCCTGCATCTCCCAGTCCCGGGCAGATGTAAGCGTGTTCATTCAGGCACCGATCCAGCTCTCCTACATAAATGTGGACATCCGGATGTGCCGCCATCAGATTCTGTAAACCTTCCGGCGCTGCAATAATACACATAAACTTAATATTTTTACCGCCCTGTTCTTTGACATACCGTATGGCATCTACAGCCGAGCCTCCGGTTGCCAGCATCGGATCGACTACCAATATGATCCTCTGATCCAACTGATCCGGCAGCTTACAATAATACTCTTGCGGTTTGTATGTCTCCGGGTCCCGAAACAGACCGATGTGTCCGACTTTTGCCGTCGGAACCAGCGTAACGATTCCGTTCACCATGCCCAATCCGGCACGCAGGATAGGTACGATCGCCATTTTTTTGCCGGAAATCATCGGTGTCATGCAGGTCTCGATCGGAGTTTCTATCTCTACTTCTTCCGTCGGCAGATCGCGAAGCGCTTCATATGCCATCAGCATCGCAATCTCTTCCACCAGCTTTCGAAATTCATTTGTTCCCGTATGTTTATCCCGGATCATCGATATTTTGTGCCGGATCAAAGGATGTCCCATAATCGTATAGTTTGCCATTCTTCCGTCCTCCTGTATATGGATTTCCAAACCTTTTTTCTACGGTTAGTATACACCATTCCACGAGAAAAGTAACTAATTTTCCTTCATGCTCAAATCATTCAGCAACTGCATTTTCATCTCATAATAATCCGGCGTCATATCCAGATAATGCAGATGCGGATACTCAAAGCGCTGCTCTTCTTCCCAGATCTCTTCTGACAGTTGGCGTTTTACATAGGCAGCGATTTCCTCCAAGGCAGGCAAGTCATATACCAATTCTCCGTTTTTGATGATCAGTTGTTGTAATTCGATTGCCTTACAGTTTTCAAAAAAACGGTTTTTCCAAGGCTTGATCGGATCCACATAACGAAACGGCTGTGTCATATCGATCACTTCATCTGCTTTTGCGATCAGATCCGCTATGGCGCGTCCTTCCTCATTAATGATCCGATATACTTTTTTCAATCCCGGATTCGTGATTTTTTCGACATTCTCAGAGATCTTGATCCTAGGTACAAAGCGGTTTGGTTCTTCTTCCACTGCGGCGATTTTATAAACCGCTCCAAATACCGGTTCCGATTTCGCCGTGATCAGACGTTCACCCACGCCGAAGCTGTCCACACAGCCTCCCTGTCCTAAAATCGAAGTGATCGTAAATTCGTCCAGACTGTTGGATATAATGATCCGGCAATCTTCCAACCCCGCCTTGTCTAACATTTTTCTTGCTTTTTTTGTCAGATATGCCAAATCACCACTGTCAATCCGGATCCCTTTCAACCGCTTACCCATCGGCTCTAATACTTCTTTCGCCACGCGGATCGCATTCGGGATGCCGCTATGCAATACGTCATAGGTATCTACCAACAGGACGGTCGCATCCGGATAGGTTTCGGCATATTTCTTAAACGCATCGTATTCGTGCCGATAAAACATCACAAAACTATGTGCCATGGTTCCGCTAATCGGAATACCGAACATCTGACCTGCCATGACGGTCGCCGTACTGTTGGCTCCTCCAATATAAGCAGCCCTTGCGCCATAAATCGCCGCATCCATATTATGGGCGCGTCTGGCGCCAAAATCCGATACGTCCCGTCCGTCTGCCGCAAAGACGATCCGGCGCGTTTTGGTAGCGATCAGGGACTGATGATTAATCTGCAATAAAATGGCAGTCTCAATTAATTGTGCATCGATCAGCGGAGCAACGACTGTCATACAAGGTTCATTCGGATACATAATGGTTCCTTCCGGAAACGCATAGATATCACCGGTAAAATGAAATTTTCTCAAATACTCCAAAAATTCTTCCGAGAACAGATTTCTGCTTTTTAAGTATGCAATATCTTCTTCACTAAAATGCAGATTCTGCACATATTCTACGATCTGTTCCAAACCGGTAAAAATCGCAAATCCGCCGTTGTCCGGATTCTTACGATAAAAGACATCAAAGGCAACTCTGGTATTGGTATCCTGATCCAAAAAATAACCGTTACTCATTGTCATTTCATAAAAATCCATAACCATAGTTAAATTACGTTCCATATTCTGTGTACGTTTCATTCCTGTTCCTCCTTGTATCATAACGCGTATCTCAATCGCTTACACATCATACCCGATTTCTGTTTTATCCCTCTGACCGCATCCATCTCCCGGATCGTCGTTTTCAGACTAACAGGTAGTCCTATCAAACTTTTCAACAGGATAGCATGAAGCATCCGGTTTGTAAAGTAGCCGGAGCATACTTTCAATGCCTTTCAAGCATTGAAATTTCTCTAGTTTTATCATAATAAATATACAAAGTAGTGATTTATTTTCCTTTCCATTCATTGTATAATTTACTATATACTACATATTTTTAAAATCAGTTTTTTGTATGTCAGATTAAGGAGTGTTTTACAATGGATGATTTTTACGCAAACCTTGGTAAAAAGGTAAAAGAGTTACGCATTGAAAATGGCTTAACTCAAAATCAAGTTGCGAAAGCATTGAATGTTACTCCGGGTTACATTAGCAATGTGGAGAATAATCGCAGTGCCATGACTTTGCGGCTTCTCATGTACTATGCAGAATTAACCCATGTGTCATTAGATGCCCTGATCGGAAGCATCGATTCCGATTATGAAGCGACCGCTCTTGATTATGAATTGAACGACCTGACGCGAAGAATGACCGATGAAGATAAACGCAAACTTGTAAAGACCTTGAAAATTTGGATTCGCCGATAAGAAATTGCATCTGTAAAAAAGGAACCCCGACTGTTTGGGGTTCCTTTTTTATGCCGACCGTTCCGCAAACCCCCGATATCTTGAAAAATATCCTTGCAGTTTTTTATCACGAATGGCATAATCATACTGTATCCCCCAAAATCATCACACTTTTATCACAAATAAATGGCATACTGGGAGAATGAGATTGTTGAAGGAGAAAAACCATGAGTAAAAAAACATCAAATACAACGGAGCAGGAAAAGCCAAAGACAAAATATGACCGTAAAATGGAAGCACGGCGAAAAGAAGCCGCCCGTCAAAAACGGGAATCCCTGATTTTTCGAACTGTCTGCACAATTTTTGTAGTCGCATTGCTGGGTACGATCGGCTATTTTAGCGTTACCAAGATCATGGAGATCCATACCGTCACTACCGAGCCGTACATTCAGGTCGGCGAACATGAGATCACACAGTTAGAATATGATTATTACTTTAACAGTACGGTCAATAATTATATCAACACTTACTCCTATTATCTATCATACCTCGGACTGGATACCTCTCTTCCTTTTGATGAACAGGATTATTCGGAAGATATGACATGGCAGGAGTACTTTGAACAGCTTGCCTTGGAACAGATCCAACAGGAATATGTATTGCTGGACGATGCAAAAGCAACCGGTTTTTCCTATGATATCACGGAAGATTATCACACATTCATAGACACTGCCAAAGAAACGGCAAGAACCAACCAAGTGACGATGCGTGCATATTACAAAAGCATGTTTGGCGACTATGCGACCCGGTTCAACGTAAAACCGTTTATGGAAAACAGCTATACAGCATCTGCTTATCATGATCAGTTGATTGAGGATCATACACCGGACGAAGCGGAAGCAACCGAATACTATGAATCCCACAAGGATGATTATGATCTCTTGGCATATTACAGCTTTACGTTTCATGCGGAAGATTATGCCGACTCCGAACAAGCGTCCGATGATTCTGCGGATGATACGTCCGACGATACCGATTCCACCGAGGAGGCTGACAACATCGATTCCACAGAGGAGGCTGACAACACCGATTCCACTGACGAAACCGACAACACAGAGCAGGATGATTCTGCGGATGATGACGATTCTACCGAACCTACAATTTACCGGCTGGCAAACGAAATGAAGGAACGCCTTGAGAACGGTGAAGATTTTGAAAGCCTGTGTCTGGAATACGCAACGGAGGAAGCAAAGGCAAATTATGAACCGGAAGACAGCGAATATTCTCTAACCGAAAACGCCGCAGGCTCCAGCGTCAATGAAGCCTATCGGATGTGGCTGACAGACGAATCCCGGAAAGAAGGAGATATCACTCTGATCCGTTCCGCAGATGACGACCATTGTTATGTTCTGAAATTCGTCAGCCGTACCTATGACGAAACCTGTTTAGAGACGATCGCTTCTACACAGGCTTCCGAAGCGGTCGCCGCTTATTTAGAGGAAGTGCAGGGTGATCAATATGAGATCACGGATCTGAAAGGCGAAATCGACTATCTGAAAGAAGATGCACAAGAAGATACCGATACGGAAGAAAGCCCGGATTCGGAATCTTTATTAGATACTTCCATCATTGAATAACATCTACAAATCTAAAAACGCCATAGCCTGCAAACCAGACTATGGCGTTTTTTGTTATCCTTACAACGCTTCAACTATCAGCATTCATTTCCTTCAAATTTCGGAATTCCGTCAAAGCCTGCCTGAAGGTCTGCATCCGTCGGAATATAATCCGTCATTTCTCCTTCATGGAATTTTTCATATGCCACCATATCAAAATATCCCGTACCTGTCAGACCAAATAGAATGGTCTTTTCTTCTCCGGTTTCCTTACATTTCAACGCTTCGTCGATCGCCACACGGATAGCATGACTGCTTTCCGGCGCCGGAAGGATTCCTTCGGTTCTGGCAAATTGTTCCGCAGCCTCAAACACGGAAATCTGTTCTACCGAACATGCCTCCATATATCCGTCATGATACAACTGCGACAGGATGCTGCTCATACCGTGATAGCGCAATCCGCCTGCATGGTTTGGAGATGGGATAAAGTTACTTCCCAAGGTATACATTTTTGCCAGCGGACATACCATACCCGTATCACAAAAGTCATAGACAAACTTTCCTCTCGTCAGACTCGGACAAGAGGCAGGTTCTACGGCAATAAAACGGTAGTCGGCTTCGCCACGCAGCTTTTCGCCCATAAACGGTGCGATCAAACCGCCCAAATTCGAGCCGCCGCCTGCACAACCGATAATGATATCCGGCTTGATGCCATACTTATCCAATGCCGTTTTCGCTTCCAAACCGATCACAGACTGATGCAGAAGCACCTGATTTAAAACACTTCCCAATACATAACGGTATCCTTCATGGGTAGTTGCCACTTCCACTGCTTCTGAAATCGCACAACCCAGACTGCCGGTTGTACCCGGATGCTGTTCTAAGATTTTTCTGCCAACCTGTGTTTCCATAGAAGGCGACGGCGTAACACTTGCCCCATAGGTCCGCATCACTTCCCGACGGAACGGCTTTTGCTCATAGGATACTTTTACCATGTAGACCTTACAGTCTAAACCAAAGTACGCACATGCCATCGATAATGCCGTTCCCCACTGACCGGCTCCGGTCTCTGTTGTCACGCCCTTTAATCCCTGCTTCTTTGCATAGTATGCCTGCGCGATCGCAGAATTGAGTTTATGGCTTCCGCTGGTATTATTTCCTTCAAATTTGTAATAAATCCTTGCCGGTGTTCCCAGCGCTTTTTCCAAGTGATATGCCCGCATGGTCGGAGACGGACGATACGTTCTGTAATACGCCTGAATCTCTTCCGGAATATCAATATAAGCATCTGTATTGTTTAGTTCCTGCGCAATCAGTTCTTTACAAAAAACCGGTTCCAATTCTTCCGGTTTCATCGGCTGCAAGGTTCCCGGATTTAACAACGGCGCCGGCTTATTTTTCATATCCGCCCGTACATTATACCATTGCTTTGGTATCTCCTCTTCACTCAGATAAATTTTGTAAGGTATTTTTTCTTCGCTCATTCTTATTCTCCTTCCTATCGTTATCTGTCGGGACAAGTATGTCTATACATAAAAATAACCCTTATCCCATCTTGCTGGGACAAGAGTTCCACTCCTGCGGTGCCACCCTGCTTGACATGTATGCACACGTCCACCTCATGATATACCTATATATATCCGATTTGCTAACGAAGTATCCTCTCCGTCTTCCCTACCGGTACCGGTTCAGGTCGCCCTCTAAAGCCCATTCCATCTGCTACTGCCTGTTGCAATTTCACCGGCTGCAACTCTCTGTCAGGTGTACCGCAAATGTACTTCCTCTTTTTCAACGGTTTCTACTTTTGTAAAATATCACAAAAGAACGATTTCGTCAAGCAGCATTTCCTTTTTCCCTCCCTTTTTTCGGAGCGGTATATACCGCTCCGATCCACCAAGTAAGGGATCCTCTGTCCGTCGGGACATCCTCTACTGTCTCACTTTTATATGCACTTCCCGTAATTGTTGTTCGGTCACTTCACCCGGCGCTCCGCACATCAGATCCTGTGCGTTTCCGTTCATCGGGAATGCGATGACTTCCCGAATATTCTCCTCATTGCGCAGCAGCATGATCATCCGGTCCACTCCCGGCGCCATACCGGCATGAGGCGGTGCGCCAAATTGGAACGCTTGATATAACGCCCCGAATTTTTGTTTCAGATCTTCCTGTGAATAACCTGCCAATTCAAACGCCTTTTCCATGATCTTCATATCATGATTCCGAACCGCACCGGATGACAACTCCACACCGTTACATACAATGTCATACTGGTATGCCAATATTTCTTCCGGTTTCTTTGTGGTTAAGGCTTCCAAACCACCCTGCGGCATGGAAAATGGATTATGGGTAAAGATCATTTGTTTTGCTTCTTTATCATACTCGTACATCGGAAAGTCATTTACATAGCAGAAACGATACGCATTTTTTTCTAATAAATCCAGACGTTGTCCCAGTTCCGTCCGAATCTGTCCGGCATAATCTGCCGCGCGTTCTTCCTGATCTGCAATAAAGAAAATAGTATCGCCTGCCTGAAGTCCTGCCAGTTGTGCGATTTCAGCTTTCATATCATCCGGAATAAATTTGTCAATCGGTCCTTTATAACTCATGTCTTCCAGCACTTCCAAATATCCAAGACCGCCCATGCCGATCGAAGTAGCAAACTTCAATAATTTTTCATGCTGTCCCTTTGACAGTTTCGCATGCACGTTTATCGCCCGAACGGTCTTATGATGAAACGGTTGGAACGTACACCGTTGGAAGAAATCTGTGACGTCCACGATCCGCAACGGATTCCGCAAATCCGGTTTGTCAGTGCCGAATTCCAACATTGCCTGCTTATAGCTGAATACCGGATATGGAGCTTCCGTCACCTCATACCCGTCCAGCGCAAATTTCCGAAAGGTCGAAGATAAGATTTCCTCTCCCACCCGGAAAACATCTTCCTGTGTTGCAAAACTCATTTCAAAATCCAGTTGATAGAATTCTCCCGGTGATCGGTCTGCACGGGCATCCTCATCCCGAAAACAAGGTGCGATCTGAAAATACTTATCAAAACCGGAAACCATCAAAAGCTGCTTATACTGCTGCGGCGCCTGCGGGAGAGCATAGAACTTTCCTTTGAATTTTCTGGACGGCACGATATAATCTCTGGCTCCTTCCGGTGAAGATGCGCATAAAATCGGAGTCTGAATCTCCATAAATCCCAGTTCATTCATCTTTTCCCGTAAAAACCGAATCACTTCGGAACGGAAGATGATATTGTCCTTCACCTTTTTATTTCTTAAATCCAGATATCGGTATTTCAGCCGGACATCTTCCCGAATTTCCTTCGAGGTCATGATCTCAAACGGCACCTGCTTATAGACCTTTCCTAAAATGTCAACGGAATGCGCTTCCAATTCTATAGTTCCGGTTGCGATCTTTGGATTATAGGTGTCATCATCCCGATGCTCCATCACACCTTGGATTGACACACAATCTTCTTTTGTCAAGCCATCCAGTAAGGATGTATCACGCATGACGACCTGTAACACGCCGTACATATCTCTTAAATCCACAAAAGACACGCCGCCATGATCCCGAATATTCTCGATCCAGCCTGCCACACGCAAGGTAGAACCGACATCCGCTTCACTGATCTGATTCAATGTTCTGTCACGATAAATATTTGCAGTCATTCTTTTCTCTCCTTCTTTGTTTTCATGATGGGCAAGTCCAACTAAAAAAGCCGTTCGCCCTAAACCTTCTGTTCAGGACGAACAGCTATTATTCTGTCCGCGGTACCACCTGATTTACTGCCTATGCAGTCACTCCATGGTCACAAGCACACTTCCTGTGACACCTGCTGTTTATCGCACAGCTACGGCTCACCTACTGCCATACTGTTCATCAGAGATGGGTTCAGATCGCGGCTGATAAAGTGTTATTCACGCCGATTCACTTTATGGAGCTTCCACCGTCCTCCACTCGCTGCAAACGATAATCGGGTTACTTCTCTTCGTCATAGCCTATCATACGACGTCATTATATATCATCGGAAATTCTCATGTCAAGCCCTAGTCACCGTCTGATACCCCTTGCGGTTTTTCAATCACATTGTGTATCACCAGCCTGTCACCGTCTACATGAAACCAAATATCATGATTTCCAAAAAGCATCCGGTATTCCTTATCTGAGGCTTCCTGCGTAGCAGGTCGCGGATCCTGCCGCAACAATTCGATCACTGTTTCCCTATGTGCTTCCGGCAACCGCAAGAGCAGGTCTTCCGGACATTCCACCTGTAGTTCATATTTCAACACCGTATCGGCAAAGCCTGCCTGCGCATCCGGATGACTGTCCGTGTATGCCAGATATGGCTTGATATCATAAATCGGTGTCTGATCCAATAGATCTGCACCGGCAACATGCAAGACCGGTCCCAAGGTATCGTCCCATTCCATCCTGTCCAGCCGCACTGAAGATAACCCGATCGGATTCGGACGAAACGGTGAACGTGTCGCAAAGACACCTTTTCTTACCTTACCCCCTAACCTTGGCGGCGCGACTGTAGCAGACCAATGCTCCCGCTGCGCTTTGGAACACTGCCATATGATCCAGATATATGAGAAATCTTCCAAACCCCGAACGATATCCGGATGTCTATATTCCGGTTCTAATATGATTTTCCCCCGTAAACTCTCTACCAGACCGCTCTGTCTCGGAATTCCGAATTTTGTTTTAAAGTCTGTCCGGATATGTCCAATGATATGCAATGTCTTATCCTTTCCTGCTGATTTTATTGATTTGCCAACTCACACAGTTCTTTCAGCATTTGCGGCATCTTGGTATCCATCTCTTCATCCGTAAACTGACACGTGCCGACTTTCCTGTGACCGCCGCCGTTATATTTCAGCATCAGGCTGCCGACATTGACATCACTGGTACGATTCAAAATACTGTAACCGACTGCCGCCGAACATCCTTTACCACCTTTACCGCTAACGATCCATGCGGAAATATTCTGTTCCGGATACATACTGTAGATCATAAACCGATTTCCTGTATAAATCGGATCCACACCCCGCAAATCCGTTATGATCACATTTCCCTCTATCCGGGTATATTGACGAACCATCTTCTGAAACTTTTCCGTCTGCTCGTTGTAGACTTCGATTCGCTCCTGAACATCACTCAGTGCCAAAATCTCATCAATCGTCATGGTACGGCAGGCGTCCATCAAGATCTCCATCAACCGGTAATTCGGAATCGTAAACTGTCGCCAGCGTCCCAAACCGGTTCGCGGATCCATCAAAAACCCGATCAGTATCCAGCCGGTCGGATTCATCACTTCCTCTACACTCAGATTACCGGAATCCACTTTGTCTACCGCTTCCATCATTTCGCCAAACTGCGGAAACCGTTTTGCACCACCGTAATACTCATAAATGATTCTGGCGCAGGAAGGCGTGATACGGCTTTCTCCCTTATATTTTCCTTCGAGCTGCTGACGTTCAAATTCACTGGAATGATGATCAAACCATAATCCGCATCCCTCTACGAACGGCACATTTGCCAGACAATCATTTTCATTGATCGCAATCAGACCGTCCTGCAAGTCTTTTGGATGTGCAAACATCCATGTATCAATGATCCCTTCTTCTTTTAAAAGTGCGCCACAGACCAAACCGTCAAAATCAGAACGTGTTACTAATCTCATGTTTTCTCATCCTCGCTTCCCTTTTTGCCTATCATTATAACTCGAAAAACGCTTTCCGTCCAGTTTCGGCACAAGAAACATCTTGAGAAATTGAAAACACTATACTATAATATGTTACTATAATATGTGCAAAACAATGAATGAATATAACGAGTATTAGAGAGGTATCTATGAACAAACAAAAAGGCATGTTGTCCATCGTAATGCCGGCTTATAAAGAAGAACAATGTATCTATCAGAATCTATTGACTACCTGCGACTGCGTCTCCATGTTTTGTCCCTTATATGAGATCATCCTTGTCAATGACGGCAGTCCGGATGCCACCTTTGAGGAAGCTATGCGTGCCAGACAGCAAAATCCCCATATCAAGATCGTAAATTATAAGGTCAACCGTGGAAAAGGCGCCGCCATGAAAGAGGGAATTTTCCGTGCTTCCGGCGAATATATCGGTTTTTTGGATGCGGATCTGGATCTGTCTCCACAGCACTTTGCATCTTTCTTAAAAGAATTGGAGGAAGAAGATGCCGATATCGTCATCGGTTCCAAAATGCACAAAGACTCTCAACTGACCTACCCGCTCTATCGCAGGATCCTGAGTTACGGATATTATATCCTGATCCGTTTGCTGTTCCGCCTGCATTTAAAAGATACGCAGACCGGCATTAAACTATTCCGTTCTGACGCCCTTTTACCAATCGCACGGGAACTGCAAACGACCGGTTATGCGTTTGACATTGAGATTCTTGCCCGTGCCACCCAGATCGGCTGCCGCATTTTAGAGTGTCCGGTTCAGTTAGAAAACAAACGCGGCACCGCCAATGATATCATGCGGATCCATGTCGGAGATATTATCGCCATGTTTTTTGATACGCTGCGCATTTTTATCACGCTCCGTCTGCGCGGAGAATAAGTTCATGAAACGATCACCGGAAACAGTCGGTACCATAATTCAAACAGTGCATAGAGAACCGGCTGGTGCAATAAATAAATCAATAAAGAATGTTTGCCCAAAAATGCCAACGGCTGAATGCCGTGTGTCAACCCGCTCTGTATCCTTCTGTTTTCCATCGGCAATGTCCGATACAAAAAATATCCTGTCAAAAATAAAAAGAACCATGGGATAATTGAAAAATAATCCGTCGAGAAAAATCCCGGATCACAAAATCCAAGATACGTTGCCAAATAACCCCGATACAGCCACGGACAGTGATCTAATGCGATCCAATTCCAAGCTTCAAATCCTAACCATCCGGTATTTATATTTCTAGTCAGCACAAATAACGCTATACTGCACAGCAGACCAAGCCACGGAAGACGCATCCGGCGTGGCAGAAGGGAATGAATGGGAATCATCAGAAGCATGCTGCTCCCCAACATGGTCAACACACCGAAAATCACTCGGTTTTCCCAAACGAAAAGAACCGTTACCAGTGTCACAAGCATGCCACCTATCAACACCTTCAATCCCGATCTTACATGATGTTTTCCCAAATTCCAGCAAAAACCTGACAGCAGAATAAATGACCAGCAAATACTCTGCTGCCAGACGTAAGCCCCGATCCCATGATACCACTGCCAGTTTCCTCCGTATAAATAAACATAATCCCAGCTTGCGTGATAAGCGATCATGTGGAGCAGTGTCCATCCCCGCAAGGTATCCAAAAGTTTATATCGTTGTGCATGCCGTGTTGTATTCATTCTTGTTTCTCCCATTCTTATCATATATTATCACACCGAATGGATAGAAACACAAGGTCTACCACATCGATTACTCTGCAAAAAATACATCAGCCGTACCGGATGTCATATCAAGATTGATATACTTGTCACCGCCGATCCGGTCCGATAGATTACAGCTTCCCGATGTGACCTCCGTCAGGACGGAATAATCATTCTCGGAATCCTTCAGTCGGAGTGTCAGATTCCCGGATGTCATATTCACATCCACACCCTCATGTATGGCACAATCATTCAAATCCGCCTTTCCGGAAGTCATTTCGATTTCCATCCTATTTACAGCCAATTGGTCAACATTGCATGTGCCGGATGTGATATCGTATCGGAACGTACCTGCCACATCCAGATCCTGAATCGAAGAGTCTCCGGAGGTCATTGTCATTTCCAAATCTCCCTCCATTGCAGCCTCGTTTATGAAACTGTTACCGCTTGTGAGACCGAAGCGGCAATCTCCCTTGACTGTCATGTCATTGATCTGCAAAGTACCCGAAGTCAAGTCTGTCGATACGTCTTTGTCACAGATTATATTTTTACAGGTAACATTTCCAGACGTTCCCTCTATCCGCAGCTCATCCCGAATCCATACATCCTGCATCGTGATGGAACCGGAGGAGATGCCAAGATCATAGCTTCCCTGATAATTTTCCGGAACATAAAGGATCACCGGATGGGCGTTTTTCTCCTGTATCCCAAACATCCTTGTCATATCCGGCAGCACCCAGAATGCAAACGGTGTCTGCTTCCTTTCAATTCTGAGCATGCCGTTTCCCGAAGTGATCCGATATTCCTCATCATCCGCCTTTTCATAATAAGTCACTGACATCTCATCTCCTTCGGACGGACGGATCTCCACTTGTTCCGCATCCAGCCGGACTTTGATCGCAGTCACTTCCTCTGCCACCGTACATATATGTTCTTCATACTCCATATCTGTCTGATGACTTTCCTTTTGCTCTGTGTGCAACAGCCAGTACACCGATATACCAAGGAATAAAACCCCGGCGGCTACCAAAATACCGGCAGTCGTCAATAATTTTCCAATATGTTTCATGTATATATACTCCTTTCTTATAGCGACTTTTTGAATTGTATAAAGCACCTTTTCGTACCATACACGATTCCCTTGGTGATCACCTTGGTACCCCACGTCCAAAAAATACACAGACCTAATGCAAGCATCGCACTTCCCAGATAGAAGCAAGCGGACGGAACAGACAGCCGTACCAAATTGACAATACAGCCGATCAAGCCGTTTAATACCACAGCCCCCAATGCGACAGTACCGCTCCACAATACAATGTCAAATACCCAGATCAGCATATATAAGGAAAAGAAAACGCAGAAACATGCAAGGAGCAGGGGACCCCAAAGCGGAAATCCCAATATCAACATCAGAATCACCCATGGAGACAGCTTTTTACTTTTTGTTTTTTCTTTTGCCTTATGCTTAACTAACGTTGTCAGAGGAATCTCACATTTGATCTGCTCGGCAATGTCCGTCAGCGATCCAAGGGAAGCAACGGCTTCCTCCTCCGTCATACCTTCTTCTATACGGTCATCCAGCATTTCTGTATAGTATTCTACTGATCGTTTGGTCTCCTCGGACGGATATTCTGCAATCCGCCTCTGTAATTCTGTTAAAAAATCTGCTTTATTCATTCTCACTCATCTCCTCTTTAATGTAGTTGTAGATCGCCAGCATCCCATTCCATTCATTTAAAAATTCGCGTATACGACCTCTGCCGTGTTCCGTAATGGCATAATACTTTCGCAGCCTGCCATTATGTTCTGTCGAATATACGTTCAATGCTCCCGCACTTTCTAAACGCCTTAGGATCGGATATAATGTCGATTCCGATATTTCAATATAAGGTTGCAAATCCTTAACGATCTTGTATCCATAGGAATCCTCCCGCAATAATGCGCTCAGCACACAGATTTCTAACATACCCCGCTTTAACTGAATATCCATTCTATACCTCCTTTCATATAATACTATATATCGCATAGTATTATATGTCAAGCAGTATTTAAAAAAGGTCCTCATTGCACTTGCAAATGAGAACCTTGATCCATTCTTAAGATATCTGCCTGCTATTATTGGCACAATTTTCCAACCACCTGATTGATGACCTTACCGTCCGCTTTTCCTTTCAGTTCCGGCATGACCGCTTTCATTACCTGCCCTTTATTACCGCTTGCCAATATCTCAGGAAACTTTTCCTTGAGATATGCCTCTACTTCTTCCTCGGACATCAACGACGGTGCAAATTCCTGAAATACCTGATATCTCGCCTGATATTGTTGCAACAGTTCCGCACGTTCTGCCGGACAGGTATCGATCTGTTCCTTTACACTTTTCATTTCTTTTAAGATTACCTGATTGACCATATCTTCCGGTACATGATCCCGACAGCCGTTATCGATACCGGCTTTTTTGACGGCGGACACCAAAGCGGAAATACTGTCCTTCCGTTCCTTATCTTTTGCTTTCATTGCAGCGATCATTTCTTTTTGTAACACTTCTAATGTCATCTGTTTCACCTTCCCTTTCCATTTCTCATTGTATCATCCTTTGATTTCTCTGACTATAGACATTTGATATCGTTCAGATACGCACATGCCGCTAATGCTGCCACCGTGCCGTCCGACGCCGCCGTCGTCAACTGGCGAATCTCTTTCGTCCTACAGTCGCCTGCCGCAAACACGCCTGCCGTATCCGTTTTGCAATCCTCTCCTGCCCGGATATATCCCTGCTCATCCAGCGATAAAAGGTTAGCAAACGCCTCGTTTTCCGGCTTTTGCCCGATAGCGACAAATAAACCGTCCACCGCTACCTTCTGTGTTTCTCCGGTACGCAGATTCTGCACAAGAATCTGTTCCAAATGCTCTCCGGTCACCAGTCCCGTGACTACCGTTTCCAACAACAGTGTAATGTTTTCATGTCCCTTTATACGTTCTGCTTCCTGCATATCTCCCCGAAAGGTATCCCGTCGATGGATCAGATATACCTGCCGGCATGCGTTTGCCAGATAGACGGCATCAGCCAGAGCAGTATTTCCTCCTCCGACCACCGCTGCCGTTTTCCCTTTATAAAAAGCTCCGTCACAGGCGGCACAGTAAGAGACGCCCTTGCCGATCATCTCTTCTTCTCCCTTCAGTCCCAGCTTCCGTTTTTTTGCTCCGGTCGCCAAAATCACCGCACCGCATCGATAAGCACGTGTCTTTGTGCGTACCTCTTTATACGTCTCATAAGAAACGATTTCCAAAGCCCGTCCCGTTTCCAACGAAGCACCCAGTGCGGTTGCCTGTTCATATAAATTCATCGCAAACTGAAACCCGGAAATCTCCCGGATCGCCGGATAGTTTTCCACTGCCGCAGCATCTACGATCTGTCCGCCGTATATGCCTTCTTCTAACAGTAAGACCGATTTCCCCGCCCGCTGTCCGTAGACGGCTGCCGTCAGTCCTGCGGTTCCGGCGCCCACTACCAGAATGTCCGCGTCCCACTCTGTCTGATTCACTTCTTCCATATGGGCTTACTCCTCAATCAGCTTTTGTAACTGTGCTTTCGGCAATGCGCCTACTTCCCGCTTTACTACTTCGCCGTTCTTAAATAACAGAAATGTCGGGATAGACTGTACGTTATATTGCATTTGCAATTCTGTTTCTTCATCGATATTGACCTTTACAAATTTGACGGCATCCGTTTCCTCGGAAAGTTGTTCTACCAAAGGACCTACCATCTGGCAAGGTCCGCACCATGCCGCCCAAAAATCCACCAAAACCGGTTTGTCTGCCTGCAAAACTTCTGCTTCAAATTCTTTTGTTGTTACATGTACTGTTGCCATTCTTTTCTCCTTTCTCACCATTGTCTATCCATGGTCTGCCTTTAGTATAAAACGAATCCGTATTCCTATTCGTTCTTTGCCAGATTTTCCTTAGCCACCGCCAGCATCAGTTTGATGCGGTTTTCCTGATTTACCTTTGTTGCGCCCGCATCGTATTCTATATCGACCGCATTGATCCTCGGATCGATCCGCCGTACTTTATTGATCATTCCTTTAATGGAAACATGTGACGGAAGGCATCCGAACGGCTGCACACATACAATGTTTTCGTATCCGCTGTCCGCCATTTCCAGCATTTCCGCTGCTACATACCAGCCTTCTCCCATACTGTTCCCGATACCGATCACACCGTCCGCCCGTTTTTTCAGGGTATTGACCCGTTCCGGAGCCGTAAACTGATCGTATGCCTCTATATTTCGTATGAGGATATCTTCCATATGAAACATAACACGCATCACTACTTCCAATATCCATTTTTTGACCGGTTTTCCGCCATAAAGACGTAAATCTTCCAAGGCGCCATTCGTCTTATAGATGCCGAATCCCAACATGCTTGGCATAAACACTTCACAATCCTGAGCGGCAAGAAATTCTTCCAAATGATTGTTGCCCGTCATCGAATACTTTAAAAACAATTCACCCACAACCGCCACCTTAACTTTTGGCGCCTTCCGGATCGGAATCGCAGCAAAATCCTTTGCGATCGCTTTTAAGTTCCGGTCAATGGCACGCGGCATAAATCCCCGCCCCTTGGCAAAGATACGACCGAGCCGTTCGATCCATCGCTCTATCGCAGCATCCGTTTCTCCGGGATGTACTTCATACGGACGCACCTGATTACTCAAAATCATCAGCATATCTCCGTAAATCATACCTGCCAATGCCATCAGCAGTGTACGCGGCGTCAGATTCACTCCGCTGTTGAATTCCAACCCCCAGACATTCGCCGAAATAAACGGCACATCCGGATATCCCGCTTTTTCAAAGGCTTTCCGCATCAAGTGGATATAATTCGAATCCCGGCAGCCGCCGCCGGACTGCGTAATCACCATCGCCACCTTATGCGGATCATATTTTCCGCTTTCGATCGCCGTCAACATCTGTCCGGTGATCAATAGCGCCGGATAGCAGATATCATTATGCACATATTTCAATCCTTTTTGAATCACTTCCGGTCCTTCGGCATCCATTAATTCCACTCGGAACCCCTGTCTGTTCAAAATGGGTTTAATAAGTGCAAAATGCAGTTTCGCCATCTCCGGAATCAGGATGGTATATTCCTTTTTCATTTTCAACGTGAACCTGATGCGTTCCCGATAATGCGTATCTTTCTTATCCATGCAGATTCCTTTCTTCCGCCTGTTCAATCGCCGCCATCAAACTTCGCAGACGTATTTTGACCGCGCCTAAATTTGTCACTTCATCTATCTTGATCTGTGTATAGATCTTTCCGGCATCTTCCAAAATACTGCGTGCTTCATCCGTTGTCACCGCATCCAGTCCGCATCCAAACGAAACCAAATGCACCAGATACATATCCGGCTGACCAGCCACATATTCCGCCGCCGCAAACAATCGGGCATGATAAGTCCACTGATTCAATAAGTTCACCTTAACTTTCGGAACCAGCGATGCCACCGCATCTTCCGAAATGACCGCAAATCCAAGCCCTGCGATTAATTTGTGGATCCCGTGGTTAATCTCCGGATCGGCATGGTACGGACGTCCTGCCAAAACGATCACCTTTTTGTTTTGTCTGCGTGCCTGTGCGATGATATCCTGTGCCTGCTGCCGTATGCGTGCCATATAAGACTCATACTCCGCATATGCCTTGTCACTAGCCGCTTTGATCTCCGACTTTTTAAAATTCCCTAACCGCCGCTGCAACACCTGTCGGATACGATTTGGAAATTCCTGACGCACATGCGGTCCCACATAATCATTGATATATAGGATATTTCCAAAATTCGTCGTATTGGCTTCTATGACTTCCGGATATCCGGCTATCACCGCACAGTTATAATTGTTTTCTCCCTGTTTTTCATCAAAATTAAAGGTCATACACGGATAGAATATCGCATCGACCTTCTTTTCGATCAACTGCTGAATATGCCCGTGTACCAGCTTTGCCGGAAAACACACAGTATCCGACGGAATCGTTCCCTGTCCTTTTAAATACAGACTCCGGTTGGAAAAATCCGAACGCTCCACCCGATATCCCAGTTCCGTAAAAAATGTATACCAAAACGGATACAATTCATATAGGTTTAAAGCCATCGGAATACCAATCGTACCTCTGGTGCCTTCTTTTGGCTTATATTCAGAAAGCAGTCGGAGTTTATATTCATAAAGATTTAAGGAATCATCCTGTGCCTTTTTGGTAACCGGTTTTTCGCAGCGGTTTCCTCCAATGTAACTGCGTCCGTTTCCAAAATCATTTACCGTCAACTGACAATGGTTATTACAGCCGTTACATGTCACACTGCGCGTTGTATAATGAAATTGGAGTAATTCGTCATAAGTCAAAATATCCGAATGCAAGGCTGCCGCCGCTTCGTCCGCATCTTTCGCTAAAGATGCTTCCCAATTCTGTCGGGCATACAATGCGGCTCCGTATGCCCCCATCATACCCGCGATATCCGGTCGGATTACTTCCACGCCCAATTCGCGTTCAAATGCCCGCAAAACCGCATCATTTAAAAACGTACCGCCCTGTACTACGATCTTTTTCCCAAGCTCATCCGCAGAATGCACCCGTATGACCTTATATAACGCATTTTTAACCACACTGATGGAAAGACCTGCCGAAATATTCTCGACCGTCACGCCTTCTTTCTGCGCCTGTTTCACAGCGGAATTCATAAAGACCGTACAGCGAGATCCTAAATCCACCGGATGATCTCCAAACAGACCCAGCGTCGCAAAGTCTTCCATCGGATATCCTAATGAAGCGGCAAAGGTCTGCAGAAACGAACCACATCCCGAAGAACATGCCTCATTCAGAAAAATATTATCAATGACACCGTTTCGAATCTTAAAGCATTTCATATCCTGCCCGCCGATATCAATGATAAATTCGACATCCGGCATGAAATACTTTGCCGCCGTAAAATGAGCCACCGTTTCTACCACGCCCAAATCCACTCCGAGCGCGTTCCGGATCATATCTTCTCCGTATCCGGTCACTGCTCCGGACACAATATGCACGTCCGGATAAGCCTCATACATTTCCAGCAGGGTATCGCGTACCACGTCAATCGGTTTGCCCTGATTGGAGCGGTAACGGGAAAATAAAATGGAGCCTTCCGTATCTGTCAAAACCACTTTCAGAGTGGTGGAACCGGAATCAATTCCTAGGTATGCTTCCCCTGTATATTCCGCAGCTTCTTTTTTCGGAACCTTATGCTGACTGTGCCGCTCACAAAACGCATCATATTCCTCCTGTGTGGAAAATAAAGGCTGCAATGCCGATTCATTTACCGCATCCGAACCTTCCTCTATTTTACGAAGAACCGCCTCTAAATCAACCGCCTCGTCCCCATAATATGCGGCTCCCAAAGCCACATAATGCAGGGAGTCTTCCGGACAGATTCCTTTTGCTTTAAACGTATGGTCAAAACTGTTCCGCAATTCGGACATAAAAGTAAGAGGACCGCCTAAGTAGACAATATTGCCTTCGATCGGATGCCCCTGCGCCAAGCCGGTAATCGTCTGATTAACGATCGCATATAAAATACTGGCGGAAATATCCTCTTTCCTAGCCCCCTGATTCAATAACGGCTGAATATCCGTTTTCGCAAATACCCCGCAACGCGAGGCAATGGAATATATCTTATCATGATGTTTTGCCAGCTCATTCATCTCATCTACGGATACCTGCATCAGACTTGCCATCTGATCGGCAAAAGCACCCGTCCCTCCGGCACAGGTTCCGTTCATCCGGACTTCCAGATTCCCTTTTAAGAACAAAATCTTGGCATCCTCACCACCTAATTCGATCACTACATCCGTCTCAGGCAGCCGGTGACCGATCGCGATCTTTGTGGCATATACTTCCTGAACAAACGGAATGCCGACCCGTTCCGCCAGTCCCATTCCTGCCGAACCGGAAAACGAACAGACAACCGGCTCCGTAATATGAAACCGGTCGATCAATCCGCGAAGCACTTCCTGCGTTTTTTCCGTGATCATTGCATAGTGCCGTTCATAACTTTTATGTATGATCGCATCGCGTTCATCCAAGACCACACATTTGATCGTTGTGGAACCGATGTCAATTCCTATTTTCATGGAAACATTCCTTTCGTTCCTAAATTGTTTTAATATAATTTAAATACCTCAAATTAATCTTCGACCACTTAAATCCCAGTTTCTTCAACTCATTAACCGTGAATTCATTACTGATCGGTATGTAGTTTGAAGATGATGCGATGGCATTATAAAACGATAAGACCGCTATCTCTTTATCCTGAATCCGCTCCTTTAAGCCCTTTTCAAACACCTTTTTCGGCACTTGTTTTACTTTGAAGAGCATTTTACGGCAGAGGTTTTCCAGATAAAACACATTCGGATTATATAGATTATAAATGTTATTCACCCGATTGTGTAACGCCAGTCTGACATACGCATCCGCACACTCGTCCACTGCGGTAAAATCTATCGGGTAAGCTGCCAGTTCACTGCTGTACATTCCTATTTTCAGTAAGCCTCGGCAGCGATCCAGAAAACCGCTGTCCTGTGCATTCTTTTGAAATTTTCCATCCGACATTCTCCATGTCAGATTTCCAATCCGGAAAATATTCGCTTTCAGTCCTTGTTCCCGTGCCAAGAGAACACGTTCCTCTGCCTTAAATTTGGAATGAATGTATACGTTTTGAATATAATTCTGACCGATGTCCAGTGTGAATTCATCAAATGTAGCATTCGGATCCCGTTGTGTAACCGTTCCCGCCCCATTGACACTTGCCGTTGAAGTATATTGCAGCACCGCATTCGCATCTTTACAAAAATCGATGACCGTCTGCGTACCTATGACATTTGTACGTTCAAAATCGGCATAATGCCCGGCATGATGCACGTTTGCCGCCGTATGTACCACCATATCCACACGCTTTGCCAAAGTTGCATACTCCTCATCCGATAATCCGAAATGCGGTTTTTCAATATCTCCTTTTACTACTTTATATGTAAAATACTCATATTCTTTTGGAAAATAATTTTTCAAGGTCGGGCGCAGACGTTCTTCATCCCGCACCAAACAGACCACATTGACCTTCCGCCGCAGCAATTCCCTCATGATATGCGCTCCTAAAAAGCCGGTCGCACCCGTCAGCAGCACATATTTTGTCTCCACATCATAGACTAAATTATTGTTATGCTGAATCAGAGAATTCACATCGACATAGTTATCTTCTGTCGCCGCCTGCTCGCACATCAGGATCGCTGTTTCCAAAGATTCTACTGTCGGATTCTCATAAATATCCTGTGCCTGAATTCCAATCAAAGCTGCCAGCTCCAGTGCCGACAGACTGTCACCGCCCATTTCAAAGAAATTATCCCGAATACCGATATTGCGTTTTCCCAATGTCTGTTCAAATGCCATGACCAGTCGTTTTTGTTCCGCCGTTTGCGGCGGCACATAATCCACTGACTTTTTCTCACGCTGTTCTTGTACCCATTTCAATACTTCTGCCCGTTTAATCTTCATAGTCGTTGTTTTCGGAAACTCCTGCGCCCGAAAATCTAAACCGACAATCCTCTTATATGCCGGCAATTTTTCATTGATCTTACGGATACCCTGTTTAATCTCTTTATGCAGATCCTGATCATTGGGAACCGCTGCCAGTACCATCGCGCTGATCTTACCGTTATCGTCATAAACCATGACATCTTTCACACCGGGAACCGTCATGACATATCCCTCGAGTTCTTCCGGATAAATATTCTTTCCGTTATCCAAGATGATGAGGTTCTTGGAACGTCCTGTGATATACAAATAACCCTCCTCGTCGAGATACCCTAAATCACCGGTATGAAACCATCCGTCGCGGATCGCGTCTGCAGTCGCTTCCGGATTCTTATAATATCCCGCCATCACTCCGTCACCTTTTACCAATATTTCACCCTGTTCTATTTTGATCTCCATATAGGAAACGGGTTTCCCCACAGAACCGAACTTATTGACATCCGGATAATTGGCTGCTACTAACGGAGCGCATTCCGTCAGTCCATATCCCTGATACATATGGATGCCGAATTCTTCAAATGTCTCTGCTATTTCCGGACGTAGCGCTGCTCCGCCGACCACGATATTGGTCAGATTGCCCCCAAATTTTTCCAAGAGGCTTTTATAAAGGTTTCTTCGCGCATCAATGTTAAATTTATGTAAAACCTGATTGCATTTTTTTGCAAATGCCACTTTCCCTTTACTGCCTCCTCCTTCAATCCCTTCCAGCACCTTTTTATAAAAGACCTCCGCAATTGTCGGAACCACTAAGATGACCGCCGGTCGGAACCGATTTAGATTCGCAACTATGTTTTCCAATTTATCATTGATACAAATAGTCGCACCGCAATATAATACCCCCAGATTGTCCACAGTCAGTTCAAAGGTATGGTGAATCGGAAGCACCGAGAGGACGATCGGATCACATTTTAAATTACGGGTAAAATCCATGCGGCAGATTTCATTGATATTGCTGACAATATTTTTCTGTGTCAGGATCACGCCTTTACCGGTTCCGGTCGTGCCGGATGTAAACAAAATCTCCGCCATCGCTTCCGCATCCAGCTTTGGCAGTTCGCAAAGCGGGCTTCTTAGCATTTCGCGATAGGTTGTTCCGGAAAAACTGATGATGTCCGTCACCGCTTCCGTATGTTCGCGAATCGTGTGGATCATCGGTTCAAACTCTTCCGAGATAAACACCGCTTGTGCATCACCCATCGTTAAAAGATTCAGGATTTCCTGCTCCGGCAACATTTTGTCGATCGGTATGACAATATTATCACTGTTCGTTATCGCCAAAAAAGCGACAACCCATGCGTAGCTCGAAGAACCTAAAATTGCAATATGCTTTCTATGCCATCCTTTTTCCACCATCCAAGAGGCAACGGCATGAACATCATGCGCCAATTCCCGATAAGTTTTATCCACCACGGTATCTTCCACCAAATAGCGGTATGCCTTGCGGTCCCCATATTGTTTTTCTATTTCATTCACAAACTCCTGCAGATCAGCGAGCATTTTATTCATAATCCAATCACCCTATATCAACCTTCCAAACGAAATCCGCACAAAATCACATATAATAATTATAGCTTGCCTACTATTAAAATTCAATTGGCAATACACTTTTTCTTTCATTTGGGCAAAAAAGAACGTATAGACTAATGTCTATACGTTCGAACACTATGTTGCTATTTAGTTGTAATCATGGTAATCGCTATTGAAACAAACGGGAATTTTCATCCCTGCAGACTGGGAGTTCGATTTGCCTTTGCAGGTAAACCATATCGATCAGTTGTTTGCCGCATTCATATATCGGATGGTCATAGTGTTCGATAAAGAAATTACTGACAATATGTGAGCGAACGAAACCGCAGCGCTCATAAAATGGGATCGTCAGCGGGCTATCGCCCGTACCCACCTGTAAAACCGAATACTGACCCGCGTACTTTCCCGCAACGAACTCAATCAGTTCTTTGCCATATCCCATCCCGTGATATGCAGGCTCTGTTGCTATATTCTTTATCTCCAGAACACCATTTCCCTCATCTGTAACTACGCATTCAGCCTTTACGCCGTTATCAATAAGAACAAACATTGTTCCCCGATCAAGATAACGATCGATCATATCCTCTTGCTCATCCGCCAGTAACAGTAAGGTAAGATAATCTTTTTTCTTTGTTCTTATCTCTACGATCTCCATTTTAGACCTACATAACTCCTGATTGGGATTTTTCCTTGTCAAGTATTATAACATATCATGGACAGAGCAGAAAGAACTGATTAAATGCTTTCAAACATTTTAAGTAAAAGAGGACTTTTCCAGCTCCTAATATGCCCGTTTCGTGGTAATGAAGCTGATCCGCAGATCCTTTGCAATTCCGTGGATAGACGGCAACATGTCATCTTCCTTCAGAGAGCCGCTCATAATCTGACTTTTGATCTGAGAATATATCTGATCGTAGATCGGTACACCACTTTTGTTATCGATCAGAATATACACACAGTCACCTCTGTTGCTACTTGTCAAGGACATATTCATCATTTTTCATCATTTTTCCCTGACTGCCCCGTTTCCCATGCGAACAAGGTTCGAATTGCGCTAAGTCATGGAGAATGACACGTCTCAGCCTATCCTCCACACTCTTGGCACTGGTGTCTGAAAAGTATACCTCTATCAAATATCTTGTCTTTTCAATCTGATGCTGCAAGCAGGGCGGTGTCTGCCCTGCGGTGTTGGTATGGATATTGTCGCTCATTGCCCCTCCTTTAAAATAAAAAAAGGCAAGAAGCGTTTGGTTCCCTGCTTTCTTGCCTTTTGACCTGTTATAAAAATTTTTGTTGAATGTATGTGGAAAGTGTGGTATAGTGTTATCAGAAAAGGAAAGCACCCACTCCAAAGTGGATGCTCCCAAGTAGGTATATGTCCTTACGGACACCGCCTATCCTGTGTAGCAGACAGGATAGGCATTTTTATTTTCGCTTTTTCTTTCTCTTTTGGAGAAAGGCAAGCAACGCCACAATCAGGCTACCAAAGGCACATAACAAAGTTAATATGCCGATGAAAATCGAGATGATTTCAAAAGCTGTCATATAACGCCACCTCCCCTCCTATGTATTCCGGCAAGCCGGTCATTAAGCGTTGGGAGGCTACCACCCTGTCATGGGTACTTTCCTATGGCTTTCGCCACGTTACCAATATACCATTTCCGACATCACATTTCAACCGTTTTCTACAATTCTTCCTCCCTCCGTTTCCCTCTGCTCTGCATTTTATTCTGCTGTCTGCCCTCGTTCTGAAGCTCACGCTCAAGGTTCTTTTTGTTATAGCTGATTACCTCGGCATACGCTAATTCTGTAGCGGTCTTGGTCTGCTCCCTGCCGATGCTGTCGTATTCCGCCTGCAAGGTCTTTATCTCCTGCCGCCATTGTTTCGGCGTGATCTTCTCGCCCTCGTTCAGCAGCTTATACATCCGCTCCCGCATTTCGGGGTACTTCTCCAGACTGTCCTTATGCTCCTTATCATATTTCAGCTTGGCAAGCCCTTTGAGTGACTGGCTCTCCTTATAGGCTGCTTTATGCGGCTCATAGAGTGCATACATTCTTGACAGTTCTTTCAGTGCGCTCTCCAAGCCTTTGTCAAGGGTGTTCCTGTTCTCGATCATTGTCCTCTTTCCTTTCTCTCAACTCTGTTTTCGGGCAACCGAAAAGCGGCATCTCCGTTTTATGGAAAATGCCGTTTAGCAGACTGCCCGTATTCGTTTCAATCTCTGCAATTTAGTTCTCTCTCCTTTCTGCGCTGACGCTGTAAATAATGACAAGGATCTCTATACTTTTTCAAACTGAAACATGAATAGAAATGGCGGGGAATGACACCAGATGATTGATCTTATATACAAAAAAGCGTCCATTGGTTTTCCCCCAACAAACGCTCTCCTGCCTTAAATGCCTGTTTTGTTTTACTGTTGCCTTATTCAAATACTGAAATCAAACCTGCCGCCGCTTTCTGTGCTGCCCTCTGCCCGTATTTCGTTCCATTTTACCGCCGCAATCTTTTTCATCAGTTCGTCCACGCTTCCCGCTTCCACAACCGTATGCTTTGTGTCGGCGTTCGTCCGGGAATAACAGTCTGCCGCTTTTTCTTCCAGACGCTTTTCCTGCTGTTTCTTCTGTGCCTGCTTATTCTCCGCCTTTTTCTGCGCCCGCTTTTCTGTCCTTGCTTCTTCGATCTGTTCCCGCTGCTTCCGACTGGACTTTTCAAGCTCCGCAAAGATATTGGCAGAGCCGTCATCGTTGAAAGAAATCGCAATCCTACTGATCCGTGTGTCGGCATTTTCGCTGTTCCTGCCAAAAGCGGACGTATAGCCAAATTCACGGTTGATTTGCTCTGACATACGGAGTGTGCCTTGTA
Organism: uncultured Lachnospiraceae bacterium; assembly: GCA_947589305.1. Lineage (GTDB taxonomy): Bacteria > Bacillota > Clostridia > Lachnospirales > Lachnospiraceae > CAG-632. The sequence goes on from CANQAP010000011.1 coordinate 59,587, forward strand.
CGCCTTTCATTTTTTCAGCGGCATACTTTTCATCGGACGCCATTTTCTCTATTTCCTCACGGGACAGCATAACGGAAACTTCCTTTGTGCTGTGGGAGAGGACTTCCTTTGCGTCCTTGCCGGAGTTGTAGACAAGAAACTCCATGTTGTCATAGGATTTATTCAGCTTGTCAAGATACGCCTGCGCCTTTGAGGATAGCTGCGGGGCATCCGCCTGTTGTGTCTGCCTGTTCTGCGTGTTCTCTGTGGCTTGCTTTTTCTCTGCCGCTTTCGTGCTGTTGTCGGCATAAGCATTGTAAACGCTGTTTATTGTCATGGACATAGTATCATCCCCCTGCTTTGTCTTTTATTTTACACCTCAATAAACTTCTGCCCCATACTCAATATCAATTCCTTTGTTTTCGTTCAGGACATAATCCTTGCCGCCGATTGTCACTGTCTGTCCCGGCTGGAATTTATCAAGCTGAAATGTCTTTCCGCTGACAAGCGCATTATACCGTTTGTCATATGTTTCCTTATCGAAAAGCGTCATGGCATCCTCGTTGGAGGACAAATAATAACTTTGGGAGCGATTTCCCACCGTCACAGTGAAAAAACCGTTCTGAATACCGGCATCCGTCAACTTCTGCCTGATTTCTTTCTGACTGTAACGCTGTTCAATGCTCCATACATTCCCATGCGCCACATCCTCCCAAAACTCCGCATACTCCGCCGCTTCCTTATCAAAGCTTTCTTTTCCAAAGCTGGCAAAGGTACTCGGGCTTAATGACGAACCCATCGAAAGCACCCTATGATTTTTGCCGTCCTTTCCCTTAAACTGATAATAAGAATAGCTGTCAAAACGCACCTCGTTATCCTTTACAGACATCTGTTTGGGATTGTGTATCCCCAATGCGGCGTTGACATCAGCCGGATTAAAATACATCTTTTCACCCACAGGACGGCTTTCTACCGAGTATCTGCTGGTCTTGCTGTTACTGTATATGCTTTTCATGCCCTGAAAATAAGCCGATCTTCCGTCATAGCCGAGCATATAGCCGTCATATTTTTCGATCGCACCCAGTATTTCCCGTGCAGAATAAAACGGCTTTCTTTGGCTCGGGTGCCGTCTCTGTCTTGCGCCTACCAACATACCCTCCCTCGTGTAGAGCTTAGAAGCGGTAGATCTGCCCTTGCTGTAAACAACACCGTCCATAAAATTCGGCACTGTGTTCCTATTGGCAATAGTTCTGTTCGTGATATTCCGGCTTCCGACATTCCTGCTTCCAAGTAGCCTTGAAATCATAGAAGAACTGTTAAATAGGCTGCTGTTCATAAAATTAAATAAATTTCCATTGATCCTCATAGTCTTTTCCTCCTTATGATTTATATAAAATTATTAAACCGCTTTAACAGTTCGTCTAACTGTCTTTGCTCCCGACCTGTTCCGTTATAATCTTCAATCGGATCAGAAACAAAATAATCTCTGAACGTTGCAAGTGCCTTTTCAAAGCTACTTTGGAATTTTTCTTTGCAGCTTACATCAAGATTTGCAAACATCTTATAAATATCGCTGTTTATTCCTTTATTTACTTCTACGCTGTCTTTTCCTGTCGTACTCCCTGCCTTAGAAACCCCTTTTTTGTAATGAGGCGTTCCATGCTCCTTATAAAACTTCTCCTGTTCAATCTTTATCTGCTTTGCGGCAAATTCAATCATGCTGTTGACTTT
>CANQAP010000012.1 GCA_947589305.1 uncultured Lachnospiraceae bacterium
ATGCACGACGATCCTCTCCACAAACTCATTCAGCATGACCGTTGACATTTCCTCCGCATTGCCGTATCGGTCAACCAGTTTCAGGAAACGTGCATTCGTTGATCACGTCCCGGAATGGGAGGAAATCATCATCGAATCCCGAACCTGTATCCACGCCCTCATTGACTGCGATCAGCCTTACATCCGCCCTGCGGAGTTGCTCCCGCAGCATACCCATCTGCACATAGTTCCGTCCCAATCGGCTCATGCCTTTCACTATGATGGTTCCGATGTTTCCCTTTCCCACTTCCGCAAGCATGGATTGAAGCCCCTCACGCTCAAAGGTTGTGCCGGATATGCCGTCGTCGGTAAAGTGGCGTATGCCCGTAAAGCCGTTCTTTTCCGCATAGTCCTCAAACATTGCTTTCTGGTTGGATATGCTGTTGCTCTCGCCCTGCAGCTCGTCATCATGGCTCAATCTCTCATACAGTGCTGTTAATTCGTGACTCATAATCAATTCCCTCCTTTCCGCCAGTGCCACATAAATGCTATGCCGTGGCTGTTTTGTGTTTATTTTGATTAAGAAGTCTTTTACATTTTATAACTCCTCCGCAAATACCGTAATCATTGTATATACCCATCTTGTACAGCTTGGGCAGAGCTGTCAACAGGGAAATTCTTCTGACAACCTCTCTTTCAGACCGTCTTTTTCTTCGACGATACATCGATCATTTTAATTCCACACTCCTTCAGGGCGTTCAGCGCCAGCTCCGGGTTGTTTCGATCGTTCACATACACATTGATCTCTTTACCGCTCTTTAAGCGGAAATAAAATTCCTGCCGTAATACCATCGCCCAATGGATCCCCCTTGTATGAAACAACCGATTATATATCGCATACGCGATCTCCTGAATCTGCTCCTTGGGTATCGCAACGGGATCAAGTCCCAGCTCCTTTACGGAACCGAAAATATATTGTTCTGAGATAACTAGACTGTGTTTCTTCAGGAAACGCAGACCTTTAGACAGGTCTGCCTGTACCTGTTCCAAAAAATCCTCCCCGGTATCCGACAGATATGTATTTGCATTCGCAAGAAGCCGGTTCCTCAGATACTGGTCCGGCTTTTTTGCCATGTACTTCATGAAGGGAATACTTCCCAGTAAGATCAAAAATAAGACGAAAATAATGGCGAGTCCCACGACCCACTCTGCTGCCGTTGCGCCCTCCGTCAAATAGACCGCCAAAACAGCGGCAGTAATGATGCCCCACAGCGCCCAGACCGGGATAGAAATAATATACCATGCCCGAAAATCCTTCATCTCAAAGAATATGGCGTTAAGATCCAGCTTTCTCTTGTCCTCCGGATAATACCGATATCGGCTCATGTCGATATCGCTTGTTCGCCCTTCATAATACGCTGCACTCTTTTCAAAAATACTTTTCTCATAATCACGCAGCTCCTTTTTTTCTTTTATAATATTTCCGCTCTCGTCAAACTCCTGCATTTGTAAAACCAATCCATATTTGCATACCTCTTTTAGTTTTATTTTGCCATTTTCATACCACTCAATATATTCACCATCAATTGTCCCCGTATCCATAAAACAGTGACTCATTATTTTACCCGATTCATAAAATCTCACTTGTTCTCCGGACGGTATCCCATCACGATAAAAGCAATAATAATTCAACGATCCACTGGGATATCTTTCATAAAGTATTCCCTCTACCGGAACTCCGCCCTCCTCAGCTTCCTTAGTATATACTTGTTGTCCATATTCTCCGGAATAACACACCTCACCGGCAAACTCTGTTCCGACACTGATAACTTCGTCCAATGATAAATAATTCATTATTTATTTTTCTACTTCTCCCTCTCTCTGAACTTCTGCAGTAATTCCAAATATCTTTCATCCGATAAGATAGGTTTATCGTCCATCAATTTTATTATCTCCTTGAGAATACCCTCGAAATCGTCAAACTCCTCTGTGTTTCCTTCGGATACCCGTGCAAAAATGCCTTCTTTCTTTGAAAAGCACACGACCTCTCCGTCGCCAATCATTTCTCCGATCACGACCAAGCCTTCCGGCACATAGTCGGAATGAAATTCACTTGGACCCCAGAATGTTGCCGTATTGCCTGCTATACGGCATTTTCCCGAAAATCTGAGCCACTCCTTATACGATTCCGGTATTTTTACTCCGTTCTTTTCCTCCCAATTTATCATTTCTTCCTCGGCAACAGGTTCATTGAAATAATTTCTTCTCTCGTCCTTATTCTCTTTCTCATCTTTTTTACATAACGCTAATAGCTTTTTGATCTCTGTTTTTAAACTGTTGTTTTCCGGTACTGTTCTCATTGTGTCCTCTCCTCACTGTTTCAATAATCCTTCTATTGCAGTTTCTTAAGCTGTCTCTGTGCCATTTCTCTTATTATGGCATTCGAATATTCACACATTTTTTCCAAATACGGATAAGCTTTTTCCTTTCCGATGTAATATATAGCCCGCACACATGTTACTTCAAATGAATAGTTATCGTCCCACTCTAAATATTCCGGCTGTAATTCAATTGCATCATATGAGATACCCCAAACGCTCTGCATCTTTGGAATCAGACACTGCCACCATCTCATGTAAAAGACAATCTCCTCTTTAACTTTATCCTATTTATCCGGCATTTCCTATTCCTCACTATACTATTATTTTGTATATGCGATTTCTTTTAAATTTAAGTTCTGTTCATCCAATTCATATCTAATGTCGTAACTTCCTCTGGCTGCTATGATTACTACCAAATCATTGTCAACATAATACATATCATGGACAGGGCAAAAAGAAATGATTAAATGCTTTCAACCGCATCAGTGCAGCTTAGGCGGGAGTATCTTGATCTGCAGAATCTTCTTTTTGGACGTTCGCCTCCGCCTTTTTCCCTTTGATTGAAAGAAGAATGATCGCAGCCAAAAGAGCAATGGCAATAATAAGCTCCACAAAGAATACTATCTTATGAGTCGTATAATTCTCTTCGCTGAATTTAAGGGGCAATACATATTTTTCAATGTCCGCCTTGTCTTCAAACCACCCTGTCTCTTCAAACCATTGCTTCATGTATTTGTACAATTCGTCATCTAATGTTAATAATCCGCCTGTAATCGGTACTGGTACCGGCTCCGCATCGGTCAAAGTCATTGTGCTGCGACTGAGTTCTTTGAGCATATCATAATTATCATTCTTGGAGCTTGTTTCAAGCGCCACATAATAGATTTCTTCGCCTACCGTTATAGGCATGATATAATAATAGACAACATCGCCTATTAATGTCGAATTATCGTAAGTATTTGTTTGAGTTGACGTTTGCGAGCCGAAGCATTCCATCAAGGCAGGAAGCTCTGTTTTAATGGCAAATCCGCGTTTCAAGCGGCTCGCGTCGGTCAGAGTGTCTTGATAAATATCCACAGGTTGGCTGAACGCCATTTTTGTCAGAGCGCTTCCGCCATACATGAAGATGAGTACAAAAATCAGAATAACGATACAGGTATTTTTTGCTACTTTATACATTGTTTTTCCTCCACTTTGTCATTGTGTGTATTCCGGCTGCCGATCATTGATCGTCTTTCCGATACACCAAAGCATTATAAAGGAAACCCCCTGTTTTTTCAACAATATTCTTCTGTTCATATGTGTCTAGTATTCGTTGGCACTTCCCCTGTTTTTCTTTATGAGTCCTCTTTTGCGTTTTAATAAGCGATGCTGCTTGCATTGTGTCCGGCAGAGGTAGGCGCCGGTTTGTCAGGTCGCATCGATATTTCCTTTCTTTCGGAGTGCTTTCCGCACTCCACGCTGACAGCATACAGCTTTCGCAAAAAGAAAATGCCGTATGGATACTCTTATTTATCCAACGGCATTTCCATCATGATCGTTATTGAAAAGAACTTTTAGGCAATCGTATAAATCCAGTTGTCCGGAGCTTTGATCTGTCCCATCTGGATACCGGTTAATGTATCATATAATTTCTGTGTGATCGGTCCCATGGCATCCATTCCGCTTGGCAGGCAGATTTCTTCTCCGTGATCTACAATCTTTCCGACCGGCGAAATAACTGCCGCCGTACCGCAAAGACCACACTCTGCGAAATCTTTCAGCTCATCTTTGTAGATAACCCGCTCCTCTGTCTCCAGTCCCAAATATTCCTTGGCGACTACCATCAGCGAACGTCTGGTAATGGACGGCAAAATACTATCGGACTTCGGCGTAACCACCTTGTTATCCTTTGTAATAAACAAAAAGTTTGCACCGCCCGTCTCCTCAACTTTTGTTCTGCTGCCCGGGTCTAAGTACATATTTTCGTCATATCCTTCGTTGTGTGCGGTCACGATCGCATGCAGGCTCATCGCATAATTCAAACCCGCTTTGATATTACCGGTTCCATGCGGTGCCGCACGATCAAAATCACTGATCCGGATCGTCAATGGCTTTACGCCACCCTTGAAATACGGTCCGACCGGTGTCGTAAAGACACGGAACTGGTATTCATCCGCCGGCTTCACACCGATCACCGGATTGATACCGAACATATATGGACGGATATATAAAGTGGCTCCGGAACCGTATGGCGGCACAAATGCTTCGTTTGCCCGTACCGTCTCAGCTACCGCCTCGATAAACTTATCCTTCGGAAACACCGGCATTTCCAAGCGTGCTGCGGACTGTTCCAAACGCTCTGCATTCAGATCCGGACGAAAACAAACGATGCGTCCGTCTTCGGTCGTATATGCCTTTAAGCCTTCGAATACCGTCTGCGCATATTGCAGTACGCCTGCGCATTCACTCATGGTCACCATATCGTCTTCTATCAACTGACCGGCATCCCATGAACCATTCCGATACGAGGAAACAAATCTTTTATCCGTTTTGATATAAGCGAACCCAAGATTTTCCCAGTCAATGTTCTTTTTTTCCATATATGTCACACCTTTCTCGAACGTTTTCATTTATTGTAGTCCTTGCTCCAAAAGCTGTCAAGTTTAATCCGCAAGGATAGTATATTCCGCCTGAAATGTCTTACCGGCACGCAATTCGTTGCCATATTCCCGATCCGCCAGCATACCGTCAAAGGTTTCCTGATCACATCTTCCATACCACGGTTCGATGCAAACAAACGGCGCATGCTTCTTAGCCGGCGACCACAGTCCGAATAACGGGGCATCAAATCTGACTGTAAGATACGGAACTCGGTCCGGTCCCGCCAACGATACTTCCTGCGCCTGTCCGCCTTCTATGATCAGGGCGTCTTCATCAAATAAATGTTCGGTGATCTTAAAGCCTCCGTCTTTCACGTTCAAAACATGTCCCTGCGATTCCAACAAACCGTTTTGACTTAGCTTCCCATATGTGATCTTCTCCTTTTTGTCGAACAGCAGATAATAATCCGTCTGTTTTCCTTCTCCCGCAATCGGACACATAAATGCCGGATGACCGCCTATCGAGAAAAACATGGTTTTTCGATCCGTATTTGTCACCTTCCACATCACCGTGACTTCCCGACCGCACAAGCGGTAGCCGATCTCCAAGCGAAATGAAAACGGGTAGACTTTTTTTGTGTTTTCATCCGCTTCTAGAGAAAACCAAATGGTATCTACCGTATGTTCAGTCATGGTAAAATCCATATCCCTCGCAAATCCATGCTGCGACATCGGATATGTATGACCGTTATATTTATATTCCTTATTTTTCAGACTTCCGACGATTGGAAACAAGACCGGTGAACGCCTGCCCCAATACTGTGCATCTCCATGCCATAAATACTGCTTCCCTGTCAGTATATCTTCCATACTCATCAATTCCGCGCCATGATCCGAGATCGCGAGCCGCAACGCTCCGCTCTGCAAGGTATGTATTGCCATCATTTTCCCTCCTGTTTTTCATTTTTCATACATATTTCCCCGCCGAAGTCCACATACTAAATCCGAGAGTAGATTGTTTGTTCAAACTGTTTGGCAGGCTGCATCCGCGTCTATTATACAGCAATTGAACAGAAAGAAAAAGGTGATTTTATGAAACCAAAGCAATTCCATTGGGGCTGGGTGTGCTGTACGGCACTGTTCGCGTTTTTACTCGGCATGCTTTTTCATAACTTATATGAGTGGTTCGGGCAAAATGTATTTGTCGGTCTGTTTTTCCCGATGAATGAAAGTGTCTGGGAACACCTAAAGCTTACCTTTTATCCTATACTGATCGTGTGGTTTTTATTCGCCCGCCGGTTGCGATTGGATCCGGCTTTTTTATGGACCAATCGTCTGTACGCATGTTTTATCAGTGTCCTGACCGGCTTTTTGTTGTTATCCGGTCTGCACTATCTGTTCTTTGCAGGATTCGGTTTCGAACAGCTATGGCTGCATCTGCTGATCTATTATGTCAGTCTGTTTTGCGGGCAATGGTTAGCCGTGCATGTCAGTTTTCAACGGCGGATCCCGAAATGGACCGGTATACTAAGTTCTCTGATCCTATCGTTCATGGTCCTTCTGTTCGCCTGTTTTTCTCTGCATCCCCTGATGTTTCCGATCTTCCAACCCTCATGAATGCCAAACAAAATAAGAGGAAACGCTTTCTTTTATTGAAATACGTTTCCTCTATCTTTCCTTATTCATTTTTAATCTCCCTTTGAGATATTTTGAGAAACCTTCCTCGATAATTAAATCGTCCACACCTGCCATTATCCATCCACATTCAGATTCATATCTAACATCTATATGTTATCACAATTTGCATTTTGAAAGGATAAGTTCTTGTCTTGTAAGCCAACCACCACAATATTATGTATTAACTACCTAGTGTCCTGTTTCTTCTTCCGTACAAAGGTACGCTCTGTTTGGACTTTGTTTTTTTATATTTTAAGGCATTCTGTGTGGATTCTCTTCCATAAAACTGTAAAATGATTGACTGGGTTCACTTCATGTGTCCAAGGGTATCTCCTCCTTCTTTTTTTATTTCAATGGTCTCTGCTTTAGCTATGTCTTAATTATATAAGCTAATAATCATTTTGTCAACACATTTTTTAATTTTTTTGATATTTTTTTCAAAATATTTTTCTTTCGTTTCTTTTATCTTTTATTTTTCGGTTTTATCCACTGTTTATTGTTTATTTTTCACTTATTATATTAATTATTTATACATTTTATATTGTTTCTTCAACGTGCAAAAAAGCATGCAGATTTCGATCACCTGCATGCTTGCTATGCGTTTTCTCTTGATTTTATTGACGTTTCTGTAAGCTCGACCGTATGAAAGATTCCAGTAGGTCCGTTGTGCCTTCCAAACCCAACTTGCTGCAATTAACTGTCAGATCATAGTTTCTGGCATCTCCCCATTTTGTCTGACAATAATAATCATGATATGCTTTCCGTTTTTTATCATGTCTGCGAATCACAGCCTCCGCTTCTTCCGCTGTCATGTGCCGTATTTCTTCTACCCGTTCCAATTTTGTCTTCATATCGGCAATGATAAAAAACGAGATCAGTCCGGGGTATTCTTTCAGTACATCCTCCGAACATCGTCCGACGATGACAAAAGATTCTCCTTTTTCCGCTTTCTTCTTCAGAAAATCAAACTGCATCCGTGCAATGACCTCTTCCGGTGAATTACTGTATCCCCGCACCTTTCTGGAAAACAGATGATTTTTCGGCACTTCATCATATAGATCTAATTGATGATCTTTTAATTTCTTTTCATTGGCTATCTCATCCAGTAAATTTCTGTCGTAAAATCGTATTCCCAAGCGTTTTGCTAATTTTTCCGCAATCATATGCCCGCCACTGCCGTATTCACGACCGACAGAAATGATCAACTGTTCTCCCATGTAACATCCTCCTTAAAAATAACGGATAAAAATCCAAACCGTACTGACTAATAATACTAACACTGTTGCCGGAGCTACTTTTGCACAATACTTCCCCCATCCAATCGGATATCCTTCCTGAGCCGCCACTGACGTACCAACCACATTTGCCGACGCGCCGATCGGTGTCGCGCTGCCGCCGGTATCCGTACCCATAGACAACCCCCAAGCCAACGTGTGCAGGTCAATTCCCGACGTCGCACCCGCCAGATCACTGATGATCGGAACCATGGTCGCTGCAAACGGTATATTATCCACAAAAGCGCTTGCCAAAGCAGAACCCCAAATAATAATCGCTACCATGACCATACCGTTACCGCCACTGATTTTACCGATAAATCCGGCTACGATCTCCAAGATCCCGGTCTGTTCCAATCCACCTACTACTATAAACAAGCCAATAAAAAATAACAAGGTTTTATAATCTACTTTTTTCAATATGACTTTAACGGATTTACCGGCAGTGATCAGGGTAAGGGCGGCAATGATCACGCCAATAAACGCCACCGTAAGACCCGTCTGAGCATGCGTCACCAACAGAACGACCGCACAGGCAAAAATGACGCAACTGATGACAAAGCCTTTCTTATCCGTAATCGCCGCTTTCGGATCCGGCAGGTCCTTTTCATTGATCGGTGTTTCTGTCGAACTTTTTAACTCTTTTCGATAGACCAAATAAAAATATGCAATGGATACCAAAAGGCAGATTGCTGCCATGATACCGGTATTTGCCAAAAAGTCAAAGAAGGACAATCCCAAGGATGTGCCTATGATAATATTTGGCGGATCGCCGCAAACGGTTGCGGATCCTCCTAGATTGGCGCAAAAGATTTCCGATAAAATCATAGGAATCGGATTGAATCTTAATAGCTGTGCCAACTCTACCGTGACCGCAGCCAAGAACAAAATAACGGTAATGCTGTCAATAAACATCGCCAATACAAACGACATGATCATAAAGGTAATAAAGATCGGGATTGTATGATAATGTACAACTTTTGCGATCATCATACATAACCAGCGAAAGAATCCGACACGTGCCATACCTTCTACCATAATCATCATACCGGCAATAAAAATAATCGTCGCCCAGTTAATACCGGTTGTGGATTCCGCAGCCGCTTCTTTTGCCAGCCCCCAAAACTCCAGCGTAAAGATCGATCTGATATTTAATGTCTCCATGATTGCATGGACATCCCGCATACAGACACCAAATACCAGAATAATCGTCAAGAGTCCGCAGCCAAGTGTCACATAATGCCGTTCGATCTTATCTATGACGACCAGAAGGAACATTCCAACAAATATGATAAGTGCTATAATCTGTGCTGCCATTTTCTGATTCTCCTTTTGCCACGATACTGTTATTCTAACAAATACATCAAAATACAGCAAATTATTTCGTATTCATTATATGAAAAACAAACAAAAAGTCAATATCCACTTTCTTTTTATTTTTGTCGCCAATGTAATAGGAAGCCTCCGCAGAGCATCTCTCCGGAGGCTTCGCAACCTGTATGTCCTTATGATCAGGAAATCTATTCGACATCCTGCAATGCAGCTATATCTTCTTCGCCCGTACGGACCTTAACCACCCGATTCACTGCATATACAAAAATCTTACCGTCACCGATATGACCGGTATATAACGCTTTCTTTGCCGCTTCAATCACTGAATCTACCGGAATCTTACTTACCACAACTTCTACCTTGACCTTTGGCAGCAACGTGGCATCCATTTCAACACCACGATATCGTTCGCCGGCGCCTTTCTGGATTCCACAACCCATAACCTGTGTCACTGTCATACCAGTTACACCCAGATCATTCATTGCTTTCTTCAACTGCTCATACCGTGCCAGTTTTGCAATGATTACAATCTTATTCATATCACTTTCGATCGGAGCCTTAGCCACCTTAACAGCCGCATCTTTCTGTGCATCCGAAGCCTTTACATAATCGTCCTCGCCAAGATCCGTGTTTTCGTTGACTTCTGTCATATTTGCATTTGCATCCATGATCGCAAAACCTGCGTAAGCAGACGGCAGACCGTGTTCTTTAATATCCAGACCTTCAATTTCCTCTTCTTCTGTAACACGCAGACCATTTGTCACTTTGATCAAGAGGAATACAATGATCATCGTCACCGTGGTCCAAGCGGCAACCGTAACGAATCCAAGAGCCTGAATCCCTAACTGTTTGAAACCGCCACCATAGAACAGACCAACAATCGGCTCGATTCCTTCTGCCAAGTTGCCATTGCCCGGTGCAGCCGGCGTAGCAAACAGACCAACCGCAAAAGTTCCCCAGATACCATTGAAACAATGAACGGCAACCGCACCGACCGGATCGTCGATACGTAATACATTATCTAAGAACCATACACCGAAGACGACTAAGACACCGGATACGGCACCCACGATCGTAGCTCCGAGCGCATCGGTCAGATCACATGGAGCCGTGATAGCAACCAAACCGGCAAGAGACGCATTCAGACACATAGAAACATCCGGCTTGCCATATTTGATCCATGTAAACAACATACATACAACTGTAGCAACAGCAGGCGCGATCGTCGTTGTCATAAAGATACTTGCCAACTGACCGGTTGACGTGGCAGCCGCACCGTTAAATCCGTACCAGCCAAACCACAAAATAAATACGCCTAAAGCTCCAATGACTAAGTTATGTCCCGGAAAGGCATTTACTTTTGTAACTTTTCCGTCTTTACGGATGAATTTTCCGATACGAGGTCCCAATAGCGCGGCACCGATCAAAGCGGAAATACCGCCTACCATATGGATGGCAGTGGAACCTGCAAAATCATGGAATCCCAACTGGGATAACCAGCCGCCGCCCCAGATCCAATGTGCTTCAATCGGGTAAACCACTGCGGAAATAACCGCCGAGTAGATACAATAAGATGAAAACTTGGTACGTTCTGCCATTGCACCGGATACGATCGTTGCAGTCGTTGCACAGAACACTAAATTAAATACAAAGCTTGCCCAATCAAAATTTCCGTAATCCGAGAAAATATCAAAACTGATTTTTCCCATAAATCCACCGGCAGTATCTTCACCAAGTAACAGACTGGCACCGATCAATATAAATACGACTGTGCCGATACAAAAATCCATTAAGTTTTTCATGATGATATTTCCGGCATTTTTTGCTCTGGTAAAACCCGCTTCCACCATAGCAAAACCCGCCTGCATCCAAAACACTAAGGCTGCACCCATTAGAAACCATACACTGGTCAGGACGTTTCCCGTTGTCTGATCTACAAGCGTGCTTAAAATCTCTTCACTTAGTTCCATACGCTCTCACTCCTTACATAATTGTTCACCGGTTAGATCTTCGTTTTTTCTATTTCGAAGACGCACCATATGTATCTCCATCGCCGTAGCGATTTGATGTGGTTGAGTTTAACAAGCTTTTTTTTTAGTTTCTTGAAAAAAATGGACATTCTCTTTTTTTGCGATTTGAAAATCGGAAAAAGGGGGTTGACTTAAAAAAAAGATGCGAGTAAGATAGGAGCATAAGAATTTTGAACGATTCTTGTAGAATTTTATAACACAACATAAGCAGACAAAGAAGTCGATTCCTTGTCTGCTTTTATTATTTTATGCCAGTTACTAACCGCTGCTAATCATATGCGTTTTGCATCTAAGTTTCCTTAAGATCCGGTGCTGGCAGTATTCATCAGATAGGAGTGTGATTACCATGAAGAATATCGATTATGAAACAGACAGTCACTTTATGTTACATCAGCCATTTTTTCAAGAAGGTGTTCTTTACTATCAAGAAATCATGTATACAGAACCTTATCAGGCGCTGTTCTATGAATTTCAAACGACAACGGATGACGCCTCCAATCAGAATGTGACTTATATTCCAAGCGGATGTATGGATATCCTGTTTATCCATGACGGTAATGGTAATCATGTGGAATTTTTAGGTTCCAGTATTGAGGCAAAGCAAATCCAGCGATTGTCGGATGCTTCTTATTTTGGTGTCCGTTTAAAGCCCGGGTTATTTCTCTCTTATCAGGGCATGACCCTAAAAGAGATTACCAATCATGAATTTTATTTAGAACATATCGGAGAATATCTGTCCGCCTTTTTTAATCAATTAGGAGACAGGCACAGTCTTTTTGAAAAGATTGAATTATTTCATTCTTTTTTTGATCCTAAGATCAAAGTGTCGGATGTCAACGATCTGACGGGATATATCTTAAGTGAGATCAATTTATCGCAGGGAAACGTGCGGATTCGTGATCTGGCTAAAACTCTCCATTATTCCGAGCGGCATATCTCCAGAATCTTTCAGGATTCTATGGGAATCACCCCAAAAACATTTGCACGCATTGTGCGGTTTCAGAATGTTGTAGATTCCATCCTGCAACACCCAATGCTGTCACTGTGCGATTATATGTCCGAACTGGGATATTCCGATCAGGCACATTTTCAAAGAGAGTTTAAGCAATATACCGGTATCACGCCAAGGCGGTTTCTTTCATATGCAAAGAACAACAGCAGCATATCGTATATCGATCACTGCATTGCATGAGTGAACCGTTACAGGATCAAATCCTCTAATTTTGCCTTTGTAACTTGGAGCAGATCGTCCGGTCGCAATACAATCTGCGACCCGATTCTGCCACCGCTGATAATCATTGTTTCAAAACGGGCGGCACTCTTGTCTATCACTGTCGGATAGTTCTTTTTCATGCCGATCGGTGTACAGCCGCCCCGAATATAACCTGTAACCGACTGAATGTCTTTTACATGAATCATTTCTACCGATTTTTCTCCGACTGCCTTGGCGGCTTTTTTCAAATCCAGTTCTTCTGCGATCGGAATGAGGAATACAAAATAATTACCGCTTTTTCCAACCGTTACCAATGTTTTAAAACTATTCTCATATGACTGATGCAACTGATCCGCTACATGAATACCGTCAATAAACGTATCACACGCATAGGTATTGACCGTATAAACAATATGATGTTTATCCAAAATACGCATGGCATTGGTTTTGAAATCCTTATCCTTTTCTTTTTGTTTTCCCATAATAATCCTTTCTATCATATCGCTTGATCTGTACGGATGCCGCATCGTTCCGCGCCATGCTAGATAAAGTCAAAGCTGACCTGTTCATATTCTAAATTGCGGTATTCTATCTCTTCCTGCTCGACCTGACTCCGGTAGTCCATGACCACCGTCTGCTGCCGCTTCCCGACCATCCGCTGCCCCAGCACATAGTTGACATCAAAGCGCGCCGTGATCGCCGGCGTCGCTCCTCTGGCAGGTACGATCAACTGCACATGATTGGTTTTTAGCAATTCAAATATCGGTTCCCAGATATAAACATCTTTTGCAGCGCCAAACGGATTATCGATAAAGATCGTTTTCATCCGTTTTTCCGTCTCTCCGTTTGGCGCATAAATGCCGGAAATATAATGAATGATCGATATCAGGAACTGAATGTAGATACCTTGTGATTGTCCGGTGCTGCCGACTGCCTCTTCATATCGCAGGTAGCGGCTTTGCTCCTTGATCCGTTCCCTCTTATACAAGGTCAGTCTGATCGTATTCATATCTGTCACGATCACACTAAACAGTTTTTTCAATTCTAACCGGCTTCGTATGTATTTCATCCGTTCGTTATGATTCTGCAGATGATCGGCTCCATTGACGACGGCATCTATATAATCAGACATCCGTTGCGGAATAAATTCTTCTTTTACATACGGGATCTTTAATCCGATCATCTGTATCGGTTCTCCATCCAGTATGATGCGGGACAATTTTGGCAGTTTTTCCAGTTCGTTTTTCACATCCTGACACCGTTGGATACATTGCTTTTCAAAATTCGCTTTCATAAACTGCATATCTTCGATTCCCTGCTGCACCCGTTCTTTTTCCAACGCAATGACATTTATTATAGAAGAAAGATTTTCACATAATTGCTTAGCCTCTCCGTAATTTTCCGGAATCTCTACTTCATGACTGATCGTCTGAGACAACTCAAACGCCTGAATTTCCGTTAAAGCCTGCGCCGTCCGCCCTTTGTATCTCTGCAGTTCATTTTTGGCACGTTCCAACGCTTTTGTACTTTTATCATATGCCAACAGGCTGTTTTCAAACACTTCCCGTAACTGCTCGCGTCCGACAAGTAACGTTTTGGCATTCTGCAGACTGATCGCATTGGTTTCTACGATCCGTTTGACATCTTTATATAATTCGATCATCGCCGTATATTCACTGCTATATTGACGATACCTCTGCTCTGAATCTTTATATGCCTCTTCTAAATGCTGCAGCATAGTCTCACCCTCAGTCAGAAGCATATCGGTCTCTTCTTCTGGGACAGCCGGATCCTCATACGGTCCGAAACGTTCCTCTAACGTCATCTTTGCCTGTTCGATACTGCCTTCCAATCGGTTTGCCTGTCTCTTCTTTTCATCCATTCGATGCGTCAGCGTATCCACAAGCAGTGCCAGACGGGACAATTCCGTACTCAGAGATTCCAAATCCTTTTCTTCTACCGGATAGAGCTTGTGTTCCTTCCATAATGCCTCTAACTCCTCCAAGGAACTGCCTCGCTTTTCTATCGCTTTCTGCATTCGCTCCATCGACGTCTTCAGGGCAGCGATCAGATCTTTCTTGTCGTCCAAAACCATAGTATGTTGTTCAAACACCGACTTCACAGCTTTAAATCTGGCATTTAACTCGGAATCCGTCAAAGCTGCTCCATCCAAGCCTGCTGCCGACAAGAGGTCTGCCTCTTCTTTGTCCACATCTTCCAGCCGAAAGAACTCTTTATACAGCCGATTCCAATCCGCCAGTTTTTCATCCGCCTGAGCATGCAAAGCCTTCAGACGATGTCCGCTATCCGCAGATGTCCGTTTCCACTGGTGAAGTTCCTGTTGATACCGATGCCGTAACGACTCCAAACGGTCACAATTTTGCTTTGCGCTTCTCCGCTCCTCGTCATCCTTTTCCAACTGACGGCTGCATGTTGCCAACAATTCCAAAATTCCGCTCTCTTCCAGTATCTGATAAACATCCTGCTGTTTTTTTGCAAACTGTCCGCGCGTTTCATCCAACTCCCGCCGGATATTGTCTAATTGCTCTGCCTTCTCCTGCACTTCGGTTTTCTGTTCGCGTATTTCATTTTGCAGGCGGAGTTGTTCCTGTTCCACATCTAAAATCGCCATTCCCTGAAATGCAGATACAAAAGCGCTGTCTTCCTCATATGTCGCATTCATTTCTTCCAAGCGTTCCAGTTCCGTCATGCAATCCTGCACTTCCCGCTCCTGCCGCTCCTGTTCTTGTTTTAATGATGCTTCCGATATAAACGCATGCCTGCCCCGTTGCAGATACATCACACAGTCATTGTTACTTTCTGTGCGGACTGTTTTCAACAATGCCATATTATATATAGGAAGAAAACCGTCTCCCAGATTGAATTCCCGTAATTTTTCATCTGCGTATAAAGCGTCAAAATCTTCTACCAGCAATCCATATGGCAGCAATGGATGCGCTTCCAGCAGACGGGAACGCTCTTCTTCCGACAGCGTTGTTAAATAATCCATTCCAAACACGGCATCCATACCGTGACGGCTTTCAATATAATGCTTTGCCTTTTCTGCCGCTTCCGTCGGAGCGATCAAGCGTCCTTCTGTTAACTGCTGCAAACGTTCCTGTTTAGCTTTGACCGTTTCTTTCTGAGCGGCGATCCGTGCCATATTTGCCACATGGCGTTCATGAATGCGCTGCAATAATACGGATAGATCTTCGTTTGTCAAAGATGACACTGCCTTACCTTCTGATCCGTTCCCGTAAATATCCAACATTTTTTTAAGTGTTTCCGCCTGTTCCCGGTAATTCCGGCTGTTAGCATCCAGCTTTTCCCATTCGCTTTCCTTTTCCGATAGACCAAGCCGCAGAGTATGAAGATCCTGCTGCTCCTTCAGATACTTCTGCTGCAGTTCAAACATCTGCTGTTCCAATCGATCCAATTCTTCTTTGCCTATTGTTTTCCTGTCTGTCTGTTCCTGCAGCATCTCCTCCGGATCCCGAAAAGACGGATGGATCAGCTTATTCTGCCATTTTTGGATTTCCTGTATCTCACTTTGATAACGTTCCTCTAACTGTTGATATTCATGAGCCGCTACCGCCGCCGAAATGTCTGTTTCCCGTTCCAGTTTCTCCAACAATTCCACTTGCTTTTGGGCTTCTTCAAACTGCCTGTTTTCCTGTTGCAGAGTGGCGCGCAGTTCTTCCATTGCCGCATCGTCCCGTTTTTTCTTCCATGCCGCCAGCGCCTGAAGCTGTCCCAAATGATCAGCATTTTGTTCCAGAGACGCTTCGATCATCGCTTCATGTTCTTCTTTCAGTGCTTTATCCTTTTGGTAAGCCAAGTAATCGTTCATGCTTTCTTTGCGATTGAATTCCTGCCGGCAAAGGTCCATCGCCGCTTCTTCTTTAGCAATGTCCTCCTGCAGTGCTTGGATTTCTTCCAATATATGTGCCAGCTTTTGTTCATCCCGCTTTATTTTCAGACTTTCCTGCATGCGCCTTCTCTGATTGATCTGCGTCAACTGCTCCTCTTTTTGACGCTCCAGTTCTTTCATCTGATCTTCACTATTCTTTGCGATCGTCGCGCCGGTGACACAGACATCGGCAATATCTGCTCTTTGCTTGCTCTGTGTTTCGTACAATTCCAAAAATGCCGCTACCCTTGCTTCCAAAACATGCAGTAATTCCGTTTGATGATCATAGTCCGCGATCTCCCGTTTCTTTTTGGAAAGTTCGACCAGTTTATCTTTGATCTCCAACAGCGTATGCGCCATATCATCGGATGTGTCATTCTGATCTACCTTGACAAAGTATGCCTTTTCTATGATCTCTTCGATCAACAAATCCTCCACGACTTTACGGGCAGTTTTATAATTGGATTCAAAATAGGTACGGACATGCCCCTCCGTTTTGTTGATGCCACGGATCAGTTCCCAGTGACTCTCATAC
Source organism: uncultured Lachnospiraceae bacterium (assembly GCA_947589305.1). Lineage (GTDB taxonomy): Bacteria > Bacillota > Clostridia > Lachnospirales > Lachnospiraceae > CAG-632. Next base: position 16,914 of record CANQAP010000012.1, read on the forward strand.
AAACCGTACCGACTGATAAAGCGCTGATATTCCCCTTTCCGGTCAAAAACATGCACTTCTAATTTCAGGTCCCTGCGTCCTAATTCTTTCAGATAATTTTTCCATGCGGTATATCCTACCCGCTCTCCGTTTTTGACCAACGGCAGATTTATGATATCGTTATCGTTAAATTCCCGATAAAAAATACAGTAATTAAAATATTCCACAGCGGCAATTTCTTTTCCGCCCTCTTCCTCATCCGGAGAATCCTTTGCTTTTCTCGCGCAAAATCCCGTTGTCATATAGCGATACCCTTCATAGAGTTCCGGCGTATCCAGCTTCCATTCGATCAGAGAATGAATGGTCGTGTTGCCGCCTCCGGTCCGGAACAATTTTTCAATGGGCTGTTTTTCATCCAAGGTACAATTCGGGATCAGATTCTGCAGCAACAGTAACATCAAAATGCTTTTTCCACCGCCGTTTGCCAGATCGTACAGGGTATTTTTACCGTACATACGCATGGTAAAATCATCATACTGCTGCGTTCCGAAGTTATATTTTACATTATTCACACGAATGCGGTTAATGCTCGGCATGTTCCTCACCCCTTTCCAGCAATTCGTATATCCGTCCCCGATCTTCTTCAAAATACTGCTCCGTCAGGGCTTTCATCCGATCCGTCGGATAATACCGGTCCCCAGCCTCAAGCAGTAAACCCTGATTCACCAGAAAATTGCAAACTAATTTTGTAAATCCCATCTGTGATGCTCTGGATGCCCGAAGCTGTTCCCGCTCTTCGCCGGTCACCAAAGGCAGTTCCTCCCACAAAAGGGCGATACTCTTAAAACTGTTTTCTTCCAAGTCCTCCATGGCATAGACCTGAAGATCACTCGTAATCGCAGTCAGGGATACCGTGATCTCATTTACCAACTCTTCTAAATGAACATATTCCCGATACTGATAGGTTGCCGAATCCTTATAAAAGCATAGCAAGAGCCGATACATCACATAATAACCCATATATAATTCTTTGTTATAACGCAGCCCCATCAGGCGCTTTAATTCTTCATTCGTATAACCAAATACCCGATTGCCTTCACCGGCGCTTAAATAGAGTGCCTCGCGGTATTCATAGACCGTCAGGTTCAGCTTCTTTAAGATCTGATTTAAGATCTCATACACTTCTGCATTCTGTTCATACTCTTCATAGAGACTGCCATTCTCCGGATGCGAACGCTTGATCTCTTCCCCCATGGTTAGCTTCGCATAGATTTCTAATGCTTTCTCCATATTCCGACTATCCATACTCGATTCTTCCTTCCTCTTTACCACTGATCGATCACTTGGAAAACAATATATTTGTCATTGTAAATTCCGTGTCTCCCTGTTGGATCCGTATCTCTTCCTGCTCTAAAAACGTCAGCGAAATATCCATATCCCGGAACCGTTCCCGTTCCGTTTCCGACCACTCCTCAAGGATCACGTTTTCAAGGAATGTCTCCGGTTTTTCATATAATTGCTTCATGGAATACGATGTCTTCTGCGCAATGTGTACCATAAACGAATAATAATCGCCGTTTTTCAAAAAGTCTTCTCCGTACTTAATCTCTAAGATTGCATTCCATTCTTTCAGTTCTATCGTTCCTTTTTTGTCCAACTGGTCCAGTAATTCATAAAAAATGCGTCCAAAATTATGGGCGATCCGTTGCTCTTCCGCTTCATCCTGATAGCGGAAGTCATAATCGGTCTGCTCGTTTCGTACAACTTCGCCCTGCTCCGGATTGTCGGATTTATATGTCAGCATATTATCTATATTTTTCAATGCAAAGGATTTATTCAGCTTCGGAGCAAACAATGGCGCCAAGATATAGATCATGCCTGCCGGATTATCCGCCTGTTCTAACTTTTTCAAACAGCCCTGAAAATCGAAAACATTGCGTAATTTCCTAAGCTTTGCCTGATGGATCATTTTGTCTGCAACATCCTGAAGATGCGTGGTCTCCCGTATCAGTTCCCCATGTCGGTGAATCGTCTTTTTTAATTCCGTTTCCAACTGGCTGATCTCTTCTAACGATCGATAGAAAGCGGTCGTTTCCCGTGTTCCGTTGCCTTCCAAGGAAGCTTTATGCAGCGTCTGTTCGATCAATGCCTTATTCTTTGCAAACAGTTTTTGTTCTTCTTCAAACCAACGGGCGACCGTTTGCATATATGCTTCACACGCCTGCGTCCCCTGAAAAACATCCTCCCCGAGCAGGTCCATTGCCGCTTCTTTTTGCGCCACCAACCGCCGGACTTCATTTTGGATTCTTCGAACGACTTCAATCCCGCCTTTAAAATTCTTTGCAATGATCATCTTTTCCAGCAAAAGCTGCTGGATACTGATCTTACTTTCTTCTTTGATCTCTTTCGTATCTAAATAGAATTCTATGCCTTCCGCCGTGATCCGGTATTCCACGGTTTGTTGATTCAGAGTACTTTCGATCAGCCTGACACGGGCAGTTTTTTTCTTTTTATCTTCCGGATCAAAAAAATGAAACTCGAACGGGCGACCGTCATTTTTTAGTTTTTCAAATATGTACTCCACCAGTTCTTTCGTTTCATCCTCATTTGTTTGGAGATCAAAATCCCGCCGCAGCAGTTCCGTTAAGAACCGCTCATATTGCTCATATGTGATCGGCGCTTCATTGAACTGATTTTCATGAATGAAAAACCGCAGGCTCGCCATCGTGATATATCCCATATCCAGTTCACTGTAACGTCCTTCTTTATATTGAGTAAACGTCGTTTCATTTAAAACAAAAAAGGGATAGTATTTCCGCAAATTCTGCATGCGCACGTGATGTTCTTCCATAATATCATTGATCATGATGTAAGATTCTGCCACGTCCAGTCTCCTTCATAGATGATGCTGTTTCTCTAAAATCGTTCCGTTTTATCTATATATAGTACCATAACCATCAATCTGTTACAACCTTTCCGTCCGGTCGTAACACGCAATACAGGGCGGATAACAAAGCCTTCTGACTGATATCCGCCCTGTGTGTCTGATTCTTTACCGCCCGCTTCTGATCAAGCCTTGCCAACCGAACCAAATAATTCCATTTTTTCTTTCACGGTAGCCTTGATCGCTTCCGCGCCCGGAGCCAGTAATTTACGAGGATCGAATCCCTTTCCTTGCAGATCCTTACCTTCTTCAATATACTTACGGGTGGCAGCCGCAAATGATAACTGGCACTCCGTATTGACATTGATCTTAGCAACGCCTAAAGAGATGGCTTTCTTGATCATATCCTCCGGAATACCGGTACCGCCATGCAATACCAACGGCATATCGCCCGTCAGCTTCTGGATGGCATCCAAGGTTTCAAAGCTTAATCCTTCCCAGTTATCCGGATATTTACCGTGAATATTACCGATACCTGCTGCCAGCATGGTGACGCCCAAATCTGCGATCGCCTTGCATTCCTGCGGATCCGCACATTCGCCTTTGCCGATCACGCCGTCTTCCTCGCCGCCAATAGCACCGACTTCTGCCTCCAAAGATAATCCTAACTGATTACATGTCTCTACCAGTTCCTTCGTCTTTGCGATATTCTCTTCGATCGGATAATGAGAACCGTCAAACATAATAGACGAGAATCCGGCTTCGATACATTTCTTTGCTCCTTCATAAGAACCGTGGTCTAAATGTAACGCTACCGGAACCGTAATATTCAATTCCTCGATCATCGCCTTTACCATAGCGGCTACTGTCTTGTATCCGGTCATATACTTACCGGCACCTTCTGATACGCCTAAGATAACCGGCGACTGCAATTCCTGTGCCGTTAACAAAATAGACTTTGTCCATTCCAGATTGTTGATGTTAAACTGACCAACTGCATAATGTCCTGCTTTTGCCTTGGTCAACATTTCTTTTGCCGATACTAACATAATAAATCCTCCATTTGTCTTAGTGTCACACTTGACCGTGTGCAATCATAAGATAAGTATACCCCATTTTATATAAGAAATAAAGTAGAAATTGACAATCCTTACCAATCCGTTTTCTACAAAAAATCACCGATGCAGTCATAATGAAAATAGACCAGCAGTACATTCCGCAGGATCGCATTGACAACGACGATTCCCAAAGCCACATAGCAAAACCACACCCGAAGATAATAATAACGCTTTCCGTTGTTGAGAATCAGCGTAATGACCGCGCCTATATAATATTCCAATAATACTGCCGCCAGAAACAGTACGATCGGGTGGCTGGACAACGATTCCAAAACATGAAAGTGCAGTAACGCATAAACCGCGCGCGTCCCTCCACATCCCGGGCAATATAGATGCAGGATCTCATGAAAGGCACACGGCGCATTCCATTCCTGAAAAAACGGTAAATGCTTCCATGCCATCAGCGCCAAAAACAGCAGGATACATCCGATATTTACCCATATAAAAATTCTTCTTTCGTTTTTTATGAAGCTGTTTTGTTTCAATCTTTTAACCTCTTACCCCTTTGTTTTCTCCCCTAAGTATACTCTTCTTCTTCTGTCATCGCAACCGCATCCTTTACAATGACTTGCCATTTTTTTTGTGATATGATACTGTCATGATAAGACAGTCACCGAAAAAAATCCGCTGAAACCGTCAACAGGCTGATAGAAGGGAAACCGCATGAAAATCGACCAGTACACACTTTTTATCCATTATCTGTTTAATATCAATCATATCCCGGCATTCCTATACCAAGGGGATGATCTGTTGCTGCAGATTCCCACCAGTCCATGTATGATCGAACATAGCCGTTCCTATCTGCGTCAGCTTCAGGATATCGGTCAAACGGTTGCATATCTGACGACTCCATACGACGCATATTACGGATGCGTGCATATCACGGATGAAGATCTATGGTTGTTTCTTGGACCTTATTTTTTGATATCCGTGACGCAAGAGCAGCTTCCGAATCTGTTTCGTACCATGCAGATCCCGGAAGCAGAACAGGAACATATGAGTATGTTTCTAAACGGACTAGCATTCGGTCCTCTGCACCGTTTTCTGTCTTATTTATCGTGTCTGAATTTTACTTTTAACCGTCAGATCGTAACGATTGAAGACATTGACCAGTCGTCCATACCGGAAGATGCAGAAAAAGCGATCCGTACCGTATATACCAATGCAAATTATGAATCCCGTGAGAACACTGTGTTACACAATACGTATTTGCAGGAAATGCAGCGATTGGAACTGATCACGAACGGGGATACCGTCGGCATGAAAAAGATCTTAGCCACTCCGATATCCGGGAGGCAGGGACGCATCGGGCATGACGCACTGCGGCAGGCTAAAAATATCTTTATCGCCGATTGCACCATGTGTACACGCGCTGCCATTGCCGGTGGTCTCGATATAGAGGAAGCCTATAATCTAAGCGATATCTTTATCCAAACCAGCGAAAGTTATGGCAGTGTTGCCGATGTCGAACGTCTTCAGAAGAACATGCCTTTAGAATTTGCGGAACGCGTAGAACAGGAAATCCGGTTAAAAAACGTTTCTCCGCTGATCATGTCCGCCATCCATTATATCAAAGAGCATGTCAACGAGCCTCTTCAGGCGGACATCATCGCATCTTATGTCAACTTAAGCACCTCTCATTTTTTGAAACGCTTTAAATCCGAAACAGGCATGGGATTATCTACCTATATCATGCAGACAAAAATACATGAAGCATGCACCCTCCTGTCTTACACGGACAAATCCCTAACGGAAATCAGTAACTATTTATACTTTTCCAGCCAAAGCTATTTTCAGAATGTATTTAAAAAAATCACCGGCATGACACCTAGGCGTTATCGTAACCAAATGAAAAAACCGAGTTTTTTAAAAACCCGGTAAAAGGGATGGATCATCCGTCCTTTTTTTTACGCCGCAACGGTTTTTCAGGTGTCAAAGACCGGCTGAACTCTTCGATCAACCAATGGCGGCTGTCTTTTATCATCTGTTTTAAATCCGGATTTTTCCAGATGCTACGCTGCAGGTTCCATAATTTATAACGCCATCGTTTTTCGCCAAAGTCGCGCAAACTTTCGATATCCGATTCCTCAACCAAATGGAAGAATGCAGTTACAAATCGTTTTCTTTCTTCCAAAGACAGGGAATAAATCCAGTCATGAAGCGTCTGATCCATGAGCCGACTGTCTTTTTTTTGCTTTGGCATAGCGATCAACCGCGTTCCCAATACTCTCCACGAAATCGGATCATGCTGCATGATGCCCCGTCCTTCACTGCTGACTACGGTATATTCTTCGTCATGTTCTAACAGCATGCCGATAAACGAAGCCGTCGGCACATATTTGCGGATTCGCTGCCTGATGTTCTGATAACCGTTGCTGGACAGCATCTTTTTGGAAAAGCCCGGTCCGTCAAAATTATAGATTTCCATGATACGATTCTGAACCTCAGGCTTTGCCTTTGCAGCCGCATAAACGGAAAGATTGCCTCCTTTCGAATGCCCGCCGAGCCAGATCGGACCGTTACAGGTTTTTCCCACATAGTTTAAATAATCCACCGCTTTTCTCTGTGCCGGCACCGTTTCAAAACACATTTTAAAATTCTCTTTCCAGCCGATCATGCTGTCATCCGTCCCCCGAAACGCGATATAGTATTTTTTGTCTTCCATTTGGATACATAAGGCGCTGAACTGACTTTCTTCTGTTTTACTGACAGAATTCTGATACTTCATCAAATACAAATCGCCAAAACGTTTTGTTTCTGCCAAACGCCGCATCGCAAAAGGCGCCATCTTGATCAATGAAAATTCCTGAAGTAACTGTTTTTCTTCTCTTTCCTTCCAAAACGCGTGGGATGCTTCCCGGAGCGTTATGCGTTCCCGCTCCCACGGAGAAGGAACAATGGAATCAAACGGAACATATGATAAATTTGCCAGTATCAGGCTGTCTATCTCATTCATCGGACTTTGCGCAAATGTTAAATCCCCTCTCCAATTCAGATAATCTATCATGTTCGCCATACTGCTTACCTCTGCCATACAAGATTGAGATGACTGAATCTCGTTTTACTATTAGTATAGGCAAGCTTTGGCTTCCTAATCCGTCCCCTTCGCCATAATCTTTATGTTTTGTTTAGAATTTCATCAGAATTTGGACACACAAAAAACACAATTATTTACTATAGTATTTTTTGTAAGAGCTTTTCATATATTTGAATCCTCTCTCCCCTCATTGGAAATGGCTGGCGCTCCGGACGGAGTTTACCAGCCATTTCTGTATGTTATGCTTTATTTTGTTCTTCTACCAGACGTTCCGCTCCATACATCTTTCTCAGTTTCGGTTTTTCAATCTTACCGGTTGGATTCCGAGGAATCTCTGCGAAAATGATTTTTTTCGGTCGTTTATATCGTGGCAGCCTCAGGCAGAATTCATTCATCTCCTCTTCCGAGCAGCGATAGTTTTCTTTAATTTCAATGACAGCCGCCGTAATCTCACCGAGACGCTTATCCGGCAAACCTATCACAGCTACATCTTTCACCGCACTATGACAACGGATAAAATCTTCAATCTGTACCGGATAAATGTTTTCTCCTCCGCTGATGATGACATCCTTTTTCCGATCGACTAAGAAAATGAATCCGTCTTCGTCCTGCATTGCCATATCACCGGTATACAGCCAGTCATCTTTCAGTATTTCCGCCGTTGCTTTTGGATTCTTATAATAGCAGGTCATAACTCCCGGTCCTTTTACGCACAGTTCTCCGACTTCGCCCTGTTTCACCGGCGTTCCGTCTTCCTGAACGATCTTGACTTCCCAACCATAGCCAGCCACTCCGATCGCTCCGACTTTGTGAATATTTTCCACTCCCAAATGGACGCAACCCGGTCCGATGGATTCTGATAATCCATAGTTCGTATCATATTGATGATGCGGAAAATATTCCATCCAACGTTTGATCAGACTCGGCGGCACCGGCTGCGCTCCTATGTGCATCAGACGAAGCTGCGACAATTCATAATCTTCGCATTTGATATCTCCCCGATCCAAGGCATCCAATAAGTCCTGCGCCCAAGGCACCAATAGCCAGACAATCGTACATCGCTCTTTTGAAATGGCATCTAAAATAAATTCCGGTTTTGTTCCCTTCAGCAGAACCGCCTTTCCACCGGATATCAAGCTGCCGAACCAGTGCATTTTCGCCCCGGTATGATAAAGCGGCGGGATACATAAAAAGACATCTTCCTTTGTCTGCCCGTGATGCTTTTGTTCCACGATACAGGAATGAACCAGACTGGTATGATTATGTAAGATGGCTTTCGGAAATCCGGTAGTACCGGAAGAAAAATAAATAGCGGCATTATCGTCATCCGTAATGCTGATCTCCGGTTTCCGGCTGGAACAGTTAGATGTTAAATGATTATAATCCTCCGCAAACGTCGGGCAGTTCTCTCCCACATAAAATAATAATCGGTTCTTCGCGATCTCTTCCGCAATTTCTTCAACACGACCGATAAACTCCGGTCCAAACACCAAAATATCCACATCCGCTAAATCCAGACAATATTGAATCTCATCCGAAGCATAGCGGAAATTCAAAGGCACCGCCAAAGCCCCGGTCTTTAGGATTCCAAAATAAATCGGAAGCCATTCCAAACAATTCATCAATAAGATCGCTACTTTATCGTCCTTTTTGATCCCTCTGCTTAGCAGCAGATTCGCGAAACGGTTTGCCTTCTCATCAAAAACATTCCATGTGATCTCGCGACGGTAATGCTCCAGCGGATTTGGTTCCATCAATTCATATTCTTTCCATGTCACTCTCCGTCGTTCTTTAATCTCCGGATTAATTTCCACCAAAGCAATATCGTTTGGATATTCTCTGGCATTATGCTCTAATAGTTCCGTGATCGGCATTCTATATTCCTCCTCAGTCTCTTTTTTGCTCCTTGCTGCAAAAAATCCTATTAGAATATTTTAGCACATTAAAGTAAAGAAGTAAATATCTATCCCATCATTGACAGACCCAAGCTGATCATCAAGATATACATAATCGTTTTTGGAATCATCAGCATACCCACTTTGGGATGCTCTTTCGCATACAATGTAACCGGAAAATAAAATAAGAAACTGCATGTAATACTGCATGCCATGGCAATGCCAAATCCACCACCGGATATCCAAAACAGAACCACTTCTACTGCTCCGGTGATTGCAAATACAGTATTTCTCCAAATAGACAGCGTTTTGTTACCGCCTTGCAGCCAACGATTTTGCGGCAAAAAGCATATTACAATCCTAGCCAATGCCGTGATCCAGACCACGATTGCCGCTGCGTTTGCGATTGCCCGGGTCGGATTCAACTCTTTCCATATATAAAAAAGCAAAATATAAAAGACCGTCATGGTAACCGAAGTAACCGCCAGCCCGATATCCATCCAGCGCCGGACTTGTTCCGAATCCCCTCGAATCTGTTTGACCACTCTTGGAATCAAATGAAAGGCATCCCCGCCTCCCAACAGCAACGTCATGATCCCATACAGCAAAAACACTCTTTGCTCGCCATGTGTCAAAAACAGAATACCTGCTATCAGGTCAAACAGCAGATATGCAATGCAAAAAACGGATTCTCCAATTCGCATTCCCATTTTATTTTCAGTCATACGCGTTTACTCCTCTTCCTTTTACCAAACCTGACTTTTTTGATACGAAACCGTTCCGTTGAAAGAAACAAACAGTGAAAATATCGACTCGTTCCGCCTGTTTTAGGAAATTTCTAATGAGTTCGACATGGTTTTGTTTCAATATCCATAATAGAAGCCATCTGTTTATACTCCCTACACTTATTTTTGAAGTCTTAATCAATTAAGATTTCCATAAATCATCCAAGGTTTTCGCTTTCAGTAAAGTTTTATATGAAGAATATCTTGGCGCTTGCGGAGCCTGCCCCTTTTTTTCTCCCAGTCCGATTTTATTGATTTTACTCAAACTGCCATTCTTAAAAAACACAATATATTTGTTAGTATCCCGATACTTTTCAATTCGATCTACTTCGGCAATATAGGTAATGCCTGATATTGGAGCAACCTGATAAGCTGCAATATACTTAATCTTATCAAGCATAGCGCCGGCAATGCGAATTGCAAACCACCGTTCGTTTTTCACAAACTCTTCATTGAAGCCATCTTCTCGAGCAGGAACAACGATTGTATCTAGCTCGTCGGCATCTTCACTATCGAGCATATCAATCAATATTTCATCCTTAAACGGAGTGAAACGATGGAGCGTTTTTTCGCCGCACACGTAGGTTTGAGCCTCTATTACATCAGTTGACATTGTAAGTTGTCCCATGACGTTATTGAGTTCTTCTGTTGCTTCATCAATTATGATGATGGCAGCAGGCTTGTTATCGTATATGACTTTATCAAGAAGTTCATTTTTATTGCTAAAATTCGAGTGTGAAAAATACTCTTTTAGCTTGTTCTGCTTATCATGATCTGAATCAATTGCGGATATCAATAGGTTTTTAATCTTATATTTGTCGATATCAGATGATATTCCAAACCTCAAAATTTGTTCTCCAATATGGCCATAAACATCGTGACTATGAAGCTCGACTTCAACAAGATACAGACGAGGGTCACTATGAAAGGTCAAATCCAAATAGTAGCCATCCGGGATAGTAGCCCCTTTTTTGGGTTTGCCGATCAGCTTCTTAAAATCAAAATAGATACCATCCTTTCCCAAAATAGCATCAACATTTGCAACAATCATCTTTTCAAATTCAGATTCTTTTTCGTACTGATACCGCGTGTAGGTGTTACCATCATTATCGATTATTTTGTACATTCTTAACCTCCTATGTTTCCTTGTATATGACTTATAAAATATCTTTATAAGATACCAATGTGACATTTCCCATCTCTTTCGCCCTGTCGGCACACCCTTTTGTAAACCCGGACTTAGCAAAGAGGTAGAAGTGCTTCTTTTTATACGGAAACATCTCGCTTCGCTTAGCAAGCGTTTCCAGCACGCCGAGATCAACCTTTTCATTTGTCCATTTACACTCGCCGAAAAGGGCGGTGGTTTTGTCCTGTTCTGCGAGAATGTCGATCTCCGCCTGACGCTTTTCTTTCGGATCGTTTCCCCACCAGCGACCAAGAGAGGAAAACCGTACCGGGCATTTCCCGGTCAGCAGCAGTTTCCAAAGATACTGCTTGCAGATTTCCTCAAACACCTTACCCATATAGTCGGATAAAAACGGCTCGATGCGCTGATATGCGAGATCGGCGGCGCCACGAGCGATAATGGAATTGTTCTCCGGTACAAAGCGATACCAGAAGCGAAACAGGTTGTCTTCGATTGCGTAAATCGTTTTCCGCGATGCCGTTTCACCGTAAGGTGTATCTTTTCGGATAATCCCGAGGGCGACAAGGTTTTTCACATAGGTGGAACACACATTGGTGTCCTCGCCGACCTTGCTGGAGATCTCCGCCATCCGGGTAGAACCGGTGGCAATGGCGGTGATAATGGCGTTATAGAGTGCAGGCTCTCGCACCTCCTGCTTGAGCAGGTTTTCCGGCTCCTCAAAGAGTGCCGAAGCGGGATTTAGAAATGTGTTTTTGATATTGTCCTCGACACTCTGTTTATCGTTCATTTGCAGCAGATACTGCGGCGTTCCGCCGACGATCCCGTAGATCAGCGCCTTGTCCTCGTCGGAGAAATTCTTACAATACCGGCAGGTCTCCTCAAAGTCAAAGGGGAGGAGTTTCATCTGTGCCGTCCGCCGACCGTAAAGCGGCGCTTTGTAGGCAAGGACGTGATCCTCCATATAGGACATAGACGAGCCGCAAAGGATCAACATCAGCTTTACGTTATCCTTGTACTTGTCGATCAGAAGCTGAAGCGTGGATGCAAGGCTTTTTTCCGACCGGGCAACATAGGGATACTCATCAATGGCAAGGATGAGCCGCTCCTTTTCGGACAGCTTAAATACATACTCCAAAGCCGCCTGAAAGGAGAGGAAAGACCCCTCCGTCTCAATCCCGGTACGATACTCAAAAATGCTCCTGCTGAAGTTCTCGAGATTTTGCTTGGCATTGCTCTCAACGCCCATAAAATAGACGGCGTTTTTGTCCCGGATAAATTGGTTGATCAGCGCCGTTTTTCCGACACGCCGCCGCCCGTATATGACAGTGAATTCAAATTTATTTGAAGAATACAGTTTGCTCAGAGCTTCCAGTTCCCGTTCTCTACCGATAAACATAACACTACCTCCCATTTTAGGGTAGCTATAGTATATCCCCAAAAAGCAATTTAGTCAAGTATGATTCGGTAAATCATACTTGACTAAATTGAAATTTTGAATCAGACAGAAAAAATTGTGATGGTTCCCACTAACTGATGCACTCTGATTGATTGTAAATGCCGAACAGAGTCTCTTTTCAACGTTTCAATGTTTTCAGATATTCTTTTACTGTGGTCTCGATCCGGTAGCTTTCAAGCGCTTTCTGAATCGCTTTGTTATGCGTCCATACGTCCAGTATCGGCTTCTGTAAATACGGGATCACAGCGTCATACTGCTTCACCAGCGCCTCGCTAAAGTACCAAGCAACCGCCATATTGATATAATAGTGGTCGGATCGTATATGAGCAACCAGTTCCGGCATTTCCGGTTCAAACGCATCTTCTAAATAATCACCACGTAATGTGACAATGCCAAAGCGAACGGTATAGGGATGCGGGCTGACCAACCATTGCCTGATATGTCCATAAACTAACGGCAGATTTTTGCGGAATGCTTTGGGTGATAACATATCACAGGTTGCCCAATTATCCACATAAGGCAAAAACCGCTCCACCTCATCTAGCAACTCCTCTACATCCCGATACAGCAGGGACAGCAACGCTCCATGCAGATTGTTTTCCTCATAATACGCATGCGGCAGTTCCTGCAAAAATGCCTTTACATCCGTAGATTTTGCCACCTGTTTTGCGTATTTTCGTACATCCGGCATCCGGACTCCAATGATCTGTTCCTTAGGAACGGTCGGTATCAGCTTGGCATGAAAGTCACGGTACGCCTCATCCTGAAGGGCAAACAACCCTTTGGTTATAGAAGTCATAAGACATATCCCCGTTCAAATGCCTGAAGATTTACCTCTACCGTTTTCGGCGGAACTGTGTGTTTGATGACTGTCCGCCAGTCTTCTTTGGAATAATCCATATGCTGTGCCGCAACCCCCAAGACGATGATATTAAACACTTTTGCATTCCCCAATTTCTTTGCCTCTGCCATCGCATCTACGGCATAGACTTTATGGGATGCAGACAATTCTTCAATGATTCCCTCTGGATATTCGGCAGCTCCCGTCACGACTGTGATCGGATCCATCCGCTGATCATTGACAATGATAACACCGTCTTTTTTCAGGAAATGGGCATATCGCTTTGCCTCTAACCGTTCAAATGCGATCAGCACATCCGCCTGCCCTTCTTCTACGATCGGCTCTGCAACCGATTCCCCATATCGTACATAGGTCACCACACTGCCGCCACGTTGTGCCATACCGTGTACTTCAGACAGTTTGACGTCATAATTTGCATGCAGGGCAAGTCCGCCAAGGATCCGGCTGGTTAAGAGCGTTCCCTGTCCACCGACTCCCACGATCATAATGTTTTTTGTTTCCACTATTTTGCCACCTCCTCAATCGCGCCGAAATTACAGAGCTGCTTACATAATCCGCAGGCATTACACATCGTTTCATCAATGGCAATAGTACCGTTCTCCTGCTTGGTTAACGCCGGACAGCCCGGTCGCAGACACATGCCGCATTTTTTACATTTTTCCGGAATCGGTACGCATTTATTCGGATATACATTGCCTTTTAGCAGAACGCAAGGCGACTTGGTGATGATCACTGAAATTTCTTCCCGTTGCGTCTCTTCTTTGACAACCTGTTCCAAAGTCCTGATATCAAATGCGTTCACTTCTATGACATGCTCAATGCCGATTGCTTTGCACAACTGATAGATATTGATCGCATATGTAGGTTCTCCCTTTAAGGTCTTTCCGGTCGCCGCATGATCCTGATGTCCAGTCATGCCGGTCGTCGAGTTATCTAAGATGATCACCGTACCGGTTGCCTGATTATATACCATATTCATCAAGGAATTGATTCCGGTGTGCATAAAGGTACTGTCTCCGATGACGGCTACCCATTTTTTGATATAATCCTTACCTTTAGCCTTTTCCATACCGTGCAGGGTGGAAATGGATGCTCCCATACAGATGGTCGTATCGACTACGTTCAGCGGCGCCACCGCGCCCAAAGTATAACAACCGATATCCCCTGCCGCATGGATTCCCAATTTTTTCAAAACCGAATATACACTTCTGTGCGGACAGCCCGGGCATAGGATCGGCGGGCGAGCCGGAACGTCGGCTGGTTTTTCCAAATCCATCTCCTGATGCAGAAATGCCTTTCTTAAAAGATTTGCACTGTATTCCCCCTGTACCGTCAACAATTCTTTTCCGTAGCACGGAATGCCCCAAGAACGTACCTGTTCTTCAATAATCGGATCCAGTTCTTCCACAATATAGAGTTCGTCCACCATAGCCGCAAAGTCTAAGATCATCTGTTTTGGAAGCGGGTTGACCAAACCAAGCTTTAAGATGCTGGCATTTGGCAGAACCTCCTTTACATACTGATACTCAATGCCGGCAGTGATGATACCGATTTTCGTATCACCTGCTTCGATCCGGTTGATTGGCATAGCGGCTCCGTCTTTTGCCATTTCTAATTCCCGCTGTTCCACAAACAAATGTCTGCCCTTCGCATTGTTCGGCATCATCACGAATTTCGCAGGATTCCGCTCATATGGTCTGTCTTCCGGCACCTTGCGTTCTTCTAACGCCACCAATCCCTGCGAATGCGATAACCGTGTGGTAGTACGCAAAATAACCGGTGTATCATATCGTTCGCTTAATTCAAAAGCATATTTCATAAAGTCTTTTGCTTCCTGACTGTCGGACGGCTGCAACACCGGTACATGCGCCGCCCGAGCCACGGCACGGGTATCCTGTTCATTTTGAGAACTATACAACCCCGGATCATCTGCCGCTACCAATACCATACCGGCGTTGACGCCGCCGTATGACATGGTATATAACGGATCGGATGCCACATTCACTCCTACATGCTTCATACAACACATAGAACGCACGCCGCTGATACAGGCTCCGATCGCCACTTCTGTCGCTACTTTCTCATTTGGCGCCCATTCGGCATAAACGTCATCATACTGCACCAGACTTTCACTGATTTCCGTACTCGGAGTCCCCGGATAAGCGGAAGATACTTTTACACCCGCTTCCCATGCTCCTCTGGCAATGGCTTCATTGCCTAACATAATTTTTTTCTCCATCTATAGGTTCCTTTCTATCCGTTTTTCTTTCATCATACAACCGTGCATTAATCATGCCGCTTTTCGCGGATTTCCTGCGTCAGATCTGCCAAGAATGTATCTAACGGCATGGCTCCCAGATCACCGTCGTCGCCCCTGCGTCTGACAGATACCGTATGATCCGCTTCCTCATTGGCTCCCACGATCAGCATATATGGAATCTTTTCCAAACGCGCCTCCCGTATTTTGTATCCGATCTTTTCGGCACGTTCATCCACGGTCACTTTGATATCTGCCGCCCGCAGTTTCGCGAATACCTGTTTTGCATAATCCAGATATTTATCGGAAATCGGCAGAATCCTTACCTGCTCCGGCATCAGCCATGTCGGCAATGCTCCTGCATATTTTTCGATCAGCCATGCGAGCGTCCGCTCATAACAGCCCATCGAGGTCCGGTGAATAATGTAAGGACGTTTCTTTTCTCCGTTTTGATCCACATAATACATATCGAACCGTTCTGCCAAGAACATATCCAACTGTATAGTGATCATCGTATCTTCTTTACCGTATACATTTTTTGCCTGTATATCTAACTTTGGTCCGTAAAATGCAGCTTCCCCGTCCTCTTCCGTATAATCCAGTCCGATCTCATCCAATATCTCCCGCATGGCGTCCTGTACACGATCCCATTCTTCCGGCGTACCCAAATATTTATCGCTATTATTCGGATCCCACTTCGACATACGATATGTGACATCTTCTTCCAAACCAAGTACCGTCAGACAATATTTTGCCAGCTTCACACAGCCTTTGAACTCCTCTTTGATCTGCTCCGGTGTACAGATCAAGTGTCCTTCGGAAATGGTAAACTGCCGGACGCGTGTCAGTCCGTGCATTTCACCGGAGTCCTCATTTCGGAAAATTGTTGAAGTCTCGCCCATGCGGTATGGCAAGTCACGATAACTTTTTTGCGTGGCTTTATAAACATAATACTGAAACGGGCAAGTCATCGGACGCAGCGCCAGAATCTCTTTTCCGGAACGACTGACCCCATTTTCATCTTCATCATCTTCCCCGAGAATAAACATGCCGTCTTTGTAATGGAACCAGTGATCGGAGATTTTATACAGGTCGGATTTTGCCATCAACGGCGTTCTCGTCCGTACATATCCCCATTCATAATCTTCCAGATCTTCAATCCAACGCTGCAGCGTCTGAATGATCTTGGTTCCTTTCGGCATAAAGAGCGGTAATCCCTGACCGATCACATCTACGGTAGTAAACAACTGCATTTCCCGTCCCAGACGGTTATGATCACGCAGGCGAATCGTTTCCAAGTATGCCAGCCGCTCTTCCAGATCTGCCTTTTTCGTATAAGCCGTTCCATAAATCCGCGTCAGCATTTTTTTATTGGAATCTCCTCTCCAGTAGGCGCCGGAAGAGGAAGTCAGCTTAAAGAATTTAACCGCTTTTGTATTCATCAAATGCGGACCTGCACATAAATCCGTAAAATCGCCCTGCGTATAAAAACTGATCACCGCATCCTCCGGTAAATCCCGGATCAATTCGACTTTATAAGGTTCCTGTTTTTCTTCCATTAGCCGGATCGCTTCTTCCCGCGGCAGGGTAAATGTCGTAATCTCGTCTCCCTGCTTGACGATCTTTTTCATTTCCGCTTCAATCGCATCCAGATCTTCCCGTGATAACGGCGGCATGTCAAAATCATAATAGAACCCTTCCTCAATCGCCGGTCCGATCGTACATTTTGCATCTGGATACAGATGCTTTACCGCCTGTGCTAAAATATGGGACGCCGTATGCCGGAATGTTTTCTTTCCTGCCTCATCCTGAAACGTCAATATACTTAACGTACAATCCTCCGTTAGCACCGTCCGCAGATCGACCACCTTGCCGTCTACTTCACCGGCACACGCCACACGAGCCAACCCCTCACTGATATCATTTGCAATATCAATGACAGACATTGCCTGCCCATATTCTTTTACTGAACCATCTTTTAATGTGATTTTCATTTGATTCCTTCCTTTCCGTTTACATTCTGTATCCCTTTGCATAAAAAATCCCTGACGCATACTAAGTATACGTCAGGGACGATCATTGCGCGGTTCCACCCTGATTCCTTACCATGTGTAAGGCTCTTCATTGGACGATAACGGTGTCTGCCGTCTTTCTTTCCGATAAAAATACTGCTTTATCTCTTATCATCCCGAAAGAAGCTCCAAGCTGGTGTTCAAAAGTTTCTACCTGAAATCCCTCTCAGCGTATAGGATTCTCTCTGTCAAGCGATCCCTTTCTACTGGTCTTGTCAACGCTATATTTCTGATATAACGTGATTTTAATCGAAACCGTTAAAAAAGTCAAGAGGGGCAAATTCTGGGTGCCGATCATCGTTAGGGATCAGGCATGAGACTGCATTTCCATTTTTTGAAAAACTAACGGGTATTAGAACCGTTCAAATGGGAATCCTATCGTAAGAGTCATACGATGACGACCCACTCCGACAGAAAGAAGGGATGTCTATGCCATCTGCCATTACACATTACGAATTCGGGCAAACTATATTTCGACAACTACCGGACGAACTGCATCAAATCGTCCGGCATCATCTTCCCCTTTACACCATCGGTCTATATGGTTTTACTATGTTTTATTTCCCGTTTCCACGCTTCCGCCGGATGGACCGCACGATCAAATCCTCTATATCGGACACAGATTGGTATACGTTCTTTCAACACGCTTTGTCTGTCTTACGGGATAGCGGCGATCCGGAAGCAGGTCTTGCCTATCTGTTCGGATGTATCTGTCATTTCAGTCTGGAACGTGAATGGTACGATACGGTCATCCCTGATCACAAATCACGGTCCAAACGGTTCCAACGCAAATTTTATCTACCAGAATCCCCTGCTCCCCGAGACGGAGATACAGATATTATCGCTTCTTTTTTCCCATTTCTTACCGGCAAGCAGATCCGAAAGTTCTTTGCCTGCCAGTCGGTTTTTCATGCCCTGCCGTGGCTGTCCAAACATGCGCGATCCGATCGTTTTACAGATATCACAGAAGAAACAAGGCAAAGGCAAGCCGCTGTGCCGCTCGCTTTGCATCTATGCGAAAATTATTATAATGCTTACAGTGAGATTGATATTTTATCCGAACAATTCCATGGGATTCTTGAAACAAGCTAAGTCCCGCCGGATGTCAACCGACGGGACCGTATGATGAGATTGTCTGTTTTACATATGCTGATGAAGATATTTCTCCTTTGTTGCCATTCCACCCCGGATATGGCGTTCGGATTTGTTGATATCTAACACGATCCTCGCCTTGGCTGCCAGCGACGGATTAAATTGGATTAACCGTTCTGTGATATCTTTATGTACCGTCGATTTGCTAACCCCAAATTTCTTTGCTGTCTGCCGTACTGTTGCATTTTCATCTACAATATATTGGGCAACCTCAATTGCTCGCTCCTCAATATAAGCTTTCACATGAAACCCTCAACCTCTTGTTTTTACAATTTATGCAGGGATTCAGGGTTGTATTACTGATAGTTCGTTTCCCACTTGCGGAATAACCGGTTTGTGCATATCATCCAGATACTATACAAATATGGAATATACCATCAACGAGCTTATGACAACTTAATACAATTTGACGTGCCTTCTGCAACCAAAGCTTTTGCACTGCGTTTTCCGCACCCGGATAGAGGAAAACCTTCTTCAAAACTACGAATCCGCCATAATATTTCAGGCATGTCCTGTCCAAAAGTGCGATCACATTTTGTTTTTAATTTTACTAGTATTTCCCTTTGATGAGAAGTTACATTTGGTTGAAATTCAACATGTGCGACTATTCTGCCTTCCGATGCAACCACTTCGCAAGAAAGAATATGCTTTCTATCTTCCAAAATTTTATCCGCAATCTGAAACAGAGGAATAGATTCTGAACGATCAGGAATTCTGCCTTTTATATGAATTCCACCCATTTTATCCATGTAACTATATACATTGCAATCTCCCCAAACCTTACCGGTTACATCCTTCATAAAAAATGCAGCAGTTGCATCCGGATTATTTTTATATCCTTTCATGGTACATGGAGAATTAGCTACTAACCTTCCTAACTGATACGGTTTACATCTGTTTCCCTTTTCATCAAGAATTGCCACCTCAACCATGCCAAATGGCATCAATCCTTGTTCGTGTTTGTGAACCAAATTAGAAAACTTTTTATTTTGCAATGCCCGAAATACTACCCAAAATATTCCACCATGCTCACAATCACCACCTGCAACTGAAATAGTGACTACCGAAAAAGGGAGCGGAATTTGATTTGTTCCGGCTTTCACTTTATGCAGACAACGATTAATTAATTTTTCTTCATTGAGTTCTAACGGCTCGCCAACAGAAAATGGAATCATCATAAATGGCAGTCTCAAATCTTGATATTCTTTTGTAAAAAGTATTTTTTTTGCAGCATTCACCCAAAAACTCCGAGTTGCCAGTACATAAGTCGGTTGATTGATTAACAACGAATCAATAAAAAAATCTTTATCATAAATCGGCTCCAATGCCAATTTAGAGCCTTGCATCAGTGCATCTGAAATACTTGAAATAATATCTGTATTTGAATGTACCGGAATATGTGCCTGTACCGTAAAATCTTTCATTGAAGCGGTTTTTTGAATTTCCGGATCATGACATCTTCCAATCGTAATTAAACTTCTTGTAGTATGTACGATTGCCTTTGGTCGTGTTGTATTGGTAGAACCGGAAGTATAGGTAATAATAAACTCATGATCCAAACCACTGTCTGACATCACCTTTTCTTCACATGTAGCACCAAGTGCAACAAATTCGTCAATATTAATATTTCTTTTGTCTCTACCTATACATTGCAATCTTACTTCTTTTATTTGACCGTGTTTTTTATCATACTGTTCAAAGGGATTACCTGATGCTAACAATGAATCTACCAAAGACGTAATAACGATTTTCTGGATATTTGAAGCATGGATCGCATCTTCAAGCAACAGATAAGCATGATCCACAATAAAAAGGACCGTGTGATCACATGAATTAATAATATCCACAATATATTCATGGTCAAAATCTGTGCCAAAGATATTGGCTTTTGCTCCAATGATACTGATAGCCCCTAACAAATATACCAATTCCGGTGTATTGGAGAGGCAAATCGGGATTTCACATCCTTCATGCAAACCTAACACACGCAAAGCTCTTGCATATTTTTCCATATTTTTAAACATTGTATCATAAGAAATATGATTGCCTCGATAGAATAATGCAATATCATCTAGCCATTTACAATTTCTTTCATATAATTCTTTGTACCAAGTATGGTTATGATTTTCCTGCAAATCGGCAAGAATATGAACAATATCATCCTTTCCTTTTGCCTTTCGCTTGTTAGTAGAATCATCCATTTGTTTTGTTAATTTCATATGTATTTACCTCCATGGTTAAGCACCGATTCATCCATTATCAAGATTCAACAACTCCCCATTATTCAAATGTTGTCCTGAGAGATAAGTATAATCCTTTTTCAATAATTACGCAAGTGCGTATATGAACATACATACAAAATTCTACAATAACTTTGAGGTGATTCATCATGAATGTCAAAGATGCCGTTGCAAACAGGTTTTTACAACTTTGTAACGAAAGAAATATCCGAATCAATGAATTAGCAAACCTATCCGGTGTCACTCCATCCACTGCATATAGTATGATGGATGAACGGCGTAGAGATATTTCTATTGTAACCATCAAAAAATTCTGCGATGGACTTGAGATCACACTTGGCGAATTTTTTTCAACATCAGAATTTGATGCTTTGGAGCAAGAAATACAATAAACGAATATGCCATCCCTGTATGCCAAACATATCCGTTGCCCATTATATAATCACTCCCATTTATTACAACAATATATATCCCACTTGCGGAATACCCGGTTTGTGCATATAATATACGCATTATAAAAAATGTGGAGGTATATTCATGAAAAAAACATGTTCCATCGTATGTTCATTCTTAGTGCTTACGCTGCTTCTAACCGGCTGTCAGAGAAACGCCCAGCCTGCGGATCTGGCTACCGCAGACATTACACAGACAACATGGCAGCACAATAATTTTGGTGATGATGCGGATCCTATACGACTGGATGCAGAGAACAACGGTTCATGGAGCCTCTACCATGCAGAAACCTCCGACGGCACTTTCGGAACATTTGAATACTACGAAGGCGAAAATGCGTATGATCTTGTGAAAAACAGTTGGAGTAAAGAAATCGGCTATTCCAAAAAATCTTTGGAATCCTACATTGATACCCGATGTACCGAAGAAGGCATAGATCAGTTCCTGTGCATTGTAGTGACCTATACCTCCGATGTTCAGGATGGAGAAGAGACTTTATCTAACGGAGAATCTTACACGGTTCACTATATCGGCGTGAAAAGTGAAACCAACGGGGTGCCGATGATCTCCTTGGATGGATTAGATAATAATTCATTTTATCATTTTGTTCCGGTTGATCAAAACAGAACCATTTCTTGATCTAATTAATAAATTCCGCGCATTTTCGATTCTTGCCGTCTTTTACTGATTCCACGGCTATACCGTCAATGCTTTGCACAAAAGTACCGAATTGTGAATAACCGTACTGCTTCACGTCAAAATCCGGAAACTGTGCATGAATGTATTGTCCCAGTCGTCCTAAGTCGATCGGTCCTTTTTTAACCGTTTCAATGATAAAGTGTTCGACCGCTTTTTGATTGGATTCCGAACCGCTTAATGACACATACACGGAAGTCCGTTCCTGTGTGACAACAAAATCCTTTAATTCTTTTACCAGCTTTGTCATGGAGCTGTAGCCATAGTTTCGTTCGTCAAAATCCTTATACAATCTCTGGATACTGCTTTTTAATCCGCCGAGATTGGTGCGGTTTCCCTGATTTTCATTTTCCCGCACAATTTCAATCATACTTCGCTTTATCTCTTTCAGCGGCAGGATATTCTTTTCTATATCAGTTGCTTTTTGTATATGTTCCGTACCTTTTTGTACCGTTACATCCATGATATCAGAATCGTCATACAGGATTTCAAGGTTCTTATAAATGGTACAGGCAGCTTTTAGGGTCTTGGAAGCATCACTCTTTCCCATCCCGATCACTTCCATACCTTCATCGCAAAGCCGGGTCACTAACCTTGTAAAATCACTGTCCGATGACACGATGCAGAAAATATCTACGTTCTTCGCATACATGATATCCATGGCATCGATCACCAACATAATATCCGCTGCGTTTTTTGCCGCCGAATACCGCGGCTGTTGAATCGGCACCACTGCATATGACAACGCCTTATGGTTCCACTCACTTAAGGTTGCCGCCGTGAAATCCCCGTACATCCGCTTGTATGTAATTGTACCGTAATTTTGTAATTCCTTGAAAATACTATCCAAATATTTTGCACTGGTATTTTCCGCATCAATCAATAATGCAATTCTTTTTTCCATCTAATCCCTCTCCTCCCGTTTGCTAATGGTTATTCGCTATCCTCTGCCGGCTTCCATGCCTTTCCATAATTAACATCTTTAAACAATGCCGCCAATCCGGTAATCTGTTTTAAACGTAGAATCTCATCCTTGTCCATTCCTAAGTGACGGGATATCCAAGCATCGGAACGCCCCAGTTCATGAAGTTCCTTTACGATATTGCTCATAAGCTCTACGTTATGCGTTCCTCTCGCCCGATTATGCCGAACGGTACTCGCCATCCTCTGATCCAAGGTCTTATCGATCACAGAGACCGGAAGCATGCCATGCTCCCGCTCATAGATATCTTCATGTTCCTGCATGATACGATATCGATGAAACCCATCGACAATAATGTAAGTATCCTCAGCCTTATCGTAATAACATACGATCGGCATAGTATAACCATCCGCTTTGATGCTTTCATAAAGCAATTTCATCTCCGGCGGCGCAACCGCATTGGGATTATAATTATTTGCTCTGATCTTTTCGATCGGCACGGAAATAATATTATATACCGGACTTTTAAACTCCATCATCCATCTCCTCAAGACTTTTATATTGATACCGGATACTGTCAATGCGTTTTTGCTGTTCCCTGCTTAATCCAAATCCCATGAACCTGCAGGTATGATCATTTTTCAATATGCAGTAACACATTCGTTTCCAACTCGGTATATCCTTAGAAGTCTTAATATCATCCGTATTATCCGGAATCCGCTCGACAAAGATAATCCTCGTTTTTTTATTCAGCGTATAATTTGACACGCCGTTTCTTCGGATCTGATATCCATGATCGAGTAATTCCTGAATCGTATCTTCATCCAAACCGCCGCCTGTATGATGCCAAAACCGGATAGACGTATTAAACTTTCTGGCATAATTATTCCGCAGGCGAGCAGGCAGGGTATCCAGTAAAAACCGTGTATAGGATTCCCATGTATGTCCTTCCGGCAAGGTGACGTTCCGATATCCCATTGCCTTTGTCTTTCCGTATATACAGGTAAAATTCGCTCCTCTGACTCTCCCGACTAATTTCACCCATATTTCCGGATCGATCACCCGATATAGATTCAAAGAATCTTTCGAATAATCGTTAAACGGTGAAGCCACCCGCATCTGGGTCACTTTCAAACCTGCCATGTAATATAAATCATACAGGCGATTATAATCATAGTCGTTGATATAATTGGCATGCCAGACATCGCTTAACGACCAGTCATAAAGCGGCGACGCACACCATACATCCTTAAACTGTTTACTGATCCAGCATTCACCTTTATACCCGTATTTTTTATTGAGGAACCCACTGTACCTCTGCAGCGACTCATCGGCGCGCATGCCCAGCAGGCAAACGGTTTTTCGATTTCCATGCGAGATACGATACCAGCGTCCGAATTGCTTTGCCAAATCCTCCTGATGCATGCGATATCGATATGTGGTAATCGGATTCCGCTCTAAATTGATGACATAATCATGTTTTGGCATGTCGCGTACCCAGCACTCTTTTTTGGTATCGTCCCACGGATACCAGTACATTTGATAGCTGCTCATAGCGGTTCTGGTCGCAATCGGCAGACATACCCAGTACGGTTCTACCTCATCCTTGATCGCTTCAAATGTGCGCTCAATATATTCCGTTGTCACGGTGTATTGTGCTTCAAAATCCTCATGAAAAACCCCTATCACACGATCCGGATAATATGTTTTTCTGTAATCCAATAACAGATTTAAAAGCAGTCCACTGTCTTTTCCACCGGAAAAAGAAACATAGATATTGTCAAATTCCTCAAATATCAGTTTAAATCTATCCTGTAACGCTTCGTAGACCGTTTGCTCTACATACTCACGTTTCATTCCCGCATATCCTCCCGGCTTTCTTCTTTCGTGACTGATGTAATCATTTTAATCATAGAAACCATATATCCTGTGACATATATGATGATTGTAGTATTATACCAAAATTTGGTAATTTTATCAATCTCTTGTCAGTCTTAACTTTTACCGGCTTCGCTTCCGTCCTCATTCTTGTCATTCCAACAAAACCGTGCTATTATAATTTTTATGGAAGAAAATTTCCAAATACATAATCTGAAAGGAGTGCTTCTTAATGGATAAGTATTTCTGTAATCCTTGTGGTTATACGTATGATCCGGAGAAGGGTGATCCTGAACATGGCATCGCACCCGGAACGGCGTTTGAAGATCTTCCGGATGATTGGGTATGCCCGGTCTGCGGAATTGATAAGAGTATGTTCCAACGCTGCGACGAGAATCATAACTAGACATTGAAAAGACAACCGATAGCAACGCTTGTTGTATCGGAACGTCCATGTAAATCGCCAAACCGGTATCCGATCTGTGACACGGCTTGGCGATTTTACACTTTACATAGCGAATATCCTTGTTCTTTGATCCGGCTGCTCAAGCTGGGACATTTTTCCTTGCCGCAACCCTCGGTTGACAAATTTCAAGTCGCCTTTGGTGGTATGCAACCGAAAAATAAGCTATGTTTTTCAATGCGATGGCACATAAAGCCACCGACAAAACCATGTGGAGGAATGAAACATGATCTTAGCAGACAAAATAATGAATTTAAGAAAAAAGAATGGCTGGTCGCAGGAAGAGCTTGCGGAAAATATATACCTAAAGATTCTCAAGAGTATAGAAAAATCCGTGTTAAGAACACTGTCTCAACCGTCTATTGGCTCGGTACAACCGCTATATATCTCGGATGGAGCGGTTTCATGAACGCTTGGGGAAGCACTTGGGTTGTCTGGCCGATTGCATGGATATTGTTTGGCATTGTGATGTGCCTTTTAAATCTGTTCATTGATCGGGACAAGGGGTTACATAATTAAGGATACCACTCCGAAAATCCACGCTTACAGATAAACTCAGAGTCTCAGTCAATCCGGGTACAGGACTGACTGAGGCTCTTTCTGTTTATATTACATTAAATTACGATATTGGCAATCAGCCCCGTTGCCAAAGAAAACGCCATGACTAATGCACCTCCGTATTCATTTCATTTTATTTAGAATCCGTTTCCTCTTTTCTCCCACAAGGCTCACTTAAAAGAACGCTCGAAAATGCCGGCAACATCTTCATCCGTCATTTCGCACGGGTTGGCGGCATACAGACCGCCCATTGTTTCTCTCGCGTTGACTGCCAACGTCATACATTCATCTTTTGTAAATTGAATTTGCGAGATTGATAATACATCATCCAAATAACCATGAAGCTTGGAAAATCCAACAAAACCATTGCACAACGTACAATCAATATATACAAGAAATGAAAAAGCTCAATGGACAAAGTTACGGTTACTACTACCACAGTCTCCAACTTCAGTGATGAACTCCACAATATTCTCAACAAACTGTTTCATCCTAAACGCCCGAACGCTGTTTGGTGTAGCAATATCACTTATATAGGTACAAGACGGTTTTGTATATCTGAATTACATTATGGACATAAAGGTGATAAAAACCATTCATTCGACAACCCATAAGGTCATAGGTCTGACAAAGATCGACAATCAGTACTACCCCTCCGAGAAATCATTGAGCATGTATATAGGTTAATTAATAATAAAACTTTCATATTTTCCATGCAATCACCTTTTTTCTAAAGCATTCGAAATATTTTTATATCACCCACAGTTAAATTTGTTTCACTAACTTCTACATTAACGTCTACTTGATCTAATGGTTCAGTACGTAAAGCATTTATATCAATTTTATTATTTTTAGTAAGTGGTAAACTATCTCTAAATTTAAATTTAGATGGAATCTGTCTAGATGACATAGTTGGATTACCTATTATCTGTTCATAAACTATTTCTTTAACTATTTCTTCTTTTTCATCTTCCGTAATATTTGGATTTTTTAACACTATATGACATAAAGGCATATTCCCTTTTAATTTTTCATCGTAATAATCTACAATTTTTGCATAACGTACCTTATCATTTTTTTCTATTTCTTTTTCTATCTCATTAGGTTTAATTTTATAACCATCTATTCTAGTAAAAGAGCGATCTTTTCGTGCACTTATGTAAAATATCCCATTCCTATCCATTTCAGCAAGATCTCTAGTTCTTATATAAGATTTACCATCCATTTCATAATGTTTTACTATAACATCTCCATTAAATATTCCATTTGTAACATGTTCTGATGACACAACTAATTCACCTTTTAATCTATCCATGTTTTCTTCAAACTTCAACGGAACAAGTTTATCCTCAATATCTGGATCAACTATCGAATAAGTAGTTTGAGGAATAGGTATCCCAATTGAATCAAATAAATTATAATCAGCTTTAGCATATGTTCCACAACCACAATATTCACTCATGCCATGTCCCTTTTCTACTGGGTAATTACATCCATGTTCTTGAAGTTTATTATTTATATTTATTTCATCGTCAGCAGATTTTGAATCTCCTCCATATACAATTTTATGAAGAAATGATAAATCTTCACCTTTCATATATGCACTATTAAATATTTGATCTAAAAAAGATGGCGGAGTCATTATTGCATTTGGCTTATATTTTAATATTAGATATCCAAATTCATTGAATACAAACTCATCTATATGAATATTTGTTCCCTTATTTGCATATGTCTGAATTCCATTATTAAATCTCCCAAATGGTGCAAATCCAGGTAATATATGTAAAGAAGTTTCTCCCTCTTTAGGACCAACTCCAGCTAATTTACACTGTTTTAAAGATGAGATTGCATTTTTATTAGATAATGCGATTGGTTTTGGTCTTGTACCACTTGTACCTGATGTATGCCCAATATAATTTATACTATTTGGATCATGTACTATTTCTATTTTAGAATTTTCACACTCTCTTGCTAAATTTTTATATTTCATAATTCTAAGAGGTGAATTTTTAATAGCTTCATTTAGAGTTTCTTCTAACATATTCATACTAGATAATTTTTCCAGTACTGCTTTTTCTCTTATTAACTTTTCTATTCCTCCAAATTCTTTTACAATGCTCTTACCATCTTTTAACCTATCATAATTTATAATATCTTTCAGATATTCATATTGTGCATTTATATCCATCGAATCACTTGCGCTTAAAATTATTATATTTCCAATTCCTAGGTCTTTTAATTCATGTTCAATTGGTTTAAGCATACCTAAATAACATTTATCTAAAGCAACAATGTATTTTGGTTTTTCGTATTTTATTATTTCCAATACCTTTTTGGCATTTGCTATCATATCCATACTATCAGGTCTTGGATCAATGTAATCTGATACTGCTCCAATCTGTGTAGCACCAAACCAAAGTTCCTCCTCCTCCGGAACATTTGATACCAAATACAGTATATTTTCACCCTTATTTACACCAATTTGTGAAAAAACTTTTGATGCAATATCTGCATTATGAAACATTTCATCATATGTGGTTTCTTTGCAATAATAAATATAAGCAATTTTATTTTTACAATCCTTGGTTTCTGATTTTAAATATTCTGTCATATTCATGTTTGGAATGTCAAGACAATCATTAATTTGTTCTTGTGTTATACCTTGACTAAAGTAATATTTCATCCATGGTTTATCAATATGTGGATAACCGGTTAATATGCTTTTTTTCATATTTCCTCCATAATAATTCATATCTTATACACTAAATTTCATAATATATCCATAATTCGTTCCAATGGCACCGCATATTTTGTCAAGTATCGTGAGATTGACCAACTCGTCATGACACATACGGATCATTATATTTGGAGAAATACCTGCCACCCGCCGTAATTTCGCCTGACTCATTTTCTTTTCAATAAATGATTCCCATCATTTGTTATATATAATTGCCATAATACCCCACTATTATAACAAAATAGATTTAAAACGATAGTGTTATTATACACAATACATACCAACTACACAAGTCAATCTCGCCCATTTTGTGAAGAACATTGTTTTTTGCTTATTTTACGGCATTTAGTAAATGTAATTTAATACTATGGAGTCGAAAAACCAAAGTCCTACCTTACCATAGGAATCCCATTTTACAAAAAGTCACTGATCAACTTTTCATACCGTATTTTTTCTGAGCAATTATGTCAGTTTTTCTAATCATCACAAAATACTTCAGTGCTTCTTTAATTACTTTTTCTTTCTCTGGCGGAAACTGCAGTTGCTTGATGCCATCAGACTTCAGTTTTTTGTAATTCTCCCTCTCAATCATCCCACACTTCCTCTTAACCTGCGCTATATGCAGATTGCTGACCTTCCACCGAATTTTTCCAAAGCATACGCTTTGATTTCCTCATAACTGGCTTTTTTCTCTGCCGTCACATCCATATGTTGGATCATTAGCATTACGACATACTATATTCAATGGACAGGGTTTTTGAATAAATATTCCATCATGATCTAACAATTCATTGATTACCATTGGTGCCAACATAAAACCTAAAAAGCGAAAAAAACTGCTCCATGTGCATCCCAAGATGAGCCGACATGAGGATAAGTCCCCAATGGGAGGCGAATAAATGGATCTGCCTTGCCATCATCATCCCGCCGCTGATATGCAGAAAGCGGAAAACAAATCCCGACATCATGATCCCACTGACACAGAGTGCCGCCATATCCAACAGGAGCAGCAGGTCAAGTGCCGTAGCAAAGTCTCGAGACGGGGTGTACTTTCCCTTGGCAAAACGTTTCCACCACCCCAGATTCAGAATATGATGAGTAAGGAACAGCACCAGCATAACAGCACCAAGCCATTCATGGATTTCCTGCCCGATCAATATTTCCGCCATCAAAAGCGGCAGAAGAACGATCATGGCAAGGTCAACAATTCTTTTACCGATTTGTTTTGATTGCTTCATAGTGTTCTCCTTTTCTGCCGCCCTGCCAACTTTTCGAATCCCCATCAGCGGCTGGATGTGGGAAACGTCCTGTGCCAAGGAATCCGGCACAGGCATTTCAAATCATTTCCGGTTTAGTCAATTCCAAGCCCGTTAGCCCACGCAAGGACATCGTCCGCAGAGACATCAGCAGAAAAGCGGTGTCCGTCCAGCCAAGTAGCATCGTTTGCGGCAGATCGAAGTGCCGAATCGCTGCTGCCAAATCCGCTGCTTGCGGAGGTGCAGAACGCCACCAAGGTCTTGCCGGAGAAATCATAACTCTCGATAAAAGTACTCATAATTCGCGGTGCTTCACCCCACCAGATGGGATAACCGATGAACACGACATCGTACTGATCCATATTTTCTACGGAGCCGGAAATCGCAGGGCGGGCGGTTGGGTCGTTCATTTCCACAGAGGAACGGCTCCCTGAATTGCCATAGTTTAGATCCTCGTCCGTATAGGGCTGCTCCGGCGTGATCTCGTAGAGGTCAGCGCCGAGTCCGTCGGCGAGTTTTTGTGCCACACCCTCGGTGTTGTTGGTGGCGGAGAAATATGCCACAAGGATTTTGCTATCCTCTGGATCATGATCCGACTCGGAAACGGTATCATCAGGATTTACATCCGGCGTTTTACCGGATTGCTCACTTTCCTCACTTACATTTCCTTCTTCAGAAGGTGTCGCGGACTGATCTTCTGTATTCTGTGAGAAATCGGTATTTCCATTGTTTTCAGTCGATTCGGTGTTGCCTGCGCAAGCGGCAAGGGCAAATACCATAACAAGTGCGAGTAAAATCGTTAAGAGTTTTTTCATTTTTATTTCATACCTCCATATTGTTTGTCATCTACCGGCTCCAGCCGTCGCCGTCCTCTGCTTTTCAAGGAAATGTGCCAATTTGTCCGCCAATCTGTCTTTGATAAGCGTTACGTGTTGCACCATGATCTGATTCAAGTCAGCTCCGGTGATCCTTTTGGCATCTTGCATCTTCCTTATTTTTCCGGCATCTTTTTGAAAGACAGGCATTGTCCAATTACTTCGCCGGTTTTCAGATATTGATAGGTAGGAAACTCAAACAGCACCGGTTTTAAGCTGTCATAATTCACTTTACCTTTTTCGTTCAGATGTTCCTCCGCCACATAGGTGTTGTCGATCGTACAGATGAAGCTCTCAAAACCAGAGGTATGGTAGACGTCCACCACGCTACACTCTATGGTCAAAGGAGATTTGCGGATAAGCGGCGCACCCGCGTCTCCAAGGTCATATTCAAACACAGCGGACTTATCCGCCTTTGCCCCGCTGACTGATCCCACATAGTCCGCCTCCGGCAGCATGACCTCGTTTACAAGGTTGATCGAGAGCTTTTTCGTCTCCTTGATGCACCCGTTAATGAAGTGCGGCGCAGCGAGACTCACCATCACACGGTCATGTCCGATGATCCCAAGATGTCCTACCAAAGTCCATGTCGGCTTATCGCCGTTCATTGCACCTATCACCGTTATAGGCATGGGATAAAGCGCCAGCTTGGAACCGATATTTTTCTTCATAGTATCTTACCTCCGAATTTGTATTCTGACATCGTGTCAATATGAAGTATGACACTATTCTGACACGATGTCAATATCTATTTCAATTTTATTCAATCTTTCACAAAATTTTCACATAGCACTCGTATGAGACTGCTAAATATTGTTATTTTATCGTTCATATCGAAATCGTAAATATCGGAAAAACGCTAACTATAACCTATTTTGCCGTTTTAGAAATTTTCATATATGAACATTCTTTTATGTACAAAATAACAAAACGTTCTTAAATTTTTGTGATAACTGCTGTTGCCAGACCAAATTCAACCGCTTCTTCCGCTCGGAAATAACTGTCGATTTTTGTTTTTTCGTATACCTCTTCCTTTGTTCTTCCGGTCCGCTCAGCAATGATTTCACATAGTATTTGCCTTACGTTCATCAAGTCATCCACTTCCTTCTGAATCTCAAGCGGTTTCATACCCCCTATATCACGGCTTCCAAATGCCGGGTCATGCACCATGATCTTTGTATGCGGAAGCATTTCCCTTTTATCACCGGCTAAAAACAGGATAGAACCCATGCTTGCTGCCATTCCGGTACATACTGTTTTTACCGGTGCCTTCATCATGCGGATGCAGTCATATACTGCCAGACCGCTTGTAACCTCGCCACCCGGACTATTGATATACAGTGTAATCTCTTCCTTTGGATTCGTCTGATTCAGATAAATAAGCTGTTTTATCAGTTCATTTGAAACATCCGCATCAATCATACTTGTAAGAAATATTTTTCTCTCACAAAAAAAGCTGTCTTCTAATGTAAATAACTGATAACCTTTTGCTGTTTCATTGATCAATCTTGGTGTTTTATAATTCATAATACATCATTACTCCTTTCTATAATACTTTGCTCTGGTATATAACCGGCATCCATAACAAATCCTACAAACGGCAGAATCAAAATAGCAAAGAGTATAGACTCTTCTAAACTCTGCATCTCATAAAACATTAAATTCAATTCTTCTTCTACCCGCTCTGAACAACGTTGTATTGTTCTTCCTATCACTTCATTCCCTGTGTCCTTATCCGGAATCCTATCGATTATATCCGGTATGTCACTATATTTTTTTCTCATGTATTCAAATAGCTGTCCTGTAGTCATTTCCAGATATTTATCCTGTATTTTCCATATACTGATCGTATCTGCATGATGAAGATTTTGCCACTTGCTTAAACTTTGTATTTTTTTCTTCATACTCATCCTCTCCTTAATAATACATATGATAAAAATTATCGACTGCTATGTCCGAAAGCCATAACAGGGCATCCAGTGCAAGATCAAACTTTTCCCGATCGCCTGATGTATAATACTGATACACCACTAATACCAAATCTTTATATGTATGAGTATCTATCCATTCCTCAGGAAGCTTCAAATTATTTATGATCCGTTTAATCGTATTGCACTGTTCAGACTGTCCGAATCCCCTGTTTACAAAATAATAGAGCGTTGCATCTGCAATGCCCTCCAACATTTTTTCTATGTATCTCTCACGGCTTATAATGCCGTTCCTAGCATTTTCTATTAACTGATCCAGTGGTATTTTCTTATCTGTCATAATCGTTCTCCTTTCCAAACGGATTAATTTTTTCTACCTTCCGGGGTGCTTCACCTCTGGTAAATAAGTAGGCATCTGAAAGTCCCATATTCAGGATTTTTTCTATCGGCTGATTTGCCTTAATGCTGATATAATCCGCAGTGTTTACATCCTGACCGCCAAGATATAGCAGATGGTCACAGCCATTTATTATGGTCTTTGCCTGTGCAGGTGTGTACATGGTTTCAAGCTGGCTCAGGCTTTGCAAAATCAGACTGACCGATAATTCTCTGGAACGGATAACGGATATGATCTTGTCAAAATCAGGTATGTAAACATTGTTTGCAAAATCATCTAAGATCATCCTTACCGGCACCTTCAGTCTTCCATCCGGATTGGAGTCGGCTTCCCTGCATAGTTGCTGAATTGCCTGCGTATAGAAAACATTGATCAGATTATCAAATGCCCTGTCTGTATCACTGACATTGACAAACAGTATCATTTTCTTTCTCTCCAAATCCCTTATATCGAATCTGCTTTTGGCATTAAACATATGTTTAATTTCGTGGAAATCATACAGTTCCAGTGCATTTGCAAGAAACTGTGATATACAGCCCCATGTCTTTTCCGAATGCAACACATTACTGTATGTTTTGTACTTTTTCACTGCAAAACTATCCGGACATTCCGCTTCAAATTCATCAAAGATTCTTCTTCCGTCCTTGTTGCCAAGAAGCCTGAACATCTCTGTTACACTGGTCATAGTTTGTTCCTTTTTTGGTAGTGCCTCCACCACAAACGCAATGAGACTGGTCAATACCATTTTTGCAGCTTCCTCCCAGAATGGATCCTTTGTACATCGTGTCGGAAGCATTGCCTGTGATATTGTCAAAATATCCTGTTCCCTGCATTTTCCCGTTTTCTCATTTCTTTCTATATAATCCAGCGGATTATAAGCGCATGACTTTTCCGGCTGCACAAAATCCAACACATAAACCTTGTAACCAGCCGCTTTCAGTTTTCGATTTAGCTTCCTGTAAAGCAGTCCTTTTGTATCTGCCACAATCATGCTTTCATTACACTGCTCAATATTCGGTATCACATAACCTGTTGTCTTTCCACAGCCGGAAGCCCCAACAATCAAATCATTATTATTGATTTTTGTTTCCCATGTGTCATTCACCACCCTGACCTGTTTTGCCAAGATTCTGTAGTTCCATTTGTTTTCGAGCATATTGTTTCCTCCTTGTCTTTTAATAGATGATGCAAAATTAATATGTTACGATCGGTCCAAAATCACCCGATTTTTTAGTATGTATAGACACATGTGTGTATTTATAACACAGCACTATACATTCCGGTTTTTGCCTGCAATGCAAAGCATTGCAGCCTGTTCACATAGGCTGTTTTGGTCATTTCATTATCACAGTCTAGCGGAACGCAAGGGCGAAAGCCCTTGCGGATACCCATGCACACCGGACATAAATCGGCGGCGAAGCCGCTTACCGCAGTATGGGCTTTCGGAGCGGCAGCGGAGAAAGTGCGAGGCTCCGACAGGAGCCGAAGCAGGGCTCTCGGCTATGCCGAGCACAC
>CANQAP010000013.1 GCA_947589305.1 uncultured Lachnospiraceae bacterium
AGGCTGTCCGTCTGCTGAAATTCTCTCTGAATTTTCAGGGTTGTCTTATTATTCTGTTATCATGGTCCGGATGTCTGCTGCCGATTACGCGACAACGATAATAATTTATCACAATTAAAAAATCTTGTCAATATATCTTCCTAATTATTTTCTTTTTTCTCCCTCTTTCGAAAAAAAAGCGAAAAATAATACGGAGAAGGAGGGATTTGAACCCTCGCGCCGCGTGAACGACCTACACCCTTAGCAGGGGCGCCTCTTCAGCCTCTTGAGTACTTCTCCATGTCTGAATTAATGAACAATGATTCACTTGTGACACCTAAATAGGATATCAAACCACTATCATTTTGTCAACTGTTTTTATCCACGTTTTCCGTGATTTTTTTACGGTCACACCGCGGTTTTTGTATGGACCAGAAGAAAAAAGACAATCGCTGACGATTGCCGATGATCCGTAAAAATAGCATATTGTCTTTTTCCGTTTTGCATACTATCCATTACTCAGATACATATGATAAAAATTCTCTGCCTGTTCCGGTTTCCCGTACAAAAATCCCTGTATAAAATCCAAATCCATATCAGAGACCACATCCATTTCCTCGTCTTCTTCCACACCTTCGAGACACACTTTGATCCCGACCTTATGGCATAACTCGACAACCACCCGGATAAAGGATGAATCAAAACTGTTTTCCTTAATATTCTGTACAAATATCTTATCGATCTTCACGATATCCGCAGGGGCTTCTTTTAAAATGCCAAGCGATGAATAGCCGGTACCGAAATCATCCATGGCAACTTTCATGCCCATTTCCCTCACGGAATCAAACACCTGCTTTAGGATTTCCTTATCGGAAATGAATTTACTCTCCGTAATCTCTACAATAATATTCTGATAGCTGATTCCGGCTTCCGCTACACAGTCACGCATAAATTCCACAAAGTGCGGATCAAACAACTGAAGATAAGACACATTGATACTCATACTAAACTGCGGATAAATACATACCCACGCCTTACACATGTTTACCGCCTGCCGGAATACCCATTTACCCACCGTCTGTATCATATCGCTTTTCTCTAACAGCGGAATAAATTCTACCGGTGAGATCTTTCCGTATTTTTCACATTCCCAACGCAGTAATGCTTCCGCACCCTTTAAATCCTTAGAATCCGCATACACTTGCGGTTGGAACTGTAACTCAAAGCCTTCAAAGTCATTTTCAATCGAATGCCGGAGCATCTCTATCAATTCCAGTTCCCGTTCCTTAAACTTCAAAAATTCCGACCGGAACAGTAAATATCGTCCTTTCCCCTGTTGTTTTACGATGTTCATCCCGACTTTTAATGCTTTTACAATGTCATTATAATCCTGTTCATCATCATATTCATGGTAAATCGCCGAAAATGTACAATAATACAAGTGTCCCTGTAATTCTTTCTGCGTTTTATAATGGTTAGAAATACGATTATATAATTGCTCTGCTTCCTCTTTCTGCGGATTCATGATCAGGATGCCATATTCATCTCCGTCCATACGATAGATCGCTGCATTACTGTCCAACCGGCTTTGAATGTAAGTTCCGATCGTTCGTAATACACTGTCGCCGAACGTCTGATCATATAATTCATTGATGTGATGAAAATCATCAATATTCAGTAGTAAAACACCAAATGGGATATGATCTTTTATTTTTTGGTTGATCACTTCCCGAAACGCATACTTATTTAACAAACCCGTTACATGGTCTAAGTGGTTTTGTCTGCCGAGGTTGTAGATCACCCCTGCCAGTATCAATGGATTTCCTGCATCATCATAACTTAAATGCGTTCTGCTTTCCAGCCATATCCATTTATCATTCCGGTTTTTCGCCCGGTATTGAAGAGAAAACATACGGGTTTTATTATCAAACATGCTTTGTAGACCGCTCTTATATTTTTCCCGATCTTCTTCATGAATACATTCCAGCCAGCTCTCAAAGTACCGCGTGCGGTATTCCGGCGATATTCCAAATTCTTCCACGAAATCCTGCGGCAGGATCACTTCATATCCGCCGTCTGAAAGGCTGCATACAAAGACGTAGCCGTCTATGCTTTCGCACATTGCCTGATAAAATTTTTCCATCATTAAATTTACGCTGTCCATAAAATAGCTCCTTCTGAAAAAATCTCTTAATTAAAATGATGTGTCCGCTTATAATCATCAACTGCCGTCTCATACAGGTTATTACCTTCCGCGTCCGCTACAACGATAACCGGAAGATTCTCTACTTCTAACCTTCGGATAGCTTCCGTTCCCAAATCTTCATACGCTATAATCTCTGCTTTTTTAATACACTTCGACAACAATGCCCCCGCGCCGCCTACCGCCGCAAAATACACGCAAGTATGTTTCTGCATCGCCTGTAAAACTTCCGGAGAACGTTTTCCTTTTCCGATCATGCCGGACAAGCCGTGTTCCATTAACAACGGGGCATATTTGTCCATTCTTGAACTGGTTGTCGGTCCGGCAGAACCGATCACCTGTCCGGCTTTTGCAGGAGACGGTCCTAAATAATATATGATTTGATCTGTCAGATCAAACGGCGGTTCTTTTCCTTCTGTTATCGCCTCATACATCCTCTTATGCGCCGCATCTCTGGCTGTGTATACGGTTCCCGTGATATATACATAATCGCCCGCATGAAGAGATTGGATTTCTTCTTTTGTAATTGGTCCACTAATATGCTTTTCCATGAAAATGCCTCTTTTTAATCACTTACTCAAAGGGTACGTTTTACATGTCGGTTGACATGACAACAGATATTTACCGCAAGCGGCATACCTGCAATATGGGTCGGATAGGTTTCCATATTCACCGCCAACACCGTCGTTTTTCCTCCGAATCCACCCGGTCCAATGCCCAGTTGATTCAGTTCCCGCAATAACTCCTCCTCCAATTTTCGGATATGCGGCAACGGAGAGGGGCTGTCAAGGTCCCTTGTCAACGCCTTTTTTGCCAGAATGGCGCAAGTTTCAAAATCGCCTCCTAAACCGACACCGACCACCATCGGAGGACACGCATTCGGTCCCGCATCTTTTACCGCCTGAATGACCGACGTCTTTACTCCTTCTTCTCCGTCTGCCGGTTTCAACATAAAAATGCGGCTCATATTCTCGCTCCCAAACCCTTTCGGCGCCAGAAGCAGTTCGAATGTATCTCCCGGCACGATCGTATAATGAATGATCGCCGGCGTATTGTCATTTGTATTTTCACGGATCAACGGATCTCTGACTACCGATTTTCGCAGATATCCGTCCGTATATCCCTGCCGGACGCCTTCATGGATCGCCTCTGCCAAACTGCCGCCCTCTACATGAACATCCTGACCGACCGTAACAAATACGATCGCCATTCCCGTATCCTGACAAATCGGTATCTGTTCTTCTTCCGCAATCTTTAGATTTTCACATAACTGTTCCATGATCTGCTTTCCAAGAGGACCATCTTCCGTCTTGGTTGCTTCTTTTATCACCCGCTCCATATCCGGTGACAGATGCAGATTCGCTTCTATACACATGTCCCTGATCGTTTTTGTGATGATATCGGTATGTATTGTTCTCATAAACGTATCCTGTCCTTTAGTTTAATCACCGAATAACTGTTCTTCATCCGTCGGCTCTTCTTTTGTCATAGATTCTCCCTTTTTCTTATGAAAAAATCCCGAAATCTTAAACAACAGCCATACGATCAAAAGAATCAGCAGTAACGCGGCAACCCCTGCCAGTATATATAGGAAAATGCCGTTTACCATGTTTGCCGTATCCGATAAATTTAAAAAATCTTTTAAATCGATACCCATAGACTATCTCCCCTTTTACATTTCTACATCCTTCATTTTCAATCCTTCAAAACATCCGAATCCGGTTTTTCTTCCATCTCCTGTTCATCCAAAAGCTGGGATTCCATATTGCGGAATTCTTCTTCCGGATCGCTGTCCCGCACTTTTGCGATACTTGCAACCGTAATATGATTTTCCGTATTCATATTAATCAGTTTTACTCCTAGTGTCACGCGGCTCAACTTGGAAATGTCCTTACACTGTAGACGAATCACAATACCTTCTGTTGAGATCAGCATGATCTCATTGTTTTCCGTCACAGCCTTTACCCCGACTACATTTCCGGTCTTTTCATTGATCTTGTAGCATTTAACACCTTTTCCGCCACGATTCTGCGGAGTAAATTCGTCCATGGATGTCCGTTTACCCATACCGTTTTCCGATACGATCAACAGATCATCACCCTGCGTATCCAACTGCATGCCGATCACTTCATCTCCGGCACCCAGATTCATACCCTTTACTCCGATCGATGTCCGTCCGGTACTACGGACATCCGTTTCAAAGAAACGAATACACATTCCCAATTTTGAGATCAGGAATACTTCTTTTTTGTTATTCGTTGACTTTACTTCTATCAGTTCATCTTCATCCCGAAGGGTGATCGCTGCCAGACCGTTTCTGCGGATGTTCTGATAATCCGTGATCGGCGTTTTCTTAATCATACCCTTCTTGGTCGCCATTAATAAAAATCTTCCCTGCTTAAATTCCCGAATCGGTATGACTGCCGTGATCTTTTCTTCCGGAAGCATCTGTATGAGGTTCACGATCGCCGTTCCCCTTGCCGTTCTTCCGGATTCCGGAATCTCATACGCCTTCAAACGATATACCCGTCCCATATTCGTAAAGAACATGATATAATGATGCGTCGTCGTCATGATCAATTCTTCGATGAAATCATCCTCAATGGTCTGCATGCCTTTTATGCCCTTACCGCCCCGGTTCTGTGCGCGGAAATTATCAACGGTCATTCGTTTGATATATCCCAGCTTCGTCATGGCAATCACCGTATTTTCCCGTTTGATCAGATCTTCATCCGTAATTTCATCTTCATCCGGACCGATCGACGTCCTTCTGTCATCCCCATATTTCGTTGAAATGATCAAAAGTTCCTCTTTAATGACGCCCAAGAGTTTCTTTTCATCCGCTAAAATTGCTTTCAATTCTGCGATCCGTTCGATTAATTCCCGATACTCCGTCTCTATCTTGTCGCGTTCCAAACCGGTCAAAGCCCGCAGCCGCATATCGACGATTGCCTGCGCCTGTGCATCGCTTAAACCGAATTCCTTCATTAAGTTTTCTTTTGCTTCCGTCACATTTTTTGATCCGCGGATAATCTGGATCACACGATCAATATTATCCAACGCGATCAGCAGACCTTCCAGAATATGAGCGCGTTCCTCCGCCTTATTTAACTCATACTTTGTTCTTCTGGTAACCACATCTTCCTGATGCTTTAAATAATAAGTCAGCATTTCTAAAAGATTTAATATCTTCGGCTC
Source organism: uncultured Lachnospiraceae bacterium (assembly GCA_947589305.1). GTDB lineage: Bacteria > Bacillota > Clostridia > Lachnospirales > Lachnospiraceae > CAG-632. The sequence goes on from CANQAP010000013.1 coordinate 5,381, forward strand.
ATTATTTACCAATGCCAGCATGATCACGCCAAAAGTATCCTGAAGCTGCGTATGCTTATATAATTTCTTTAATATGATATTTGCATTTGCATCCTTACGGAGTTCAATGACAACGCGCATGCCTTCTCTGGAAGATTCATCCCGAAGGTCCGTAATACCGTCTATTTTTTTCTCTTTTACTAATTCCGCGATTTTCTGGATCAGTCGGGCTTTGTTCACCATATATGGCAATTCCGTGATAACGATCCGCTGCTTGCCGTTGGACATCGGTTCTATATTCGATACCGCACGCACTTTGATTTTTCCTCTGCCTGTGCGATATGATTCGATGATCTCACTATTGCCAAGAATCTGCGCTCCTGTCGGGAAATCCGGTCCTTTCACGATTGACAAGATTTCTTCTATATCCGTATCACGGTTTTCCATGACCCGGTTGTCAATAATCTTTACCACGGCATCAATGATCTCACGAAGGTTATGCGGCGGTATATTGGTTGCCATACCGACCGCGATCCCCGAGGTTCCATTTACCAGCAGATTCGGATAACGGCTCGGTAATACGACCGGCTCTTTTTCCGTTTCGTCAAAGTTCGGCACAAAATCTACGGTATCTTTATTGATATCCGCAAGCATTTCCATAGAAATCTTAGACAGTCTCGCTTCCGTATAACGCATGGCTGCTGCGCCGTCTCCGTCTACGGAGCCGAAATTTCCATGTCCGTCTACCAGCATATAACGGGTATTCCACTCCTGTGCCAGCTTTACCAACGCTTCGTAAATGGAACTGTCACCGTGCGGATGATATTTACCCATGGTATCGCCCACGATACGGGCGCATTTACGATGTGGCTTGTCCGGACCGTTATTTAATTCTATCATCGAATATAAAATCCTTCTTTGTACCGGTTTTAATCCGTCTCTTACATCCGGCAAGGCTCTGGCAGCAATAACACTCATGGCATAGTCGATATAATTACGCTCCATGGTTTTCTGCAAATCTATTTCCTGTACATTATCAAAGATTGTACTGTCGTCCATGTGATATCCTCCGTTCCCTAAATATCCAGATTTCTAACAAACTTTGCGTTTGCTTCGATAAATTCCCGTCTCGGTTCTACTTTATCGCCCATTAACGTATTGAAGGTAATGTCGATTTCCGATTCGTTTTCCTCATCGATGGCAACGCGCAGTAAAATTCTCTGCTCCGGATCCATTGTGGTCTCCCATAACTGCTCCGGATCCATTTCTCCAAGTCCCTTGTATCGCTGGATCTTATTGTTAGAGTCTCTTCCAACTTCTTTTAATATCTTATCTAATTCTTCGTCACTGTAGGCATACCATACCTTACGGTTCTTTTCCAACTTAAAAAGCGGAGGCTGCGCCAGATAAACATGTCCCTGACGGATCAGATCCGGCATAAACCGATAGAAAAACGTCAACAATAACGTCGCGATATGCGCACCGTCAACGTCGGCATCTGTCATGATAATGATCTTTCCGTAACGAAGTTTTGAAATATCAAAATTATCGTGGATACCGGTTCCGAATGCGGTAATCATGGCTTTAATCTCTTCATTTACTAAGATTTTATCGATTCTTGCCTTTTCTACATTTAAGATCTTACCGCGCAACGGAAGGATTGCCTGCGTAGCCCTGTCTCTTGCCGTTTTTGCCGAACCGCCTGCGGAATCACCCTCGACAATATAAATCTCACAGTTTTCCGGATTTTTATCCGAGCAATCTGCAAGTTTTCCCGGCAGCGACATACTGTCTGCAAGCGTAGTCTTTCTGGCAACATCTCTGGCTTTTCTGGCTGCGATTCTCGCCCGTTGTGCTAAGATTGCTTTGTTAATGATCGTTTTGGCAATGACCGGATTCTGTTCAAGGAAATACGTCAACTGTTCGTTTACAATATTTTCTACTGCACTCCTTGCTTCAGAATTTCCAAGCTTTTGTTTTGTCTGACCTTCAAACTGTGGGTCTTCGATCTTAATACTGATAATCGCGGTCAGACCTTCTCTTAGATCATCTCCCGATAAATTATCTTCTTTATCTTTTAACATCTTATTGTTACGGGCATAGTCATTAAATACCTTCGTAATCGCGCTGCGGAATCCCGTCAGGTGCATACCGCCTTCCGGCGTGTTGATATTGTTGACAAAGCTATATGTAGATTCATTGAATGAATCGTTATGCTGCAATGCAACTTCAACTAAAATACCGTCCTTATCACCTTCGCAGTAAATCACCTTATCATACAGAGGATCTTTGTGACGATTGATATATTCTACAAATTCTTTAATGCCTCCCTCATAATGAAACGTGCGTTCTATAACAGGATCTTCCCGTTTATCCGTTAAATTAATTTTCAGTGCTTTTGTTAAAAACGCGGTCTCCCGTAAACGCACTTTTAATGTATCAAAATTAAATACCGTAGTATCAAAAATCTCAGAATCCGGTTTGAAAGTAACCTTTGTTCCGGTATGATCGGAAGTCCCGACCTCTTTTAATTTATTTATCACCTGTCCGCGTTCATATCGCTGACGATATAATTTTCCGTCTCGACTGATCTCTACTTCCAACCATTCCGAAAGAGCATTGACAACCGATGCTCCTACGCCATGCAGACCACCGGATACTTTATAACCTCCGCCGCCGAATTTACCGCCTGCATGAAGAATCGTAAAGACAACTTCTACTGCCGGTATCCCTGCTTTTTCATGAATTCCTACCGGAATTCCACGTCCGTTATCAATAACCGTTACCGAATTATCTTCGTTGATCGTAACGTCTATCATTGTACAAAAACCGGCAAGAGCCTCATCTACTGCATTATCTACGATTTCATAAACCAAATGATGCAAACCTCGTTCCGATGTACTTCCGATATACATACCGGGTCTTTTCCGGACAGCTTCCAGTCCTTCCAAAATCTGAATCTGCTCTGCTCCATAATCATTTGCCATTTTATATCCTCCTATTGTCCTCATGTTATCCTAAATCTTTCATCTTTCCTTCCGGATAAACATGTCCTTTCACAACTTTATATACTTTATTTATTTTTATCCGTTCCCGAATAAAACGGTCATATCCGGTACAGGTAATAATCGTTTGTATCTTATCTATAGAATGAAATAAATAATCCCTTCGCTTTTCATCCAATTCTGACATAACATCATCCAATAATAAAACCGGCGTATCATGAATCAGTTGTTTGACAATCTCGATCTCCGCTAGTTTTAATGATAATGCAGCGGTTCTCTGTTGTCCTTGGGAACCGAATCTTCGTACTTCCACTTCGTTAATATAAAAATTCATATCATCCCTGTGTGGTCCATATTGGGAAGATTGATACTTGATATCCAAATCCTGTTTTTCCCGAAGCACTTTTAAAAACTCTTCCGGATCGATGTTATTTTCATATTTGATACACAGTCGTTCGCTTCCTCCGGTCAGTCCGGAATGAATATCCGCAATGATCTCATTCAAATGTTGAATAAACTGCCTCCGACTGTTGATCATTTCCGATCCGAACTGTACCAGTTGTTGATTCCACACATCCAGCGTATCAGTCAGATTCGGTTGAAATGCAATTTGTTTCAACAGTATATTCCTTTGATTCAGAACCCGATTATAATTCGTATAATTATACAAATACAATTTATCCAACTGACAAAGTTCTAAATCTAAAAACCTTCTTCTCTCTGCGGGACCGCTCTTGATAATATTCAGATCCTCAGGCGAAAAGAAAATAACATTTGCTAATCCAAACAATTCTCCGCTTTTTCGAATCGGTAATCCGTCAATCGCAATTCCTTTGGTTTTATTCTTACGCAAGTGCATATCAATACAATGGATCATATCTGATTTTTCAATCAAGGTACGGACATGTCCTTCTTCCTGCATAAAACGGATGATCTCTTTATCTTTACTTCCTCTATGCGATTTTGTCGTTGCCGACAAATAAATGGCTTCTAAAATATTTGTTTTTCCCTGAGCATTATCTCCATAGAGAATCGTAGTACCGGATTCAAACGGGATATTTAAATATTCATAATTGCGATAATTATTTAATTCCAATGAACGAATCTGCATATCTGTTTCCCGTTACCGTTCAATCTTTACTTCCTGACCCATAAAAGTAATCAGATCACCTTCATGTAATTTACGTCCTCTTCTGGTTTCTACTTCGCCGTTTACGGAAACTTCACCATTTTGGACGGCTATTTTTGCCATAACACCGGAATTCACAAGTCCTGCCAGTTTTAAACATTGACCTAATTTAATAAATTCATCATTTATCTTTACGACATCCATGAGTTATGCTCCTTATACATTGGTCGTACTGATATTGACCGGAAGAACAACATACCGATATGTTTCGTCATTGTCTTTTATATAACAAGGTGCTTTCTGATTCATAAAATATACCTGAACTTCTTCATCATCAATTACGCGAAGTGCATCCATCAGTAACTTTGGATTAAATCCAATGATTAAATCTTTTCCTTCTTTATGAATCTCTAACTCTTCATTCATGGATCCGATCGCCGAATCAATCTTCAATGTCATTTCATTATTGTTGATATAAATGATGATCGGCTTACGATCAGACTCCTTGATCAAAAGCGAAGCACGGTCGATACAATCCAAAAATTCTTTTTTATTGATATTGATCTTCGTCTCATAATCATTCGTCAACATTTGATTGATCTTGTAATATTCTCCTTCCAACAAACGGGAGACCACTTTCGTATCATCAAATTCAAATAAAATATGTTTATCCGTAAAATAAATATCTACGTCATCTTCTACACCGCCGGGCAGGATTTTACTGACATCATTTAATGTTTTCCCCGGAACCACTACTTTTATCAGATCATAAGATTCTTTTAATTCTACATTTCGGATAGAAATACGATGTCCGTCCAAAGAAACTACTTTTAAATGATTGCCTTCTATCTCAAATAATTCACCACTCATTAATTTAGTGCTTTCATTTTCAACCGTTGAAAAAATGGTTTGCCGGATAAATTCTTTTACTGTAAATTGAGAAAGATGAACTTTCTGATTACGTTCTACTTCCGGAAGTAATGAAAAATCATCCCCTGATTTTCCGGAAATCGTAAATTTGGACTTTTCACATTTGATAACTGCCTGATAATTTTCATTTGTTTCGATCGTAACTTCACTATCCGGTAGTTTACGTATGATCTCGAAAAATAATTTAGCATCAATCGCTATTTTACCCGGTTCCAATATCGTACCGTTTACATATGTTTCGATTCCCAATTCCATATCCGTAGCAGTTAATTTAATCGCATCATTGGATTCCATTAAAATACATTCTAAGATTGGAAGCGTTGTTTTATTGGAAACTGCTTTCATAACGATGTTTACAGACGACAATAATTCTGATTTCGAACATGTGATTTTCATAATGTGAAAAACTCCTTTCCCCCCGCAGGGGTTCTTATAATTTAATAATATTTAAATTTATTTTCGTATTCATCTTCGTAGGGATTGTGAATATGTTGAAATCGGTTCTAATCCCTTGAAAACAATGGAAAACAAAAATGGAAAACATTGTTAAACGGAATGAGATAACTTGTTTATAAGTCAAAGTTTTGAACAATGAAAATGCAGCTCATTATAATTTGAAAAACAGGATACAAATGTTATAAACCGGACATTCACAATTCATCCACGTCTCATTCACAAGTATGTATGTTATTGATTAAAAAGGCATTATTTTCTTTTTAATGGTATCAATGGTAGATCCTAACGTTTCATTTGTTTGCATATTCTGTTTGATCTTATCTATGGCGTGCATAACTGTAGAGTGATCTTTCCCTCCAAAGTACTCGCCGATGGATTCTAAAGATTTTTCTGTCAGGATTCTGCATAAATACATAGCAATCTGTCTTGCCTGAGCAATATCCGCGCTACGTCTGGAAGACAAAATATCTTCTTTTGAAATGCCGAGATGCTCGCTAACCACATCTGTGATCAAGGAAGGCGTGATCTCGCGGTTGCTGTTTTTAGAAATCAGGTCTTTTAAAGTTTCTTCTGCAAAAGCAACAGTGATCGGCTGGTTGTCCAATTTGGAAAATACGCTGATCTTATTTAATGCACCTTCTAATTCCCGAATGTTTGATACAATGTGTGTTGCAATATATTGAATGACGTCATCCGGGATATCAATGTGATCCTGCTCCGCGCGTTTTCTTAAGATTGCCATTCTGGTTTCATAATCCGGAGACTGGATATCCACCGGAAGTCCCCACTCCAATCGGGATTTGATACGATCTTCGAGGTTTTCAATCTCTTTTGGCGCTTTATCGGAAGATATCACAATCTGTTTTCCGGCTTCATGCAGCACATTAAAGGTATGAAAGAATTCCTGCTGAGTCGATTCTTTTCCTATTATAAACTGGATATCGTCCAATAAAAGAAGATCAATATTCCGGTATTTATTTCGGAATTCTTCTGTTTTATTTTTTTTCAGTGCCTCGATCAATTCATTTGTAAATGTTTCACTGGTGACATATAATACTTTTGCGTTTTTATTATGCTGCAATACGTAATGACCGACAGAGTGCATCAGATGTGTTTTTCCTAATCCCACGCCTCCGTATAAAAATAACGGATTAAACGCCTGTGCAGGCGCTTCTGCTACTGCAACGCATGCCGCATGCGCATGCCGGTTGTTATCTCCGACGACGAAAGTATCAAACGTATATCTTGGATTTAGATTACTTGCTTCCATGTTGTATTCTTTATAATTACCGGAAGCGGAAGAAGATGGTTCTTTTATACTGTCCGGTGATGAGATTAATTGGATATCATAATCTTCATTCAATACGATCTGGATTGATGCTTTAATGAACATATCGTACATTTTTGTTTTTAGAAATTCGATGCCGCGTTCGCCAAGCGTTTCGTCTGCCAATAAATAAATCGTATGATCCTTAACATCATAGACTTTTAACGGACGTATCCATGTATTGATCGTGATCGGAGCCACACCATGTTCTAACTGAATCGAATATAAAATTTTTTCCCAGTTTTCCTCAATTTTTTCTTTCATCAAAGAAAACAACCTTTCCTTATTATTAATTAAGTTAAATGGAGACAAAAAAACCCATATATAATATATAACAAATTGAAATATTTCGCAAGGATAAGGGGTGGAATATTTCTAAATTCATTTAACATAATATCTTTCATATAATTGTGTAAAATTATATAATTCACAACCTTGAGAATTGATTTTACATGAAATATTAGCGAAAAAAATAAAAAATCCACATTAAAATATTACGTTTTCCACAGGTTGTTCACAAATTGTGTATAACATTATGTTAATTGAAAAATAAACTTTACGAAAAAAACGGATTCTTATCGTAAATTAGTTCTTGACTGTTGAATGGGTTTTCCATATAATAAACTAGGTGTTTTTTCAAAAAGCCATATGAAAAATAGTTAAATATAGATTTAACTAACATTTGATTTGAAGGAGGTGTATGATAATGAAAATGACATTTCAGCCAAAGAAAAGATCACGGAAAAGAGTGCATGGATTTCGAAAAAGAATGAGTACTGCTAACGGCAGAAAAGTTTTAGCTGCAAGAAGATCAAAGGGTAGAAAGCGTTTGTCAGCATAGGTCGCAGTTATGTGACCTTTTTTTCGTTAAGGTTTTATAATGAGACATTATATTTCATTGAAAAATAGTAAGGAATTTGGAAACGTATATCAGTGCGGCAGATCTTTTGCCAATAAGTATTTGGTGATGTACGTCTTGGAGAAAGATGATAAAAAGAATCGACTGGGCATTTCTGTAAGTAAAAAGGTAGGAAACAGTGTTGTACGCCATCGGGTTACAAGGCTGATCCGAGAGAGTTATCGGTTACATCAAACGGAAATAAAAACAGGATATGATCTGGTAATTGTTGCCAGAGTCAATAGTCGGCATTGTAACTATTGGGAAGTGGAAAGCGCGTTGTTGCATTTGCTCAGACTTCATCATTTAAAATTATCGGGAAAAGAAGATGATTAGTATGAAAAAAATTTGTGTAACGTTGATTCGTTTTTATCAGATTTATTTGTCACCCTTGAAGGGTCATGGAACCTGTAAGTTTTATCCGACTTGTTCCCAGTATGCGATAGAAGCAATTCAAAAATATGGCGTTGGAAAAGGCACTCTATTGGCAGCTTGGCGAATTCTTCGGTGCAACCCGTTCTCCAGAGGTGGATATGATCCGGTTCCATAATTTAAGGAGGTTAGTATGATTTTTTTAACTGCACAAGGTGGTATTTTAGGTCCCTTCTGCTGGCTGTTAGGAAAGATTTTAAATTTAATTTATGAGGGTCTGTCGGCTCTTGGAATTCAAAATCTGGCATTGTGCATCATTGTTTTTACAGTTGTTGTAAAGTTGATTTTATTACCGTTTACGTTAAGGCAGCAAAGAGGTTCTAAAATCAATCAATATATACAGCCTGAACTTCAAAAAGTCCAGAAGAAGTATAAGAATCGGACCGATCAGGAATCCATGTTGAAGCAACAGCAGGAGATACAGGAGGTATATAGGAAATACGGAACCAGCATGACGAACGGATGCTTATTATCGTTTATACAGCTTCCGATCATTTATGCGTTATACCGGGTTGTTTATAATATTCCGGCTTATGTGCCGTCTATTAAGGAATTATATCTCCCGATCGCTGAAAAGATTCATGATGTATCCAATTATGTCACGACACTTACGACATTTGTAAGCGAAAATAAGATTTCAACAGCATCCCGTGGAATTAATGCGTTATCGAAACTGGATGCTTCGGAAATTACAAATAACAACATTATCGATGTTATCTCACAATTTAGCAGTACGCAGTGGAATTCATTCTGTGAAATGTTATCCGATCATACGGATCTGGTAAACGTGATTCATTCAAATGTCGCACAGATCGACCATTTGAATCAGTTTATCTTAGGGATCAACATTTCGGAAGCTCCGGGCTGGAAACTGAGCTGGGCATTGATCATTCCGATATCAGCGGCATTTTTCCAGTTTTTAAATTCAAAGATTCTGCAGGTGCAGCAGCCGGATATGAGCGACGGAGATCCGACAGCCGCGCAGTCTGCAGCAATGATGAAGTCCATGACGTATACGATGCCTTTGTTATCGTTATTTGTTTCTATTTCATTACCGGCAAGTATCGGTTTGTATTGGACGCTCAGTGCATTGATCAGTGTTCTGATACAGGTTGCCATTAATCTTTATTATGATAAAATTGCCGATATGGATAAGATTCTGGAAAAACAGATGGAGAAGGCAAAGAAGAAGAAAAAGAAAAAGACCTTTATGGAACGGATGCTGGAAACAGCCGGTAATGCAGATGCCGGCAGCAGTGTGCCAAACAGTGTTGCAGGGACAAATCTGAAAAATTACAATAATGTATCTTCCGGCGACGGCGGTATGACGACTTACCGCAAGGGAAGTATCTCTTCAAAAGCGAATATCATGCAGCAATATTATAATGGTCAAAAGAATAAGGAGGAATAGGAATGGAATTTATCGAGTTTAAGGGAAAGACGGTAGAAGACGCCATAACGGAAGCTACGATACAGTTTGGTATCACCAGTAACGAACTGATCTATGAAGTAGTAGATAAAGGAAGCACCGGTATTCTAGGATTTATTAACACAAAGCCTGCAATTATCCGGGCTAAGAAAAAAGAATCCTTTGAAGAGATCATACAGGAATTTTTAGAGAAATTATTTAATATGATGGAAATTGAGGCGGTAGTTGATGTTTCTTATAATGACGAAGAAAAGACAATGGATATCAACCTTACCGGTCCGGAAATGGGTGTGCTGATCGGAAAACGCGGACAAACCTTAGATGCGTTACAAAAAATCGCACAGTCTGTGTTGAATAAGCATAGCGAGGAGTTTATCCGGGTAAAATTAGATACCGAGAATTATCGTGCAAGAAGAAAAGACACATTGGAAAACCTTGCGAAGAATATCGCTTATAAAGTAAAGAGAACGAAAAAGTCGGTTGTTTTAGAACCTATGAATCCATATGAAAGACGGATCATTCATTCCGCACTTCAAAATGATAAGTATGTAAGTACCAGAAGTGAAGGAGAAGAACCATTCCGTCGGGTTGTAATTTACTATAATCGTGCAAAATAAGCAAGGTCATATTTGAAATGTTAAGGGCGGATGCAAAATAAGGAACGCAGTCTATTTTGTATCCGCCTGTTTCTGTCAGGATAAAAAACGTATGCTATACAAAACGGGAAGGAGGAATACGTATGTTTCAGACGGATACGATCGCTGCTATTGCAACCGGAATGACAAATGCAGGAATCGGGATTATCAGGGTAAGCGGTGAAGAATCAATAAAAATCGTAGACCGTATCTTTTGGGCAAAAAATCCGAAGAAAACACTTGAGAAAACGAAAAGTTATCAGGCATTGTTCGGAAATATCCATGACGGTGATGTTATCATGGACGAAGCAATCTGTCTTGTCATGCGCGCACCGAATTCCTATACGACCGAAGATGTTGTGGAGATTCAGTGTCACGGAGGAATGATCATGCTCCGTAAGATACTGGAATTAGTGATCCGTTCCGGTGCCAGAGCGGCAGAAGCGGGAGAATTTACCAAGCGGGCATATCTGGGCGGAAGAATAGATATCACGCAGGCGGAATCCGTGATGGATCTCATCTATGCGAAGAACGAAATGGCTGCGCGGGCTTCGGTGTCACAGCTTCGGGGTAATTTATCGGAAAAGCTAAAAGAAATTCGGGCAATGATCCTACATCATATCGCATATATCGAATCGGCGTTGGACGATCCGGAAAATTACAGTCTGGAAGGTTATGCGGATGCGCTGCAGCTACAGTTAGAGGATACCATCGAACGGCTGGATATGCTGCTTGCAACGGCAGATGAGGGGAAAATCATAAAAGAGGGAATCCGGACGGTCATTTTAGGAAAACCGAATGCCGGAAAATCTTCGCTGCTTAACCGTTTATTGGGAGAAGAGCGGGCGATCGTGACAGAGGTTGCGGGAACCACGCGCGATACGCTCGAAGAAGACGCTATGATACAAGGTATTCCGTTAAAGATCATTGATACTGCCGGGATCAGGGAGACAACGGACACGGTGGAAAAAATCGGTGTGGATAAAGCGAAAAACTCGGCAGAGGATGCAGATCTGATCCTCTATGTAGTGGACGGTGCAAAAACGCTGGATGCGGACGACCGGCAGATCATGGAACTGCTCACAGACAGAAAAGTTATCACGATAATCAATAAATCGGATGTGGATCAGGTCGTGGACAAGCAGTGGATAACTTCCAATCTTTCATCGCCGGTAGTGGAATTGTCAGCTAAGACAGGCGAAGGAATGCAGGACTTGTATGAATGTTTGAAAACGATGTTTTTCCATGGTAAACTAACGATGAACGATGAGGTTTACATTACAAACGTACGGCATAAACAGGCGTTGGCGGAAGCAAAACGAAGTCTTTGTCAGGCTTTGGACAGTATCCGCGGGCAGATGCCGGAGGATTTTTTGACGATCGATATGATGGCGGCATATGAGCAACTAGGATATATTTTGGGAGAGACCTTAGATGATGATCTGGCAAATGAGATATTTAGTAAATTCTGTATGGGGAAATAGGAAGGATGCGAAGGTGAATGCCACAGATAGAAGAAACCTATGATCTGGTGGTTGTGGGAGCCGGACACGCAGGATGTGAAGCGGCTTTGGCAGCAGCCAGAATGGGATTGGAAACCATTATATTTACCGTTAGCATGGATAGTGTTGCCATGATGCCTTGCAACCCGAATGTCGGCGGAAGCTCGAAGGGGCATCTGGTGCGGGAAATCGATGCGTTGGGCGGTGAGATGGGAAAGAATATCGATAAAACTTATATCCAGTCTAAAATGTTAAATGAATCGAAAGGTCCCGCCGTACATTCCCTGCGGGCGCAGGCGGATAAGGCGGAATATTCCCGGGCAATGCGGATGACTTTGCAGAGTACCGAACATTTAACGCTTCGACAGGCGGAAGTCACACAGATTTTAGCAGAAGGAAAACGGGTCATTGGAGTAAAAACATATTCCGGAGGTTCGTATTATGCAAAAGCGGTGATATTATGTACCGGTGTTTATTTAAAGGCGCGATGTATTTTCGGAGAAGTCAGTTATCCGACCGGACCGAACGGATTGCAGGCGGCAAATCATTTAACGGATTCTTTAGTGGAATTGGGAATCCCGGTTCGCCGTTTTAAGACCGGCACTCCTGCGAGAATTGATAAACGAAGCATTGATTTCAGTAAGATGGAAGAGCAGAAAGGAGACGAACATATCGTTCCGTTTTCCTTTACGAATACGGAAGAAGATATTAAGCGGGAGCAGGTGTCCTGCTGGCTTACCTACACGAATGAACACACACATGCGGTAATTCGTGATAATATTCATCGCTCTCCGCTGTTTTCCGGTGCGATCGAGGGAACCGGTCCGCGGTATTGCCCGTCGATCGAAGACAAAGTGATGAAATTTCCGGATAAGGACCGGCATCAGGTGTTTATTGAGCCGGAGGGAGAATATACGAATGAAATGTATGTAGGCGGTATGTCCAGTTCTTTACCGGAAGATATACAATATGCCATGTATCGAAGCGTTCCCGGACTGGAACATGCGAAGATCGTGCGGACGGCATATGCCATTGAGTATGACTGTATTGATGCGACACAATTAAAACCGTCTTTGGAATTTAAGGAATTCTCAGGTCTTTTTGCAGGCGGGCAGTTTAACGGCAGTTCCGGTTATGAGGAAGCGGCGGCACAGGGCTTCATGGCGGGCGTAAACGCGGCAAGAAAAATTCAGGGAAAAGCACCGGTGATCTTAGACCGTTCACAGGCATATATCGGTGTACTGATCGACGATCTGGTGACAAAGGAAACGGCAGAACCTTATCGGATGATGACTTCCCGTGCAGAGTACCGGCTGTTACTCCGTCAGGATAATGCGGATCTGCGTTTGACGGATATCGGATATGAGATCGGTCTGATCGATGAGGAACGATATCGAAAATTCAATGAAAAACGCGATGCCATCCAAAAGGAACTGCATCGACTGGAAACGACGGTTGTAGGTGCAAATAAGACGATACAGGCTTTTTTGGAGAAAGCAGGAAGCACTCCGCTCAAGACGGCGTTGACTTTGGCGGATCTGATCCGCAGACCGGAACTGAATTATGAAAAGATCGCGGAGATCGACAGTGAGAGACGCCCTCTGACGCCGGAAGTGGTGGAGCAGATCAATATTAATCTAAAGTATGAAGGATACATCAAGCGGCAGATGCAGCAGGTAGAGCATTTTAAGAAGTTGGAGAAACGGAAAATTCCGGAAAGCATAGATTATGATGTGATCGATAATCTACGGATTGAAGCGCGACAGAAACTAAAGGCGATTCGACCGGCTTCTGTCGGTCAGGCTTCCCGTATCTCGGGTGTGTCACCGGCAGACATTTCAGTGTTGTTGATTTATTTAGGAAAATGACGCTAAGGAGAGGAAGATGGAGAATTTACGACGAAAAGCAGAACAACTGGGGATCCTATTGTCACATACACAGTTGGAACAGTTTCAGCGCTATTATGAAATGCTTGTAGAAACAAATAAGGTCATGAATCTGACGACGATCGTAGAGTATGAAGAAGTAATTGATAAGCATTTTTTGGACAGTATTCTCATAGGAAAACATATGGATTTCAAAACGTCTTTATCCGTTATAGATGTCGGAACCGGTGCGGGATTTCCGGGGATACCGTTAAAGATCGTGTTTCCGCAAATACAGGTGACATTGCTGGATTCATTAAACAAAAGGGTTTTATTCCTTGAGGATGTTATTCGGAAATTGGAACTCAGCGGGATTGAAGCCGTTCATTGCCGGGCAGAGGATGGGGGTCGAAATCCCCGCTATCGGGAGAAATATGATATTTGTGTTTCACGGGCGGTTGCAAATTTATCTGTTTTGTGTGAATACTGTCTGCCGTTTGTAAAACCTTCCGGCTGGTTTATTTCGTATAAGTCGGCACAGATTCAGGAAGAAGTAAAACAGGCGGAACGCGCGATCCATGTATTAGGCGGCAGTCTACGGGAAGTAGTTCCGGTGACACTGCCGGAGTCGGACATCGTCCGGCAGTTTGTAATGATAGAAAAGACCGGACATACACCGAAACCATATCCGAGAAAAGCGGGAACCGTCGGGAAAATGCCGATCGTGTAATCATATATGGAATGAAAAAAGAAAGAACCGCTTGTTTAGCGGCTCTTTCTTTTTTCTCTTCGCTTTTCCCGCAGAGCAATCTGACGTGAGCGGATATCTTCTACTTCGGATTTTGTGATCGGTATCGTTTTCTTAATTGCGAAGAATTTACCGGTATTTGATATTTTGATTTTAATGATTCCTTTTTGATATCCGTGATACCAACAGCGTCCAACGCTTAGGAAGGAATTCTGACCGTAAGAAAACCATTTGATTTTTTTAGATAACCTGCGTTTGCATTTATAGCATCGCTGTGATGTGATTTCTTTGTCTGCCATGAGTTCCGAACGCTGGTCAAATCCTCTCGTAATGTGTTCCGAGTATGCACGGTGGAAGGAAAAAATCTCACTGTCTTTATCTTTCGGTTCATGATAACAGTCGTAGGAATATTGATCGTGCAGGTTCTTCTTGGACAAATGCTGAAAAATCTGTGCCGTGTACCGTGCATCATTGATCGCGGAATGGAATGCCTCTTCCGTTGGCAAATCCATGGCTTCCACTGCTTTCTGCAGCTTGCAGGCTCCGAGGTCCGGATAGTATTCGGCAAATATGGATTGGATATCGTAGTATTTGAATGGTTCGGCGAATTTATTCATGTAGTAGTAGTCCATGTTTTTTTGGAGCTGTATCAGATCGCTGGTTCCCCACGTGCCGAAAATATAATCCGTGTCGCACCATTTCATAAATTCACGACATACCATATCAAATGGTTTACCTGTTTTTAGCAGAGTTTCGTCATAGTTTAGCATTTGCCGGATGTGATTATGAAGATGCTTATAAATCCTAGGTTTTACAATACTACTGAATTCATCTACGACCTCGAAGGCGTTATTTAGTTTCACGGCTCCGATTTCAATAATTTCAAACGGGAGTCTTGGATTTTCGAATTCCGGTCCTTTCGAACACTGATTCCATTCTAAGTCAAAAATAATGTAATTCATGTCTTACAATGTGGTGATACGTGATTTTTAAGAAGGCATACGGGTAATCTTGGAACTACTGATCTCGCCTTCCAGTGATTTGTGAATATTATGTAGGGTTTCATTTGCTTCTGAAGATGCAAGTTTGCTGTCGCCTGACATCTGCAATACCTGTTTGGTAATGCGGTCATTACTGTTCACAACGCGTACCATATTCTCCTGATTTTTCTTCATAATGAGTTTGGTGCAGAGTTTCTGCTGTTCGATCAATTCATTATTTAAACGGATGTTATCGGCTTTTAATTCGGTAACGGCAGCAATCAGATCTTCAATCTTTTGATTCATGGATAACTCTTCCCGCTTTGCAACGGAATACAATCCCTTTTCCACTTTTGCCAATTCGTTCTGCTTATCCAGAGAACGGTTCGCGATCTCATCCACTTTCCGAAGAATACTGTCGATTAAAAAATAGGTATCGGTTACGATGATCAATCCGAATGCT
The DNA here is from genome assembly GCA_947589305.1 of uncultured Lachnospiraceae bacterium. Lineage (GTDB taxonomy): Bacteria > Bacillota > Clostridia > Lachnospirales > Lachnospiraceae > CAG-632. Next base: position 21,159 of record CANQAP010000013.1, read on the forward strand.
ATGATTAATTCCAAGCGGTCCGGCATGGTAGCAACCAGATAGATCATGGTCATTAAAGCAGCCACCATGGCTACAGAGCTTATTAATAGATTGGTCTTGATATTTTGCTTCATTACCTTCTCCTTTCCGGATATTTCGTGATCTCATATTATTTTTGTGTTTGTCGTCTACCATTTACCATTTACCATACCACATTTTCTTTGTAAACACAAGGAAAAGGATGTACTTGTTTGGCAGGCAGGGATCCGATATATGATCCGACCGGTTCGCGATCTCGCAAGGCTCATTGGAAATCTTAAAATCGGATAATGTATTAAAATATTGTAATAAAAATGCCGAAAACCCGGAACATGTATATCGAGGTCTTCGGCTCATTTTTGTACGTCGCTAAGAGGATTCGAACCTCCGGCCTACCGCTTAGGAGGCGGTCGCTCTATCCTACTGAGCTATAGCGACAGATATGCTATTATTTTAAGAAATATTCCGCAACCAGTCAAGGTATATTTCCAATAGTTTCACCATATCTATAAATACTATATATAGTATCAGAATAATATATATAGTATTTATTTATCAATTTGTCTATTTGTCTATTTCTCTATTTATAAATTATCTATCATTTATTATCTATCATTTATTATCTATCATTTATTATCTATTATTTATTATCTATTATCTATTATTTATTATTTATTATTTATTATCTATTATCTATTATCTATTATCTATTATCTATCTATTTATATCATAATAGTATAATTAAGGGAGGAAGATGTATCCTTGCATCCAGACACTTCCCTTGAATCGTCTTCCAACCATCGGTTCGCCCAATATATCAATCGCATTGATCAGTATATCTATCGTAAATTCATTGACATCCACTAGCAGTTGATAGAGACTGTCTCCGGTTACCGGATTTTGAAATGTGCGTATATTTTGTATGGTACCGATCACGGAATATTGTTCACTGTTAATTCCATACGGAATTAAACAGGAATCAACGATCGAATAAATATCTTCAGTCTTTGCGCGCTTTGATATCGAAGAGTATAGATCAATGTCTTCCAGCGTTAGGTTTTCGATCGCATCGGCATCGCCTTCCCGTGCGGCAGCAAGCAGACGGTTCCTGTTTTTTTGTCCGGTTTCCTCTAAACGGATCTGTTCTTCGTCTTTATCAATTCCAAGCAGGATCCTTCCGTCTGTGGATAATGCGCTGTAACTCACCTGATGAAACGGATGATCGTAGTCATTTGACCACTTATGGCGCACATAATCGGTAATATTCTGTAGAAAGAAAATAAGCGGAATTCCTATGCTGTTAGTCTCGCTGACACCGGCATAGGCTTCTTTATCCGAGTGAGCTTCCACGATAATGCTATCCTCATATTTTGTAGTGCTTCCCAATACATATGGGAAGGAATGTTCAATGATAAGGTGATTGGATTCGTCATATTCGCCAATGACACTGATTCCATAGGAATCGCCATATTCTTTTGTCAACTGAACTAAGCTAACACCTGCGCCGATCGTTGTGATCGAACGGCTGGTAGGATGTCCGATGATATCATTTAACAGTTCATTCATTTGCTTTAAATTCCGAATTTTGCTAAAACCAATCGCACGTAAATATTCGTTCATGGTCTCGCCTCCTTTGTAAGGATGCCGATGCTATTCCGCAAGGGGATCCTTCATATTGATCGCGTTTTTCAACGCTTCTTTTTCTTCTTCCGACAAAGCAATATAAGATTCGCCGTTGATGATCTCTTTAACATAGGTATAACAACCTTCCCGACTGTGCATGCAGTTTAAAATGAATCCGCTGTTTCGGTCGGTCAAGAGAGCGAGGGCAAAGCTCAAGGTGCCGCCCATTTCCTTAAATGCGTCATATTTTATCATGCCGACTTTACTAAATGAGGAACGAAATTGACGTTTCAGGTTTTTGAGTTCCAAAGCGTGTTGCGTGGCGATTTTTTGCATGATATCTAATTCGCCAAAACGCTCATAGATCACCTGTTCCAGTTCCTCTCCGTTTTTCCCTTTCATGAATTTTTTATAACGGGTATTTAGCTGCTTTACCTGAACAAACAGGATAACGACCAGTACAAGTAAAATCAGCACGAGTATACCGAGTGCGATTATAATAAATGAAATGTCTATTCCAAGATTATTGAAAAATGAATTCATAGGTTCCTCCTGTTTTATTTTTGAATTTCTTTTAATTTATCGACCAAGGCTTCCAACTCTTCCTGTGAATAATATTCGATTTCGATTTTTCCTTTATCATTATTTTTTGGCTTAATGGAAACCTTACTGCCCAGAATTTCTTTTAAACATTCTTCCGTATCGGTGTATAGGTATCTGTATGCCAGCTCGCCCGGTTCTTTTTTTGGTTTCGGCCCTGCATTGATCTTTTTGACCAGAGCTTCTGTCTGGCGGACGCTCAGACTTTCATCGAACACCTGACATGCAACATCATATTGTAATTCCGGGTCCTCGATCGCGATCAGCGTCCGTGCATGTCCACTACTTAGTTTATCTTCGATCACCATTTGTTGAACCTTTTCGCATAGTTTTAATAATCGCATGGAGTTCGTTATCGCAGTCCTGCTTTTGGAAACACGTTCTGCCACTTCATCCTGTTTGAGTGAGAATTCCTGTATCAATCGCTGGTATGCAAGTGCTTCTTCAATCGGATTTAAATTCTCCCGTTGGATATTTTCAATGAGGGAAATTTCTACGATCTCCTGCTCCGTATAGTCGCGTATGATAACCGGGACTTCTTTTAGTCCTGCCATTCGTGCGGCTCGCCAGCGGCGTTCGCCGGCTATGATCTCATAGTATCCGTTTTTAGGCGTTACCACGATCGGCTGTATGATCCCGAATTCTTTTATGGAATCAGAAAGTTCCTGCAGAGTGTCCTCTTCGAAATGCTTTCTCGGTTGATTCGCGTTAGGTTCTATCTCCGTGATCTTTAAAGTCTTTTCAACTTCTTTCACGATTTCTTTTTCCGTATCTGTCGTTTTATTCCCTGCATTTGTACGTTTTCCCTGTTTGCTGTTTGTATTCGCTTCTGGGTCAGCCCCTGCTATATCAGTTGGTATTAGTGCAGCCAAACCTCTTCCCAGTCCTCTTTTCTGTGGCATCAATTTAACCTCCTATATTAATAATCACTTCATCCGCCAATAGACGATAACTTTCTGCTCCCGCCGAACGTGAGTCATATAGATTAATCGGTAGACCATGACTTGGAGCTTCGGCAAGACGTACATTTCGAGGAATGATTGTCTTATAGATGTTTTGCTTTAATGTATCTTTGACATTCTCTACTACTTGTAAGGATAGATTCGTTCGAGAGTCGTACATGGTAAATACAACTCCTTCTATTTTTAAATGGGTATTTAGTTTCTTTTGTATTAATTCTATCGTATAGATCAACTGCGATAATCCGTCCAGTGCAAAAAATTCACATTGGATCGGTACTAATACGGTATCGGCAGCCGTCATGGAATTGACGGTCAACAGACCGAGCGCAGGTGGGCAGTCAATGATTATAAAATCAAATTTGTCACGAATCTTGTCTAAGTTTTGCTTCAAAATATATTGCATATTTGGTATGCCGACAAATTCTACTTCCGCACCTGCCAGCAAACGATTGGCAGGAATCAGATTTAGATCCGGAACTACATTGATCAGCATACATTCTCCAATATTGCAGACATCACACATGACATCATAAATGGTATATTTCAGATCGTTTTTGTCTATTCCAAATCCTGTTGTCATATTTCCCTGTGGATCCATATCTACCGCAAGCACTTTTAGTCCTTTTTCTGCAATACTGGCTGCCAGATTAATTGCGGTAGTGGTTTTTCCAACGCCACCTTTTTGATTCGCAATCGCTATAATTCTTCCCATGTCACGCCTCCTGCGTCCATTTTTACATTTATCTATTTTGCTCTATGATAGTATAACATTATTATTCGTATCAATCCACTAGAAAATGTTTCACGTGAAACATTTTTGCTTTTTTCAGATGTTCATCAAAAAATATAAGTATAGGTTTGAAAAAATATTAGATTGTGTTAAAATTTAAAAACGGTAAGACAAGTACAGAGGAGCATAAGATGATGGAATTGATGAAAGGCAGACCTCAAAATACAAAAGGAAGATTAGAACGGGAAATTTTAGTGTATGATTTATTAGATCAGTTAGGTATTGAATTTGAACGAACGGATCATGAAGAAGCAAACACGATGGAAGCCTGTAATGAAATCGATCGTATCCTAGATGTAGTAATCTGCAAAAATCTTTTTTTGTGCAATCGGCAGGAAACAAATTTTTATCTGTTAATGATGCCGGGAGAAAAACCGTTTAAGACAAAGGATTTGTCTGCACAGATTCATAGTGCCAGATTATCATTTGGAAAACCGGAGTATATGGAAGAATTCTTACATATTAAACCGGGAGCGGTATCCATTATGGGATTGATGAATGATAAAGAAAACCGGGTACAGCTATTAATTGACCGTGATGTATTGAAAAGCGAGTATTTGGGATGTCATCCCTGCGTCTCTACATCCAGCTTAAAAATGAAAACGAAGGATGTGTTGGAGAAATTTCTTCCGGCTGTACATCACGAACCGATTATTGTAGAACTGCCAACGGAATCATGACTGCATGAGGAGGAACGGATCATGAAGTACGAAGTAGTATTATTTGATTTGGACGGAACCATAACGGATACCGGAATCGGCATTACGGATTCGCTTATGTATGCGTTAAAGAAAATGAATATTGAAGTGAAAAATCGAGAAGAACTGTTTCCGTTTATCGGACCGCCATTAGCGGAATCGTTTCGGATGTTTTATCAGTTTTCCGATGAACAGATCAAACTGGCTACACAATATTATCGGGAACATTATGGTAAAATAGGGATTCATGAAAATCAAATCTATGACGGAATGGAAGAATTGCTGAAACGGTTGAAAGAAGCGGGAGCGAAGCTGGCTGTGGCAACTTCAAAGCCGGAACCCTTTGCTGTTGAAATTATAGATGATTGGAAATTAACGCCGTATTTTTCGTATATTGCCGGCTCGTCAGTCGATGGAAGCCGTAGAAATAAGGTGGATGTCATAGAATATGCCTTGGAAAATTGCGGAGTATCCGATAAAACGAAAGTCGTAATCATAGGAGATCGCAAATATGATATATACGGAGCCAAGCAAGCGGGGATTGATTCCATAGGGATTTTATTTGGATATGGAGATCGGGCGGAACTGGAAGAAGCCGGAGCTACATATATCGCAGAAAATATGGACGCGGTATATAAATATATTATTGGATAGGCATTATGTAAACAAAGGAACTCTGTCCTATAGATCAGACAGAGACAAAATGCCGGTGTCCGGAGGATGGAATGATGGAATTTAAGGTGGCAACAAAAGAAAACCGACAGGAACTATTAGCATTATATCGTGCGGCGATCGGGAGCGAAGGCTGTACATGGTCCGTGGATTATCCGAATGAGGAATTTTTAAACCATGACTTGGAACGGAACGCAGTGTTTGGTTTGTGGAATGATGAGGAACTGATCGGAGCGATATCAATCGATGAAGATGCAGAAGTGGCACGACTGAACTGTTGGTCAAACAAAGAGATCCCACAAGCGGAACTGGCGAGACTTGTCATAAAAGAATCCTTCCGCGGTCAGGGATTGGCACGACAATTATTGAGATTTGCCATGGAAGAACTAAAGCGGCAGGGATATCAGTGCGTGCATTTTTTGGTGAGCAAGACAAATACGATCGCACTTCGTTCATATGCGCCGTTGCGGTTTGAACGGAAGGGAGAATGTGATCTATACGGGGAACACTGGTGGTGCTACGAAAAACGGTTGTAGGACAGGATAAAGACGGGTGAGAGAAATGCTGTATGATAAAGATATCAGAGAATATCTGTTTGATTTTTTGGATGATACATTCGGTAAAAACCGGATCATTGAAGAAAAGCAGATGGGAAAATCAAGAGCGGATGTCGTAATGATCACGCCGGAAGCCATTTATGGGATCGAGATCAAAAGTGATGCGGATACTTATGCCCGACTGAGCCGGCAGGTAAAAGATTATAATTTATTTTATGATTACAATATTGTGGCGGTAGGAACCAAACATGCCATGCACATTGAAGAGCATGTGCCGGAATGGTGGGGAATCATTACCGTGGAGATGGAAGAAGAACGACCGGATTTTTATATGCTGCGGAAACCGAAGGTGAATCCGAAAATGAAGTGGAGAAGGAAACTGAGTCTCTTGTGGCGACCGGAACTTGCAGTGCTGCAGCAGTGGAACCGGCTGCCCAAGTATAAGCAAAAAAGTAAGGATTTTGTCATTAAGACCATTTTGGAACGGGTGCCGGAGGAAACCTTGCAAGGTCAGGTATGTGAGCTGTTATTGCAAAGGGATTACAATACCATAGCGGATACGATAGCGGAATTCCGGTCGAACAGATAGGCGGATGCTGAATGAAAAGCATCTCATCTACATCTGTTCCGGACATCCGATCCCCAGTAATGCAAGAGCATCCCGCAAAGTTTTACGGGTGACTGCAACCAGTTGCAGTCGGGCATTCCGGATGGTATCTTCGGGTACGTTGATACGGTTGCTGTTATAGAAATGATTAAATGCCTGCGCGACATCGATTGCAAAACGGGAAATCAGGAACGGTTCGTATTTCTCGGCGGCATCTAATATCACTTTCGGAAATTTATTAATCGCTTTTAATAATTCCATGGAATCCAGATCGGTCAAAACCGAATAATCAATCTCTGCGGAGGCGTCAAAATCCGGTACGGCACGCAGCAGACTGGAACACCTTGCGTATGTGTACTGTACATAAGGACCGGTTTCTCCTTCAAAATTTAATATTTTTTCCCACTTAAAGGAAACATCTTTGATCCTTTGGTTATAGAGATCGTTAAATATGATAGCGCCGACGCCTACCATGCGCGCAACCTCATCCGGATGTTCTAAGTCCGGATTTTTCTCTGCAATGACTTCTTTTACTTTGGAAATCGCTTCTAAGAGGATATCTTCCGCATAGATGATATTTCCGTTTCTTGTGGAAAGTTTGGCGCCTTCTAAGCTGACAAGTCCGTATGGGATATGGACAAGCTGTGTTGCCGCCCAATCGTATCCAAGTAATTCCACGACCTTAAACACCTGAGCAAAATGCAGCTTTTGTTCTTGACCGGTGACATACAGACATTTTGAGAAATGGTAGGTTTCTTTCCGATAAAATATAGCGGCAAGGTCGCGGGTGGCATAAATGGAGCCGCCGTCTGCCTTTTTGATGATGCAAGGCGCCATATCATAATCCGATAGATCCACGATATAAGCCCCTTCGCTTTCCGTCAAGAGATTCGCCTGTTCTAAGCGGTCCACAACGTCCTGTGTCTTATCCCGGTAAAAACTTTCTCCGTTGTATGAATCAAATTCAACGCCAAGAAGTTGATAAGCGCGGCGATATTCTATCATGCTGATGTCTTTAAACCATTGCCAGATGGAAAGGGCATCTTCGTCTCCCTGCTCCATTTTTACAAACCATGCCCGTGCCTCTTCAATCAGGGTATCGTCTGTTTCCGCTTCGGTATGAAATTTCACATATAAGTCCATTAATTCAGCGATGCCGCGTTGTTCTACGGCTTCTTTGGATCCCCATTTTTTGTATGCGACAATGAGTTTTCCGAATTGGGTTCCCCAGTCGCCCAGATGATTGATCCGATGCACGGTATATCCTAATTTACTGAAAATCTTATATAAGGAATTACCGATGATCGTTGTCCGGAGATGTCCGACATGAAAATTCTTGGCAACATTCGGAGAGGAATAATCAATGCAAATGGATTGTCCGTTACCGATATCGGATGAACCGAAATTTTCCTGTTTGGCAGCCTGAAGCATGGATTTTACAAAGATATCTTTTTTTATGAAAAAATTACAATAGGCACCCTGTATCTGTATGTGGTCGATAAAATCCAAAGAACCGGATATCGCGGTTTTTAAGTCCTCTGCGATCAGGTTTGGCGCTTTTTTCATGGTCTTTGCCAAACGGAAACAAGGAAACGCGTAGTCGCCAAGCTCCGGCTTCGGTGGCACTTCCAAAAGGGAAAGGATATCTTCGGTCGATAATCCTTCTACGTTCTTTGAAATAATGGATGCGATTTGTTCTTTCATGGGGTAAGAATCCTTTCATGTATATTCTGTAAATCTTTCAGTCGGGAAAAGCCGTTTGGCGGTTGCCGCCGGTTTCAGGATGCAGGATCATCGACTAAACGGATCGGAAGTGAGAACCGTACATTGGTACCGCTTATGATATCTCCGTCGATCTGAACTTTTCCGTCAAGTAAATGTACAATCTCATGCAGGCGATGCAATCCGCTGTGCCAAGGACTGCCGGAGAGATAATCCGCAGGAATGCCGACGCCGTTGTCATTGACATAGATATCGATCATGCGACTGTTAATGTATATCTTGATCAGTATCTTATTGGCATTCGAGTAATAGAAAATGTTATCCATGACATCCCGCAGTAATTGGACAACGGTGATGGTGATGATAGGCAGCACGCGCATATCGTAATCCGTACAGTCCACGGACGCATTGACCGTACAGTCCGGATACTGCTGGCGGTAGCTTTGCACACAATCGTCAATAGCCAGCCAGATCGGGCGGGTCGTATTTGCGTTATGATCCAGTTCCTCTATGATCTGGTCGGCGGCATGCAATAACCGCTCGTTAGAATCCTGAAGTTCCTGAAGGGTCAGTCTGGCTCTGGTCGGATCCGACTGGAGCAGCCATTTGAGAACCTCGAGTTTATTCTGATTTGCTTCAATATTTTGCTGCACCAAGGTGCGTATCCGTTCCGCCGTCTGGGATTTGTCAAACTCGTGAAACATTAAGATACGGGCGGCATGTAATACGTTATCGTCTTCTTTCGTTTCATCGCGGGAAGGCTCCGCCGCTTGTTTTACCGGCGCGGTTTCCTCTGGCTGCGGTAGGTTTTGATATAGAGATGCCAAACATTGATTGGAATGTTCCAAATCCGTAATATGATTTCGGATGGTGATCAGTTCCTCATCCAAAGACTGAATGGTTTTTGTCAGAGAAATACGGACTTCCTGTAATTCGTCTAACTGCGTCTGTATTGCCTGCCCTTTCCCTTTGTTTGCAGAAGTAGACGGCAGGGGAGAAAAAATATTCCGGCTGTTATCGGAGCGGAACGAGTAAATATCCTTGGTCTTTTGCAGTTCTTCAATTTTCACGTCCAATTCAAACAGTTCGGATTTTAAGTTTTGAATCTGTTCCGATTGTGTAATGTATGCCGAACGGAAATAATTCAGGATGTTCCAGTTGGTGGTACGGAGCATATTTAACTGATCATCCATCGAAAGGATATCGGTCTCCTGCGCCGGTTCGCTTGACGCTTCGGCAGACGGAGAAACCGGTTCTTCTATCATATGAAGTTGTTGTGCGTTCATGTGATCTACCTCCTGTCAGTCCCGTTGCGATCGGATAGGGTAAGTCAAACAAAGATTGTTTCATTTAAAAGTGCAAGGTGTTTGATTTATTGCGTCTTTTTAAATAACGATATCGTTTTGTTTTCATTCTGGAAATGATAAATAAAACAAATACGACAAGTATAATGCCCGATATTGCGACGATAAATGTGATATTTATTCGCTTTTTTTGTTCTTCCGGCGGGATGCCCCAGCGAAGAATCTCTCCGTTCACGATCATGCTGTTATAAATGATATCCGATGTTCCGATTTGGTTCCCGTTGTAATAAACAGCTATGGTGCCGACCACATTATCTTTTAGTGTGTTGTAATACGTCGTTTCCGTAGTCAATGCCGTAGGATCCATGTCTCTTGGCAGCAGTACAACAAGGTCGTTATTGACCGAGAGGTTCAGGGTATCATGATCTAATCCGTGATAAAAGTTGTTCAGAATATAATCGGAATGATTGGTCGTATTCGGATCAAACCCCTGAAGCGGATAAGCATACGTGTAGTTGTTAAAGTAGTATTCATACAGGGCGGCAGAATCGGTATAACAATTTGCCGCGCCGTCACAGTCCATCATGACGCAGATGAATTCCATGCCGTTTTTTTTCGCATATGTCACGAGCGTATTCTGTGCCTGATCCGTATATCCGGTTTTTCCGCCTTCCAACGGCTCATAGTAATATACACTGGAAGGATAGAGCATTTTCAACTGGTGCCATAAATCCCGCGGCTCGTCTTTTAAATTCGTTGGCGGAATCTGATAGTAGATCGTTTCATCAATGGTGCGGAAGATAGGATTTTCTATAGCCGCACGGGTGATCAGAGCCATATCGTAAGCGGTGGTATAATGGTTGTCGTCATGGAGACCATGCGGATTGGTAAAATGGGTATCCTGACAACCCAAGGACGCCGCTTTTTCATTCATCATATCTGCAAATGCGTCCACCGAGCCGGCGACATGTTCCGCCATGCCCCATGCGGCTTCGTTTGCGGACTGAAGTAAGATTCCGTAAAAACACTGCTCGGCAGTGATCTGTTCACCGACATCCAAGGCGATGTGGTTGCTGTCGCGTTCAATTCCCCAGATGGCGTCTTCGGAAAAGGTGATCGTATCTGTCAGATTGACATGCTCCAGTGCGACCAGACAGGTCATGACCTTGGTGATACTGGCAGGATAGCAACGGGTGTGTTCGTTTTTCCCGTATAGCATAGTGCCGGTCTGGGCATCTATGAGAATCGCTGAATTGGCTGTAATAGCAGGAGCATTCGGATCGCTGATAACAGCTTCCGTCGTGGTTTGCGTTGTATCTGCCTCTGTATCAGCGGCAGCATCCGTGGAAGCCCCTTCATCAGTAGAGGCATTCATATCCTCTGCAGATACCGGAACCGGTCCGGAGCCTGCGATCACAGAGGTGAAGGTCAACATGCAGCCTAAAAAAACGGATAATAGTTTATGTTTATATTTATTCAAGATTTGCCTCCGAAATACATACTTATATACCCTTCTATTCTATTATAGAAGGATAAATTAGTCAATGCAAACCCTTGCTATTTCAAAAGGGTTGTGACATACTAAACCCATATATACGAAAATACGAGGAAGGAACCATGCGATTACGAAATATCAGGGGGGCAAGGGAAACGATTGCCGCCAGTGAATTTGTCATAAAGCAGGAAACGGAATATAAAGGCAGATGGAACGAATTGTTTGGCAATCAAAATCCGATCCATATCGAGATCGGAATGGGAAAAGGGAAGTTTCTGACCACATTAGCCCAACAGAATCCAACGATCAATTATATCGGTATTGAAAAATATTCCAGCGTATTGATCCGGGCGGTGGCAAAACAGGAAGAACTTACCCTGCCAAACCTTTTGTTTATCCGGATGGAAGCAGAGTATCTTGCGGATGTGTTTGCACACAACGAAGTTGCACGGATCTATTTGAATTTTTCTGATCCGTGGCCAAAGGACCGGCATGCGAAACGACGGCTGACTTCCAAGGATTTTTTGGATCGCTATCATCAGATTTTACTGCCGGAAGGAGAAGTGATCTTTAAAACGGACAATCGGGAATTGTTTGATTATTCGATGGAGCAGGTTCCGGAAGCCGGTTGGAAATTAGTCAACTACACATATGACTTACATGAAAGTGAATTTGTGGAAGGAAACGTCATGACGGAATACGAAGAGAAATTCGTAGCGGAAGGACATCCGATCTGCCGTTTGACAGCGGTTCGGGACTGTCCGGAAAAACAGAATGCAGAATAGTTTCTCGAAAAACGGGTATACTGGTAAATAACTGCAAAAAATGTACCGTTCCCTGTTAAAAAATGTAAAAAGTGCTTGCAATTTAAAAATGAGTAGTTTATAATCATTTTTGCGTTGTGATTGTAAGAGGTATGTAAGAAAATCACGATCGCAGAATAATCGCGCTTCTAGCTCATTTGGTAGAGCACCTGACTCTTAATCAGGGTGTGCGGGGTTCGAGCCCCCGGAGGCGCACGAAAAGGTCCTAGTTTGACAGACGTAAGAGCTGTTGGGTTGGGGCTTTTATTTTTTAAATCGTTTTGGTGCCGTCTATGGAGATAGGGATTGAGTTGCTTTTCCATTTATGATATGGTGATGATAGATGCAGGAATCCGGAATGGATTTCTGCCGGAAGGATAGAAGTGAAGGAGGCATCTATAATGGAACATTTTTTAGGCGAAACGGTTCCGAAGCTGGGTTTTGGTCTGATGCGGCTGCCCAAAAAAGGCTTGGGGAAAATTGATATGGAACAGACCAAGAAAATGGTTGATCTGTTCATGGACGCGGGATTGAATTATTTTGATACGGCTTATGTATATGATGCCGGAGCTTCGGAACGGGCGGCGAAAGAGGCATTGGTGGACCGGTATCCGAGAGACAGTTTCCTGCTCGCAACCAAGCTGTGTGCATGGATGGGCGCCCATAATGAAAAGACGGCAAAGCAGCAGTTTTATACCAGTTTGGAACGTACTGGCGCAGGTTATTTTGACTTTTATCTGTTACATGCGCTACAGAATCTAAATTATAAATTGTATGATAAATATCATATCTGGGATTTTGTTCAGGAGCAGAAAGAAAAAGGGCTGATCAGGCACTGGGGATTTTCGTTCCATGCGACGCCGGATCTATTAGACAGATTGCTGACGGATCATCCGGAGACGGAATTTGTCCAATTACAACTGAACTATGCGGACTGGGAAAATCCGAGCGTGACTGCCAGAGAGAATTATGAAGTGGCAAGAAAACACGGAAAGTCGATCATCGTTATGGAGCCGGTCAAGGGTGGTACGCTTGCCCGACCGCCGAAGCAGGTACAGAAAGTATTTGATGAAGCCAATCCGGAAATGTCATATGCGTCTTGGGCGATTCGTTATGTTGCTTCCTTGGAGGGCATTATCACTGTGTTGTCCGGTATGTCCAATATTGAACAGATGGAAGATAATCTTTCATATATGAAGGATTTTAAGCCGTTAGACAGGCAGGAGCAGGCAACGATCAGAAAGGCACAGGAGGCACTCAATGCGATTAAATCGATACCGTGTACCGCCTGTCATTATTGTACTGAGGGATGTCCGAAACATATTGCGATTCCGGAGATTTTTTCTGCGCGCAACAAACAGTTGATCTGGGGACAGTTAGAAGAAGGAAGATCCGATTATGCGAAAGCGATTGAAGGAACGGGACGTGCATCGGACTGTATCGCATGCGGACAATGCGAGCGGGCGTGTCCGCAACAGTTGCGTGTGATCGAACATTTGAAAAACTGTGCCGGAATCTTTGATGAAGTAAAATAAGGAGAATATATATGGGTTTTTGTAAAGATTTTATGTGGGGCGCCGCATCGGCTGCCTATCAGATCGAGGGCGCTTGGAATGAAGATGGAAAAGGACTGAGCGTATGGGATGTCTGTGGAAGAGACAAAAATGTAGTCCTTTATAATGAAACGGGTGATGTATCTTGCGATCATTACCACCGTTATAAAGAAGATGTAGCCATTATGAAGGAAATGGGACTGAAATATTATCGGTTTTCCGTCAGTTGGTCCCGTGTGCTGCCCGAAGGAATCGGTAAAGTCAATGCAAAGGGACTACAGTTTTATTCGAATCTGGTAGATGAATTAAAAGCGAACGGGATTGAGCCGATCGTCTCTATCTTTCATTGGGATTATCCGTACGCACTGTACCAGAAGGGCGGATGGATGAATCCGAAATCTTCGGATTGGTTTTTGGAATATACCAAGGTGTTGGTAGATGCGTTGTCTGACCGGGTATCCTGCTGGCTTACTATCAATGAGCCGCAGTGCTTTATCGGATGCGGTTATGCGTTTGGCTCTCATGCACCGTTTTTGCAAGTGGGACGGAAAGATCTGATTACTATGACGCATCATGTATTGTTGTCGCATGGAAAAGCAGTAAAATATATTCGGGAACATGCCAAGACAAAACCGGAAATATCATTTGCTCCGATCGCACCGGCATACATACCGGAAAATGATTCCAAAGAGGCGATCGAGGAAGCGAAACGGAAAACGTTTGGAATGGATCAATATGGATTTCCGTTTAGTCTGACGTGGTGGAGTGATCCGGTGATTCTGGGAAAATATCCGGAAGAAGCCTATGAGCTGTTCGGCGAGGATATGCCGGTGTATAGTGAGGCAGATATGGAACTGATCAGTCAGCCGTTAGATTTTTACGGTATGAATGTTTATTATTCGGCGGCAAGCCATATGACGGAACGGTATCCGGAAAATATGTGGCAGGGCAGGGCGATGACCGGCATGGACTGGGTGGTTTCTCCGGAGGTCATGTATTGGTCGCCGAAGTTTCTGTATGAGCGGTATGGTTTGCCAATCATGATCACGGAAAACGGAATGGCGGGTATGGACTGGATTCATTTGGACGGAAAGGTTCATGATACATACCGGATTGATTTTCTACACCGGTATCTGTTGGAATATCGGCGGGCAGCAGAGGAAGGAATCCCATTGAAGGGATACATGCACTGGTGTACTACGGATAATTTTGAATGGGCGTTTGGATATAACCGGCGGTTCGGATTGGTCTATGTGGATTATGCGACGCAGGAACGGATCATAAAGGATTCCGGTTATTGGTATCGGGACGTGATTCGGACGAACGGAGAGATGCTGTGACCGGGAGAATGTGTGCATTTTCATTCCGGTGAGTATTCGTTCTGTTTGGCAGTTACGGTGTGCCGGATGCTGGAGCCGAGGTGCCGGTCTTGGATGTCTCCGCCTCGGTTCCATCTTCGGTCCCGGTCTCCCGTTTCTCTGTCGTGGATGGTTATTCTGCTGTGGTGTCTGTTGAAGCGTTCGCCACAGTGTCATCAGATGTAAGATTTATCTAAAATGACTACCGTTTACAAATATAGACAATATTTTGGAGGGAGGAGATTCCGATTTATCCAATTTCATAAAGCTAAGGTTCAAAAGATTCTCATAAGCACTTTCAGGAGAAATAAGGAATGATGAAAGTATCAGCAGAAAACATATGTAAAGCATTAAGTATACGGTATATTTTTCCTAAATTTTATATCACTAATGGAGTCTTTTTTAATGTCTAATTGAAAAATAATTAATCAGTATTTCTTTTATATGATGGTAACGTCTTGCATATGAGTTTTCGACACGTATTAATTGTAAATTATGTGTACGACAAATCTCTTCTTTTTTTCTGTCTCTATTTTTTACTACGTCATCTTCAAAATGCTCTTTTCCATCTAGTTCAATAGCCAGTACCGGAATTTCTTGTCCACCGATTTTTTCATATACTACAAAATCAAATCGCCCACTATAAAATAAATCATTATGACTGTCGTTATGAGTAAATACTTGTGCGATTGCTACTTCCTTACGTACTGTGAATGAATTCTGCGATAAATATAGATTTTCCAGTGCATGGTTCAGATTTTGCAAAAAGGATTCTTCCGTAGCAGTGCTAAAAGGTTTTATTCCCAATGCACGTGAATTAGCATATTTTTGCGTCACTTCGGTTTGTCCATTGGATTTTACATATTGGATCAATTCAAACAGATCATCATCTTCTGTATTATTGTGCAGTCGTGCAATATTTTTCATATTGGACAAAATAATCAGTTTATCTTTTGCACGGGAGGTAGCTACATTAATTAATTCTCTGTTATTTTTCAACCAGTTATATGTTCCTAAATTGGTACGTTCTGTAATCGCTGTTGAAAATAAAATGATATCCTTTTCATCCCCCTGAAAGGCATGTACTGTACCGCAAACCACTTGTTCTAACTTCTTTTCTTTGATCATTGCATCAATCAATTTTTTCTGATTAACAAATGGCGTTACAATTCCTATTGATTTATCATGATTTGCCATTGCATATTTTATAATTTCTTCTACTTCAGCCGGTGCCGTATTTTTTATGGTTGTCGGTACACTTTGCACATCAATAAACATTAACGGATGTTCTTCGTTACTGTTAGATTTAATACGCAATTTTGAATTATAATATTTTTTGTTGTTAAACTGTATGATCTTTTCATTACAACGATAATGATAATGCAGTAATATTTCATCGCTGACTGCGTCACATGCTAAATATGTTTTATATATAGAGTTTTTACGATAATCATAATCCTCCTGAACAGAATATCTTTTTCGAAGTTGCTGATTTGTAATTTCATCTAATAAAATAACCGGACTCAGTTGCTGCGGATCACCAACTAACATTAAATGTTCGCCTCGAATAATCGGAACAAGTGAAACAGCATTATTACATTGACTTGCTTCATCTATGATCGTCATATCAAAAAGCGGCTCCGGTTTACCTAGCCGGTGTGCTGAAATACAGGTGGTCACAATAATTGGAAAAATTCTTTGTAGTTTTTTTACACATTCCGTTTTATTTAAATATTTTATAAATTTATCCGTTTGTGTTTTGGGATCTTGAATGAAAAGAATCTTTTTTAAATCGTCATTTTTAGGTTCATCAATTCTTTTAATATATCTAGCAGAAATATAATATAGATACTTTTTTAATTCATCCAAGTCATCATCTAATAACGCATAAGCATCCTCTTCTGTAATTGTTCCGGCTGCATCAATCTTTGCATTGATCTGCCGCATCTGTCGATCCACCAAATCAACCTGATAGGGCAGCATCTGAATAGGTATCTGACGCTGGTTATTATCATCTATCAAACGATTAATAGTTTCTCTCCTATCCTTTAAATCCAAAATTTCTTCATAATTTTTCAATAGGTTTGACAATTGTTTTGCCCGTTTAATCCGATCCCCTTTCTCTCGGTCCAGTGTGGATTCATACACGGTAATAGATCTTGTCATGTTATAAAGCGTTTTTATATATGTTAACGCATTTTGCATAACATCCTGACTTCCTATTCGCAAAATTGGAAACGGTATTTTGTTTCCTTTGTATTTGATGTTTGACAGCTTTTCAAATACTCCTTCTACCGGATGGTTATTATAGGAAGCAAATAAAACGGTCTTTTCATTAAAAAAAGCTGTAATGATCGTATTTATGATTGTATTCGTTTTGCCAGTTCCGGGTGGACCTTGAATATAAGCAACTGGATATTTCATAGCTGTATTTATAGCTAATAATTGATCCAAATTCACATTTTTATTGATCAGTGCGATGGGATATGTTTTTCGTCTTTTCGGTTGATTCAATAAATCGCCAAAAAATGCTTTGATCGGACCCGTTACATTACCAGATTGATACATATCTATAATGGAGTTATACTCCGTATGTAAATCTAAGATGACGTCCATACCCAATCCGATAACATAAGGCATATCATCTACTGCAGCCATTTGTTGGTTTTTTCCCATAATACAGTCCTTAATCTTCTCTTGATTTGCTTCAAAATCTTTTAATAATTCGTATTCTTCTGCATCTAAATAATACCGGATAGTTTCTTTCACATTGCCATCTATCGTATATTCAGTGCAAATAGTGATTTCATCGTCGGCTCGAAGCATTTTATTTTTCACATCTAAATTTAATTGCCGATATGCTAAAACATACAATCCCCTGCTTGTATGAATGCTTAATACATTCATAGCCAATCGTTGTATTCTTAAATATTCTTTATTATTGTGCTTATCTAATGCCTTGGCTTGAAAATTATCAACAATTTCTTGAAATTGTTCTTGGCTTAGTTTATATTTTCCATCCAAAAAACTGTCCGTGTCCATATAATGGATTAATTTAAAATCCGTTCGATACGGAACGGTATCTAAACGATTACACATTTCCAAATAGCTTAATATTTTCAAATTAGCAACATTATCAAAATATTTTTGATATTTATGTGGATTTAGTTTAATATCTTCTACTAAATCCTGATTGGTCGGATAATAAGAACCCTCGATGATTTCAGAAGATTGAATTGCCTCAATACGTACATTTAAATTAGCGATTGTATATTTCGCTAAATGCAGACCCTCGACGAATAAAATTCCCTTTACAGCATTGAATCCTTGAATTCCTATCCAATACTTTGTAATCTTTTCATCTCTGTTTTGATATTCAATACTCAGCCATTTTCCCTCATGGATAGCTCTAAAGATATCTCTGCAAATGTGATTCATAATAACTCCCTTATTTAGACTTTATAATTCTACAATATTTTATCATAATTTAGCTATTTTTGTAAATTCATTGTTTATTTATTACTTTAGATTTTACTTATAATAAATTATATCAGAAGGATATGAACCATTGTTTTTTCGTTAAGATATGTCTTGCCTAGGCGAAGTAGAAAAATAATATCAGAATTCCTTGGTCATTTCTATAAAATATATCTATAACGAATATTACACAACTGTTATATGGATCCCTCTTCATATATCACAGCCAAGGGATTGATTTCTATTCAGTTTTCGTTATAAACCGGATCGGATACGTTTGCATATATTATACATTCGCATGATTTTAAGGAATATTCCTCTTTCGAGGAACATCTTTTCATAACTTTGTTAACCAAATGTTAACCAAATAGCGAAAAACAGCGCCTTTTCCACAAGGCGCTGTTTTTCAGCTTTTCAAAAAATCCAGTATTTTCAATGGGTTTCAGAATCGGAATGACAGGATTTGAACCTGCGACCTCTTCGTCCCGAACGAAGCGCTCTACCAAGCTGAGCCACATTCCGTAAAGAAGAGTTGTCGGGTATTCCACCTAACAACTCTTGCATTATATCATATATTCTTTTAAATTGCACTACAAATTTTTCAAATCTATTCAAATGATGAATTACCGCCGGTTGTCATCCTTCGATTTTGGGCGATGGAGGGGATATCCGTTCCCCTGCAGGTCGGTTGTTTCCGTGCAGACAGTTTCCGCTTCCTGTTTTTCTTGAATCGGGCGGCTGCTTTCCCATATCCCTTCCGGCATGGTGGGGATCGGTCGTTTTTTCTCGGTCCGTCTCTTGAATAAATCCGGCATACTTGAATCTGACATACTTGGTACGCTCCTTTCTGGTACTAGTATGCAGAAATCTAAAAAAAATATTCGAATCAATTTCACCGGCTGGTGATCATGCCGGAATGGTTACGATTCCGGCGGTAGTTCGCCGATCACACCCGTTCGCTTTTCCTTGGATAAGCCGCCGCTCATATGCTCCTGCGCAGTATTGATAAATCTTGCCCGTTGGATCGCGTCTTCTCCATAGCGGGAGCGGATGCGGTCAATGGCAGTATTCAGTTTAGACAATTTTTCATTCTGCTCGGAAGAAAACAGATCATATTGATGACAGTTGTCATTTGTGACATGACCGGCGGATACGCCGATCTGTCGGATCGGTTCCTGATTCCAAGTCTGGTCGAACAGCATACAGGCAGTCTGATACAGGACTTCCGTTACATTGGTCGGTGTCAGCAAGGTAGTCTGATGGGACTGATGCTGAAAATTATAATCCACGATAGAAACAGAAATGACACTGATATATGCCTGATCCATCCGGATGCGGGCGGCGACCGTTTCACAAAGAGAGAGCAAAAATGACTTGGCTGTTTCCGCATCCGTCACATCATAAGCGATGGTAATGGAATTCCCATAGCTTTTGTTTGCCGCCTTATGATCGGTCACTAACTCTACATCGTGTCCGTTGGCATAATTCCAGATCACTTCTCCGTGTTTCTTGAAATGATATTGCAGAATACGCAGGTCGCAACGGGCTAATTCGCCGATGGTGTGGAATCCCAGTTCATGCAGTTTCTTGGCGGTAGAACGTCCGACAAAAAACAAATCCTCAACCGGAAGGGGCCACATTTTTTCCGGTATTTCATTTGGGAATAAAGTATGTACGAGGTTCGGCTTTTTAAAATCCGAAGCCATCTTTGCCAGCAGCCGGTTGCAGGATACGCCGATATTTACCGTAAATCCAAGGTCGGTAAATATCTTATCCTTTAAATATTCCGCAAAGACAACCGGCGCGCCATATAACCGTGTCGTACCGGTCATATCACAAAAGGCTTCGTCAATACTGTATTGTTCTACAACCGGTGCATATTCGCGAAGCAGTTCCATCAAACGGCGGGAATAGTTTACATAAAGTCCATAATCCGGCGGAACGATCAGTAACTCCGGACATTTTTTACGGGCAGAAACGAGCGGTTCTCCGGTATGTATCTGATAGGCTTTGGCAGGCGTAGATTTGGCAAGGACAATGCCGTGGCGGTTTGCTTCATCGCCTCCGATCACAGAAGGAACTGTACGCAGGTCCAACGCTTCCGGATTTTCCGTCAGGCGGTGGGCAGCTTCCCACGAGAGAAAGGCGCTATTCACATCTACATGATAAATGATCGGTTCCGGCATATCCATCCTTCTTTCTGATCCGGTTCTGCAAACGTCCTGTGAGTTCCGTATAGAGATCATGCGGCTTCTGCATGACAGCCGGCGGGAGCGTTAAGTTAAAAACCGTGTAAGTGACCAACGATGCAGATTCACATTATAAGTCAGGTAAAACAGTTGGCGGGTTCCCTCAATGTCGGCAGCACAAGTATACACGAGTTCCCGCGTTCCCGCAAGTCGCGTCTCTTTCTGGGCAAGTATTTCCAAAACCGGCACAGTGATGATCTGATGCTCCGGCGTCTCGTATTTAAAGCGGACGGGTGTCAGGTCTCCCATAGTGGAAACCACGCAGAATAACTGAATCGGAATATTAAATTTTCGCTCCATACACACACCTTCTTTCGCCCGCGCCTTTGATCTTTGGCTGCCATGCGGACAGACGCTGATCAGATATCGTCTATACCCTTATAGTATCAGAACGTATGTTCGAAGTAAAGAGGAAAAATTTGTGTGATTTTCCGGTTTGAATTGATTTTCTATGGATTTGCATATAATATAGATATTATGAGAGGTAACATACCCCTCTCTTCTTTTTTATTTACTATCCGATTGATAGATACGATACATCATCCGATTGTCCCACAAAAGAGGATCATAAGTAAAAGAATCAGGGAGGTAACATATTATGGAAAAAATCAAAAACCAAGAGGAATCAATGGATACGGCATTTTTGGCAAATGAAATGACACTCCGTTCTTACCGCTGGAGTCGGGTGAACATGCGGAAATTATTTCAAAATATGTCTATAGCGGACTATACTGCCATTTGGACGCTTTCCAAACACATCGAGGAAGAAGAACATCCGAAGATATATTTAAAGGATATCTCTGAAAAGCTGAAACTGGCGATGCCGCGGGTATCTGCCATGGCACGTGGACTTCAGGAAAAAGGGCTGGTTCACTGGAAACATGACGGAAAAGGGGAAAAAGGAACTTATATTCAGATAACGGAAAACGGTTTGCAGCAGGCAAAGGAACAGCAGGAACGGATAAAGGAATTTTATCAAACAGTCATCGAACAATTCGGGAAAGAGCGCTTTATCCGGCTGCTTCAGGAAATGGGAGAGTTGGAAGAGATCATGAGTCAGGAAATGGAAAAACGGGACAAAAAATAAGATAAAATCAAAACAAATCTAAAGAAAACATGTGAATGGTTGAATAAAAGAGAAAAAAATCCCATATTATAAGAAAAATACTTGCATTAAACAATAGATACGGTATAATGAACGCATAAGCATGCTACAATATATCGGAGACGGTTGCCGATGTATTAAAAATGCAAGTACTATAGGACTGGAGAAAATGAAAAGAGGTAAGCAATATGTCAATGTTTATAGAAAATGTGAATCGATATTTATCACAGATGAAAATTAAGCAGACTTTTGTGAGTTTAAAGTCAGGTATCGATACGAAAAAACTATCCCGCATTTTAACCGGAGTGCAGGATATTAATAGTACGGATATGGAACGTATTGCCAAAGCCTTAGGACAAAAAACGGAATATTTTTTGTCGGATGATTTTACGGTTGTGCCGGTTGCGAAATTTGCGGAAATGCCGGTTGCCTTTTATGTAGGCGAACCGAGTAAAGAACAGGAAGAATATGCTATGCAGTTGATTGAACTGATTGAAAATGCGGATCAGATCCTGAGTGCAAAAGGACGTTTCATGATGACGGGAGAGTAAGAAATGGACAGTAAGCGGTTGCGGAAAATTATAGCATACAGTCGAGAAAATAAGGCTCGGATCGAGACAAAGATCAAAGAGTTTTATTCTTATGCCGACATGGATAATGAAAAAGACTGGTTGAATCTCATGCAGATCGCAAGACCGTTATTCAAGAAAAAGGGATATATCATCATTGAATTGCCACTGGCGGATAAGGAAATAGGAGCGTTATGTTATAAAGGCGATATCTTAGGATATATGATCTTGAATACGGCATTGCCGAAGGTCAATGTCAATTTCGCCTTATGCCATGAGATCTATCATGTCTTTTGTCAGGAAACGGAATGCCGGAATAAAGTGGAATGGTATATGAATGAACATTACTATGAATATGAAGAAGAACATGCCGCCAATCTATTTGCAGGTATGCTGTTGATGCCGGAACAAAGCTATCGGTTTATGTTCCGTAAGTTTCAGAATGAAGCGACGGAGCAGGATTCGCAATTAACCGTTTTGGTGAAATTGATGAGTTATTTTGAAGTCCCATATATGGCGGCTTTGGTCAGATGCTATGAATTAGAATTACTGGAAGCGGGCAAGGTATTAGAAATCTTGATCCACGCAGATGAACATGCGATCAGAGAGGAATTTATGAGACTGTGGCTGGATGACAGTATCTTAAATGCCACGAGAAAAGATGATTATAATAACTTAGAAAGTATGGTAGCATTGTTTGGAACGATATATGAGCAGGAAAACTATGTCGGTGAAAAAAACTTAAAACAAGTGTTGAAAAATATGAAGGTACTCTATGATAACATTAAGGGGGAGTAATGGATGTCAATTAAATACATAGAAAATCCCTCAAATTTTCATTTGATCGAGCCATATGTCATAACGCAGAAACAACGGATCGCAGAGGAGATCATCCATGCAAAAAAATGCTGTTTCTATGATGCCTGCTCATTTCAAATACATGCGGCTTCACAATCTGCAGACTATATGATTTCATGGTTAAAACGCAATCAAGGATTAGTGGTTTTAACGCGGTGCATTCTGATGGAATTGGTTTCCGACAAAGGAAAACTCGCGGATGACTATATTTCATATATCGAAGCGATACATAAGGAAGGCATTAAGATCTTAGTCATATACGAAGAAGATTTGCAGGAAGTGTTCAGTCTCTGTTTTTCAAAACATTCCGTGATCAATGAATATTTTGCGTGGGCGGTAAAAACAGTAAAGTGTCCTGCGGGAACGATTACAAAAACACTGAAAATGAATCGGGAATTGAGGCGGGATATACTGGAAACGGAAAAAAATGCGGATAAAGATTTAATGCAGAGATTTTTTCGGGAAGTGCGGAAAAATAAAGAAACAGGCGATAATCTGGGTGAAGAACTCCTTGTGGTTTGTGTTCATATGTTAGCCAATATACCGGAAGCGGAAGAATATAAATATATTATCATAACGGATGATAAAGGCGCTGTCGGCTTAGTGAATAAGGCGGCAAAAAATATTCGGCTGCATAAGCAGGTCAAGGCGTTCACTGCCTTGACGACAACAAAATTATCGCAAAAATTATATGAAGAAACGGTCATACAGGACAAGCAGCAGGTGAAAGATGTTTTGGCGATTGCAAATACCGGTGGCAAAGTGCGATTGCTGTGTTCGGAAGAATATGATCTGGAACCGAAAGAGCGTGTGCTGTCCGTCGATGATCTGGCTGAAAAGATCGTGACCGAACATGAGATTTATATTTATTATTAGTAAAGGAGCGGACGATGAAGCAGACATTTGATGCAGTGGTTTTCGATATGGATGGCGTGATCTTTGATTCGGAAATAAAAGTGATTGAATGTTGGAAAGAAGTAGCAGACAGACATCAGGTGCCGGACATTGAAACTGCCTGCCGGGAATGTCTGGGGCTGAATCGAGAGGCGGCAAAAGAACGGATGCTTATCCGGTATGGAGCAGGCTTTCCGTATGATCATTATAAAAAAGAAATGTCAGAGTTATTTCACAGCCGCTACAGTGCAGGCAGACTGCCATTAAAAGAAGGGGTAGTGGAATTATTAAGTTATCTGAAAGAAAAACAGATCAAAGTGGCGCTGGCTTCTTCTACCCGTCGTCAGGTGGTTATGGAGGAACTGCAAGACGCCGGTATTTTAGGATACTTTGAGCAAGTGATCTGTGGCGATATGGTAACACGCAGCAAACCGGCACCGGATATCTTTCAAAAGGCTTGTGGAGAGCTTGGGGTGCAGCCAAACCGCACATATGCGGTGGAAGATTCCTACAACGGCATCCGTGCAGCATCCGGCGGAGGATTGAGACCGATCATGGTTCCGGATTTGGCGGAGCCGACAGAAGAGATGCAGAGCCTAACGGAAATCATTTTGCCGTCCCTGTTAAAAGTAAAGGAATACTTGGCGCAATTTATTCCGTAGTACGCTGCTTGACATAAGTTTCAATCAGGACATAAAACAGCTTCTGATCTTCAAACGGCAGGCTGGCATACAGAGAATTGAAATCTGTCTGCCGAAACGATGAGTCGGAAGGCGAACAGCCGTCTAATATAGAAGAAATGCTGCAATTCAGATATTCGGATATGTTGGCAAGGGTATCAAGGCTGACCTTACAGATGCCACGTTCTAACTGACTAATAAATCCTACGGAAAGATATAGATCTTCCGACATCTTTTCTTGTGTCACACCCTTTTGGTGGCGATAACTCCTAATGCGATCTCCGATCATTTTATAGTCTAATTCCATATCCTATCCGTCCTTTCCCATTGATTCGATGTATATCTTTTATTTTTTCTATCTTTTAAAGACATTAAAAGATAGAAATACTGCTATTATTTGTCGAAACTAGCAGTAATACTTCTATATTATGAAAGTGTTGCTAAAATAAAGACGAAAAAAGCGGATTTCATATCTGACATAAGGATCCCAAACAGTTCAAACCATAGAAAATCATATTATATTATTGTAGCAAATATTATACTGGACGGAGACAGGGAAACATGCAAGCCATTTTGGGGTTTCGTATCAGAAAGATGACTGAGTTATCTGCGAAAAAAACAAGAAATCATTGCGTAACGGTATCATAGCAAAAGAAAGATAGAAAAATCGGGTGATATTACCGTAACGGCAAATAGCGATGAAAAAACCATATTATATTATACTAGCATATTTTATACTATTCGTAGACTTGACAGATTCTTCTCGGCATTTGGAGATTGTAGGGGAAAATGTCGGAAGATCAAGGGCAATCAAAGAAAAGACAGGAGGAACAAGCGAAAATGATAAAATCAAAATGGATCAAAGCGGTCAGTAGCGGATGTGTATTTTTTGCTATGGCATTAGCGGTGTTGGGAGTGAACGGACAGACGGTCGCGGCGGAAGAAGAGGTGGAGATCAATGCGACGAACTTTCCAGATAATGATTTTCGAACGTATGTGTCTATGAATTTTGATACGGATGGCAATGGGAAATTGTCGCAGACGGAACGGGATGCGGTGACTGCGATCAATGTCAGATTCTTAATTGACAGAGATAATTGGGATATAAAATCAATGCAGGGCATAGAATTTTTTGCTAACTTAACCGATTTAGATTGTTGTGGTCAATCCTTAAGCAGTTTAGATGTCAGTCAGAATACGGCATTGATTCATTTAAATTGTTCTGCTAATGACCTGACCAGTTTAGACGTTAGTCAGAATAAGGCATTGACAACTTTGGATTGCGGTGTAAACCAGTTGACCAGCTTAAATGTGCATGGTTGTACGGCACTGGAAACGCTAATCTGTGATGAAAATGACTGGAGGGGTGGACAACTGACCACGCTAGATGTGAGTGGCTGTACGGCATTAAAGAAGTTACAATGTAACAACAACCAGATGGTCTCCTTAAATGCGAGCGGCTGTACGGCATTGACAGACTTGGATTGCGGAAGAAATCAGTTGACTAGTTTGGATATAAGCGGTTGTACAGCTTTGATTCGACTATCTTGTTTTCGCAATTTTCTGACCAGTTTGGATGTCAGTGGATTTACGAAATTGCAGGAGTTGTATTGTGCTGATAATTTGATATCTGATCTGAATGTGAGCGGCTGTGTCGCTTTGACGGAATTGGAATGTTATACGAATAATTTAAGTGACTTAGACGTCAGTGATTGCACAGCGTTGACTTATTTGGATTGTAGTTTTTGTGCATATTTAACAAGTATTGATTTGAGTAAGAATACAGCATTGACTAATTTGCATTGTAGTAATGACCCCATTATGACCATTACTATCAATACTGTTCAGTTTGATTTATCGTTATTTGACGAGGAAATGTCTAGTCATGGTACTTCTTTGTCCAATATACGGGGCGGTAGTGTATCGGAAAATGGTATATTAACGATCGGAGAAGGCGGAAAGGCACTGGTTGATGCTGTATATGACGATGGAGAGATTCTATGTACATATGCGTTTGTTGTCGCAGGAAGCCAGCAGGAAAACACTCCAACTGATCCAAGCACACCGCTCCCTCCGACTAACGGCTGGCAGCTCAATGCAGACAACACCTATTCCTACTATCAGGACGGTCAGCCGCTTACCAGCCG
>CANQAP010000014.1 GCA_947589305.1 uncultured Lachnospiraceae bacterium
TATCTTTGGATCACATATGGCTGCGTTTTCTGCGTTTCACTGTCCATTTCATTTTATGGATGCTATTTACTTGTGCCGAACGGGTCAGATACTTTTGTGTATTTTATACGAGGTTTGCTCTATGGCATGATTTGTTTTGTGATTTTTTTTGCGTATTATAAATATGGCAGACCGATCATCCGCGAGGTCAGCGGATTTCGTACAAAAAACTGGATATCGCTCAGTATCGTCTCCATAATATATTTTTCTACTTTTGTGATACTTCTGTCAAAGATCAGCGCAGATAACGGAATTAATTCAGACACCTTACTCCTTTTCTCACTGCTTGTTTGCTCTTTTGCCGTAGCCAGCATCCTGATAATCAGCAACATCTATCAGATGCGAAAGGAAGCAAAGGACGAATTGGTAAAGCAAAACGTTGAATACCTGATATCCTATGTGGAAAATGCAAGGAAAACCGAGCAGGAGAACCGACGGATCCGTCACGATCTGCGGCATCACGACGAGCGGATTGCGGCTATGGCGAAGGAGGGTAACACAGAGGGAATCTTAGCGTATTTAGGGCAGAACAAAGAAGCATCAGAAAGTTTTCCCGCATGGTGTCCAAACGTCACAGTCAACGGCATCCTGAGTTCTTACGCGGGGAAGGCAAAAGAGGCGGGCGTGGAATATATCGCTCAAGCGGATACTCCGGCACAGTCGGGAGTTGCTGACGTGGATTTTGTGGCTATTCTTGCAAACCTTCTGGAAAACGCGCTGAACGCTTGCGTTGCACAGAAAAGCTCCGGTCCTGTTCGGGTCCATATCAGAAATGTAGGGAATAAAACGGTGATTGCCGTCAGTAATCCCTGCAGCGCGGATTTGAAGTTAGAAAACGGACTGCCGACTGCGCGAGGTATCGGAATTGACAGTATTATTTTCTCATCTAACAGGTATCAGGGGGAGATTAACTATAAAATTCAGGAAAGCATTTGTACTGCCTGTGTGATTCTAAATCCGTGATTCTTGCATACTGTTTTATATTTGGGAAGCCCTTTGGGCGGTTTTTCCGTTTCTGCCAGTGACCAATTTCGGCATGAAAACGACCAAATCCGATATGCTTCCCAATTCTTAATATTACTGTGTTATAAGTAATGCTAAATTTGTGATGAGAATCTTTTTGAGCAAATTGCGTAAAGCAAAATAAATTTCAAGGAGGATGTGCCTATGTCGTTTATCAGTTCCAAATGATCGGATGGTTTTGAAAATCGATCGAAGCGGCTCTATGTACAGGATGAGGAAACAGATAAATGAGGATGGAATGGAGAAAACGTTTCAACATGGTTTCAAGGGCTTCGTTCCATTAGATGAAAAGTTAGGAGGAATTATTTATGAACGCTTGTGACAACAACAGACCCTGCCCATGTACTTATGACTGCCCGCGTCATGGGAAATGCTGCGCCTGCGTGGCACACCACCGTGATAACAATGAGGGTGTTCCGGGTTGCTTCTTTTCAAAAGAAGCGGAGGCAACTTACGACAGGAGCATTGCAAATCTGGCAAGGGATCATGGGCTTCTATAATTGCAGAAAGGAATTTTGATATGAAATGGCCTTGGAAAAAAAGAACGCTTTCCTTCGAAGAAGCTGCAAAATTCAACTGGGAATTGGATACGAATGCCGAATTGAGGCAAAAGCTGGATGAGCTTGCAAAACAATATAAAAGTCTGAGCGAAAAGGAATATAGGAAGAAACTCCTGCTGTTATTTAGGGAAAATGGTCTGGTTATTGATTCAAATCAGCTGGATATGCTGCTACTTCTGAGACATAAAACAGATCAGATGCTATTGACACAGGAGAAGAATCATGATGAAGAAACAAGGTAGGTTTTGACCGCGTGAAAACCTTTACCAAAATCATTGCTCCGCAGCCGGACCTTTGAGGCATTCTTTCCGCTTATAACATCAGCGGTTATATACTTCGTACTGGCATGGGGGAGCGTTATGATCCTATGGAGGACGGTGACGAGCTTTCCGTTATGCTTGTAAAGGCTTCGGTCAGTGGGTTCAGTTATGATCATACGGATGGTGCAAACAGTCTGGTCATAAAAATATAGATACAGCAAAATCGGATATATCCAATCGATTTTATACGACAGATTAGTTTTGAAAAAGAAAGTGAGGTTCAAGAATTGATGTTATCAACGGAAAAAATATTTCATGTAAGGGAAGCCGGTTCTACAGTGAAAACGGAAGTTCTGGCAGGAATTACAACCTTTATGACCATGGCATATATCCTCATGGTAAATTCCAGAATGTTTGCAGAGCTTCCGGGCGTGTCATACAATGCGATTTATATTGCGACTGCAATTTCCGCCTGTATCGGAACAGTGCTGATCGGACTTATGGCAAATCTGCCACTGGCGCAGGCATCCGCCATGGGTTCCAATGCCTTTTTTGTCTATACAGTGTGTTTAGGCTTTGGGTTAAGCTATGCTAATTCTTTGGTACTCGTTCTGCTTGACGGCATTCTGTTCATACTGCTTACAGTGACAGGGCTGCGAAAGAAAATATTTGAGGCTATACCCAAATCGGTCAGGGTGACGATTCCGGCAGGAGTCGGGCTGTTTATTGCCTTCATTGGGCTTAAGGATTCAGGCATTGTGGTAGCAGATCCCTCTACCTATGTCAGCCTTGCATCCTTCAACCTTCTTTCCGGAAATGTGGCATGGAAAGATATTATGCCGATGCTTGTCACACTTTCCGCTTTAACTGTAATTGCGGTTCTGACATGCAGGCGGGTAAAGGGTGCTGTACTCTGGGGCATATTTGGAGGAACGATGCTGTATTATCTTCTTGGTTTTACTGTTTCCGGATTTTATGAGGGCTTTGCAGACAATCTGAATTTTAACCCATTTGCGGCGTTTGTGGACTTTGGCACTCAGGCATTTGGCAGGGTTTTTACGGAAGGCTTTGATTTTTCGCTATATCTGGCAGAACACAGCAGAATGGAACTCGCTATATTGATTGCGACGACTGCGCTTGCGTTCTGTCTGGTGGATATGTTTGATACAATTGGTACCTTGTATGGAGCTTGTGCAAGGGGAAATCTTCTGACCAAAGAAGGGGAAGTGCCAAATATAGAAAAGGCGATGCTTGCAGATGCCATAGCCACTGCATGCGGTGCAGTCTGCGGTACATCCACGGTAAGCTCTTATGTAGAGGCTTCCACGGGAATTGCGGAGGGTGGAAAGACAGGTATGTCTGCTATGGTAACAGGGGCATTGTTTTTTGTCAGCATGTTTTTAAGCCCGATTGCGATGCTTGTACCGGGATGTGCGACAGCGGCGGCGCTTATCTATGTGGGAATCATGATGATGAACTGCACCAGAAATGTAGACTGGTTAAAAACAGAGGATGCGGTCCCGGCTTTTCTGACTTTGGCAATGATGCCTATGACATACAATATTTCTTACGGCATTGCCTTCGGCGTGATTTCTTATGTGCTTATCAGCGTGTTTACCGGAAAGGCGGGAAATGTAAAAACAGGAACATGGATAATCGCAGCACTCTTTGCCGTTATGTTCTTTGTGACGCATTAGAAAGGATTGGTCGAATCGGTAACTGGACTTGAATTTCATGCGGCTTCCTAAAAACTTGGATATATTTCCACTAACGAACAGATTTGAAGCGGACGAAAATCGGATGCGTTCTGGTGTATTCGATTGGATTTGTTCCCGACAATTACTTCAATTCCCGTAGCTTTTTCAATAAGCGCACTTTATATGCTTTAACTTTGGACATATAACGACTGGCGTATAAAAGTCCGGTCAACAATATACCAAGGATAAATCCAAGTGTGGTGCTAGCGGTCTATCTCTTGTTTTCGGTTGTATGCTTCGCCATACTTTATAATGATTGACATCATCAATCACACAAATAACGCAGCCAATCGTGATATATGGTGACGATCTACTGGTTGACAGTGGAGTGTAAACCATTATAGATTGTCAAATCACATAGCTATTTTATTGATTTTTGATTATAATAAGTCTAGCATACGATAGAAAGGTGATAACCATGACAGACAACGAGAATCTATGGACATGGACGGATGGCAATCACGAAGATTTTAAAACATTCTATTCTATTACAGAGGAATACTACAGTAAAATCGTCGGCGGTATTGAGAACAGAAAAACCTTCATTCCGTGGAATCTTTCGGAAAGTGTTCGTGATGTGCTGCTCTTATATAAAGACGGGAAGGAGATTGCCTGTGCAGGATTAAAACCATACTCGGAAACAGCGGTCGAAATAAAGAGAGTATGGGTAGAACCGGAATATAGAGGACAGGGAATTGCTTCCGCTCTAATGGAAAAAATTGAGAAAAAAGCAAGATTGCAAGGATATCACAGAGTGGATAACTATCCTCCATATGACCATATGCCCGATGCGATCTGTTTTGCAAAAGATTTATAGGATCCATAGAAATACACTGCCTGCATACATAGTGCATTGATGACCGACATATGATAAAATATTGGAGGTGGTTTTGCATGCAGCAGAAAGAATCATATGGATACATACGGGACTGTGAGGATATAGCCTTGTCGTTTCCGCCACAACATCAGGATCAGCAGCCGGGTATGGAATACCTTATGAATCCACGACCGGTTTCTGAGCGGAAATCGTCCGGTAAGAGATTAGATCATAAAGTTGCGATCATTACCGGCGGAGACAGTGGAATCGGAAGAGCCGTTGCATATGACTTTGTCAAAGAAGGGGCAGCGGTGGTACTGATATACTATGATGAAGAATGTGATGCCAAAGAAACGGAAGAACATATCCGCCAAATGGGCGGCAAGGTTCTGCTACTGCAAGGAGACTTAAAAGACCGTTGTTTTATTCAACATTGTGTCGGTCAAACCATAAAATGTTTTGGCGCCATAGATCTTCTTGTGAATAATCATGCCGTACAGTTTTTGCAACGTAGCATACTGGACATTTCGCCGGAGCAGTTAAATCTGGTATTTCAGACTAATGTGATCTCCTTTTTTTATATGATACAGGCAGTTTTGCCGCATATGAAGCGGGGAAGCGCCATCATCAATACGGCTTCTGTGACGGCTTATCATGGACAGAAAGATTTGATTGATTATAGCGCAACAAAGGGTGCTATCGTTTCCATGACACGTTCTCTGTCCTTGTCTTTAGTGGAGCAAGGGATTCGCGTTAATGCAGTGGCTCCGGGACCAATATGGACGCCGCTGATCCCTGCATCATTTTCCGCTGAAGAAGTGGCGACATTTGGAAGAAAGACATCAAAAGTGCCTATGATGCGGGCAGGGCAACCTTGTGAGGTATCGCCGTGTTATGTATTTCTTGCCTCGGAGGAGGCTTCGTATATGACAGGGCAAGTGCTTCATCCAAACGGCGGCACGATTGTTGCTTCCTGAATCATTTTCCGGACGGCATGGAACGATAAACTATATGGAGAAAAAAACATGAACAAAAGATGGATAATCAGCATTTCCATCTTGTTATGTCTGTTGTGCCTGAGTGGGTGCAGCGGACAGGCAAGCATGGATACGACCGTGATGCTGCCGGCAGAAGACGGTTATTATTATGATTTGGAAAATGTAGTTTTGTATTTGAAACTATATGATCATTTGCCGCCAAATTATTATACGAAGAGTGAAATGCGTGCCATGGGATGGGAAGGCGGTTCGCCGGAGGCATACTGCTCAGGTGCGGCAATCGGCGGCGATGATTATGGCGATTATGAGGGCTTGCTGCCGAAAGCGGAAGAAAGAACGTGGACGGAATGCGACATTGACACGGACGGAATGGATTCGCGTGGCGCGAAACGCTTGGTGTTTTCAAATGACGGATTGTATTTTTATACCTCTGATCATTATGAAACCTTTGTGGAAGTAACGGTTTCTGAGGATTATCAAGTGATATGGTAACAATATTGCATATGGGGCTGTTTCTTATAAATGCGTCTAATATATATTAAAATATAATTATATATATTAAACATATATTTTTAGACAAAAGGGAATCATGTTGATGTTAATGCCTTGATTGTGTTAAAATAAAGTATATGTCTAAATGGCAGTAGGTGAACAAATGAAGGGAGGAATACGAAAATGAAACGTAAAGTATGGATTGCCGGAATGATAGCGGCGTTGATTTTGGCAGTCGTGCCAACTGTGGACGTAGCGGCGCAAGGCTGGCAAAAAAATGGTACAGGCTGGTGGTGGGAGAATGCAGACGGTAGTTATCCGGCATCTTCATGGAAACAGGTAGGCGGTACATGGTATTGGTTTGATTCCAATGGATATATGGCAACCGGCTGGGTGCAGGTAGGCGGCACATGGTATTACATGGACTCGTCAGGAGCGATGCAGACCGGCTGGATACAGGTAGATGGTACATGGTATTACATGGACGCGTCGGGAGCGATGCAGACCGGCTGGGTACAGGTAGGCGGTACATGGTATTATATGGATGCGTCGGGAGCGATGCAGACCGGTTGGGTACAGACAGGCGGCACATGGTATTACATGGACGCGTCGGGAGCGATGCAGACCGACT
The DNA here is from genome assembly GCA_947589305.1 of uncultured Lachnospiraceae bacterium. GTDB lineage: Bacteria > Bacillota > Clostridia > Lachnospirales > Lachnospiraceae > CAG-632. The sequence goes on from CANQAP010000014.1 coordinate 6,578, forward strand.
GGGTGCAGGTAGGCGACACATGGTATTACATGGATGCGTCAGGGGCGATGCAGACCGGATGGGTGCAGCTGGGCGAAGCATGGTATTACATGGACGCGTCGGGAGCGATGCTGACTGATTGGATACAAGTTGACGATACATGGTATTACATGGAATCAGATGGTCACTGGGATAGCAGTGTCACAAAACCGGAGGATACACTTCCGGTCGTGGACGGTTATTATTATGATATCAGAAATGTAGTTTTATATTTGGAGTTATTTGATCATTTGCCGCCAAATTATCATACAAAGAGTGAAATGCGCGCCATGGGATGGGAAGGCGGTTCTCCGGAAGTGTATTGCGCAGGCGCAGCGATCGGCGGCGATTATTATGGAAATTATGACGGAAAATTGCCGGAAGCGGAAGGTAGATCATGGACGGAATGTGATATTGATACGAACGGTCAGACGGTACGTGGCGCGAAGCGGTTAGTATTTTCAAATGACGGATTGTATTTCTATACCACCGATCATTATGAAACCTTTGTGCAAGTCATTGTTTCTGAGGATTATAAGGTGACATGGTGAAAACGGTAGTATTACAGACTGATAAACTGATGGATCGGGAAACGGCGCATGAATACTTAAAGCAAATGCTGGATTTTCCGGATTATTATGGAAAAAACTGGGATGCGTTGTTTGATTGCCTGACCGATCTGAAGGATTATACGATCATACTGGAAGGACAGGATCTCCAAGAACAGAACATAAAGGATGCTCAGATGTGTTGGAGAGTATTGAAAGAGGCAGCACAAGCAAATCCGGGTTTACAGTTGATCGTATCTCCGAAAGAACATACGAATTCATAAAATAAAGAAATCAAAAATATTTCCTCTTGCGACAATTGTTTACATGACGGTCGCAAGAGGAATGTTTTATTAGTAATCTGTTACAATCCTCTGTTTAGTCTTTTATTTTGCGGACATGATCTGAATTATATTATCATAAACGAACATGGTAAAATTTGCATGCGTGGTGAACAATCTGTTTGGATAAATAAGAGATGACTACAAAAAATAATTGTATGGATTCCCATATTATGCTATAATCCGATTGTGTATGAAAATGTCATAATTATCCGCAAAATCCGAAATGGATGTAAGGATCATATGGAGATAGTGCGCTAGTTTGCAATAGATTTATATGAGAAAATAATATATAAATAAAGACATTCATCTGTGATAGATTGGATGCTAAGTTTTTGAAAAAGATGATGTAGACAGTCTATCAATTAGTAATGTAAGCATGGAAAGGAATAAATTATGAACCTGAAAAAATCATTGAAAAGATCTATCCGGGGGGGGTGCTTTTTAGCACGATCGATATTTTGGGAAAAGCCAAGAGGGCTTGATTTTTCTTTGCGTCAAAAATCCAAGGGAATATCAATGAAGGGTAATCATGGATATGCGTTAACGCAGAAAAAAGCATTTTCCAACATAATGTCGCGTCTTGATATAAACAATGATGATAGCTTTATAGATATTGGATGTGGTAAGGGTGGAGTTTTATACTATGCTTCCAAGTATCCTTTTCGAAGAGTTGCAGGTGTAGAAATAGAAGATGAATTATATGAAATTGCGGTCAGGAATTTCCAAAAACTCAATATGCCCAATATAGAAGTGTTTCATGATAATGCAATTACGTTTGATAAATATAGTGAATTTAATGTATTCTTTTTGTTTAATCCGTTTGATCCTGATATATATCAACAAGTTATAGATAGTATTTTTAATACGCTGAATAAGACAAGGCAGGATTCCCGAGTGTATTTAATTTGTTACGGTGCTACGATAACAGAATATATAAAAGATAAAAATGAAATGCAGTTGATAGACACTTATACGGATAGTGTTAGAGAAACTGAAGTCAATATTTGGAAATGGGAAAAATAGATTAATAGATAGTAGTACAGGTTCAGACAACAGAGGATTGGATTTCTAAACGAACACATTTTCCTCTTGCGACAATCGTTTACATGACGGTCGCAAGAGGAATTTTTTTGTTAGGTTACTGAATCTGAATAATCATAAGGTGAGCGGAAACCGGCTGAGTTCCTCCGGCACTTGGTGTAATGATCAGCGCAGACGGATTATCTTCCGGATTGCGGACAGTCAGCACGGAATTTATGCTGTTTGTTGTGACAATTGCCATCCCGATGATCGGAGAAGCTCCTGTCGCACGTCCGGTCACAGTGTACGCCAATGTGTCGCCGTTTAATGTCAATTCTAATTGTCCGGCTTGATTGACCGGAACTTCAAAGAATACCTGATACGTTCCGATTTCCTCTAAGTTGAAGGAATCATCTGTGATGCGGGTGATGGTATCGCCGCTGGTCGGACCGTTCTGTGGAAAGCTGACATCGGTTCCGGGTGCAACAGAATCTGCGTTATCTGGTGGCATTAAAGCGTAAAAATCAGCATAACTGAGGACGCCGCCAGCCGGACCTTGTGGACCGGTTTCCCCTTGCGGACCCTGCGGACCGACCGGACCGGTTTCACCGGCGGGACCCTGCGGACCGATTTCTCCTTGTGGACCCTGCGGACCAACTGGACCTGCTTCACCGGCAGGACCCTGCGGACCGACCGGACCAGCTTCACCGGCAGGTCCCTGTGGACCGACTGGACCCGCTTCACCGGCAGGACCCTGCGGACCGACCGGACCAGCTTCACCGGTAGGACCCTGTGGACCGACCGGACCCGTCTCTCCTTGCGGACCTTGCGGACCGGCAGGACCCGTCTCACCGACCGGACCCTGTGGACCTTGCGGACCAGCTTCGCCGGCAGGACCCTGTGGACCGACCGGACCCGTCTCTCCTTGCGGACCTTGCGGACCGACCGGACCGGTTTCACCGGTAGCACCCTGCGGACCGATCGGACCCGTCTCACCGGCGGGACCTTGCGGACCGACCGGACCGGTTTCTCCGACCGGACCTCTTGGTCCCACCGAACCGGTTTCCCCGGCAGGACCTTGCGGACCAATCGGACCTGCTTCACCGGTAGGACCCTGTGGACCAATCGGACCGGGTTCCCCTTGCGGACCCTGTGGACCTTGCGGGCCTGTTTCGCCGGTAGGACCTTGCGGACCGACCGGACCGGCAGGACCCATGGCACCGGCAGGACCTGTTTCACCCGCAGGACCTTGTGGACCGGCAGGACCCTGTGGACCGATTGGACCTCTCGGACCGACCGGACCGGTTTCCCCGGCGATTCCTTGTGGACCGGCAGGACCCATGGCACCGGTAGATCCTGTTTCGCCTGTTGGACCTTGTGGACCGACTGGACCTCTCGGACCAACTGGACCGATTTCCCCTGCGGGACCTTGCGGACCGGCAGGACCCATGAGACCCTGCGGACCAATTGGACCTCTCGGACCGGTTTCACCCTGTGGACCTCTCGGACCGGCTGGACCGGGACATCCGCGAGGTCCCGGAGGCCCCGGAGGTCCCGGTGGACAATCCGGACGAGGCGGACAGCCATCGTTGCAGGAAGTATTGTCGTTACAGTTATTGTTGAAATAACGATTGTTATTGTTAAAAAAGTTTCTTCTATCCATTGTAAGCTCCTGATAGAATGGTTTGTTAATATAATATGTTTTCCGAGAGAGAATGACACTTGGGGGCATTTTAGGCGAAAATAGCTGCTTACATTTCAAATGCAAAAAAGAAAAGAGATTATCGTTTGGATAATCTCTTTGGTTGGTGTTTATTGGATGTTCCTGATTCCAATATCATGATAGGGTAATGGCATATGGGCTGTCATACATGCGCTTTACGGTTTCCGTAGCATTGTGTTCTTCGGTCAGACAGAATTCTTTAGACCATGTCATATAATACGCCCAAGGAATCCGGCTGGCTTCAAGCTGCGTGATATCCGGCACCACGCCGACTTCTGTCAGAGCGGCGACCTTCTTCGTAGTCGTATTGGAGATGAGTGTCTCATATTCTTTCTGATAGTCGGTCATGGTATGCGGTTTCAGATAGATATCCCATCCGATCACATCCACATAGTCATCGCCCGGATAGCCGTTCCGATCCGGACAGCTCCACACCCACAGTAAATGATCGAGATGTTTTTGGTTTACATAATAATCATACATCAGCTTGTATAATTCCCGGCTGACTGCAGGACCTTGGGAACCCCACCAAAACCAAGTACCTTCCGCTTCGTGTAACGGTCTCCAAAGCACCGGGATCGATTCCGCTTGGAAGCGGGACAGCAGCTCGGCAATGACATCTAAATCATGATAAAATGCAGTTCGCTCTGCAGTGCCTTCCTTCAGGATATTACACGGGTTAAAGTCTGTGTGCTTTGCATAGAAACTCTTATCCCTGCCGCCGATCGGTGAAAACCAATGAAAACACAGGCTTACGATACCGTCCGCCGTTTTACCCCATTCGAGTGCGGTCTCAACCGTATGTTTGTTTTCTTCGACTTCGGTCAGGCATTCTTCAGAAGCGTCTGCATAATTGATATTTGGTGAATAGGATAACAGCTCAAATTCTAAGAGCTTCGGATATTTTCCGGTCATATCATGGATATGCGTCCGTTCTTCCATCGGTACCGTTTGCGTATGCTGACCGGTAATAATGGCATTTCCTGCCGTATCATACAGGTATTGAAGAAGTTTGCAGGCTTCTGGCGTTGCGTTCTGATTGACTGGTTTCAATGTAGTACCTCCTGTTTTGTGCGTGTCCGACGCATGATTTCCAAGCACATCCGTCCGTTATGATACGGACATTTCCATGGTTCCACGATCGGAAGCCGGTTAAAAGGTTGTCCGTCTGCATCCAATTGGGAAAACCATTCGGAGTGAGGTCTTGGATCGATAAAATAGGTTGTGATATATTGCCATATGTCTTCGGCAGCTTGTTCATAACGGATATCCCCGGTCTTTTGATAGGCGTTATAAAACCCAATGATCGCCTCGCATTGTACCCACCATATGCGGGTGGTTAGTACGACGCCGTTTTCCGATTCTGCCATAACGGAATGGTTTTGATATGCACAGTGATATATCGTTTCCGTGATATCCAATAACATGGCTGACAGTTTTTCGGATAATTCCTGATCTTTCAGCATGTCTAATGCCCGGTCAATGAGCCAAGTGGCTTCAATATCATGTCCGAAAGAATGAAGGTCGATGATGGAGTTCATTTCTGCATCAAAAAATACTTCCAAACGATGTAGATCAGGATTATATACGGAACGGTAGAATTCTTCCGTTACCCACAATAGGCGTTCCCGCACAGCAGGGTTTTCAGATACCCGGTACAGTTCCGTGTACGCTTCACATATGTGGAGCAGAGTATTCATCGTCTTATCGGCGATCACATTGTTTTCGGATAATTTATCATTCAGGTTCGGTATAAAATCAGCGGTATAGGATTCTCCGTATCCGTCCCCTAATCTGCATTTGGTTTCAATGATCTGAAACAAGTCCATGGCAGTATCTAAGGCTTCCTGTCTGCCGGTGGCATCATAGTAGGAAGATAGGGCGTAGATCGCAAATGCCTGATTATATGTGTGTTTGGTTGGATCATCGACCTGACCGTCGTATGTCATCGACCAGTAAATGCCGCCATTCGTTTGATCCAGACAATATGTTTTGAGAAATTCAAAGGCGTGGTCGGCATATGGCAGTGCGGAGCTGTCATGTGCGGTCAGATATACGTTCGAAAAGAACCATAGGATCCGGCTGTTCAAAATACAGCCCTTGACCGCCTGTTTATCTAAGTGGAGATCAAAATCCAACAATCCGTAATATCCTCCGTATTCCGGGTCCAACATGCTTTTCCAAAACGGGAGAATACAGGTATTTAAGTGTTTGCGAACATCTTCTTGCAGCATAATAGTGCCTCCGTGTCTATAAAATTTCCAATAAGGTATTGACTAACAGATCATCATCCTCCGGTTTTAAGAAACAGAATCGGATATATTCGGGTCCAAGTCCGATAAAATTAGAACAGTCACGAATCATCAGTCCCTTTTTGATACAGTGTTCAAATGCTTCGGAAGACGTGAGACCGTCCTTTTGTAATTTCAGCAAAACAAAATTTGTGGTTGGTGAAAATACCTTTAAGGTTTTTCGGGTTCGCAGAGCAGAACAGACAAGCCCCTGCTCCTGTAAGATCAGATTGCGTGTATGATTGATATATTCCGTATCGGTAAACATGACCGTACCCGCATAAGCGGCAATAGAGCTGACAGACCAAGGGTTTTCATGTTTTTTTAAATAACGGATCAGTTTTTCATTGGATAGACAGGCGTAGCCGAGCCGTAACCCCGGACATGCAAAAAACTTGGAGACACTCCGCAGTACGATCACATTATTATACTTTTTAACCAGTGGAATGGCAGAAATGACCGATACATCTTTAGCAAATTCCACATAGGTCTCATCGATCAGCACAAAGGTAGAAGTTTCTTTGCATTTCTTCACGATATCCTCCATTTGTCCGATGGATATGGAGGTAGAGGTCGGATTATTCGGATTGCAGATAATAAGCATGTTGACAGAGGGGTCAATCTGCTCGCACAGATCCTTGGGATCCGGCTGGAAATCCCGTTCTTCGGTCAGTATATATTCTTCGATCTCGCTTTTCACTGCTTTCAGATTCCGTTTATATTCCGAATAAGTAGGTTCTACTACGAGAGTTTTCTTTGGTTTGATCGCATTGATAAAGGAGACGATCAGCTCTGTCGTTCCGCTGCCGGGCAGAATATGATCCGGTTCGGCTCCGGTATACAGATGGAGTGCGTTCCGTAAGTCTGTATAGTCGCGATCCGGATACTCTGTCAGGACATCCATATGCTCCTGTAATGCCCGCTTCATCACCGGTGACAGACCCAATGGATTGACGTTCGCGCCGAACGGACGAATCTCTTCCCGACGGATGCCGTATAGCTGTTCCACTTTTTCCAAATCACTGCCATGAAACTGGTCGCTAGGCTGTAACATAAAAATATCCCCACTCCTTCTTTTCTAATTCGAGATTATTTGTTATAATATGACTTATTGGAAGAAAAAATCTTCTGAAAGCATTATATCGCACATAAGGAAGGATTGGCAAGGGGATTGTAGATGAAAGAAAAAGTCGAGCAGTATGCGAAAGGCGAATGTAACGTAAAGCGACCGCAGGTGGTCGTTTCTACGGAACGTCTACAATTAAATATAGAAGCGGGTTCTGTATATCAGGGTACCGTTGAGGCGCAGTCGGTCAATGATCAACGGATGAAAGGCATGGTATATGATAACCGATACCTTTTCAAAATAGAACCGCATAATTTTATTGGAAAATCACAAAGGATCGATCTGACATTTGACGCAAGTAAATGGGAAAAGGGAGAAAAACTGACCGGCGTGATCTATCTGGTGACAGACGGCGGAGAATTCCGCATCCCGTATGAGATTGAGATCACGGTGCCGGTCGTAGCGACATCCATCGGAGAATTAAGCGATATGTTCCAGTTTGCCAGTTTGGCGGAAGGAAATTGGAATGAGGCGGTACGCATTTTTGCATCTCCGGAATTCAAACGGACATTTTTAGAACGGGAACCGATGTATACTAAGGTATACGAGAGTCTGACGAAAAGCCTTTCCGCCAGTCAGGCAATGGAAGAGTTTTTGACGTATGCGCATAAAAAACGCTCCCTGTTTTTAGATGTAGCGGAACGTAAGCAGCAACTGCCGTTTTTGGACCAGCCGGAAAAGCATAGTTTTTTGGTGACAAGAAATATCTGGGGATATCTGAATGCAGAGATCCATTCGGATGTCCGGTTTTTACAGCCGCTTAAGCGATATTTATGTACGGAGGATTTCATTGGAAATAAATTTCAGTTGGAATATATGGTGCTGCCGGAATATATGGAAGAAGGACCGAATCTCGGGCATATCACCATTGAGAATGTATATCAGAAGATAGTGGTTGATATTTTGGTAAATCCGGCGGCAGGCAACCGGATCAAGCCGCCGCGCTTATTTACCAATCATCATATGATCAAGGTACATCAGCACAGTTTGATTACCGCTTATCTGGATTTCCGTACCGGAAAATTGGATTTGGATACTTACGTAGAAAAGTCTTTATATGCTCTCCGGAATTTAGTCCAATACTGCCGGGAAGACCGGCTGTATCGTTTGGGCATCCTGCATATGAATATTCTTGCCGGTAACGAAAGCATGGTAGAGGAAGAGTTTAAACGGATCGATGCAGATAAGGACAAAGTAGTGACAGGCACACGGGAATCCTGCTATTATGCCTATCTGAAGGCGTTGGCATATAAGGATACGGATACGATTGAGCAGGCAAAACGGAAAATACGGGAGACATTTGAAGCAGAAGATGAAAAGTTATTTTATTTCTGGCTTTTGATCTTCCTCGATCAATCGGAACAAACGGAAAAGGGACCGGTTTATGCAGAGATCCAACGCTTATATGATCAGGGAATCCATAGTCCGGTTTTGTATTACGAAATCTGTGACATGTTCAATCACGAGCCTCTGATGCTTCGGAAACTGGGTGGACTGGAACTCTCTGCCATCCGCTGGGGCATACATCATGACTGTATCTCGGATGATGTTTTGCAGATATGTGTTGATCTGGCAGGAAAAGAACATGGATTCCAGCCGCAGTTATTCCGGCTGCTTCAGGAGATCGATAAAACGCATCCGACCGATGAAGTATTGCGGATGATCTGTAGTATGCTGATTCGGGCGAATAAAGCAGTGCAGGAATATCATGAGTATTTCAGCCGTGGGATTGCGGCGGGCTTTAAGCTCATTGGTATTTATGAGTGTTACGTCAGAAGCATGGATATGAAAGCCTATCCGGTGCTGCCGGAATCGGTGCTGCGATATCTGGTGTACAATAATACATTATCCGATTATGAGCAGGCGTATATCTATGCGAACCTGATCAAACATAAGACAGTATATCCGGCACTATATGGAGAAATGGCTCCTACCATTGAAAATTTCATGGAAGTACAGATGGAAAAAGGAGTGATCCATGAATATCTTTTGGTGATCTATAAAGAATTTTTAAAACCGGATCATATCAATCCGAAATATGCGGCAAGACTGACAAATGTTGTGTTTAAGCGCAGATTGCTTTGCAGCAATCCGAATATAAAATCGGTGATAGTCAATCATAAAGAATTATTGGATGAGCAGCATCTTCCGCTCACTGACGGCGTGGCGTATGTGGATATCATAACGGATTCCGCGGTTATAACGTTGGTGGATGCGAAAGGAAACCGCTATATCAGTACGATCCCATATCGCTTGGAACGTCTGACAGATACAAAATTATATATTGACACCTGCCGTCATTTTCATCCGTCGGATGAAAAACTGTTAGCGTATATCTATAGCGGAATGGATCACAAGCATCTACAGGATGCAAGGGATGTCAATCAGGCAAGAGATGTTTTTGATTGCACAAAGATCAGTTATGAGGTCAGACAGCAGGCGTTGCTGCAGATCATTGAATACTATCTGGAAAACTATGACGGGGATATTTTGGAAAAATATCTGCTTCAGGTAGATTTAGAGTATTTGGACAAGATACATAGTGCGGAAATCATATCCGGATATATTATGCGGGGCATGAACCGCAAGGCTTACGAGGCGATCAAGCGGTTTGGTTATGGAGATGTAGAGATTTCCAGACTGCTCCGTCTGGCATCGTATATTGTTACGGATACGGATATTCTCGGTGATGAAGCTTTGACTTCCTTATGTGTATACCTGTATCAGAAGGGGCAGTATAATGACCGGATCATTCAGTATCTCGTATTCCAGTACAAAGCGGATACAAAAGAACTGGCAAAACTTTGGGAAGTGGCTATGGTCGTACTGGGAGAAGCCAGAGAACTGGAAGAAAACATTTTAGCGCAGTTAGTTTTTTCGGATGCTTATTTAGATAATGCCATGGACATTTTCCGCTCTTATTATCAGGGAAGACACCGCGGGATGGTGACGAAAGCATTTCTGAGGAAGATGGCATATATGTATTTTATCAGGGAAGAATGGATGCCGGACGCTTTGTTTGAATATTTAATGCTGGAAATGACAAAAGGAGAAATTCAGGACGATGTCAGCCACGGTGCGATGCTCTTTTATTTGTCAAAATGCGTGCGGTTGAACGAGGAGCAGACCGGTTATGTGAGACGGACCGTCAAGCGTTTTTTAGATCGCGGAATGGTATTGCCGTTCTTTAAGGCATTTACGGAGATCATCGAGCTGCCGCAGGAACTGTTCCTGAAAACATATTTGGTATATAAGGATGAGGAACGCCGGGAAGTGATCGTGAACTATAGTGTAGGCACCAGTGAGCTGCAGACATTGGATTTTAAGCCGTGCCGGATGGAGGAACGGATCCCGGGATATTATGTGCAGGAATTTGTCGTCTTTCATGGAGAAAAGCTGCTCTATCATTTCGGAGAGGCATATAACGGACATGTATCGTTGATCGAAAGTGACCGGATCCGGCGGGATGCGTATGCGCAGGAAGAACCGGAAAGTCGTTTTGAACGGCTCAATCAAATGCTGATCAGTCAGGAAATGCGGGATGCGGACAGTCTGTCGGCGGCTATGGAAGACTATATGCGGTATAGCCATGTGTTTGAAGAGATTATGCGAATCCTGTAACAGTCAGGAACCGTTAGGAGATGAAAGATATGCAGCAATTTTATTTGGGTATGGATGTTTGTGCGGAATATACGCAGCTCAGTTTTTTTAACCAGCAGACCAAAGAGCCGGAGTCCATTTGTCAACTGAATACGGTCGATACATATCTGCTTCCGAATGTTGCATTTTTCGGTGAAGAAACCAACCGCTGGTATGTCGGAAGCGAAGCGCAGGAACATCGTTTCCAGCAGAAAGGGGTCATGCTGGATCAGGTAGTGGAAAAGCTGGATTCGACGGAACGGATGGTCTTTCATGAAGAAACCTATACGTACGAGGATGTCCTGCTGGTCATTTTGCGGGGGCATATTATGGATTTTCTGAACCGCTATGAGAGTGCGACCATCGAGCGGCTGGTGGTCACGGTCTATAAGTATTCCAATGCCCTGTTCCGGGTCCTGCATATGCTTCAGGACGAACTGGGTTTATATGAACAGAAGTTTTTTATTATCGGGCATACGAGCGCATACTTACATTTTGTCTTTCAACAGCCGGAAAGTCTGAGAAATAATAGTGTCGGACTCTTTGATTATGGACCGGAAGGTTTGGATTTTTACCGCGTGGATATCGCCAGACGGACGACCCCGCAGGTAGTGACCGTGATACATAAAGATTTTCACCAACAGCTCGGATATTATCGCATATATGATGATAAAAAAGAACTGGACCAAAGATTTTTAGAAATCATCCAGACCGTTTTAAAAGAAGCGTATATGTCGGCAGTGTATTTAACAGGCGTTGGTTTTACGGAACTTTGGGCAAACGCATCCCAAAATGCGTTATGTGACGGCAGACGTGTGTTCGTAGGACAGAATATCTATACAAAAGGCGCCTGCTATGCCGCCTATATCGGTTCCTATGTCATTAATCCGAATAAATATATCGTAAATGCAGAGGATATGGTACATAGTGATGTCGGGATCTTAAGCGGCGGTAATACGAATACCTTTATCCCGATCGCAAAGGGCGGACGCGAATGGTACAATATGCGGGGAAAGATTTATGTGTGTTTAGACGATACCAATCGCGTGGAGCTTTTATATAAAAATCATTATAATCAGGAAGCCATGCGGGAGATCATTGAGATTCACGGACTGCCATCGAGACCTAACAAAACCACAAGGCTATCGTTGGAGGTAGAAATGTATAGCGGCAATAAAGGGGCAGTCGTGATACGGGATGAAGGATTCGGAAAATTATACCCGACTACCAACAAGATCTATCGAAAGGAATTCGTATTAGAAAGGGAAGACTAAAGATCCATGGGAAAAATCATTCTTTGTGAAACAAGACAAGCTGTCGTTCCATACGTATTTGTGAATACGAAAGTAGAAGTATATTCTTATGAAGAACTCTGCTTTTATATCTATAATAATGTGGCATTGTTACAAAAAGAACAGTTTCAGGGGAAATTTGTGCAATGGGTCATATCCGAATTGCAGATGCAGGACTTGGCGGACCGCTTGATGGAACAACTGGCGTCTGAGGCGGATCTGGTGGATATCTTGGTGTCCATTTTATCGGCGGGGTCATATTATGATCCGGCGGATATCAGACAGTTTGTGGATAAACAGGAATTACTGGGATTGCTTCCGGACGTAGAAAAGAAAAAGTTGAAAGCAGACAGTTTTCTGATGTATAAGCGGCTGTTAAAAGCGATTTCCTTGTATGACGAGGTCCTCAATCAGGCGGATCAGACGGAAGATCAACGTTTTATCGGTGACGTGTACCATAATAAGGGAGTGGCGTTAGCCAAAAATATGGAACTGACCAAGGCTAAAACATGCTTTTTGGAAGCATACGAAAGAAATCATAAAAAGCCTTCTTTAGAGGCATATCTGATGTTACGTCTGCTGGAAGCATCCAAAGAGGATGTGGAGCCGGAGGCAAAGAAGTTCGGCATGGAAGAAGCGGATTTTATGCGGTTGTCCATGCTGGTGGAAGATGCGATAGACGATTCGGACAATACGGTGATATACACCAGATATCAAAAGGCATTATATAATAAAGAACATGGGGACTACGAAGCTTTTAACCAAAGGATCGATATGCTGCTCAATCAGTGGAAAGAGGAATTTCGTGAACAGGTCATATGAGGTTGGAGAGACGGACGGCATTGCGGGGCAGCAGAGACCACATAAGGCGATACGGGTAGAATACGAGGAGAACGCATGGGATTATTTCAAAAAATATTTCGGGTGTTTAAGCATACAGAACAAGAAAATCTTACGGAATTAGAGTCGATCGATGACGAAGAGCAGAACCTGCGGGAGGAAGAATCCGAGTTGTCGCATCATCTGGGGCAGATCGTGGACGCAACTTACGAAATGCAGGATTTAAAGCGGGAGTATGATCTTGTGACTTCTTATTTTTCGGATATTCAGAAGATCGAGCAGATGTCTCCCGATCACTACCGAAAACTGGAAGATGACGCCCGGCGGGTGAAGATGCTGGAAGAGAATCGGAAAGAATTACAAGGTAAGACAAAGCGGATTTCCATGGAACGCTACAAATTGTTTATGCGGTTAGAAGAAGAGGTGCCGTCAGGGATTGACCGTTTAAAAGAATTGGAAACGATGCGTGGTAAGATTAAGCGGGACTTGGAATACCTAGAAGGCGAAAAAGGCGCGTTACAATACGAAGAGGAACAGCTTCAAAATAAATTAAACCGTATCCGTAACGTCGCATGGGTCATTGGATTATTGACTGTGCTGACGATCGTTCTGTTTTTGGTATTGACGTTGCAATTTGGTATCGATATGACGATAGCGGGCGTTAGTATAGCAATCGTTGCCGTCCTTGCAGAATTCTTTTTGTTTTTAAGTTATAATCGCGCCACATACGACCGAACTTATTGTTTCAAAAAACACAACCGTGCCATACAGTTACAGAATAAGGTCAAGATCAAATGGCTGAACAATACGAATCACTTAGATTTTCTGTATGCGAAATATGAAGTCAACAGCGGGAAAGAGCTGGAATATGAATGGGAACAATATAAGCTCACGATCGAGGAGGAGGAACGCATACAGAGAAATACCGGCGACCTGCGTGTCTATCAGGAAGAACTGGTCTCTAATCTGAGGCAGGCGGGGCTGATGGATCCGGATATTTGGATCCAGCAAGTGGTCGCGCTGATTGATAAGCGGGAAATGGTAGAAGTCAAGCATTCTCTGAACGTCAGAAGGCAAAAGCTGCGTGAACATATGAAGCAGAACGAAGAACAACGGCAAAACAGTCTGGTGTGCGTGAAGGGAATACTGACAGAGCATCCGGAATTGAAAGAGCAGGCAAGAGAAGTATTGACATCATACCACATAGCGGTTTAGCAGAGATATCATGCCGGAGCGGTCAGGAGCGTTGATTCATTGGGAATATACTTGATTTTCGTGCGGCTTCGGGTTAGTATATAGCAGATGGGCTAAAGGAGGACAAATCATGCGTAAGGAATTGGAGAAAACATATAATCCTCAAGAGATCGAGGGGCGTTTATATAGTAAATGGATGGAGAATAAATACTTTCATGTAGAAGTGGATCGACAGAAAAAGCCGTTTACCATTGTGATGCCGCCTCCGAATATTACAGGTCAGCTTCATATGGGACATGCGTTGGATAATACCATGCAGGATATACTGATCCGCTGGAAGCGGATGCAGGGCTATAACGCCCTTTGGCAACCGGGGACGGACCATGCGGCAATCGCGACAGAAGTCAAGATCATTGAGACGTTAAAGCAGCAGGGGATCGAAAAAGAAGATTTAGGTCGTGAAGGTTTCCTGAAAAAAGCATGGGAATGGAAACAGGAATATGGCGGCAGGATCGTCAATCAGTTAAAGCGGTTAGGTGTATCGGCAGACTGGGATCGGGAACGATTTACGATGGACGAAGGAAATAATCGCGCGGTAACGGAGGTCTTTTGTAATTTATATGAAAAAGGCTATATCTATAAAGGTTCCCGTATCGTAAACTGGTGTCCGGTCTGTCAGACGTCCATTTCAGATGCAGAGGTGATCCATGAGGAACAGGAAGGGCATTTTTGGCATATCCGATACCCGATCGCCGGAGAAGAAGGTAAGTTTGTAGAGATCGCGACTACCCGTCCGGAAACCATGCTCGGTGATACTGCGATCGCTGTACATCCGGATGATGAACGGTATCAGGACATAATCGGCAAGAAAGTGATCCTGCCGTTGGTGAACCGCGAGATTCCGGTCATAGCGGATGCTTATGTAGATAAAGAATTCGGTACGGGTGTCGTAAAAATTACTCCGGCACATGATCCGAACGATTTTGAAGTGGGAAAACGTCATAACCTACCGGAGATCAATATCATGAATGACGATGCCACGATCAACGAAAACGGTGGCAAGTATGCGGGAATGGACCGTTATGAAGCGCGAAAAGTCATGGTTCAGGAGTTGGAAGAACTGGGGCTGCTGGTCAAGGTAGAACCGCATACGCATAACGTCGGCACGCATGACCGCTGTAAAACGACGGTAGAACCGCTGATCAAACCACAGTGGTTTGTAAAGATGGAGGAAATGGCGAAACCGGCGATGGAAGCGGTAAAAAAGGGCAATCTTCGTTTAGTGCCGGATCGCATGGATAAAACATATTATAACTGGTTAGAGAATATTCGGGATTGGTGCGTATCGAGACAGCTTTGGTGGGGGCATAGGATACCGGCATATTATTGCCAGTCCTGCGGAGAAATCACCGTGAGTCGGGAACCGGTCTGTATCTGCCCGAAATGCGGCAGCGATCATATCAAACAGGATGAAGACACGCTGGATACGTGGTTTTCGTCCGCATTGTGGCCGTTTTCAACATTAGGCTGGCCGGAACAGACGGAGGAATTGGATTATTTTTATCCGACTAATGTCTTGGTGACAGGATACGATATTATCTTTTTCTGGGTAATCCGTATGGTATTTTCCGGATTGGAACAGACCGGGAAATTACCGTTTGACTGCGTGCTGTTTCATGGTCTGGTCAGAGATGACCAAGGAAGGAAAATGAGTAAGTCGCTGGGAAACGGAATCGATCCGCTAGAGGTGATCGATAAGTACGGAGCAGATGCTTTGCGCCTGACTCTGATCACCGGAAATGCACCGGGCAATGACATGCGGTTTTATTGGGAACGGGTAGAGGCAAGCAGGAATTTTGCCAATAAGATATGGAATGCTTCCCGCTTCATTATGATGAATATGGAACAGGCAGACGACGTTCAGGTGACGTTGAGTGATCTGACACAGGCAGACCGCTGGATTCTCTCGAAGGTAAACACGCTGACAAAAGAAGTAACAGAAAACTTAGAAAAATATGAAATGGGAATTGCCGCTGATAAACTGAACGGATTCTTATGGGAGGAATTCTGTGATTGGTATATTGAGATGGTAAAGCCACGGTTATGGAATGAGCAGGACAAGACCAGAGCCGCCGCCATTTGGACCTTAAAGACGGTACTGATTCAATCCTTAAAGTTATTGCATCCGTATATGCCGTTTATCACGGAAGAAATTTTCTGTAATCTTCAGGATGAGGAAGAATCGATCATGATTTCCGCATGGCCGGAATGGAAAGCGGAATGGAATTTCCTAGAAGACGAAGCGGCGGTGGATACCATAAAAGCCGCAGTACGGGGAATCCGGAATGTCCGCGCGGAAATGAATGTGGCGCCAAGCAAAAAAGCGACCGTGTATGTAGTGTCGGATAAAAAAACGATACGGGATATTTTTGAGGAAAGCAGTGTATTTTTTGCAACTCTCGGTTATGCCGGCACAGTATATGTACAGGAAGATAAAACGGGGATCGCAGATGATGCGGTATCCGTATTGATCCATGATGCCGCTTTATATATGCCGTTTGCGGAATTGATCGATGTGGAAAAAGAAACGCAGCGGCTGACGAAAGAACAGGGCAAACTCCAAAATGAGGTCAAACGGGCGCAGAGCATGTTAAATAATCCGAACTTTATAGAGAAAGCGCCAAAGGCGAAAATCGAAGAAGAAAAAAATAAACTGGAAAAATATACACAGTTGTTGGCGCAGGTCGAAGAACGTCTGAATCAACTGAAGTAGCGACAAGTGAAAATTGTTTTGGATTCATGTATAAAACACCTTTCTTTTGAGAACACTGTAGATGTAACAAGTAATTGAGAAAAGGAGGACATATACATGTCTAATAACAATTATTCTAACGAATCAAATTGCAAGAATTCTTCTAGCAATGCGTCAAAGAATGAAGCAAGCAACAAGTCTTCCAATAAGGCTTCTAATGCTTCAAACAAGAGCAGTAACAAGGCTTCTAACAGCAGTAATCAGTCTACCAACGATTACGAGTAGTTGATTACGAACACCTTCCGAATGCTCCGAATATCATAGAGTATAAGGAGCATTTGGTGGTGGTAGAAATGATGCCAACAATCGAAAATATAAATATCCGCCATATCATCCAAAAAGCAGTTGCAGAGAATGCGATTATCATAGATGTCAGAAGTCGGGAAGAGTTTCGCAGCGGGCATATCCCCATGGCGATGAATGTGCCGATTGCAGAACTGCAAAGCCGGAAAGTGAATTTTCCGAGAGGGCGTACCTTAATATTCTACTGCGATAGTGGGGCGAACAGCTTAAAAGCTGCCCGGATCATGGCAGGATATGGATTTCGAACCATAAACGCAGTTGGCGGTATTCGACAATACAATAAAGAATTAACGGTAAACCGGCAGTGATGCCGGTTTTTCCTTGTGCTTGCAAGAATCCTGCTGTGATACAGGTGCTTGACAGGGCAAGATTCGAAACGTACAATAAATAAGAAGTGAATGTTGTAAAGTATATGGTATGACCAGAACGATTGCTTGGAGAATAGAATGAATACAGTAGATTTGATCGCACCTTGCCACTTTGGGTTAGAAGCGGTTTTAAAACGGGAGATACAGGAATTAGGATATGAGATCCTACAGGTAGAAGACGGAAGGATCACATATCGTGGAGACGGATCAGCGATCGCACGATCCAATATGTTCATCCGTACCGCAGAACGGATTTTGGTCAAGGTGGGAAGTTTTCCTGCGAAAACTTTTGACAGTTTATTTGAAAATACCAGAGAATTGCCGTGGCAGGATTATATTCCGCAAGATGGCAGGTTTTGGGTATCTAAGGCGTCTACGAAAAACAGCGCCTTATTTAGCGGTTCCGATATCCAGTCGATCGTCAAGAAAGCCATAGTAGAAAAATTAAAAACCGTGTATCATGTAGACTGGTTTGAAGAAACCGGAGAACAGTATCCGATTCGTGTCTTTATAAACAAAGATCTGGTCAGCATCGGAATAGACAGCTCCGGCGTCTCTCTGCATAAACGCGGCTACAGGCAGTTGGTAGGAAAGGCACCGATATCGGAGACGTTAGCGGCGGCTTTGATTCTTCTGACCCCTTGGAAAAAGGATCGGATTTTAGTGGATCCGTTTTGCGGAAGCGGAACCTTTCCGATCGAAGCAGCGATGATCGGAGCGAGGATCGCCCCGGGTATGAAACGTGAGTTTACGGCACAACATTGGGCAAATTTAACGGAGCAAACGCAATGGAAGGAAGCATTAAAGGAAGCGGAAGATTTGATCCTGCGTGATCTGAAAATGAGTATACAGGGATATGACATTGACAGCAGTATCATAAAATGTGCGATGGAAAACGCCCGGGCAGCAGGAGTGGAGCGGCATATTCATTTTCAGCAGAGAAGCGTCGCGGAACTCAGCCATCCGAAAAAATACGGCTTTATCATTACGAATCCCCCATACGGAGAACGTCTGGAAGAAAAAGCAGAATTGCCGGACCTCTATCGGATGATGGCAAAGAGTTTTGATCGTTTGGATACTTGGTCAAAGTATATCGTGACCTCTTATGAAGATGCGGAAAAGTATTTGGGGAAAAAGGCAGATCGGAACCGAAAAATATATAACGGCATGATCAAGGCATATTTCTATCAATATATGGGACCGAAACCGCCAAAACCTTCCGGAAAGGATCTGAAAGGAGTTCATACGAATGAAACGACTGATTAGTGGTATCTGTTTGATCGTAGTGGTATTGGTGATTTTATTCAGTATATCAGAGCATTCGGATGTTCAGGTGAAGCGGAATGATGAAGACGATCTCTATGCGAATCAGTTTTTAAAAGACTTGGCGTCGATGGATAATGAGCAGGGAATCTCCGTCTACATTGGGCAAAAATCACTTTCTTTTGCAGAAGAAAAACCGTATGTGAGTGATCGAGGATGCCTGATGTTTCCGGTCGATCAACTGACAGATACCTTTAATTGTTCGACACAGATCTATGAAAACGGAAATATCCTTATTGAAAAAGGCATGAATTCCATCAGTCTGTATGTCAACAGCGCATCCGCGAAAGTCAACGGAACGATGATCGAACTGTCGGATAAAGTACAACTGTCGGATGACGAGTTGTTTGTTCCATTGGGCGACATCGCACAATATATCAATTATAATTTCACCATGAATTATAAAGAAGCCTCCGTCAGAATGTCGCAGATCACGGCGGAGGTGGAACTGCCGGCAAGATATGATATGAGAGAACTGGATCGGGTAACACCGGTACGGGATCAGGGATTATATGGGACATGCTGGGCATTTGCATCCTTAGCGGCTTTGGAAACCACATTGACTCCGCAGGAAAAGCCGGTGTTTTCACCAGATCACATGAGCCTGAGCAACAGCTTTAGCTTGGGGCAAAACGAAGGCGGAGAATATACCATGGCGATCGCGTATCTGGCAAGCTGGCAGGGACCGGTATACGAACAAGATGATCCATACGGCGACGGAGAAACGGATAGGACGCTGCAGGCACGCAAGCATTTAGAGGAAGCGATGATCCTTGCTCCGAAAGATTATACGGCGATCAAAGAGGCGGTATATAAATACGGCGCGGTCGAAACATCGATCTATACGCAGATGAAAGCGGCAGACAGTTGGTCAAAGTATTATAACCGTGAACGGGCTGCCTATAATTATGATCAGGAAGCGGTCTGCAATCATGATATTATCATTGTAGGATGGGATGATGATTTTCCGAAAGAATTTTTTACGATCCAGCCGGAAGAAGACGGAGCATTTATATGCAAGAACAGTTGGGGAACGGAATTTGGAGAAGAGGGATATTTCTATGTATCCTATGAAGATGTCAATATCGGTACAACGAATGTCGTGTACTCAAAATTAGGCAATGCCGATAATTTTGACCATATCTATCAATCGGACCTGCTGGGATGGATCGGGCAGCTCGGGTATAAGCGCGAATCTGCATATTTTGCAAATGTCTATCAGGCAGGTGAAAACGAGGAACTGGCGGCAGTATCGTTTTATGCAACGGATCAGGATACGGATTATCAGGTGTATGTGGTCAAAGAGTTTGAAGACGAAAGCAGTCTCGATAACCGTGTGCTAGTCAAGGAAGGGACGTTCCAAGAGGCGGGATATTATACGGTTCGTTTAGATAATCCGGTCAAATTGACGGATCATGAAAAATTTGCAGTGGTGGTCTATATCCGTACGCCGAATTCGGAACATCCGATCGCCATCGAATATGATGCCGGCGACCGCACGAAAGAATTCGATATCACGGACGGAGAGGGATATATCAGCCTGTATGGAAAGAAGTGGGCAAATACGGAAGAACATAAAGACTGTAATCTGTGTTTAAAGGCATTTACGAATGACCGATAGCATCCGGTATTGGTAGAATCGAAAAAACCTTTGGAGGATTACGGGATCGAATCACATGCCTGTCTGCACGGCAGGAGAAGGAGATAGAATGAAACGATTAATTTTTGCAACGGGGAATCAGGATAAATTAAGAGAAATTCGCGAGATCATGGCAGGCTTGGATTATGAAATCCTGTCCATGAAAGAAGCGGGTGTTGAGGTGGATATCGAGGAAAACGGCACTACGTTTCGGGAAAATGCTTTGTTGAAAGCACGGGCGGTCCATCAGCTTTGTCATGAATTGGTGCTGGCGGATGATTCCGGCTTGGAAGTAGACTATATGGATCGGCAGCCGGGGGTATTCTCTCATCGGTTTGGCGGTGAGGATACACCGTACTCTATCAAAAATCAGATGATCATAGACCGCTTGGAAGGGGTGCCGGACGAGCAGCGTACCGCCCGCTTTGTCTGTGCGATCGCCGCCGTCTTTCCGGATGGCACGGAGCTGGTCAAAGAAGCGGCAATGGAAGGCAGAATCGGATATCGGGAAGCGGGAGAACATGGATTCGGATATGATCCGATCTTCTATCTGCCGGAATTTCACTGTACCAGCGCGGAACTGTCGCCGGAGGATAAGAATGCGGTCAGCCACCGGGGAAAAGCCCTGCGGCTGATGCGGAAAGAATTAGAACAAAAATAAGACTGCGGGAAAACGACGGTCTCGCCAAACGATGTTCCGTCTGGAGATTGCCGTAAAGTGAGATGAAAAACGGAAGAACACAGACGGACGATCAGGCGGAAAACCGTATGGAAACGAATGTGGGAGGAAGACAGGCATGCGTGTGTTGATAGTCAGTGATTCTCATGGCAGGAATGATTATGTGAAACAAGCCATGCAACAGACAGGGACGTTTGATGCGTTTATACATTTAGGGGATGTCGGAGCGGATGCGGAAGAACTGAAAACATTTGCCGCATGTCCTTCTTATATCGTGGCGGGTAACAACGACGTAGGGAGTGGATTGCCGGCAACGTTGACCGTGACGCTGGGCGGCAAAAAAATCTTTTTGACGCACGGACATCGGTATGGGGTGGATTATGATGTCAGACGTCTGGGACTGCTTGGCACCATGAATCATATGGATATGGTCATGTTCGGACATACACATTATCCGTATTTAGACCGGAGTGAGGAACTTATGATGCTAAATCCGGGCAGTCTGACGTATCCGAGGCAGGAAGGGAGAGCTAGGACATTTATGGTCATGGAGATTCATCCGGAGGGAAACGTAGATTTTTTCTGGCAGGAATTAGAGGAAGAGGGAAAGAGCAAAAAGAAAAGCTGGCTGGATCGGATATTTGAAGAACCTTAAAAGAAGGCGGACGGATACAGGACAAACAGGAGAATCGGAATGAAAAAGGGGAATGAATATGAAGTGATGATCACGGACTTTGATTTTCCAAACAAAGGCGTGACCGAGATAGAGGAATATAGAGTAACGGTGAAGGGGGCTTTTGTAGGAGAACGGGTTCGTATCCGTATTACGAAAAAGAAAAACGGAAAGGGAGAAGGACGCTTATTAGAAGTGCTGGAACCGGCTCAGGAAGAAATCGCTTCGCCGTTTTGCAGACATTTTGGTGTGTGCGGCGGCTGTATGTACCAGACATTTCCGTACGATACCCAGTTAAA
Source organism: uncultured Lachnospiraceae bacterium (assembly GCA_947589305.1). Taxonomy (GTDB): domain Bacteria; phylum Bacillota; class Clostridia; order Lachnospirales; family Lachnospiraceae; genus CAG-632. Next base: position 28,709 of record CANQAP010000014.1, read on the forward strand.
AATGAAAGAGACGCAGGTACGGAAGCTCTTGGATGGGGTTTGCGGATCTTACCGGTGGGAAGGAATCCTGCCAAGTCCGGTTCCAACCGCATATCGGAATAAGATGGAGTTTTCGTTTGGGGATGAGCGGAAGGATGGACCTTTGGCGCTGGGATTGCATCGAAAAGGCAGTTTCTATGATCTGGTGACAGTGGATGACTGCAAGATCGTAGATGCTGATTATAACCGGATCTTGTCCTGTACGTTAGAGCATTTCCGGAGACGGAATATCCCGTATTTTAAGAAGATGAGCCATGAAGGCTGTCTGCGGCATCTGGTGATCCGGCAGACCGCAAGGCAAAAGGCGCTTTTAATCAATTTAGTCGTCAGTTCACAGATCGGGCAGAGCGATAAAGGACAGATCCCATGTGGCGAGGGAGAGAGCGGATGCGACGAAACGGCAATACCGGATTCATACTTGGAATACATAAAAGAAGCTCTGGCACTGGACATGTGGATACAGAGCCTGCAAGCGTTGGAACTGGACGGAAAGATTGCAGGCATTTTACTGACGCTCAACGACAGTCCGGCGGATGTCGTGCAAAGCGATAGAACCTATCTGTTATACGGAGAGGATTTTGTATATGAAGAACTCTTAGGATTGCGTTTCCGTATTACGCCGTTTTCCTTTTTTCAGACGAATTCATTGGGGGCAGAAATTCTATATGAAAAGGTGAGAAGTTATGTGGGGGATGTCAGCGGTCAGGTGGTATTTGATCTGTATAGCGGCACCGGAACGATCGCTCAGATCCTTGCGGCTGTGGCAAAGAAAGTGGTGGGCGTCGAGATTGTGGAGGAAGCAGTTGAGGCAGCGAAAAAGAATGCCAAGCTGAACCGGCTGGACAACTGTGAGTTTATTGCAGGGGATGTACTGCATGTCTTGGATGAATTAGAGGAACTGCCGGATATGATCGTACTGGATCCCCCGCGGGATGGCATTCATCCCAAGGCGTTACATAAGATCATCCGGTACGGAGTGGAACGCATGGTGTATATATCCTGTAAGCCGACCAGTTTGGCAAGGGATTTGGTGACGCTACAGGCAGCAGGATATCAGGTGATAAAAGCGTGCAGTGTGGATATGTTCCCGTGGACGGGGAATGTGGAGACGGTGGTCCAGTTGTACCACCAAAAGTCTACCGAGTTTTTTCAGGCCGATTATGAACCACAGAATAGTGATTACTTAGATAAGATGCCGGCTACAGCAACTTAGGGTAAAGTATTATGATGTGAGCAGTTATCAAAAATTGCTTGAGGTAATGAAGACTCTATAAATATCAGTACATCGAAGAGTATATAGTACATGAAAGGGTAAGAAATGCTATGAATAAAGAAGCATTACAGTTTAGATTGTGTGGAAACGGTGATGTATTTATTTTACGAGAGCAAATAATGATTAATAACATGATTGTCGAAGAGAAGCAACCACGGGAAACCTTTTTTTCAATTTATGATGATAGTTCTTATTATGGGATATTGCTTCCAATAGAATCCATTAATGATGAATTATTAAGGTTGGATGTGGAAATAATTTTAAAATTGCAAAATATTATGGGTAATGTTTATTATGAAAAGATTTCATTGGAATTTACACGAGATAAAAAATGTAAATTGTGGACATTACACAAGAAGAACAATTCTTTTAGTAAAAAAATGCAGTTATGAATTAATGATTTAAAATGTATAAAGCATGCTGATTTAAATAATATCTGAAGGAGGATAGTTATGAGATACCTGATCAGTGAAACAACACGGGAGGAACGTGAGAGGATCGTAAAAGAATCGTAAAAGAATCTCTCGGTAATATAGATGCAAGCTGTGACGGCTATATGGCGAGATTGGTTGAAATGTATCAGGATTACATCGAGGGCAAGAGAGAGTTGTGGGAAATTAACATGGGATTTCGCACAAGCTATGTAAAAGATGATGAGGCACCGATTAGAACTTTGACTCAACAAGTAGTTTGGTGAGTTTATTGCATTATGGTCGCAACGGTGGTAGAATAAAAGTACGGATGTAGAGAGATGCTCCGTCAGCATATTAATAGGGAGGGATGGAGTATGGATTTATCCGGACAGGACAAGAAAACAGCTGCACCGGTGCCGAGTGAGATCGCGCAGAATTTAAAAGTGGCTGATGAAAATGCCGCATTTAAGTATGATGAGGCGGCGAGGAACATTGTGGCCCAGAAGTCGGTTCTGGCATATATATTAAAGAGCGCACTTGACGAATATGTGGAATATACGGTGCAGGAGATAGCAGAGAAGTTTATCGAGGGCGAGCCTGAACTGAGAAAGATCGCGGTCCATCCGGATCATCCGGACTGGCAGGATGATTCCGGCATGATGAGCGGGGATGACAAGATAGAAGGGAAACCTACTGCTGACAAGTCGCAGAGGGACGGTACAGTTTATTTTGACATTCGTTTTATCGCGGTTCTTCCGTCTGATGGCAACCGGATCGAGATTTTGATAAACTGCGAGATCCAGAACAAAGACACGCCGGGTTATCCGATTCCGAAGCGGGGCATTTATTATACGGCCAGAATGATTTCTTCCCAGCGGGGCACAATATTTAAAAACCAGGAGTACGGGAAGATCAAGAAATGCGTGAGCATCTGGCTGTGTGAAGATACGGCAGATGCCCGGTCCGACACCATCAATAGATATTCTTTCACGGAAGAGTGCCTGAGAGGGGATTTCCGGGAGGAGAAAAAGGACTATGACCTGATGACGGTCGTGGTGCTGCGGCTTGGCAGAAAGGGAGAAAACAGCGGGGATAATGCGATTCGGTTATTGAGCAAGATGTTTTCTACAAATCTCAGCTATGAGGATAAGCTGGACGCGCTGCAGAACGAGTTTAAGATCAGCGTGAGCAGGGAAATGAGTGAGGAGGTGCAGAGCATGTGCAACTTAAGTGTGGGTGTTTTAAATAAAGGCAAGATGGAACAGGCCAAAGAGACAGCGTATGAACTTCGGGATATGGGACTGCCGGATGAAAAAATTGCACGGGCAGTCAAGGTCAGCATGGATACGTTGCAGGCGTGGTTTGCAGAACGCGAGGCACTGCTTGTAAAGTAACAGGTGGTAGCTCATGTCGAAACGGAATGAAACAGCTTTATAAAAAGACGGGTGAAAGCGACTGCTTTTCCCGTCTTTTTGTATGGCAGTCTTTTAATAAACCACCTGCTATGCAGGTGTGACAACAGCCGCTTTAGCTTACAGAAAAAACCTCCAATGTTATACTTAGTATAGGTTCGCCAACCGTACTAAAACAAAGGAGGTATCCAAAATGGATGTAA
>CANQAP010000015.1 GCA_947589305.1 uncultured Lachnospiraceae bacterium
GTGAAAAGTGTACGAGGTTTCTGAAACAAATCAAAATATGAGTGTTGTTGAGCTATGGCATAACATCAGAAGACAAGAGTGGAGTATCGTGCTTCTAAAATGCTTCTAAAATTTCCCAAAACCACAAAAATACGCGGATATTGTGGATAATATAAATAAAAAAGTTCCCATTTTATCAAGGTTTGCGGCATACCACGCCCCTCCGTAGCAACGTGAGGGTGGTAGAACGGTTGGATCCGGTCGTGTGGCTACGATTATTGAGTAATTAATAGAATTACAGTAAAATCAAGGGTTTCGGAGATTTCTCCGGAACCCTTTTTACGTGGAAAGCCACTTTAGGAAACTAAAGTAGCTACAAAATGGCTACAATATTTTATTCTTGCATTATTTTATGTCTTTTAAATCAGCGGCTCTTTCGGGGAAAGTATGATTTTTCTTCAGCATTTTAGTATACTTAAACAGATCGCGTCTGGTCGCATCGTCCAACACATATAAATCCGCAATCAGCTCATCAACCATAGGCAGCTCTGTGTAATCAAATTTTTTCAGGATACGAGCAGTGCGATCTGATATATAGCTATTTTTATTGCTGTCAATATTTCGTTTTTCACTGTCAGATGGAAGTGCTGGTAAAGTTTCGATGTTGTCATAGGGATTATCCTTGTATATAGAATCAATCGGGATATCAATATATTGGAAATCCTTAATGCAGTATCAAAACGGATAGAGGTATCACGCTGAATAATAGAATAAATAGTAGTAGATCCAATACCAGCTTTCTTCGCCAATTCTTTTACCGTCATTCCTTTCCGGTTTAATATTTCTTTCAAATTTTGTCCATAACCCATATATATACTTGTAACTATCCATTGCGGAAGAGTTACCTGTCCTTTCTGTTATCTTTCCTATCAATTATAGCACCATACAGAATAATACGAAATTCGTAAACAAATAAAAATTGTAGCAGCGAGTTATGCAGAAGGTGGTTCCATAGAAGAATTGGAACAGAAAATAGCAGAGAAAAATGCTACAGCGAAAACCGCCGCGGTGAGATGGTAAAGCTAGAGCATGAAATGAAAGCCAAAGCGGAAATCCTAAAATATGCGAAACAGTATGTGGCAAACAGGAAATATCAGAGGGGATACGAGAAAGCAAAAGATCAGGATGCTTATTTTCGTAGCCATGAAACGCAGATCTTTCTATTTGGTGGTGCTGAAAATATGCTGAAGCAGTATGGGAGACAATGTTTCTGGATGTAGGAAAGATGCAGGCGGAATATGATGCAATGGCAGCACAAAAAGCAAAGTTGAAGAAAACATACCAAACAGCAGAAAAAGAGGCGGCTGAAGTAGATAAGCAGTTGAAGAACATAAGACAGTATTTAGGGATTGAAAAAGAAAAACAGGAAAAATCGAAACCTAATAGGAAACATGAAACGAGTTTGTGAGAAAGAGAGGATGATGGTTATGAATATTACTTATGAAAAATGTGGAGATTATTTGATTCCGAATTTAATAACTAATTCGGAGTCGGAGGGCGAATTGAGGAAATTTGGACTGATGAGGAAGTCTTATTCGGAAAATTACAGGAGAGGTATTTATTCGGGATTGCTGTTATCAGGCGAATTGAAGAAGCATTTGCTTATGGTACAGGAGCAGGCTGAGGAAAGATTTGATTTGTTGGCGCAGCAGATGGTGGAGAAGGAGGGAGTAATGGAGCAGTTAAAGGCACAGGATCAGATGTTGTGGGTAAAAAGAATGAATAACATTCGAGCAAGGGTAGAGGAAATGGTATTAAAAGAAATTGTATGTTGCTGATAAAGGTGGAGTAGGAAACTACTCCGCCTTTATTGTTATGCTGGTGAATGTCAGTCAAATGCTATCTTGCCATGTTCTTTTTCAAACTCGGTGATATGTTTTTCATAAGGAGTTCCAATTTTCTGTTGACAGAACGGGCATTATAGTCGGTCACATAACGAAATTGCTTGAGCAACTCTGCGTCGGTTCTTAGTGTGAATTTAGTGGTGCTTTTCATCATAATAGTGCCTCCAATATGACATTATTATACCGTTAGAATGACGGCAAAATTTGCATTGACGGCATAATGGCGGCATATTATAATTTGTAATTAAGAAAAGGAGGGAGTAAGTGTATATGGACAATAGGGATGGATCTTTACTGGATGTCGGATGTTTAGAGTGATATTTTGGAATATTAAAGAATGTAGGTTTTGATGGATATGTAGAATTCTATTGACTATAGAGAGGAAATAAAAGTGAAAGAAACACAAAATACTGAACAGATTGCGGTGGAAAATATCAAAGAATGGTTGATGAAAATACACGAAAAATATTTTGTTGAATTGAAAAAGGCGAATGAGTTACCTAATTCTTTTTGGGAAAGTTACTCGTCCTTTTGTAATACATCTGGTGGATTTATTGTTCTAGGAGTAGCAGAAGGAGATACGGAGAATGAAATTATTGGTGTTGGAAATCCAGAAAAGACTTTAACGAGTTTATGGGATCAGCTTTCTAATACCAATAAGGTTAGCTATAGGAATGTTGATAATCAGGATGTGAATACATATATTATTGATGGGAAGACTATTATTATAGTATATGTAAAGGAAGTAGCAGAAAGCATGAAGCCGGTTTATGTGGGAAATAAACTTGAAAATTCGTGGATTAGAACGGGAGACGGTGATCGTAAAGCAACCAAAGAAGAATTGGCGGCTTTTATGCGAAATGCACAACCGGGACAGGATAACTTATCCGCAGATAATTATACTATGGATGATTTGGATATTGATTCTGTTATAACATATAAAGAGCGTGTAAGCAAACGATTCCCTAAAAAGAGATACATTGAAATGGACAATCAAGACTTTTTGAGCGAAATAGGTGCTTGTTATAAAGATAGAAATACTGGAGAATTAAAGATCAAAAGAGGAACATTGCTATTTTTAGGTAAAACTAATTCTATTAAAGAGATGTTTCCTCATTTTCATTTAGATTTTTTTAATAGGAGAGGAAACAATCCAAGATGGTCGGATCGTGTATCGGACGATGAGCCGAGTGACTATGAAATGAACATATATAATTTTTACAATATTGTATATGAAAAGATGAAAGTATTATTGAAGGAGTCATTTGTATTAGATGGCACACAGCAGAGACTCCCATTATCAGATTTTGATGAAACTATCCGAGAGTGTTTAGTTAATTGTCTGGCGCATGCAGATTATGTGCAGGGATATCCATCTATTAAAATAGAAGTGTATGATGGGTGGTTTAGCTTTAGTAATCCTGGGAAAATGCTTATTTCTACGCAGCAATTCTTCCTTGGAGGGGACTCAAGACCGCGGAATGAAATTGTAATGAAATTATTTCGGCTTTTAGGGGCATCTGAAAGGCAAGGTTTTGGTGGCCCTTTGATATATAAAACTGCCCTGCAAAATGACTATAGAAGACCGGAAGTGATAACCAATATTGAACGGACGGAACTAAAAGTTTGGAATATAGACCTAGTGGACTCTTATCCAGATTTATCGTCAGATGAGAAAAACGTACTGCAATATATTGTGAAAAGCGGTCAGGCTCAATCTATCAATGATGTAAGAAAGGCTTTAAATCTGACAGAATATCGGGCAAGAAACAGCATAAAAGCACTCGAAAATGAGAAGTTACTTAGAATGATTGGAAATGGACCATCGACTAAATATACTATAGGTATTGAAAGTGTAGAATTTTTGACACAAATGCAGATAGCTATGGATATTTTAAAGAAGCAAATGGGCTAATTATCTTGTGATTATCTCGTGAAAACCTTAAATATAAATGAAAAATATTTGTTTTTAAGGGAATAGTAATATAAATGTATCTCGTGATTATCTCGTGAAATTCAGAAGTTTTTCACGAGATAAGAGGAAATGGTTAGTTACATTGGCTACAAAAATCTGAAAATATAGGGAAAATCTGCGATTTCTGAAAATAGCAGTACTTGAAAATCGCTAAAACCCGCCATTCTACATCATAGATTATCATAGCCTAATCCGTGAGGGTGGTAGAACGGTAGGATCCGGTAGGGTTGCTACGATTATCGAGTAATTGAAATGATGTAGTAAAATCAAGGCTTTCGAATATATGCATAGAAGCGATTGGTGCAAATAAGACAAGGCGATATAGGTTGATCAAGGAATAAGTGAGGGGAATTGGAAGGAAAAGGACATGTGTGGCTAGGTATAATAAAAATAAATGCGTTTTCAATGCGCCCTAAATGCGTTTTTTGAGTAGAAACGCATTTAAAGCAAATGGATGCAATTCATCTTGTGATAACAAAAAATCTCAGATACAAGGTGCATAGAAAGAAAAAAGTGTTGAAAATACCCTTAAAATCACCTAAAACATAGTGATTTCCGGCACGAAGGTCCATGATACCGCCGCCCCGTCTTCCCATTCATACCGCTGCGATCATCCAGTAATTGGACCCCCACAAATCCATAAATAAACACAACGAAATCAAGGCTCCCGAGCATACACTCAGGCGCCTTTTTCACTTCATCAGGGATTGATAAAGCGGAAAAAATATTGTACAATAGCCATATGACACCAAAGAAAAGAGAGATATGATGAATAGGAAAAAAATACATGTGAAAATAATGCTTTGCCTGATTATAGCTTCACTCTGCCTGAGCAGTTGCACTCCGCAAAAAATAGAATCATCAGGCGAGGATAAGATCATCGTTACCATGCTGTATACCAGTGATCTGCCCAACCTAGAGCAACTGGTAGAGACCACATATCCCGATATTGATCTGCAGATTGAAAGAAACACATTGAGTACGATCGATGGCGAGATGGAACGCCGGCTGCGTAATGGACACGGAAGCGATATTGTTGTATCCACCCTTGGCACAGGCGATGTACTGAATTACCTTGCCGATCTGAGCGCGGATGATTATATCTCGGCATATCAGTCCGGCATCATGCACAAGACCGCCAAAGACGGAAAAAATCTGTTTATTCCGCTACCGGCGCAATATTACGGATATATCTATAATGTCACGCTGGCACGTGAAAACGATTTACCGATTCCTACAACGCAGGATGAATTGCTGGAAATGCTTGAAAAAGCAAAAGAGGATCATGTCGGTGCAGATGAAAACGGTTTTGTGTTTGCCGTGGACGGCACGCCTCCCACGACTGCTGTTTTTGCCATTGCAACCAAGATCCCGGATTTTTTCGGACTTTCTGATGGCATCAAGTGGCTGGATGACTTAAAAAACGGGGAAGCTTCGTTCAGTGGCTCACTGGAAACATGCCTTGATCTGCCGCTGGAAATGATTGATAAGGGTTACATGAATTCGCATCCTTTCACTGCGGTTTCCAACTGTGAGCCAATTCTTGAAAAAATGAGCAATCGAGAAATGCTGGTAGCGTTTGATAATGTCACGATGCTGGATAATATCCGAAAAAACAGCAGTGATGAATTTGATATGCTTCCGCTGCTCAGCAGCGAGGGCAATCCGGCATGGACGGTTTCCACTCCGACGGCTTTTCTGGGTATCAATAATGTGCTGACCGAAGACGGAAATGAGGTTCGGCTGGATGCCTGCCGGCGAGTACTTGGTCTCATTTCTACTCCTGAAGGGCAGGACGCCTTTATGATGGATAATGGGGCAGCCGATTCGTATCTTGTGGATTACACCCCCACTGCGGATATCGTTCCCGGCGGGATCCAAGACTGTATTGAAAACGGTTATAACTACAATATCTCAATATCTAATGATTTTATGCGATACTTCGGTAATTGTTGCAATACCGTTTTATGCGGACAGACAGATGTTGCATCTGCCTTTGCTGAAGTAGATGAATATATGCAAGAGGGCGACTCCCAAAATGCCACGCTGATTGGGACGATCAACCATGATATGATCGTTGAAAACTATAATGTGCGTTTGGAAGAGACTGCGATCGGGAACCTGATCGCTGATGCAGTCAGAGAGATTACGGATGTGGATATCGCCGTGGTAAACGGAGGTTCGATCCGGGGAAGTCTCTATGAAGGCGATATTTACAGTTATGATCTGGATTATGTCTGCCCGTATCAGAATCATATAATAGTGCTGGAAGTGAATGCAGATGTCATAAGGAGTATGCTTTCAAACAGCTTATCAGCCATGGTACGCGATGTCGAGATACCGGGAGGAAGATTTCTGAATGTGTCGGGTCTTCGATACTCCTTTACCCCGCCGACCGGCGACACGCCGGCACAGCTTGTTGATGTGACTCTCCCGGATGGTTCACCGCTTGATGAAAACGCGGTATATACTATCGCCGTAACGGATTACATGGCAGGCAGCAGCGGATATTTCGACAATAACGGCGACGGCTTTACCATGCTCAATGTTTACAGCAGCGATTTCCCGAAAGCCGAAAACGTGAAACTCGTCCGTGAAACGGAATATACCCTCCGCAGCATATTGGAAGAGTATATCATCAGTCATAACGATGAAGAAATATCATCACAGGTTGAAGGAAGGATCACATTGTTAAATGAAAATGAGTGAAGGACATAGCAAAAAGATTTCCCATAGGCGATTTTATGCCGTGCTGGTTCTGGCAATCGTGCTTGTATGCCTGCTCGTGAACTGGCTGATCAATGCGGCGGCAGGGATCACGTCCGGTTTTACGAAAGATATGAATACCATGTATCTGCGAGAAATGACAAATTTGACGCAGGCGAACTTCAAATCAGGGCTTTCCATGAGGTACAGCGGACTGAAGGCTGTGGCAGAAAGTGTCAATGATGAGGATATGGAAAGCATAGAAGCGATGGAAAGGTTCATAACCGATGCCGAGAAGAACAATGATTTTGAGTTCATGGCATTTATCGACGAGAACGGCTTTTATTACAGCAGGGACGGAAAACGTCCCGCAGCCTCTAAGCTCAGTTTTCTTGCGGAATTACTCAATGGTGAGGATGAACTGATCTCTTATAACGAAACATTTTTGGATAACAATATGATCGTGCTAGGCACGCAGATATCACCGATACACTTTGACGGAGTGGATATGATCGCAATTATTGCAGGATTTACAGCGGATTCTATTGAACAGCACCTGTTTCTGCGAAGCGTGGACGGACAGACCAATGCGAGTATCGTTACCGGAGACGGCAGTTTTATCATCTATAATACCTTTTTCTCCGATCTCCCGCAAGGCAGCAATGTCATTTCCAAATTCAGGGAATATGCCGACTTTGACGAAGGTTTTTCTGTGGAACAGATAGAGAATGATTTCAAAAACGGAAATGCCGGCATGGTGATATTCAAAGCGGACGAGATCCACATGTGTATGTATTATGCTCCGATCGAAGGTACAGAATGGTATATGCTCATGGAAGTGCCTTATGAGGTCGTGGATGAAATGACCGAGGATCTGAGCAGACGACTTAACAGGAATGCGATCACCATGATGGCTTCCATAATTTTGTTGATCCTGCTCATTTTTTTCATGTATCTCATGAATTTGAAAGCCCACTCCAAACAGCTTGAGGCGGCGCGTGAATCGGCAGAAAAGGCTCAGAAAGCTGCCGAGCAGGCAAGTCTGGCAAAAAGCGAATTCTTAAGCCGCATGAGTCACGAAATACGTACGCCTATGAATGGTATCATTGGTATGACGGAGATTGCCCGCCAGAATAAGGACAATCCCGGAAAGGTGGATGACTGCCTGAAAAAAGTATCGCTCTCATCTAAGCATCTGATGTTGTTGATTAACGATGTACTGGATATGTCAAAGATCGAAAGTGGAAAGATACAGCTCAAAAACGAACTGTTCGACTTGCGGCTCTTTCTTGAAAATATTGAAAATATCTACAGCGTGCAGGCGGAAGAAAAAGAAATCGACTTCAAAATATTACTCTTTGGTCAGATTGACGAATTGATTGGAGGCGACTCTCTGCGGCTTAATCAGATTCTGACAAATCTTCTCTCGAATGCGTTTAAGTTCACTTCGAAAGGCGGCAGTATCGTTCTGTCTGTCAGTGAGTTGAAGCATGAGGAAGACAGCGTCTTGCTGCGTTTTTCAGTCAAAGATACAGGTATGGGTATTAAAAAGGAAAATCTGGAAAAGATCTTCGAGGCATTTGAACAGGAAAATTCTGAAATCACCCATAAATTTGGCGGGACAGGTTTGGGATTGTCGATCGTCCGCAGTTTTTCCGAACTGATGGGCGGCAGTGTCGCAGTACACAGCGAATATGGAAAAGGTTCAGAATTTGAAGTCAATCTGCCGTTTACCGTTACCGAAAATTCCCATATGATAGAGTGGAAAACGGACAAAACACCGGATCAAAGTGTTATCGCGGACAAAACCTACAATTTCAAAGGAAAACATATTTTACTTGCCGAGGATAACGAACTGAATCGTGAAATTGCCGTAGAGCTGCTCGGAAAAGTCACAGGCGCGATGATCGACGAGGCTGAGGACGGACAAAAGGCAGTTGCACTTTTTGAAGAAAGCGAAAAAAATTACTACGACCTGATCCTGATGGATATTCAGATGCCGCGGATGAACGGTTTTGAAGCGACCAAAAAGATACGTGCAATGGATCGTCCCGATGCAACGTCTGTACCTATCTTTGCAATGACTGCCAATGCGTTTGCCGAAGATGAGGAAAAGAGCCGGCAGGCGGGTATGAATGCACATCTTTCCAAGCCCCTTGAGATTTCCGCGGTACTTGCAGCGATGAATGAAATACTGAATCGTGACGGAAACGGCTCAGATGGATAGGATACAATAAAAGCGAAAAAGCCGTGTTCATTCAATGATTGGATTGAGTGAACACGGCTTTTTTTATAAAAACATCCAAATTACTGACATGATGTCAAAACATATTGACACTGTGTCAGAATAGATATATAATAAACCTGTAACACTTAGAAATGGATATGGTATGTAGCATGCCCCGCCAATATCCGAGGATCGGATACGGGATAGGATCATGCCTGTCCATCAAAAAGGAAACAGAAGAATAAGGAGAATCGTGATGCCAAAGGGATCGCCGGAACTTACGAATGCCCGCAGGGAGGAAATTATCAACGCCTGCGAAAAACTGTATAAAACCATGAGTTTTAAGGAAATCACCATGAAGGAGATCGGGAATATGACCAGCTTCACCCGGACCTCAATTTATAATTATTTTCAGACGAAAGAGGAAATCTTTCTGGCACTGTTAAAACGGGAATATGAATGGTGGACTGCTTCGTTGCGGGAGATGATAGAGCAGCATACGGCAATGACAAAAGATGAGTTTTCGGATATGCTTGCCCGCTCGTTGGAGAAGCGGGAACAGCTTCTAAAAATACTGTCTATGAACCATTATGACATGGAGGCGGGCAGTCGTCCGGAACATTTGGCGGCGTTTAAGGTGGCGTACGGGGATTCCATCCGTACGATCATGGACGGTCTGACCAAGTTTTTTCCGAGTATGACGGTTTCGGAAAAGCAGAATTTTATTTATGCCTTTTTTCCGTTTATGTTTGGTATCTATCCATATACCTTTGTCACGGAAAAACAGCGGACGGCGATGGAGAACGCAAATGTCAATTATGTGTTTATGACTATTTATGAGATTACATTCCACTGTGTACGGAAACTATTGGATGAGGAGGGATAAAAATGAAAATCGTGATGATCAAAGGCAGCCCGCATAAAAAAGGTTCATCAAATATGCTGGCGGAACAGTTTGCAAAAGGAGCGGAAGCAGTCGGGCATACGATCGTAGAGATGGATGCGGCACACATGGACATTCACCCCTGTTTAGGTTGCGACCACTGTGGCATGAACGGACCATGCGCCCAAAAAGATGATATGCAGCAGATCAGGGACGCATTACTCTCGGCGGATCTGGCAGTCTTTGTGACGCCTGTGTATTACTTTGGAATGTCTGCGCAGCTAAAAATGGTGATCGATCGGTTTTACAGCTATACGATGAAACTTTCTGCAAGGCATTTAAAAACGGTGCTGATTGCTGCCGCATGGGATACAAACGAAGATGTCATGCCTTATCTGGCAGAATATTATAAAAAACTGTGCCGGTATATGAATTTTACCGATTGCGGGATGATCTTAGGCACCGGTTGCGGAACCCCATCTATGACAACAGGAAGCCCGCACATGAAAGCAGCGTATGATCTAGGAAGATCTTTATAAAGGAGGTAACAAATATGAGCAAAACATTGGTAGCATTTTTTAGTGCAAGCGGAACAACCGCTCGCGTTGCAAAAACCGTAGCGGAGGCGGCAGGCGCCGATCTGTATGAGATCCGACCGGAAGTTCCTTATACAAAAGCGGATCTGAACTGGATGGATAAAACATCACGCAGTTCCGTGGAGATGAATGACAAGAGCAGCCGACCGGCTTTGGCTGATCGGGACGCCAATATCGCGGCATACGATACGATCCTGTTGGGGTTCCCGATCTGGTGGTATGTTGCACCGACGATCATGAACAGTTTTTTGGAGAGCTATGATTTTTCGGGAAAGAAGATCGTGCTGTTTGCGACATCCGGCGGCAGTGGTTTCGGAAAAGCAGCCGAAGGTTTGAGAGCATCAGTATCCGCCGGTGCAGAGATCGTGGAAGGGAAAATCTTGAACGGAACCCTGTCTCCAGCCGAGCTTCAGGCATGGGTAAGCAGTGTGATCTAATAGGAGGGTATAGGCAATGAAATATGCAAACCTAGGAAAATCCGACTTGAAAGTTTCACGTATCTGTATGGGATGTATGGGCTTTGGCAATGCGTCTGCCGGACAGCACAGTTGGACGGTAGACGAAGCGCAGACTAGAGAGATCATCAAACACGGTTTGGAACTTGGCATCAATTTTTTTGACACTGCCATCGTCTATCAGAACGGTACGAGCGAACAGTTTGTAGGCAGGGCATTACGGGACTTTGCCAAGAGGGACGACGTTTGTATCGCCACAAAATTTACGCCGCGGACGCAGGAAGAAATCGATTCCGGCGTCAGTGGGCAGAAGCATATTGAAACATACTTAGACCAAAGTTTAAAAAATCTCGGTATGGACTATGTAGATCTTTACATCTATCACATGTGGGATTATCACACTCCGATGGAAGAGATCATGGAAGGACTGGATAATGCTGTAAAGTCCGGGAAGGTACGGTATATTGGTATTTCAAACTGTTTTGCATGGCAGCTTGCAAAAGCAAATTTTTATGCTAGGGCAAACGGTTTGACGGAATTTGTATCCGTTCAGGGACATTATAATCTGATCGCCCGTGAGGAAGAGCGGGAAATGGCGTCCTTTTGCGCAGACCAGAACATTGCGATGACGCCGTACAGTGCATTGGCAGGCGGACGGCTTGCCAAACATCCCGGAGAAGTTTCTAAGCGGTTGCAGGAGGATTCCTATGCCCGTTTGAAATATGATGCGACTGCGGATGCGGACGGCAAGATCATCGCGCGGGTAGCGGAATTGGCGGAAAAACGCGGAGTTTCCATGACAGAGATTTCTTTGGCATGGCTGCTGACGAAAGTGACTGCGCCGGTGGTCGGGGCTACGAAATGTTCGCATGTGGACGGTGCGGTTCATGCAGTGGATTTGGAACTGACACAGGACGAGATTCACTATTTGGAAGAATTGTACATTCCGCATGCCCTTGTGGGCGTTATGGCACAGAATGGGAAACAGCAGGCAGGAAACGTCGTTTAGGCGGACGCCGGAACCGCTTGTAAAGGACATGAAAGCGGATGTCTGGCAGAAGGGATCTTCATGGCTCGGATTGATCGAAGTCATGTTGAGATGGTAGAAAACGGAATATATAGAAGGAGGATGATAACATGGAGAAAAAAATCGTACAAACCGCAGGAAGGGACGCACTGGGAAAATTTGCTCCTGATTTTGCACACTACAATGATGACGTGCTATTTGGAGAAAACTGGAATAATGAGGACATCGACTTAAAAACCCGATGTATCATCACCGTCGTGGCATTGATGTCATCGGGAGTGACAGATTCCTCACTGACCTATCATTTGCAAAACGCGAAGGCGCACGGCGTTACAAAGGCAGAGATTGCCGCTGTCATTACGCACGTAGGTTTTTACGCCGGATGGCCAAAGGCTTGGGCAGTGTTTAATCTGGCAAAAGATGTGTGGGCGGAGGAGGTTTCACCGGAAGATTCCAAAGCGGCTCACGCTGCCCGGATGATCTTTCCGATCGGTTCAAGTAATGATGCCTTTGCACAGTATTTTATAGGGCAGAGCTACCTTGCCCCGGTATCGACCGAACAGGTTGGCATCTTTAATGTCACATTTGAACCGGGCTGTCGGAATAACTGGCATATTCATCATGCTGATCAAGGCGGTGGACAAATCCTGATCTGTGTGGCAGGACGCGGATACTATCAGGAATGGGGAAAAGATGCCGTAGAGATGAAACCGGGTGACTGCATCAATATTCCGGAAGGCGTCAAGCACTGGCACGGGGCAGCACCGGACAGTTGGTTTTCCCATCTGGCGATCGAAGTACCGGGAGAAAATGGGTCGAATGAATGGTTGGAACCGGTGGATGACACGCAATACGGGAAATTGAGATAGCAACAGGAAGGACAGGATGGAACCTGTTTCGTTAAAAGGAGTATGTTCGAAACAGGTTATATAAAATGGATACATATGGGTATACTAAGAGTGTAAAACTTGTACGAAAGCGGACTGTAGCATGTTGTTGATGAAAATGCTATATGGAAATCACATGTATGGACGGTGGACAGAATGATCCACATACAAATTTGAGTGAGAGATCAGGAGGAAATGACAATGAGATATGCGGTAAATGAAAACTGCATTGGCTGCGGATTGTGTGTGGCGACCTGTCCCGGTGTATTTGCCATGACAGACGCAAACGTGGCAGAAGCGATAGACGGGGATGTACCGGAAGCAGATGTTGCTGCCGCGCAGATGGCATTGGAGGGATGTCCGGTTGCTGCTATAGAGGAAGCATAGATAAAAAGCAATTTTTGAGCGGTTGATGCACATACAGATATGGGAAAAGCAGCCCGAAATCATACAGCTTATAGGTATGGATTTCGGGCTGCTTTTCTGCTTTTGAAACAGACGGTTTCAAAGTGCCGCTCTCATATGCTGCATGGATATCAAATATAGACTTTATGGGCTGGATATGGTATATTTATGGATATGAATTTTGGTGAAAGTTTGACCTCTACAGTCATTATGATGATCGTTGTTTTTGCTTTATTTCTGACATGTTTGGAGATCGCTGCCTGATCCGGGAGCGGTGTTGAAACATATGGCAGAAGGCGTGAATATGGGGATCGCAGCAGTGATTGAAAAGAGGACAAGGGAGAGCCGGTGAACGGTTTCGTTCCGCTTATGCAATCTATGAAAATTTGTGTATTGCTTTCCGGAAGTATGATCGTAAAGCCTGACGGCATGATGAGTTGTTATCCGTCCTGATCAAGCGGGAGGATTAGGAGGCAGATATGGAACAGGAAAAAAGCAGACGTTTTAAATTATCCCTTATCTTTGTGAAAGTATTGTTTTGGACATTATTGTTATTCTGGCTTTTTGTCTGTGTGTTTGTAGCCAATACGACAGATGAAAATTACCGGTTTAATGATTATACCTGTAAGAGTTTTAACGACGGCTGGGTACTGGCTGATGCAGAGGAGATACCGGTTACGATTCCGGGCAAGATCCGGACTTCCGATTCGGTAGTCCGGATCCGCAATGTGATCCCGGAAGGAATCGATGACCGTACAACGATCATGGTAAAAAGTCTCCATCAAAACATCGTGGTCCGGGTGAGTGGAGAAGTCGTAGCCACCTATGATGATTCGGACACACGTAGTTTCGGTTTCCATAGTCCGTCGGCATATATGCTGATCCCGGTCAGTTCCGAGGATGCCGGCAAACCGATCGAGATCAAATATTCAGCGCCGGAACCGGAAGTAGCCGGTCAGTTAAATGATATCCGGATCGGTTCCGATATCGGCATCCTTTGTTGGATGCTGGAATCCTATGGAAATGATGTTATCTTTGCATTTTTACTGCTTTATACCGGCATTGTGATCGCGTTATTCGGAGCGATCATGCAGTTTACAAAATACGAAAATCCGAACATGAACATTACGTATCTGGGCGTGACTGCCATCTGTACAGCTATTTGGATGCTGGGGGAAGGCAGGCTAAAGCAGTTTTATTACGGAAATTTGGCATTGGGAGAAATGCTGTTATGGGAATGCTTATTCGTCGCGCCGATCCCGATGCTGTTTTATGTAAACCGACTGCAGGAAAGACGGTATAATCATATCTATATTGTGGGTTCCACGATAGGCATGGTGATCAATATCGGGATGCTGATATTAGAGTTGACCAATACGATGGATTTTTATGATATGTATAAAGCCGGCTGGGCGATTATCTTGGGTAGCGGAGCGATTGTGATCTATACGATTATCCGCGATTGTCTGAAAGGGATCTATCAATGGAAACTCTTAGTGGGCATCCTGCTTTTACTGCTATGCGTCGTTTTGCAGATGTGGAGCTTTTTACATTCTACATCCGGCATCTTCCCGAACAACTATATCAGTTTCGGTTTTATTTTGTTTATGATGATCATGGCTATCTCTGCGATCAACAGTTTACAGAAACAGAAGCAGGAACAGATCTTGGCGATTAAGGCAAATGAAACCAAAACCAGTTTTCTGGCAAATATGTCGCATGAGATCCGAACGCCGATCAATGCCATTTTAGGATTTAATGAGATGATCCTTCGGGAAGAAACCAATGAGCAGATCAACGAATATGCGGCGAATATCAAGAAGGCAAGTAAAACCCTGCTGATCTTGGTCAATGATATCTTGGATTTTTCGAAGGTGGAATCCGGTAAGGTAGACTTAACACAAGAGGACTATCAGATCAGCGGCATGCTGACGGATGTTATCAATCTGACCTACATAAAAGCACAGGAAAAAGGACTGTCGTTTGATATTGATGTACAAAAGGACATCCCCCGAACGCTTTACGGGGATGAGATGCGGGTCAAACAAATCCTCACGAATATTTTAAATAACGCAGTGAAATACACGGAGACCGGTACGGTATCGCTAAAAGTACGCTTTGACAAAAG
The DNA here is from genome assembly GCA_947589305.1 of uncultured Lachnospiraceae bacterium. Lineage (GTDB taxonomy): Bacteria > Bacillota > Clostridia > Lachnospirales > Lachnospiraceae > CAG-632. The sequence goes on from CANQAP010000015.1 coordinate 15,173, forward strand.
GAGAAAGAATACAGGCGTCTTGCGCATAGTGGTCAAAGATACCGGCATCGGTATCGAGCAGGAAAACATCAGTAAGATCACGGAATCGTTTCAACGATTTGATCTGCAGCACAATCGAAGCATTGAAGGGACCGGTCTGGGCATGAGCATTGTGGCGCATCTTTTGAAAGCGATGGGCGGAACCATGCAGATATCCAGCCGATACGGAAAAGGTTCTGAATTTCGGATACAGATCCCGCAGGGAATCCGTGATGCCACACCGATCGGAAACTATCAGATGGATTATCGGCAGGAATTACGTAACCAAATGCCATATCAGGCGCTATTTACCGCGCCACAGGCAAAAATTTTGTTTGTAGATGATAATTTTATGAACTTATCGGTGTTAAAGGGATTATTGAAAAAAACCAAGATACAGATCGATACGGCAGAAAGCGGTATGAAGTGTCTGGAGATGACGAGGGAGAAAAAATACGATTTGATCTTTATGGATCATCTGATGCCGGAAATGGACGGTGTGGAAACGCTGAAACGGCTGCGGCAGGAAACCGATAATCCAAACCGGGATACGATCGTTCTTGCCCTGACAGCCAATGCGATCAAAGGCTTACAGGATTTCTATATTCAGGAAGGGTTTTATGCGTATCTGACAAAGCCGATCGACTGGAAAAAACTGGAGGAGCTATTGTTAAAACTGCTGCCGGACAAATATATTATTCCATATGAAGCGGACGAAAGTGATGCTGCCGGGTCATCGGCTGCCGGTCCGGAGCGGACAGACACTGAACAGGCTTCTATCGAGGACTGTACGCAGGAATGGCTGTCCATGTGGAAAGATGCGCATATCAATCTGGCGGCAGGCTATCATTACTGTGGAGGCTCTCTCGGACAGTTTCATTGGCTACTGATGGTCTTTGCAAAAAATTTCGGAAATAAGTTCCGGACCATGCTGACGTATTATCAGGAAGCGGATATGGAGAACTATACGATTGAAGTCCATGCCTTAAAGTCAAATGCGAAAACCTTAGGGGCAGATACCTTATACCAGCTCGCATGGGAACACGAGCAGCAATCGAGAGCAGGTAATTGGGACTACATACAGGAACATTGGGACGAATTATGTCAGGAGTGTTATTGCGTGGTCAATGGCATTTTAAACTATATGGGGGAAGAACCGATGAACATGGAAGAGGTAGCGGCGACGGAAGAGGTATCGGAAACCGGCTTTACGGACGAACAGCGGATCATCCTGAAAAACAGCCTTTCCATGCTTCGGGATTATGAGACGGAGCCGGTTTGCTCCATGCTGGAAGAACTGCTGGCAGGCGACTTGCCGGAACAGATCAAAGAACGCTTGGAACAGGCGATAGAAGAATTAAATCACCTGCGGTTTGATGAGGCGGAACGGATCTTAAAACAATTACAAGGAAGTTATTAAGATGAAGCAATGGATAAACAAACATAAATACATATGTTTTGGAGGAGTCGTTATTGTTCTGGCATTGGCAGCCGCCTATTTCTTAGGCAGCTCACACAAGACCAGTCATACGATAACGGATGAAGAGCTGGCTCAAACGGTTGAAAATACTTCCGACGGTCTGACCGCCGCAGAAGAAGATCCGTCTGCCGATTCAGGAGTGGAGGCGATCCGACGGTCAGTCTCCGCAGACGGCGAAAAAAATAACCGGTCAGAAACGGAGCAGACCCCGGAGACGACCGAGAGCAGTGCTGCACAGCCGCCGCAGTCTTCAACAGAGACCGGAAGCTCTGAAGATGCCGGACCGGCAGCGACGACACAGGCGGCATCGTCTGACGCCGGGCAGACAACGACGGAAGCAGAAACGGAAAGCACGACCGAACAGACAGAGCCAACCGTCACCTGCACGATTTCCGTTTCCTGCTCAGAGATCTTAGATCATATGGATGCTTTGGATCCTTCCAAAGCAGGACTGATTCCGGCAGACGGCAGTATTTTAGCGCCGGTTACGGTGACTGTGACCGACGGGGAATCGGTCTATGATGTGTTACGAAGCACATGCAGTAATATGGGGATTCTGTTGGATGCCACATATTCTCCGATCTACGGTTCGGCATATATACGGGGGATCAACAATATCTATGAATTTGATTGTGGGAATCTGTCCGGATGGAAGTATCGTGTCAACGGAGAGTATCCAAACTATGGTTGTTCCGCTTATATGGTCAAAGACGGCGACGTCATTGAATGGACTTACACCTGCAGTATGGATTAAAAAGGAACCGTTATGAAAGATACATTTACAACATTTCACCCAATCGTCAATTTCATCTATTTTTTCGCCGTGATCGGCTTCACAATGTTTATCCGACAGCCGGTATGTCTCGGGATCGCGATCCTTTCGGCAACCGTATATTCCGTTTATCTAAACGGGAAAAAATCTATCCGGTTTGCCGTTTGTTACCTCGTTCCGATGATGTTGCTCCTGATCTTGGTCAATCCGTTGTTTAATCACGAAGGTCTTACGATCCTTGCATATTTTCCGAGTGGGAATCCGTTTACGCTGGAGGCGGTTATCTATGGAATTTTGGCAGCCGCTATAGTGGTTGCGGTCATACAGTGGTTTTCGTGTTGGAACCGGATCATGACAACCGACAAACTGGTTTATCTGTTTGGACGGATCCTGCCCGCCTTAAGTTTGGTTCTGTCGATGGCGCTGCGGTTTGTGCCTCGGTATCGACGACAGTTTCAGGCGATTGCGGAGGCGCAGCGACAGATTGGGATCTATAAGAAAAACGGCAATCTATGGTTTCGGATGCGTCTGATGGTCCGGACGCTTTCCATCATGCTCACTTGGGCAATGGAACATGCGGTCGAGACGGCAAACGCCATGAAGTGCCGTGGATACGGACTGGAGGGAAGGACGGCGTTTTCCCTCTATCGTTGGGCAAAGCGGGATACAGTCGTACTGCTTTGTATTTTAGGACTGGGAATCTTTGTACTCGTCGGCATCCTACAGGGAAAATTATATTGGACCTGCTTTCCGACGTTCACGGGTGCGAAGGTGAATGGATATACAGTCGGGATTTACGGAGGATATGGGCTTTTATCGTTATTGCCCATGCTGATAAACGGAAGGGAGGAATGGAAATGGAACTCTTTCAACTAAAAGACGTGTATTTTCGTTATCCGAATGCGGGTGAAGATGTCTTACAAGGGATTCATTTACGGATAACCTCCGGTGAATTTATAGTACTCTGCGGAAATTCCGGATGTGGAAAAACGACATTACTGCGGCATTTGAAAAGTGCGATGATGCCGCACGGGCTGGCAAGAGGAGAGATTCTCTTTCAGGGAGAACCCCTCAATCAAATCGATCTACGCAGGCAGACTGCTCAAATCGGTTATGTCAGTCAGCATCCGGACGATCAGATCGTAACCGATAAAGTTTGGCATGAATTGGCATTCGGTCTGGAAAGTCTGGGAATAGAAACCAGTATCATCCGAAAACGGGTGGCGGAAATGAGTCATTTTTTCGGTATTCAGGAATGGTTTCATCAAGACGTTTCCGCACTCTCCGGCGGGCAAAAACAACTCTTGAATCTGGCTTCCGTTATGGTCATGCAACCGGAGATCCTTCTGTTGGATGAACCGACCGCCCAATTAGATCCGGTGGCGGCATCCGAATTTTTGTCGATATTAGGGCGGATTCATCGGGAATTGGGAACGACGGTTTTGCTGACGGAACATCGCTTGGAAGAAGTATTGCCGTATTGCAGCCGCATGTTAGTGATGGAGAAAGGCAGGCTGATATTGGATGATGCGCCGTTACAGGTAGCGGATGCCCTGCGGAAGCAGGAGATGGAATTGTTTGAGGCGATGCCTGCCCCAATGCGGATTTGGAACCGTTTAGAGACAGGAAGTTCGAAGTGTCCGTTCAGCGTACAGGAAGGGCGTGCATGGTTTCAGCAATATGCAGATCTTCACAAAGACAGGATCACCGTACAACCAACAGGATCGCCAAACGAGAAACGGCAGAAAACAGACAGTGTGTTAGCATTAGAAGAGGTTTGGTTCCGCTATGAAAAAAATGGAGAAGACGTTCTAAAAGGCGTATCTTTGCAGGCATATCGGGGCGAAATGCTGGCTGTCCTCGGCGGCAACGGAAGCGGTAAAACCACAATGCTGTCTATGATACATGGGGGACATCGACCACAGAGGGGGAAGGTGTGTTTGCCGGGCGGTCCGGACATCCGGATCACTAGTTTACCGCAGAATCCGCAGCTTCTCTTTCTCGAAGATACCGTGAAGAAAGAGTTGGAGGATATGACGGATCAGGGATTGTTTCCGGGGAAAGAGAATGCCGGACGGCAGGAACGGATGATGCAGATGATAGAATTGTGCAGATTAGACGGTTTGCTAAACAGGCATCCCTATGATCTGTCCGGCGGAGAGCAGCAGCGCTTGGCACTGGCAAAAACACTGTTGACAGAGCCGGAAATACTACTGTTGGACGAGCCGACAAAAGGCTTGGATATCGGATATAAAAAGGTGTTCGGCGGTATTTTAAGGGAATTGATGAAGCAGGGCGTTATGATTTTAATGGTCAGCCACGACGTCGAGTTTTGCGCCGAGTATGCGACCCGCTGTATGTTGTTTTTTGACGGGCAGATTGTGGCAGAAGATGAGCCAAAAGCCTTTTTTTCGGAAAACCATTTTTATACGACGTATACCAATCGGATGGTACGTCAGGTTCTGCCGTTCGCAGTGACTGTTGATGACGTCCTGACTGCTTGCAAACCTTCCGTTGTAGGGCAGCAGGATGCTCAAGGAACAGGTGGTGATCCCATACAGATTCCTGCCAGTCCGCAGATCACATCCGATGTGGGACAGACTACAGCAACCTATGATCTCATACTGGAGAGAGGCACGGATCAGAAACGGCTTTCCGCTCACACATGGGTAGAAATTCTGATATTATTGCTTGCCGTTCCCGCCACCATTTTATTCGGCGTATATTTTTTAAAGGATGAAAAATATGTATTCATCGCCTTGCTGGTCTTATTGGAGTGTATGCTTCCGTTTTTCCTCGCATTTGAAAACCGGAAACCGCCGACGAGGGATTTAGTGATCCTTTCGGTGCTTTGCGCGATTGGAGTGGCAGGCAGGGCGATCTTTGTGATCTTGCCGGAATTTAAACCGATGACTGCCATTGCGATCATCGCCGGAGTAGCGTTTGGCGGGGAGACCGGCTTTTTGGTAGGAGCATTGACCGTCTTGCTTTCCAATATGATCTTCGGGCAGGGACCTTGGACGCCTTGGCAGATGTTTGCTTTAGGTTTAGTCGGATTTTTCTCCGGTGTTTTGTTTTCCCGATCCTATCGGAACCGAATACGAAACGCAAACAGCAGACGTACCGAAATGATCTTCCTGTTGATCCTTTGTCTGTATGGCTTCCTGTCCACGGTGATCGTATTTGGCGGTATCATGAATCCTGCAACAGTGATCATGGCAGGATTGCCGTTGCAATGGGATGCGATCCTTTCGGTCTATGTGTCGGGACTGCCGTTCGATCTGATTCATGGGGCTTCCACGGTTCTGTTCCTGTTCTTGGGGGCAAGACCGCTGCTGAAAAAGCTGGAACGGGTGAAAACGAAGTTTGGTTAGGCGAACAAAGATTAGAGGTTAAAACAGTTGCATAGGTTGGATGGTTAGTATATGATAATATGAATACATAAACGCTAGGTATTTTTTATGGAGACGAAACTATGACGAATTTTCTGATACGATTGTTCATTCGCAACTACGAAGATATGGAAAACATGAAAGTGCGTACATCGTATGGAAAACTGGCGGGCTGGACGGGTATTTTCTGTAATGGGTTATTATTCCTCGGAAAACTGCTGGTCAGTATGCTTTCCGGCAGTGTTGCCGTCTTGGCAGATGGCATTAATAATCTATCCGATGCTTCCTCAAATATCATTACCATACTGGGATTTCATATGGGCAGTAAGCCGGCGGATCAGGATCACCCATACGGGCATGCCCGATACGAGTATTTATCCGGTCTGTTGGTGGCGGTTTTTATCATGGTGATCGGTGTGGAACTGTTAAAAACAAGTTTTCAGAAAGTGAGAAATCCGGAGCCGGTTGATTTTAGCTGGGTGATGGTAGCGGTTTTGGCGGTTTCGATCATCGTGAAAATTTGGATGGCAGTGTTTAACCGTTCGCTTGGAAAACGCATCCACTCCGAAACATTGATCGCCACAGCGGCTGACAGCCGTAATGATGTGATCAGTACAGGCGCCGTGTTACTGGCTTCTTTGATCTCCCATTATACGAACTTGGAACTGGATGGCTGGATGGGACTGCTAGTGGCGGTATTTATCCTCTACAGCGGTGTAGGATTGGTCAAGGATACCTTGGATCCGTTGCTGGGAAAGGCGCCGGATCAGGCGTTGGTAAATCACATCTATCAGAAGATCTTGAGTTATAACGGCGTATTGGGAACACATGATCTCATGATACATGACTACGGACCGGGGAGACTGTTCGCAAGCGTGCATGTTGAAATGGCGGCGGAAGCAGATGTGATTCAGTGCCATAACATTATCGATACCATTGAAAAAGATTTTTTAGAACAGGATAACCTGAACATGATCATCCATTTTGATCCGATCATTACGGCTGAGAATGCTGACAGTGATATGAGGATCTGGTTAAACAAACAGGTGAAACGCATCGATGGACAGATGACGGTTCATGACCTCCGCATCATCAAAGGCGATCATGCGACCGATCTGGTTTTTGACTGCCTGTTGCCGGAAACGGTGGTGTACAGCGATAAGGAAATCCGGCAGAAGATACAGGAATTGGTTGAGGCGGAATATCCGGAATATCGCTGTCAGATCACCTTGGATAAGAATTATGCGGCAATGCCGCACACAAAAGAACAGGAAACATACGCGGAAGAATCATGACAGGAGCCGATCACAGGCGGCGCAACGGAGCAGATATGGAAAGACAGAGTACGATTTTTTTTGATATGGACGGTACGCTTTTGGACACCGAAAAATATTATCGCCGGTTTTGGAAGCAGGCGGCGCAGGATTGCGGGTACTGTTTAACGGATGAACAGGCATTATCCATGCGGAGCCTTGGCAGCCCGTTTGCGCAAGAGTGGATCAATCATCTGTTTGAAAGTGAAACGGCGTATACCCGTATCCGGGCAAGGCGTGTGGAATTGATGGAAGAGAAGCTCAAAAAAGACGGCATTCCGTTGCAACCATATGCAAAAGAAACTTTAGCTGAGTTGCAGGATCGGGGATATCGCTTGGTGGTCGTGACCGCTACCGATCCGGAACGGACACAGCGGTATCTGAAAGAAACGGCGTTGTTTTCTTATTTTCAGACGTTTATATGTGCGACTATGGTGAAACGGGGGAAACCGGCACCGGATATTTACAGATATGCCTGTGAAACACTGAAATTGATACCGCAGGAAACATATGCGGTCGAGGATTCGCCAAACGGTGTGCGTTCTGCTTATCAGGCTGGGTGTCAGGTCATCATGGTGCCGGATCAAACCCAGCCGGATGAAGCCCTCGGCAAACTCCTCACTTATAAGATCAATCATCTTTACGAGTTGCTTTCTGTTTTTTCGACACGGATCTCAACAAATTGATCAAATCCCAAAACTTTTTGAAAAATACTATTGACATTCTTTAACATATGAGCAATAATACATATGAACAGATGAACATATATTGAAATATAAAGGGAGGTTTTCGGATGGAACAGAAGGAAGAACATGGGAACATAGATGCAGAAACTATGCAAACATTGGAAAACAAGCAGCCGCCGGAAGAGATCCTCTATGATCTGGCAGAACTGTTTAAGGTATTCGGAGATTCGACTAGGATCCGGATTCTTTACGCTCTGTTTGAAAATGAACTGTGTGTCGGAGATATCGCGACACTCCTGCATATGAGCCAGTCATCGGTCAGTCATCAGTTAAGGATATTAAAAGATGCAAAGCTTGTAAAGTTCCGCAGAGAAGGAAAAAGTATCTTTTATGCACTGGATGACGAGCATGTATATCATATTTTGGAAATGGGTATGGAGCATGTGGAAGAATAGGATCCGGAATACAGGATGAACGAAAAGTCAGAAAGGGGTATGGAAAAGTGAAAAAGACGTATAACATTGAAGTGGATTGCGCAAACTGTGCGTTGAAAATGGAGGATGCGGCAAAGAAAACGGAAGGAGTGGCTGATGCGACTGTCAGTTTCATGACGCAGAAAATGAAAGTAGAATTTGCAGAAGGAGCCGATATAGACATGGTGATGCGGCAGGTATGCAAAGCGTGCAAGAAAGTAGAATCTGATTGTGAGATTTTTTTATCTTAGAATAGGGGATAAAAACGGATTGGAGGATGTGACATGACGAAGAAACAAAAAAAGGTTCTGATCCGTATCCTTGTATCAGCAGTTCTGTTGATCGGGATTATGATCGTGGACGCCCAAATGGAATTCCATCGATGGTTTGCACTGGGCTGTTATATGGTTCCGTACTTGATCATCGGTTATGACATCCTGAAAAAAGCGGCACTGGGAGTCTGGCATCGGGAATTGTTTGACGAAAACTTTTTAATGGCTGTGGCTACGTTAGGAGCGATCGCTTTAGGCATTTTTCAGACCGGTGACTTTGAAGAAAGCGTTGCGGTTATGCTGTTTTATCAGATAGGAGAACTGTTTCAGGGATATGCTGTGGGCAGAAGCCGTAAAAATATCACGGCGTTGATGGATATCCGACCGGATTATGCAAATATCGAAGGGACGGACGGTTTGGAACAAGTGGATCCGGACGAAGTGGAGATCGGTACAGTGATTGTTGTACTGCCCGGTGAGAAAGTGCCGATCGACGGGGTTGTGATCGAAGGAACCACAACGTTGAATACCAGCGCGTTGACCGGGGAAAGTCTGCCGAGGGAAATTCAGACCGGTGACGAGATCAGCAGCGGCTGCGTCAACATAACCGGAATGATTAAAATGCGGACGACCAAAGAGTTCGGTGATTCTACAGTCTCAAAAATCCTCGATCTGGTGGAAAACTCCAGCATGAAGAAATCCCGTTCCGAGAATTTCATAACAAAGTTTGCAAAGGTCTATACGCCGGTCGTTTGTTATAGTGCGTTGGCGCTTGGCATTCTGCCGCCGTTGCTGCAGATGTGGTTATGGAATGCTCCGGCGGCATGGGGGATTTGGCTGCCTAGAGCTTTGAATTTCTTGGTCATCAGTTGCCCGTGTGCGTTGGTGATATCCATTCCGTTAAGTTTCTTTGGCGGAATCGGCGGTGCATCCGCGAGAGGGATTCTGGTAAAGGGTTCCAATTATTTGGAACTATTATCAAAAGTAAAGTATATGGTATTTGATAAAACCGGTACGTTGACAAAAGGCGTTTTTCAGGTGACGAAACTATGTCCGGCGGAGGCGGATCAGGAGGCTGAGTTATTATATTATGCCGCGCATGCGGAAAGCTATTCCAATCATCCGATCAGCCGGAGCATCATAGAGGCGTATGGGAAAACGATCGATCACGGCTTACTTTCAGAAGTGGAAGAAGTCAGCGGTCATGGCGTAAAGGCTTTGGTTGACGGTATACCGGTGGCAGCAGGTAATCAAAAACTGATGAAACAGCTAGGATTATCATGGCTGGAACCGGATACGGCAGGTACGGTCGTGCATGTAGCAGTCAATGGGGTATATGCAGGATATATTTTGATCAATGATATAGAGAAACCGAATTCGGCAAAGGCGATCACCGGTTTGAAAGCGATAGGCGTCAAAACGGTCATGCTGACGGGAGACAGTGATCGGGTGGCGAAAGACGTAGCCGCAAAATTAGGTATTGACGAGGTATATGGTGAATTGCTGCCTGCGGACAAAGTGGAACGTGTAGAGGCGCTCATAGAACAGAAACCGCCAAAAGAAAAACTGGCATTTGTCGGAGACGGTATTAACGATGCTCCGGTATTATCGCGGGCGGATATCGGAATTGCCATGGGAGCTATGGGTTCGGATGCTGCGATCGAAGCGGCGGATATTGTCCTGATGGATGATGATCCGGCTAAGATTCTGCTTGCCATGAAGATTTCCCGTAAGACTTTGCGGATCGTATATCAGAATATTGTATTGGCGCTGCTGGTCAAACTGGCATGCCTGATACTTAGTGCATGCGGTCTTGTCGGAATGTGGGCGGCGATTTTTGCCGATGTCGGTGTCATGGTACTGGCTGTTTTGAATGCGACACGTGCGCTGCGTACAAGAAGATTATAGAAGTACGAACAGCGCACCTTACGAACGAGTGAATATACCTATAATTCACAAGTTAAACTTAAGTCTGATGGCTAAAACATCATCTTTATATGTTGCTGAAATCGTTCCGCCCATTTCTTCCGTAAGTGTCCGAGCGATGGACAAGCCCAGACCTGCGGAATTTCTTGCTGTTTTTACAGTGTAAAATCTGTCAAAAAGCCGATCGACCTGTACGGAAGATAATTCTTTTGCCGTATTGGCAAAAATTATTTCGCCGCTTTCCGTGAGAGTAATCCGCAAATCACCGTCACTGTATTTCACGGCATTATTCAGCAGATTGTAAATAATTCTTGCAAGGTATTCTTTGTTTAATTTTGCAATTATTTGTTTTTCGGTCATGTGTATTTCCAGAGAAATTCCTCTTTTTGTGAGTACCGCATAATAGCCCATAATACTGTCCTCAAGTACCTGATTTATGAGGACTTCCTCCGTCTCAGGTTCTGCATTGTCTGAGAGAATTACGGAATATCGGAACAATTCCTCCGTAAGCTGTTTCATCAGTTCCACACGCTCTTTCATGATAGAGATATATTCCTCAGTCTTTTCAGCATCGGAATGATCTTGCAACAAATCAAGATAACCGCAGATTGCAGTCAAAGGCGTGCGGATATCGTGGGAAATATTTGTGATCGCTGTTTTCAGTTCAAAATCTCCCTGCTTGTAGCGGAGATATTCTTTTCGCAGAATTTTCAATTGCTTGTTGATATTGTCGGCAAGTTTTTTCATTTCTCTGTCGTTGACCGAGATAGTAATCAGTTGGTTCGTATCGGTTTTCAGGATCTGTTCAAATTGTACGGAGATCTCCCTTGCCGTTTTTCGCATCATTTTTATTTTTACAAGAAGCAAGAAAATCACAACCAAAAGAATCAAACACAAATACCGCATGACATTACCTCTTTATCAACAAATTCAGATTATTTCAGATCCGCTTTTCTAAACAGTGCATAACCAAGTGCAATCATTGCTACCGCAAAAACCAATGAAAATAAAATATATTTTACAGGTGAAAAATCGGATTGCGCTGAGAAACTCTCTATCAAATATATCTGGGACGACGGTAAAATCTGATTGATATATTCAATGAATTTATTTTCTGGAAAAAATTCATTCAAAGCCGGAAACAAACTAAGCGCATCCGCCAAGATTATAGTCACGACACCGCTTGTACTATTCTTTAACGTCACGGAAATAAACACGCTTAATGTTGTAAGTGCGGGCATTGCAATGAAATAAACGGGCAACGCCTTGAAAAAATTCTCTCGGTATATCTGCAATATATCGGGAGCAAGCTGATTTATCTGAAATACTTCCATATAGGAAAATAAGTTGCCCGATACAATATATGCCGTCATAAAAATGACCGTCATGAGAAAAATAAATACCGCAAAGATAATCTGATAGGACAGATAGATATTGAGCCTTGTGTGTCCGATAATCAATTTGTTACGTATCGTGTTGTATGCAAAATCCTGACTTATGAGCATTCCGGTAATTCCGCAAAGGATCACTCCGAATATAAAGACAAACCTACTCACTCCGATATAAATCGTATTGCTGTTTGAGATAGCGCAAAATGCCATCGCAACACCAAATCCGATCATGATGGGAATGAACAGCAGAATTTTTTCACGAATCTTATACAATTCTGTAGATAAAAGTTTACTCATGATTTGCACCTCCTATAAGATTGACAAAAAAGCTTTCTAAAGTTTCGTCATGCTCTTCCATGGTGATGACCTCGCAATTTTCTTTTGAAAGGGCAAGGACAAGCTGTGTGAAATTCGGTTTTGCATAGATATCAGCAGTGGTATCATCAAGAATTTTGTACGTGATTTTCATGCCGTCCAGAACCCTTGCAAGAATTTTTGTGTCCGTAACGGTCGTGTGTATACATTTCCGACAGGCTTGTTCCAGTTCTTCCGCACTCATTTCTTTCACAATTCTTCCGCTGTCAATAAATCCGTAATGCGTAGCAAGTTTTGAGAGTTCGTCAAGAATGTGACTCGAAATTAAAACGGTGATTTGACGTTCCCGGTTGAGTTTAAGAATAAGTTCACGGATTTCAATAATGCCTTGCGGATCAAGACCGTTGATCGGTTCGTCGAGAATCAGAAAGTCAGGACTTCCGCAGAGAGCGATTGCAATGCTAAGACGCTGTTTCATGCCGAGGGAAAAATGTTTCGCTTTTTTCTTTCCCGTATTTTCCAGACCGACCAGTTTCAATAATTCCTGTATGCCGTCAAAACTCGGCATACCAAGAAGGCGGTACTGCATTTTCAGATTGTCTTCTGCCGTCATATTGGGATAAATTGACGGTGTTTCCACGACTGCTCCCATTCTACTGCGGGAGTCTGCAATTGCCTTGTCAGTATTTTTCACCCCGTACAATACAAAATCTCCGCTTGTCGGGTACTGCAATCCGCAAATCAAACGGATAAAAGTTGTTTTGCCTGCACCGTTTTTCCCGACAAATCCATAAATGGCACCTTTCGGAATGTTCATTGTCACCCCGTTGAGTGCTTTGAAATGACGGTAATACTTGCAAAGTGCGTTCGTTTTCAGAACATAGTCCATAGTAAGACCTCCTTTTGATTTCTGAAAACAGTATCGTATACAAAAGTCAAGAAAGCAGTCAAGAAAAAGTCAGGATTTCGTCAAGATTTCATTTTGAACCCGATTCCGTAAACTGCTTCAATGTAGTCATTCCCGTCTACCGCCTGTAATTTATGCCGGATATTGCTGATATGCTGTTTTAGGGAACGCTCCGTGCAGTCCGGTGTGTCATAGCTGATTTTTTCAAGAATGGTAGTTTTCCCGATAGGCATGCCGGGATTCTGCATCAGCAATTTCAAAATGGCACACTCTGTCCGTGTCAAACGAATTTCTGTTTGTTCAAGCACAACGGTCAAGGTATCCGGATACAGCGTGAGATTCCGATAGGTAAGAGCATGGTCGTCTGCATACCGTTTCCGTAGTTGGACGGCAATTCTGGCAAGCAGTTCACGTATATGGAATGGCTTTGTGACATAATCAACCGCGCCGCCGAGCAGAAGTCCGACTTTGTCCGTTACATCCGTTTTCGCGCTTACCACAATAATGGGAATATCTTTGATTTGCGGCAGTAATGTTTCACCGCTGAGACCGGGCAGCATCAGGTCAAGTAAAATCAAGTCAGGCTTATTTTTGGATAACACAAGCAAAGCCTCTGTTCCCGAAAAAGCCTTGTCTACGATATAGCCTTCCCTTGTCAGTGCCTCTGTCAAAAGATTGCTGATGTATATATCATCATCTACAACAAGTATTCTGAACATCATTTTCATCTCTGAATGGATTTGTGATTTTTCTATTATAGCATGATCGTCTGTAAATCGCAAGTTTGTAGTGTTCGTAAGGTGTTTGGGTGAGAAGACCTACAGAAACGGCACCGGTTTCCAAAGAGAGGTTCCGAGTTTTAAGGTTTCCTGTATAGAGCAGAGTTTATCGGCGATGCAGATGATCCAGCTTTCCCGGTACTTCGGCGGTTTTGGCGTCAGTGGGAACATATGCTTGCGGATAATGTCGGATTCAATCGAATTTAAGGGAAACTCACGTTGCGCATTTTCGAAAGCGATGCGTGGATGATGGAAACCGTGAAGTTTACTTCTGGCTTCTTTGTCATGCCAGTCATATAAATAATAGTCATGCAGTAAAGCGCCGCGGATCATGGAACGCAGATCCACATTGGCATGTAAGGCGAAAGCAAGAACGACACTCCGGTAAGCGACCGAAATGCAGTGCTGATACAAGCTGGTGGTTCCGTGCTGCACAAACTCTTTATTCTTTACAAAACTGGTGGCTTTGAAAGTACGGATTTCTTCCCGTAAGATCTGGATGCCTTCTGCTAATTTTTCCTGATCCATTGATGTTCCATCCTTCCGTTTTCTGCAAAAGAAACACTTTCGTCAATCTGTAATATACTATAGTTAGAATACCCACTTTTTCATGATTCTGCAAGATGGTTTTCGGATATATTTCTTAAGAATTCCGCACAAAAAACTGAAAAAACTCATTCTTCTTTTGATTGACAGTGCGTAGTCCGTAATATATACTAAGTTATGTATTCCTATTGGAATAGTGGGGTATTGATGAGGGACCATAAAAAGAAAGAAGGAAATCAGACATGGGAATTTATCAGAACGTTACGGATCTGGTCGGTCATACACCGATCATACAACTGAATCGATATATGGAAGCCAAACAACTCCATGCCGTTTTACTGGCGAAGCTGGAGTATTTGAATCCGGCGGGAAGTGTAAAAGACCGTATTGCCAAAGCGATGTTAGAAGATGCAAAGCAGCGGGGAAAACTGCATCCGGATACGGTCATCATAGAGCCAACCAGCGGGAATACAGGTATCGGTTTGGCTTCTGCAGCGGCATCGTTCGGGATGCGGCTGATCATTACCATGCCGGAAACGATGAGTGTGGAACGTCGGAATCTGTTGAAAGCGTACGGCGCGGAATTGGTTCTGACAGACGGTTCGCAGGGGATGAAAGGGGCGATCGCAAAAGCGGAGGAATTGGCGGAACATTATCCGGACAGCTTTATGCCGCGGCAGTTTGAAAATGAGATCAACCCATTGACGCATTATCAGACAACGGGTCCGGAAATTTGGGAGGACACAGAAGGAAAGGTAGATATCTTTGTCGCGGGAGTCGGTACAGGCGGTACGATCACCGGAGTCGGAAAATATTTAAAAGAAAAAAATATGTCCGTTCGGATTGTCGCAGTGGAACCGGCAAACTCACCGGTACTGAGCGGCGGAAAAGCCGGACCGCATAAGATACAGGGTATCGGAGCGGGCTTTGTTCCGGATACGCTGGACACTCAGATCTATGATGAGATCGTTACGGTAGAAAATGAACAAGCGTATGAAACCGGAAGGCTGATCGGAAAAACGGAAGGCATCTTAGTCGGCATTTCTTCGGGGGCGGCTGTCTGGGCGGCGACGGAACTGGCAAAGCGGAAGGAAAACAGCGGTAAGCGGATCGTTGTGCTGTTACCGGATACCGGAGACAGATATTTATCCACTCCGATGTTTTCGGAAGGTGTATAGAAATCGTAACATGCGAAATCCCCGGCTTATGTAACTGTTGCCCGGCGTCATACAGTGTGGTATGATTTCAAAAAGCATGATGGCAATAAAAGGATGATGATATGAAGGTAAATATCAGACAGATAGAATCCGTGCAGGAGGAGCATGCCGATCTCTATGTAGCGGAAATCACGGAACCCATACAAAATGCGGTTGAATTACTGGAAAATAATTGTATCAGTATCCCATGCACAGATGGTATGGAAACTGTCATGTGCAGGACAACGTCCATTTATTATGTGGAATCCGTGGACAAGCATACTTATGTATATACGAAAGAGTTATGTTATGAAACAAAATACCGGTTATATGAGTTGGAAGAGATACTGAATACAAATTTTTTCCGTTGCTCGAAAGCAATGATTGTGAATATCCGAAAGATTAAAAAAGTAAAGGCAGACTTAAACAGCAGGATGAGGGCAGAACTGTTAAACGGTGAACAGATCGTGATCTCAAGGTCTTATGTGAAAGAATTGAAAAGAAAGCTGGGGATTTAATATGACAAAATCGAAAATGATATTTCATCAGACATTGATAATAGCAACGGCTATCTTATTTGGCATAGGGATTCAAAACCTGCTGGAGTATGTGAATAGGGGCGACGAGCAGATCGTATGCCAGTGGTATTTGCCGCTGTCTATCATTCTAACGAGTTTTTTATGTTCCCTTCCGACATTGCTGCTCATGGAAGGAGAAGAAGCAGGCAGAAAACGGATGATCGGAAGGATCGTACTGCATTTTTTCACGATTTATCTAACGGTATCCGCCTGCGGTTACCTGTTTCGGTGGTATACAGACTGGCAGGAATACCTGCCGATCGCTGTCATGATCGTACTGATCTATGGTTTTGTGTGGGCGGCGATGTGCTGGATTGCCAAAAAAGACGAAAAAAAGATCAACGAAGCTCTGAAGGATATTCAAGATCAGGAGTAATACCAGATTCAGGCGGTCGTATAAACGTGCAACTTAGTCACATGGAAACGCATGTTGGTTGAGTTGCACTTTTTTTATTGTTCAGGTTTTGATAGGATACATCTGACAGAAAGGAGAAGGATAAGATGAACGCAATTACGGTATCGGACCTGACAAAAACGTATGGGGACCATATGGCGCTGGATCACATATCCTTTGCGGTAGAGGAAGGGGAACTGTTCGCGTTCCTTGGGGAAAATGGTGCATAGATTTATAGACAACTTTGCCTAAAGATTTGATACCAACACGCCGCTAATCGTTATACGGCGTTGT
>CANQAP010000016.1 GCA_947589305.1 uncultured Lachnospiraceae bacterium
AGTTTTCGTGTTTCTTAAAAGCCTTGTTTTATGCGGTGTTGCGGTGGTTGTCTATAAATACTTGCCCCGAACGGAGCGGGAAAATCCACAACGATCAATATATTAAGCACCATTCTGAAAAAGAGCGGAGGCTCGGTCAGGATCTTTGATATGGAATTGGGAAAAGAGGATGACGCCATCCGCGATACGATAGGGATTGTTTTTCAAAATTCCGTACTGGACGACAAGCTGACCGTCAAGGAAAATCTATATACGCGAGGCGCTTATTATGGAATGTCTGGGGCTAAGGTGGAGGAAAGGCTGGAACCCTTTAAGAAAAGTTTTGCATTATCTGAAATCTGGAACCGCAGATATGGAACTCTGTCCGGTGGACAGAGGAGGCGGATAGACATCGTGAGGGCGTTGCTTCACGCTCCCAAAATACTTTTTCTGGACGAGCCGACTACGGGTCTGGATCCGAAGTCACGCAGGCTGATGTGGGATTACATCAACTACCTGAGAAAAGAAAGGAAGATGACGATATTTTTAACCACTCATTATATGGAAGAAACAAGGGATGCGGATCATGTGGTGATCCTTGAACATGGCAACATCATAGCGCGGGGAACGCCGGCGGAACTGAAAAGCCGATATGCCAAAACGCGACTGATATGGTATGCCGATCAGTCCGCAGATAGGGAATCCATTTTGGACGGATATCCGTTTACATATGATGCAGACCACTATACCATACTGTTTCAGGGAAATCTGACAGAGTTTTTATATCGCAACAGGGAGTGGATCACAGATTATGAAGTCATGAAGGGAAGCATGGATGACATTTTCCTAAATTTGACGGGAAAGGAGATGGAAGCGTAAGATGACAAAGTTTTTAGGGTTGACAAAAAGGAATCTGTTAGTGTTTTGGAAAGACAGGTTATCTATTGCTTTTTCGTTGTTGACGTCGGCGATTGTACTTGTGCTGTATCTGCTGTTTTTAAAAGGGACGTTTGTAGATGCGATCAACTCCGTTCTGGATTCTGCGGTGGATTTAAAGTATTTGATCAGGGCGGAAGATGTAGAGACTTTTTCCAATCTGCTTCTTTTTTCCGGAATTTTGGGATCTGCCATGATCACGGTATCCTTTCAGTGCCTGACAGTGATTGTCAGAGACCGTGAAAACAAAGTAGACTATGATATATCCGTCACTCCGATCCGCAGATGGCAGATCATCCTGTCTTATTTTACGGCAGCCGCGATCTCATCCATCATAATGACCGGGCTGATTTTGACGATAGGACTGATCATTTTGAGATGTATGGGAAATATATATATGGATGCGGAGGCTGTCCTGTCGGCATACGGCGTTTTGGTGTTGGGATCTATATCTGCGACGGCGTTTTTTATGGTCGTGGTCTTGTTTTTTAGATCGACGTCGGCAAGCGGTGCATTTTTTGGGATTCTTTCCGCCGCCTCAGGATTCGTGATCGGAGCGTATATCCCCATTTCACAGTTTTCGGACAAGGTACAGACGATTTGCAATATCTTTCCGGCAAGTCATGTCACGATTCTGTTACGAAATGTACTTCTAAACGGGGTACTCGAGGAGATGGATTCCTCGATCGGCGGACTGGATAACGGTCTGTTTACCGATTCTCTCAGGGAGGTCTTTACTTTTGAGGCGCATATGGCAGGATACAACTTAAATGTGGATGCGATGACAGTGTACATCATTGTCGTTCTCTGTATATGTCTGGCTGCCATGGTGTTTGCTTACGGGAAGACGTATAAGAGGTGATTTTCATTATGAAGCCGCATGACTTCCCATACTGCCAAAAAACCGCCCAGCCACGAAGTCTGCCATGTGATATACGATTTGAAAAAAGATATTCGAAACCGGTCGATAAAGGAACACAGGGAAATAACATGCCGTTATTTCCCTGTATGTTTCTGTCAATCCATATTTGGCATATCAGTCGTTACGCCTTATTGCAGCCGCAGTCATTCGGTTTGTTGACACAGGTTGCCGTCGTATCGAAGTCAGGATTAAATGCGTAGAAATCTTTTGCATTTAATTCATCCTGTACAATGCGCAGGCTTTCGCCGAAACGCTGGAAGTGTACGACTTCTCTGGCTCTCAGGAATTTAATGACCTCATAGACATCCGGATGATCCTTCGTCAGACGAAGCAGATTATCGTATGTGGTCCGGGCTTTTTGCTCGGCTGCCATATCTTCAAATAAATCTGTGATCGGATCGCCTTTTACTGCAAATTCACAGGCATTGAACGGAACGCCGCCTGCCGATTGCGGCCAGATGCCAAGCGTGTGGTCAACATAGTATTTATCGAATCCGGATTTTTCAATTTCCTCCATAGACAGGTTTTTGGTCAACTGATAGATCAAGGCGCATACGATTTCGCCATGCCCCAGTTCTTCCGTTCCGATGTCGGTCAATACACCGGCAACCTTATCATTTTTCATAGAATACCGTTGCGACAGATACCGCATAGCAGCTCCGGATTCGCCATCCGGACCACCCAATGGCGGATATAGTTTTATGAATCGGGCTTGACCGGCACGATTCGTATTTGATCGGAAGGTTTTTCATAGATGATCTGTAGATTCAGATGTCGGATGACGGCATTTTTTTCCTGAGCCGGGATCCCCGGATGACGTAAGACCAGCAACTCTGCGGGCGAGAGCCATGATGTAAGGCATTCCATAACGAGAGCTTCCAGACGTTCCGCCTTTATGTAATGGGATACACGGCATTTTCCGTGGTTGTATCGACTGCATTGAAAGGCATGATGCGATTGGATATGAATCAGAGGATGACGGCAGGCGCTGCAATATACAAGGTGTTTCAGGTAATATTCTTTCGGGAGAGGAGAAAGATCAGGCGCTTCATACTGCGACAGCATACTTCTGCTTTGTACCGCCTGCCAGAGGGCTTGGGAGATGATGGGCGGATGAATGCCGTCGGTCACTTCCATATCGCTATAGATGTAGTTCCGGTCATAAGCGGTCGCGACAGGCGGGGATGCACGTTTTCTTAATTTACCGATGTACACCGGATTATGGAGAATATAGGCAATGTTACGGCTTTGAAACGGATTGCCGCGGCTGGTTGTGATCCCTGCATTGTTTAAGCGGTCTGCGATTTCTTTCAGACTTTTCCCCTCTGCAAAGTCCTGAAATATGATTTTTACCCATTGGGCTTGTTGTGACTGGATCTCAAAACTATTGTTCCCCATCTGATAACCGAACGGAGGAATGGAAATGGCTTTCCCGCGTGAAAAACGTTCCTGCATACCCCGTTTGACCTCTTGCGCAAGGTTGATCGAATAGTATTCGTCCATAGCTTCTAACAGAGCTTCCATCAGAATCGAAGTCGCGTCTTGCGCCAAGGGTTCACTGACAGAGATGACTTCAATGCCACAGTCTTTCCGCAGCATGGATTTATAAAAAATGCTGTCCTGACGGTTGCGGGCGAAGCGGGAGAATTTCCAGACCAAAATCTTTTGAAAGGGATGCTCGCGGCGGGCAAGAGCGATCATCTGTTGAAATGCCGGACGTTTGCTGGCAGTGCGTCCGCTGATTCCTTCATCGATAAAAATATAGTCTTCCGGTATCTGCATATCGTGGCGTTGTGCATATTCGTAAATTCTCTTTAACTGACTGTCCGGAGAATACTCGGTTTGATCTTCAGTAGATACACGGATATAAGCGGCTGCGATCATGATATCACACCCTTTTTTTACGTCTTTATACTTTCATATGTAACAAGCAGAAATCATATGATTGATAAGAAGTGATAAAAAAATGCAACTTGCTATTGACGTTCCGTAAAATCCATGTATAATATTGTCTTGTTAAGTTTAGCAAAACTAAACTGAAAGTTTAGAATTAAGAAACAGGTATAGATATGGAAATCGGGAAAAAAATCAAAGCACTGCGGGTGCAGAAAAACTTAACGCAAGAAGAGTTAGCGGACAGAGCCGAACTGACCAAAGGATTTATTTCACAGGTGGAACGGGACTTGACTTCTCCGTCGATTGCGACCTTGGTGGATATCCTGCAATGCTTAGGAACGGACTTAAAGACGTTTTTTAATGACTCGGAAGACAAACAGATCGTGTTTCGTAAGGGAGATTTTTTTGAAAAGACGGACACGGAGTTAAAGAATAAGATTGAGTGGATCATTCCCAATGCGCAGAAAAATATGATGGAACCGATCCTAGTTACGATTGAAGCAGGAGGTTCGACCTATCCGGACAATCCGCATGAGGGAGAAGAATTTGGATATGTACTGAAAGGAAGTATTGATATACATATCGGCAGTCAGGTGTTTCGGGCAAAAAAAGAAGAATCGTTTTACTTTACGCCCGCACATAAACATTATCTGACATCGGATCATGGAGCGGTGTTATTATGGATATCCACGCCGCCCAGCTTTTGAATGAATCTTACGGACAAGGAGACAAAAAATGAGTGACGTTTTGATCGAATTAAAAGGAATCACTAAGAATTTCGGTGATCAGCAGGTTTTAAAAGGAATTGATTTAAATATACGCGAAAATGAATTTTTGACCTTGCTAGGTCCTTCCGGTTGCGGGAAAACGACCACGTTACGCATCCTTGCCGGATTTGACGAACCGAGCAGCGGCGAAGTTTTATTTGACGGTGTGGATATCGCCAAGATACCTCCGTATAAAAGAGAAGTAAATACCGTGTTCCAAAAATACGCGTTGTTTCCATTTTTGAATGTATACGACAATGTGGCGTTTGGATTAAAAATCAAAAAAATGGATAAAAGCCTGATCGAGCATAAAGTAAAAAAGACATTGAAACTGGTAGGGTTGGAAGGTTTTGATAAACGGGACGTCACTAAACTGTCGGGCGGACAGCAGCAGCGGGTTGCGATCGCGCGCGCATTGGTCAATGAACCAAAGGTACTGCTTTTGGATGAGCCGCTTGGAGCATTGGATGCGAAACTGAGAAAGGAAATGCAGGGTGAATTAAAAAAAATACAGAAAGAAGTCGGCATTACCTTTATCTTTGTGACACACGATCAGGAAGAAGCGCTTTCGATGTCGGATACGGTCGTTGTCATGCACGAAGGCATCATCCAGCAGGTTGGAACGCCGGAGGATATCTATAACGAACCGGAAAACCGTTTTGTAGCGAACTTTATCGGGGAATCCAATATTGTGGAAGCCTGTATGATCGATGATCTTCTGGTTTCATTTGACGGATTTGAATTTGAGTGTGTGGATAAAGGCTTTAAGAAAAATGAGTGTGTCGAGGTTGTGATCCGACCGGAGGATATTGATATCGTAAAACCGGAAGAAGCCAAAATTCAGGGAACAGTCAAGTCCATTGTGTTCAAAGGCGTGCATCATGAAATCGTGGTGGAAACCGAGCGGCGGGATTATACCATCCATACGACCGACTATTACGAAGTCGGCTTAAAGGTAGGTTTGAGTTTTGGACCGGATGACATTCACGTCATGTACCGGATGGATTGGGAATAAGGAGAAAGGCATGAAATATTTTGTGAAACTTGTCAGACCGTATTTGATCTGGTCGATCGTGATCGTGATCATTCCTCTGCTTTTGATCGTGTTGTATTCCGTAACGACCGGTGGCAATGACCTGATCAATATACAGTTTACACTGGACAATTTTAAAAAGATGGCAGAGCCGATTTACGTTGCCGTATTTTTGAAATCGTTTCGCCTAGGGTTAATATCAGTTGGGATCTGCTTAGTCATAGGATATATTCTGGCGTACCTGATCACCTTCTTTTCGGAAAAGGTTCAGAATCTGTTGATTCTTTTTGTGACGATTCCGATGTGGATCAATACCTTATTGCGTACCTATGCGTGGATTTCGTTGCTGTCGGATAACGGGATCATTAATTCCGTATTGGAAATGCTGGGTATGGAGCCGGTCGCCATGATGTATACGGATTTTGCGGTCATTCTCGGATTGATCAGCGATCTGCTTCCGTTCATGGTCATTCCGATACATACATCTCTGTGTAAGATCGACCATTCCCTGCATGAGGCGGCAATGGACTTAGGAGCAAATCCGTTTCAGACGTTTTGGCGCGTGACATTTAAGCTGTCTACGCCCGGTGTACTCAACGGGATCATCATGACTTTTTTGCTATCCATATCAACCTTTGTCATTCCGAAACTGTTGGGCGGCGGGCAATATATGCTGATTGGAAATCTGATTGAAAACCTCTTTATCTCAGTCGGTGACTGGAATTTTGGCAGTGCCATTTCCGTCATCTTGGCGTTTATCATTCTGATTGCCATTACCTGCATGAAGCGGATTGATAAAGAAACAGGAGAGGAGGAGTGACCATGAAGAAAAAAATAGGCGCCGGTCTATATATCGCGGTATGCTTTTTGTTCTTCTATCTTCCGATAGTCGTAACAATGATGTATTCGTTTAACTCCTCAAAATCGCTGACAAAGTTTGAGAGCTTTTCGCTACGCTGGTATGAGAACCTGTTCACGAGCAGCGATATCATGAATGCGGTATGGGTTTCCGTCAGTATAGCGATTTTGGCAACCGCCATATCAACCGTACTTGGCACCGTGACCGCCATAGGGCTATCAAAATCCCGGAGGGTATTGAAAGAGATCATTATCAATGTCAATAACATACCGATCATGAATCCCGATATTGTAACGGCGATCGGTTTAATGATCTTGTTCTCTTCCCTGAAAATGGATAAAGGATATATCACCATGTTAATTGCACATGTCGCCTTTTGTACTCCCTATGTCATTACCAGCGTATATCCCAAAGCGCGCGGAATGGATCCGAACTTGGCGAATGCAGCAATGGACTTAGGGGCGACGCCGTTTCAGGCATTGACCAAAGTGATCCTGCCCATGTTGAGAGAAGGGATCTATGCCGGCATTTTATTGGCATTTACCATGTCGTTTGATGATTTTGTGATTTCCTATTTTGTCACAGGCAACGGCGTGTCGAATATTTCAATCATCGTTTATAATATGACAAAACGTACAAATCCAACCATCAATGCGTTATCAACGTTGGTCATACTGGTAATTGTCATAACGTTGATCTTGGTAAATGTGATTCCGATGATACTTCGGAAAAAGCAAGGAGCTACTTCGTTATCTATAAATGAAAATAATAGAATACTACAGGAGGAAGAAATGTTATGATACATAAACAATTAAGGAAAAGAATATGGGGAGGCTTCAGTGCCGCGCTGTTGTTGACCGGATTACTGACCGGATGCGGCGCATCATCAAAACCGACTTTAAAAGTATATAGCTGGGGAGAATATATCGATACCAGTCTGCTCACTGAATTTGAACACGAATATAACTGTAATGTGATTTATGAAACCTTTGATTCCAACGAATCCATGTATACGAAAATTCAAAGCGGAGAGACATACGATATTTTGGTGCCTTCTGACTATATGATAGAACGGCTGATCAAAGAGGATCGTCTGCAGCCAATCGATTGGTCGCTATTACCAAATGCTGACGGTATCGATCCGGAGGTGATGGGTAAAGAATTCGATCCGGATAATACATACTCCGTGCCGTTCTTTTACGGAACCGTCGGGATTTTATATGATACCACCATTGTGGACGAAGCGGATCTGCAGGACGGATGGGAACTGCTAAGAAATGAAAAATATGCCGGAGATATCTATATGTATGATTCGGAGCGGGATTCCTTTATGGTGGCTTTGAAAGCATTGGGATATTCTATGAACACGACCGATACCGATGAAATTGACGAGGCATATGAATGGTTGATCGAACAGAGAGAACAGATGGCGCCGGTAGTCTATGCCGGAGATGACGTGATCGATAATATGATTTCCGGAAATAAAGCCTTGGCGGTGGTCTACTCCGGCGATGCTGCCTATATCATGGCAGAAAATGAAGACCTTCGGTATCTGGAACCGAAAGAAGGAACAAATGTCTGGGAAGATGCCATGGTTATCACCGATGACTGCACAGAAGTGGAGCTGGCGCATGCGTATATTAATTTTATGCTCGATGAGGAACATGCGTATGCAAATACCGTGGAGGTAGGGTATACTTCCCCGGTCATAGAAGCAAGGACCCGCGCGGCAGAAAATGATTTTGCCGGACTAAACGCATATCTGCCGGATGCGACTCGGGCGCAGGATGAAGTATTCCGCTATCAGGAGCAGGAAACAAAAGAATATTTCTCAGAGTTATGGACGAAGGTAAAAGCCGCCAACTAAGAGTTACGGTGTATCTTCATCATCCTCATTATGAAGGGCAGAGACGATCTCATCAAACGCATTGTTAATGGAGTCAAAATGATTGGGATGTTCCTGCTCTTCTTGCGTTACCGTGGATTCGCCGTCAGCGTCTTCTTTGTTCTCCGAGGAATCGGATGCGGTCTTGGTCTCCGAAGTGTCCGGAGTGAAGAAGATCTGCGGGATTTTTTGATTGCTTCGAATGCGTTTCTGTATTTTTTTATGGCTGTCTTCTGCCAACAGGCGGTATAATGTGGCAGCCAACGGCACGCCGATCAACATGCCAAAAACGCCGTTTAAGCTGGCACCGATCGTTACGGAAGCCAATACCCAGATGCCGGGAAGACCGACGGAAGAACCTACAACTTTCGGATAGATCAGATTACCCTCTAATTGCTGTAATATGATGATAAACAGAACAAACAGCAGTGTCTGGAGCCATCCGCCTTGCGTGAATACCATAATGGCGCCGACAATGGCGCCGATGTAGGCGCCAATGACCGGGATCAATGCGGTTGCCCCTACCAAAGTACCGATCATAACGGCATATGGAAAACGAAAGATCGTCATGCCAATGATGCAGAGAACGCCTAATATCAGTGCCTCTGTACATTGTCCGACAATAAAGTTCGAAAACGTTTCGTTTGCAACGCCGCATACATGATAGATCCGGTCAGCGGTTTTCGGCTTGAGGTAAGCATAGGTAATCTGTTTGACCTGACGGCTCAGTTTTTCTTTGGAAGCCAACGCATAGATGCCAAATACCAAAGCGATAAAGAAACGGACAACGGCGCTTCCGATGCTGGAAGCGATATTGACGGTAGAATCCATAAGACTGCCGATCTGACCGGAACTGTCAGAGCCTAGGATCATACCTGCAAGTTTGGTAAACAAGGTCTCCCAATTAATATCTTTCGGATTCTCGAGATCAATATCAAAGTTGGTAGTCAGCCAGTTTTCCAAAGGCGGGATACGGTGGATCCAAGTGGTGACACCTTCCAAAATACTGTCATAAGATGCTGCGATTTCCTTGGAGAGCAAACGGAATGCCCCGATTAATTCCGGTACGACCATGGCAACGACAAATGCGATCACTGCTAGTATGATTAATAGGGAAAGAAGGATACAGACCGGACGCCGGCTTTTGATCAGGAAACGGTTTTTGGTATTGGGAAAATAAATCCGTTCCAGCCGCGTCAGGATGATATTGATCACAAATGCGATGGCAAATCCCAGAAGCATCGGGGACATAAAGCCGATCAGTACAAACAAACCTTGTACCGCAAGGTCAAAGTGCATGATGATCAATACCGCGATGATCAAAAAAAGAATTGTTTTTAAAATCAGACGTTCTAAATCCTTTCGTTCCATATGTAAAACCTTCCTGCCATATTATAAGTTTCGTTTTGTTAATCATTCCCATTCCCGAGGATTGTATTCAGAATAACACACGAGGGAATCTCTTTCAATAATATCCGATGGAATTTTTGAAAACAATATATCCTCTGCCATTGGCTCCACCGTACTGTGATATAATCGCCTGTGCCAGTTGCGCGCTGGTCTCTTTTACGTTCACAGGAAACTGCAATCGTTTTTCATATACCCACATAGTTTACACCTCCCCTTGCCATGGCCACGGACCTTGATTCCATTGCCATTCATTGCTGCAATTTACGTTGTATCGATTCAATGGTCCATAGTACTTCGTATAATCCTTGACAGCCTGCATCCGTTTTTCTTTGTAGCTGTTGTAATATTCCATGGCTTCCTTGTTGTGAGGATGTGTGTCGAGAAATAGCGTTACATCGTCCAGCGCAAGACTGACAGCGTCGATATATCTCAGCAATTGTGATTGATTCATGTTGTTCATGCACGGTTACCTCTCTTTCCGCAGAAGATTTGATTCAGATCCATGAAGATGGTTCCTTCGCATAAAGCCTTTTCAGCCGGGTAAAGGTTTTCCCATGTCTGCCACGGTACATAAGCCATACCGATCGGGAACTCTTCATACGGATCATTGAATCTATCCATGCAAGGCATCGGTTGATGCGGCATTCTGCCAGATGTGTTCTGCATCTGGGACTGACGCGGGTTATAACCGTTCATTCTTTGATTCCCTGTGTTACAGCCACAGCCGTTTGACATATTATGTCCCTGTGGATAACGGATTGGTTCCATAACTAGCATTCCTTTCTGTTCCGATTTACGGTGTTATATGGATATATTATGTCGAGAATCAAAAAATGGTGATAATTCAGAAACAAGGAACATATACTAGGAAAGAGTATCCGGTTGTTCTTTATAAAAAATATGGGTTTCGTCAATAATCTCAAACTGTCCGTGTTCCAACGTCAGCAAGATGACATTACAGTTTTTTTGCAGACCGCCGGACCAAAATTGCGACAGGTCATGCTGTTTGACATAAGTCATCAACGCTTTGTTGATGGCGCCGTGACCGACGATCATGATGCGCGTACAGTTTGTTTGCAGAGGTAAAACGATTTCTTCCATAAAAGAAGCGGCACGTTTACATAGATCAGACAGAGATTCCGCATTCATCGGAGGACAGTATAGATGTGGTTGTTTGAAAAAAAACCGGAACGTGTCATTTGGATTCGCTAACAGTTCCGACATATTCTGACCTTCGTAGGTACCGAAGCAAAGCTCTCGCAGGCGGTCGTCCGTAACGATATCGACCGGCTGATTTCCACGGAACAGGCACGCAGTCTCATAAGCACGCTTTAACGGACTGGAGTAAATGCGGTCAAACGGCGTATCTGCTAACGCTTTGCCGGATTCTTTTGCCAGACGGCGTCCCTCATCACTTAAAGGGATATCCGTACTGCCTTGAAGCCGTTTATCTTTATTCCATTCAGTTTCCCCGTGACGGACAATGTATATTTCCATGTCAAACTCCTTTTTTATACTTCTGTATTTGATTATAGTGAACCGGTAGGAATTTGTCAAAATTCATCCGCTAAAATCATCCGGAGAGGCAGCGCGGCAGAACAGAGGGAATTATGTGATTTTTTACTACACTAATATATAATAAAATAATGTGAGAAACCGCATAAACCGGACGGTTTGAAAAAAGTAGATGGTTTTTGTGGCAGGGTTATGATATATTCTAATGTGCTTTATGATCCTCATGAACATATCCATATGCGCCGGCGATTTTGGAGGATTTATGAACGATCATATCATCATGATATAAGGAGGAATAGTTATGCAGAAAAAAGGAATGCGACAGCGTTTACTGGCGTCTGTTCTTGCATTTACGATGGCAGTTATGTTGCCTGCTGCGGTTTTTGCTACTACTTATGATGGGGCAGAGGCGTTAAAGGATAAGCTGGGCAACGCAGATGTAGTGGATACAAATGTTGTAAAGCTAAATAATAATGTAAGCATTGATGACGTGAATCTTATTGTGAAAGGTGACGTGATTTTGGATCTGAATGGGCATACATTGACATTGAACGGAAAGGTTCTCGCTTGTTCTCCGGATAGTCAGGCTGGAACTTTGACGATTCGTGACAGTGACACCAGCGGCAGTGGTAAGATTACCGGTACCGGATTGAACGGTGTATTAGTTCAGGCTCAGAATGGAGGAACTATCAATATCGAAAGCGGCACGATTGAAAACACAAGCAGCGATGCAGGGAATGCTGCGGTTGACGCAATCCTCGGCTCAACACTGAACATGTCGGGTGGTACCATTATTGGAAAAAAGTTTGGATTGCACACGCAGGATGAAAATACCGTGGTTCAGGTGACGGGTGGTACGATCAAAAATGAAGATGCAGAGTCCGCTGCGGTTTCTGTGACAAATTCCAGTAGATTTACGATGACCGCTGGTCAGATTGATGCGGCTGGACAGTTTGTATCTGTCGGTGTTACACAAGACAAAGCAGAGTCCGCTTCCGATGCAATGAGTGCCACGGCAACGTTTGGAGGGACTGCGGTCGTAGTGTCAAGGAATACCACCGATCTTGCTGACTCACAGGTAAAATATTACGGAATCTTGAATATTCAGGATAATGCTCAGATAACGGGCGGTATCGGCGTATTCGAGAATGGACGTTTGAATGTATCGGGTGGTTCCATAACCAGTAATAGTAATGATTTTGCGATCTCTACGAACGGTAGTCCTGACGGTCAGCCGAATAGCAGCAAAGGCGCGATCATCAAGATCAGCGGCGGTACGATAACCGGAGGCAGTGGGACGGCTGCAGTATATCTTCCTGCCGGCGAGACCACGATCAGCGGCGGTACGATTACCGGTGGCGCAGCAGTTCTTGCCCGCGGTGGCAAGGTGGATATTACGGATGGCGCGACCCTTGTCTCAAATGCAACCGGTGAAACGATAGAAGCGGGCGATGCCGGATATCCGGTGCCTGCAGGTGCATTGACAGTGGATGATGCAAATTATCCGGCTGAGAATAACGTTACGGTTTCCGGTGGTGACTTTACCGGAAATGTGACTTTTGCAAACAAGGGGGCGGCAACCGCAGAAGCGGGAGAAAAATTGACGGTTTCCGGCGGTACATATTCGGATCCCGGTGATCATTTTAAAAATTATCTGGAAGAAGATAAGCTGGCAGTGGGTGTCAATGGAACAACTTATGTAGGTACGCAAGCCGAAGCGGCAGTGAATGACCTTGCGGAAGGTGATACGCTGACCGTCCTTCAGACAGTTGCGGATAGCTCGTTAGAGATTCCGGCGGGCGTTGAAGTTGACAATCAGACCGGTAATGACATCATTGTCAATGGAGAATCCGTTCGGCAGGATGAAGAGATCTATACAGTGGACGATACCGTTCTTGTGAATATCATGGAAGAAGCGTCTAGTCTTACAAAAGAAGATTACACGGCGGAGAGTTGGAGCGCTTTAGAAGACGCTTTGACAAATGCCAAGACCGTTTTGGAAAACAAAACATTGACGGATCCGGATTATCAGGATAAGATCGACACGGCTGCCGACGCTGTGAAAGCGGCAATCGCAGATCTTACAAAAGTACCGGAAGTAACGCCGGAAGAACCAACCAAACCAGAGGAACCGGCCAAACCGGAAACGCCAAGTGACGGTTGGCTGAAAAATGATGACGGCACATATTCTTATTACAAGAACGGGGCTATGTTAACGGCTCAGTGGCTAGAGGAAAACGGAAAATGGTATTATCTGGATGCTGACGGAAAGACAGTGACCGGCTGGCTGAAGGACGACGGCGTTTGGTATTATTTAAATACGGATACGTCTATGGCAACCGGTTGGATCCTGTTGGATGGTACTTGGTATTATTTGAACGGATCGGGAGCCATGATGACCGATTGGCAGGAAATCAATGGAACTTGGTACTATTTCTACGGAAGCGGCGCGATGGCGTCATCGACATGGATCGGTAATTCTTACGTAGATGAGTCCGGAGCATGGATTCCGAATCCGGTGAATGAAGGCTGGATCAAATCCGGAAGAAGATGGTGGTATCAGAATGCAAACGGAAGTTATCCGGCAAATGCTTGGAAGAGAATCGGCGGCGCATGGTATCATTTTGATGCGTCTGGCTGGATGCAGACCGGTTGGATACTGGACGGCAGCACATGGTATTATCTGAATGCGGACGGCGCAATGCGGACCGGCTGGTTCAAAGACGGTGATACATGGTACTACTTAAATGCGGACGGCGCGATGCAGACCGGCTGGTTCAAAGACGGTGATACATGGTACTACCTAAATGCGGACGGCGCAATGCAGACCGGCTGGTACAAGGACGGCGATACATGGTACTACCTAAATGCGGACGGCGCAATGCAGACCGGCTGGATACTGGACGGCAGCACATGGTACTATCTGAATGAAGACGGAGCAATGGAACATGACACCGTAATAGATGGCTATCGATTAGATGTGGACGGAGCATGGATAAAATAATGACGATCAGGCATGGCAACGCCAATGAATGAGAGTCGATGATAAATGAAATAGGAAAATCCGAGGCACTTGCCTCGGATTTTCTGCGTAAAAGACGGATTTATAAGGAACGCGTATTGTCAAGGATAGGAAAAAGAAGTAGAATGCAATTATGAATGATCTCAGACATACGATAGAAAAGGAATCATCGGAGGGACTGCAATGGAATTTCAAAAAATAGAAAAAATCCATCAGGGACGGTTTATCAGCCGGTATGACGTGACCTATCAAACCGTAGACGGGAAAGAAAAAATTTATGAAATGATCAGTCGGGATCAGCATCTGACGGATCATGAGTCCTTAAGCCGGCATCAGACGGACGCGGTTGTTTTGATCATGGAAGATGAAGCGCGAAACCGTATTCTGTTAAATCGGGAATATCGGATGGCTGTCGGTGGCTGGGTATATAACTTTCCTGCGGGTCTGATCGATGCGGGAGAAACGCCTGCATGCAGCGCAAAAAGGGAATTAAAGGAAGAAACCGGTTTGGATTTGATAGAAGTGCTGGATGTTTTACCGGACAGTTACAGCGCGGTCGGTTTCAGTAATGAAAAAAATCAGTGCATACTGGGTATTGCAGGAGGTACGTTTGCACCGAGCAGTTCGACGTTGGAGGAGATTGAAGCGGCTTGGTATACGCGGGAAGAAGTGCGGGACTTGTTGCAACATGAATTATTTGCGGCTAGGACGCAGGCATATTGTTATCTTTGGTCTCGGCGGCAGGAGGAATAGGACGTGAAGGATCTGACAAAAGGCAGTATCATAAAACTGTTGATTACATTTTCCATACCGTTGCTGATGGGTAACATTTTTCAACAACTATACAATGTTGTGGACACTAAAGTGGTCGGTGAGATTTTAGGGGAAGATGCCTTAGGAGCCTTGGGCGCCAGCAGTCCGGTCTATAGTCTGATCGTAGGGGCTTTGCTGGGATTGGGAAACGGATTTGGGATCGTGATCGCTAAATTTTACGGTGCAAAAGACATGAAACGCATGCGGCAGGCAGTGGCAAATTCCGTGATCCTGAGCGTGGTGACCACCTTGCTTTTCACGGTCAT
Organism: uncultured Lachnospiraceae bacterium; assembly: GCA_947589305.1. Taxonomy (GTDB): domain Bacteria; phylum Bacillota; class Clostridia; order Lachnospirales; family Lachnospiraceae; genus CAG-632. Next base: position 15,304 of record CANQAP010000016.1, read on the forward strand.
ATCCCTTTATCTGATTCGCCCGTTGCTGCTTTTACTTCATACGCCGGCGCTAATCATGGAACGGTGTGTGGGATACATACGCGTCATTATTTTATTCATGGTCTTTACAACGGCATATAATTTATGCGCTTCGGTTCTTCGTGCATTGGGAGATACGGTTCGCCCTTTGATCTTTTTGGGGATTGCTACGGTCATCAATATCGGTTTGGATATTCTCTTTGTCGGTGTGTTCCATGCGGATGTGCAGGGAGCCGCCTATGCTACGGTCATCTCGCAGGCGATATCCGTGGGCTGTTGTATATGGTATATTGTGAAAAAGTGTCCGGAGTTACACTTAAGCGGGGAGGATTTTAAACCGGATCTCGCCTTGATGGGTGATTTAATGAGTCAGGGGATCGCGATGGCGTTCATGCTTTGTTTTGTCTCGATCGGAACACTGATCCTACAGGGAGCTATTAACCAATTCGGTACTGCAATCATTACGGCACATACCATTGCAAGAAAACTGAGTGAGATCTTTATGATGCCTTTTAGCACACTGGGTATGGCGGCGGCTACGTTTACGGGACAGAATTACGGTGCCGGAAAAAACGAGCGGATCAGAACCGGAATCTGGAATGCGATCGTCTTGTCTTGGATTTGGTCCGGCGTGGTAGTAGCGGCGGTTTATACGCTGGCGCCGTTTTTGATCCATATGGTATCAGGCGCGACGACGCGGGATATCATTGATACGGCGGCTTGGTACTTAAAATTTGATACGCCGTTCTATTTTGTATTGGGTATTTTGCTGATTCTCAGAAATTCCATGCAGGGTCTGGGACGTAAGATCGTGCCGTTATTCGCAAGCGGTATCGAACTGTTGGGAAAACTGATCGTGGCTTGGGTACTGGCAGAACGTATGGGATATTTCGGTATCATTATTTCCGAGCCGGCAACGTGGGTGTTATGTGCCATCCTGCTTGGCATCGCATTTTTTTCGGATGCCCGCATCCGTAAGACAACCCGGGCAGGCAATGGTTCGTCATAACATTGACGGCTTTGTCTGGCTTCGGCTATAATCATAGTAAAGCCATGATATATTGGGGCAGGGGAGGAATCAAAATGAAAATAGTAGAATTGCAGGACACGGAATATATTCGGATTTCACATGAGGCGCAGACATCCTACGGTGGAGATCAGAACTGGTTTCCAAAAGAAAAATGGATGAACAGGGATTATCTGATTCATGTATGGGGATGCGGGATTATTGCGATCAGTGATCTGTTTTTATATTTGGCGAAGAACGACCGGATGTATGCAACCGGAGCGACCGATGTGGCAAGAGCGTCTAGGCAGATATTGGACTGGAAGGATTATCAGGCGTTTGTGTATTATATTTATAATACAGTGGCGCTTCCATTGGCAGGAGGCATGAGTGGATTTGCAGTCGCTTCATCCGTGCGGCGGTATTGTATCAAGTATCAGATCCCTATGACAATCGCATGGAAGGGCTTTTTGGATGACCAGCAGATGCTGCGTGCCATCCGCAAAATGCTAAAGGAAAATTTACCGGTCATTCTTTCGATCGGACCGAATACACCGATTGTTTTTCGTAAAAAAGGAATCCCGTTATATACGCTGTCTGATTCGCAGGAGTTGATTCCAAGCATACATCATAACGTATCTGCGCATTTTGTAACGGTTACCGGTGTGATCGGTCTGAAGCATAAGCAGGTGCTTTTGAAAGTAGCGTCTTGGGGAGGAGAATATTATATGGATTATCGGGAATATCGTGCATATGTACAGGAGGAAGGAGACACACTGACTAGTAGCCTGTTATATCTTTCGAAAGAGGATGGCACATTATTTTAAGAATTTCTTCATTTTCTAATCACTTTTTCGTAAGTTTCGCCTGTTATGATACCTGTAAGATTGGTACTTGTGTCACAGGCACGGCAGAGAAAAGACGATAGAAGGTACGGGAAGAAGAGGTAGTGGAATGAATATTCTGGTATGTGATGACGATAAGGAAATTGTAGAAGCGATCAGTATCTATTTGGAACAGGAAGGCTATACGGTCTGGCGAGCTTACGACGGACTGCAGGCATTGGAATTGACAAAAGCGCACGATATGCAGCTTATGATCGTGGATGTGATGATGCCGAATTTAGACGGCATCCATACCGTGTTGGAGTTAAGAAAGAAAAGCAATATACCGGTTATTATTTTATCAGCGAAATCAGAGGACACGGATAAGATCATGGGCTTGACCATAGGCGCGGACGATTATGTAACGAAACCTTTTAATCCGTTGGAGTTGGTGGCGCGTGTGAAATCCCAGCTCCGGCGGTATGCAAAGCTGGGAAGTATGCCGGAAAATAAAAACAATGTACTGGTCAACGGCAGTTTAGTGCTGGAAGATGATAAAAAACTGTTGACGTTGGACGGAGAACCGGTACGATTGACGCCGACGGAATATAAGATCGTCCGGTTATTTATGCAGAATGTAGGAATCGTTTTCTCGTCCTCCCAGATTTATGAAAGCATTTGGGAAGAAGATGCGTTTGCCACGGATAATATCGTGTCCGTCCACATAAGAAGAATTCGTGAAAAAATTGAGATTAATCCCAAAGAACCAAAGTATATCAAAGTGATGTGGGGCGTAGGATACAAGATGGATCGTATAGATCCGTAAGCGGAAGGAACCAAACCATGAAGAGGGCTATTGTGTTGAAGAAAATTCTACAATGTGTGCTGCTGGGCGTGTCGCTGTTTCTGTGCTGTTTCTCTTGCAAATATTTTATTTATCCACTGAAAGTATTCGGGTTGCAAGATCTGAATTGCAGACAATATATCGAAACAAAATGTTTTGCCGATGACCTTTCCGGTAGATTGGTGGATTTGGATCAGAGTGCGTCTGGGTATCAGGATATGCCATGGAAGACGATCATACTGACAGATATGACGTATGACGGAAGTATGTTAAAACAAGGACAACCAGTTGCGTATCGTAATTTACAGCAGTTAATAGATAATACTTCTTTTTTCTATTTTGAAATCGACAGTTATAGAGTTACTTCGCTGCAGATGGAAGATGTAGTAGGGAAAAATAGCATTTATTTCCAGAATAATTATTATGAGATCGCATTGAATAAAAGGGATATTCAGAACGCTTACCGCTTTGTGAAAATGTCACGTGACGATTATGTGCAACTCATTTTGAATAATGCCTATTTAAATAACACTTCTGTCAATGATATAAAATCGGGTTCGGAAAACGACGGATCCGATACCACTCAAATCGAAATGACTGAGACAGAATTCGTGGTAGCGGATGAACGCTTTTCTGAAGATTGTTATATCGGTCGGGATTCCGAAGGAAGGATTTTTGTCTATTCCCCAAATGAAGAGATGTTTTATTCAGAAGTCTATGGATGGTATTCCGTACCGGATACGATGTTCTTTTTAGAGGATGATGTCAAAGACTGCCAAGGGGTAGATTTGCTCAACTGCCGCTTTACCAGTTTCTCTGTTATATGTAATGAAATTTATGGATCGGATTATACATGGCAGGCGTTAAATATCAAAAATGCGGAGTATGCGGAAAGGAACATGTTGTATCATGTGCATACGGCAGATCCGAAATATCAGAGATTTGGCAATGTGAATGATATCCAGCAGATTTTGGATTGCGAGTATTATATCTGTATCCGTTCTATAGGAAATGATCAATATACCGTAGAAATGACCGGCTTTTCAAACGCAAATCTTCAGGATGATGATGTCACGGCGCTGATGTCAAACATACAGACCATAAAGCCGGTAGACGAGATGTACATCGGTATTCGGTCAGACTATCCGTATGATGATGTTTTTGCGATAAATAATCAGATTTTTGAAACCTATTATTTTTTTATGGTGCCGGCTGCCATTCTGGCAATTTTGATGGGGATTTTGGCAGTATGGTTATTGATCCGTTTGATCCGTTTTAGTGGTCGCGCATCCAAAGAAGATAAAACGGTTTATTTATGCTGGGTAGATAAAGTGCCGGTAGAGCTGATCGTGTTGGCAGTTTTGGGCAGCATGATCGTGCTGTTGCTATTATTGAGCAATGTTATCATAAATGTAAATTTTCTGGATGCTTACACAGGTCAAGTGATTGGCTGGTATGTTGTTTTGTTTGCTACGCTGGCAACCGGAGGGCTGAGCTTGGTCCGCCGTCTGAAAAATAAAAGTTTCTTTCAAAACAGTTTCATACATTGGGGAAAGGTATTGTGTAAAAAATTCATATCGTTGATCGCCCATCAGAAAAATCTGGTGGCTCGTACCGTAGAATGTCTGATGATGTATTTGGTGGTTATGGGGCTTGGCATGTTTTTGATGGCAATTGGCATACTTTGGGAGGAGGTTTTCGTGATCAGTTTGATCGGACTGGGTGTAATGATCGCTTTAAATGTTTTGGTGGTGATCTTGCTCATCCGGCAGGCAAAAGGAGAACAATTGATCAGAGAAGTGACCAAAGCGTTAGCGGAAGGAGATTTCCAATATCAGGAAACGGCAGTCAAACCACTGGGAACAGAGCAGGAGATCATGGATAATATTCATCATTTAAGCGACGGGTTGCAAAAGGCGGTGGAAAAAAGCATTTATGATGAAAGGTTGAAAGCGGAATTGATCACGAATGTATCCCACGATATTAAAACACCCTTGACTTCAATCATTAATTATGTGGATTTGATCAAGCGGGAGCATATCAATAACGAAAAGGTCAATCATTATATCGAAGTGCTGGATCAAAAATCTCAGCGATTAAAACAGTTGACGGAGGATTTAGTGGAGGTATCCAAGATTTCAACAGGAAATATTGAACTGGAACGGGCGCCGATCGATTTTGCGGAATTACTCCGGCAGTCAATGGGAGAATTTGAAGATAAATTTACGGAACGACAGTTACAGATGGTGGATAATATCAACAACCATTCCTATACGATCTTGGCGGATGGTCGTAGAACATATCGGGTTTTAGAAAACCTATTCCAGAATATTTATAAATATGCGATGCCAAATACCAGAGTCTATATTGATATGTGGAAAGAAGACGAAAAAGTGATGCTTGCCATTAAAAATATATCTAAGGCGCCGTTGAATATTGACGTAAAAGAATTGATGGAACGATTTGTGCGGGGAGATCAGTCAAGAACGACGGAAGGAAGCGGACTGGGACTTTCGATTGCGAGAGATTTGGTCAAACTTCAGGACGGAGACTTTGAATTGTATTTGGACGGTGATTTATTCAAAGTGTCGATCATGTTTCCGGAATGGTCGGGAAAAGAAGTGCTTACGGTGGAAGATTAAATGCCAATCCTGCCATGGATTGGCATTCTGTTATGTTATGTTGTCTCCAGAACAATGAAGGAGGAATATAACATGATACATCTTTATGGTATGGTTACATTATTGGGATTTATGGGTACAATGTTTTATTACGTGCTGGCAGATGTGGAGGTGACCAAGCCGGAGCTGGTGGCTACTTTGATCGCATGGATGGCGCTGGAAGCGGTACTGTATGGCATTCGACGTTTTCTGCATCATCGGTGGCACAAAAAAAGCGGACAGGGAAACTCCCTGTCCGAATGGGATACCGGTATTTCGAAGGTTATATAGGAAGGTTGGATTTTAACTTGTTGTATATGTATTGAATGACATCTTTTCGGGTGATAATGCCGATGAACTTATGGTTATCATCCACTACCGGTACAAAGTTCTGATTGGTAACCTTTGAGATTAAGTCCTCGATATCCGAGTTGATGGATACCGCATCATAGCTGACGGAACGCGGTATTTCGAGTACATTACCGCTTAAATTCGGCTCCGGTTCGCCGGTGGTGATATTTTTAAAATATCGAAGAAAATCTCCCTCCGTAATGGTTCCGATATATTCTCCTTGGTCGGAGATAATAGGAATGGCTGTATAGGTATGAGATTGTATCTGCATTAATGCCCGGCGTATGGTAATGCCGGATTCAATATAGATCACTTCACTTTTCGGTTTCAAAAAAAATAGTATATTCATCTGTTGTCTGGAACCTCCTCTGAACATAAATGCTCCCTTGCTATTATTATATCGAAGTTTTTGTAAATGCACAATGCAAAAGGATGTAATATTTTATTAAGATTTTGTGATATTTCTGTCTAATAATAGAAGAAAAGGTTGTTAATTACAGCGCGGTTTGTTAAAATAATAAAGAATACTGTAAAAATATGATGATGAAAGAAATACAAGACAACAGAGGAGGTATCGTAACGGATATGGATAGTGTATTTGATCAGGGTGTAGAGTATTTAATTCGTGCCAGAGATGATGTGAAACACTGCGCCGAACTCGAACAGCAGCAAAAGCAGATCTGCGAGCAGGAAGAAAAACTGCAAAAAGCGGTTTCACAGGAAGAAAAATCCATTAACGATGAGATTAATTCAACGATAAAAAAACGCAAGGCTGAGATTGAGAACACCTATGATTCTCAACTGGATGCCAGCCGGAAAAAGGTAAAAAAGGCGCAGGATAAAAAAAGCAAAGAGAAATCAGAGCGTGTGGGACAGCGGGTTGATGAGGAGACCGCAGGGATAAAAGAAAACAGTCGTCAGTTGAAAATAGAGATGAAGACCTTATTTAAAAAGAACCGGGTACCTTCATTTTGTCGTTCCGGTCTGTATTATAGTCTGTTTATGCCAAAGGGCATCGGAGAGATCTTCATGCTGTTTCTTTGGATCATCATCGGGTTGGCTGCATTGCCGTATGGTATGTATCTGTTATTTGCAAAGGTGGTATTTGCAGGCAAACCGGTTGCAGATGCGCCGTTTTTTATGGCAGTTGTCATCGGCGTCACTTTGATCATTGTTTTGGGTATTTACTTCCTGATCTTTAACGTTACAAAGGTACAACACAGAGACGCGATCGCTGAGGGGCGTAAGATCCGTAATCAGATCAAGGCAAATGATAAGAACATTAAGGCGATCAAGAATGCGATCAATAAGGATAAAGATGAGAGTCAGTATGAACTGGGTGCGTATGATGATAAGATCAACCGTTTTCAGGAGGAAATGGATATGATCGCGCAACAGAAGCAGGCGGCATTGACTGAATTTGAACAGAATACGAAGATCACCATTACGAATGAGATTAACAGCAGGAGAATGCCGAAATTAGAAGAAATGAAGCAACAACAGGCAGCGTTGGAAGAGGAGCGTAACGCCATCGATAATCAGGTCAAAGAGGTTTCTTTAAATATTGCAGATACCTATACGAAGTATTTAGGAAAGAACATCTGTAAAGAAGAGGTCTTAAATGATGTGATCCATATTATGGAATCAGAACAGATCGCAACCGTTTCAGAAGGCTTGGCAATCTATAAAGGAGAAACGCCTCACAAGACGGAAACGACAGAAAACTAGCACGGTCGTCACTCTCCCAAAAGGCAAGACCTTTTTGTGTGGTCATTGCCGTACGGGATCATACGATCGATCAGAAAGCGACAGGTAGATGCAAGCAGGATAGACTGCCGGATCATGAAGGGATATCGGCAGTCTCGTCTGTTTCTTCTGCGGTGTCGCTTTCTTCATCTACAATATCCACTGCTGCGGTGTCACTTTCTTCATCTACAATATCCACAGCAACTTCAGCAGTGTTCGTCTCATCGTCTGTCATGATACTCTGAAGATCCGGACCATTGCCGCTGTCATCGATCCCTTCCAACGGCGGGAAATAATCTTCGGCATGGTTAATGCCTAGCGCAATGCAATCCACTAATTTCATAACGGTATATAATCGGGTGTTCTGCAATAAGAACGCACCCGGTCTTCCGGAAAGATTGACAATGCCGGTAATTGATATATCACCGATGGCAGGCAGATTTTTGGAAATTCCCTGCCCCGGTTTTAACGGTCCTTGACGCAGCGTGACATATCCTATGTGATCTTTAGAACCAAGGGAAGCATCGATGGCAATAATATACGGACTCTCATACTCCTGATAAATCTGTTCCAAGGTTTCCACAAGGTTAATGGCATGTACCGGCTGTTCCAGATTTCCATATACAATAAAATTATTTGCGGAGGTGTGGAGCTGATGACCGACCAAGGGACCGAGAGAATCTCCGGTTACCCGATCGGTTCCGATACATAAAATAATGATCGGCTGTGCCGGTTGACGCGTTGTTTCCAATAAATGATATAACTCCCGTCCCAGCGCTTCATAGGCAAATGGATCAGAAGCATTAAAATAAGCAGTTTTTTTCATGATTACACCATATTGATTTAGTCGTAGTATATAGATTATGAACAGGAATGTTAGATTTAGACATCCGCATTTTTGTCATTTTAGAAAGAGGTTTGCCAAAAGAAGAGGAGAACGCATAAAATGGCTCGAAAGAGTATATAATTTGCGTATGAATATAGGAGAGAGACGACAAGATTTGATAAGGAAACTGATTTCTCAGTGCTATGATGCTTCTAGTAACAACGTAAGTGAGGAAAGGCGGGAGAAGTAAGATGATAGAAGTGATATACGAGCGTTCTGAGGAAGCACAAAACGGAGAAATTCAGGGAATTCGGCTCCCGAAGAATATTCGTCAGATAGGCGCGCCGCAGGGAGGCAGGCGGATATATGTAGAAGACTATGTTATGACATATCTCAATCAATTGGCAAAACCGGGAAATACATACGCCAGAGGAGCGATCCTGCTCGGAGAATATAAACAGACGGAACAACAGGGCGTTTTATTTATCAGCGGCGCATTGGAAGCGCAAAACGTAGAATTTGATGTGGAAGAAATTGAATTTACGAATGATATCTGGAGTCAGATCTATGACGATGTGAAGCGGTACTTTCCGGATTTGGAAGTAGTCGGTTGGTTTTTATCCCGTATGGGTTTTTCTACACAGATCAATGATAAGATCACGAAAATTCATTTGGAAAATTTTTCGGGAAGAGATAAGGCATTGTTTATGATCGATTCCTTGGAAGAAGAGGAAGCTTGGTATTTATTTGAGAATAATTCCCTAAAAAAACAAAGCGGTTATTATATTTATTATACTCGAAACGATGCGATGCAGCGATATATGATGAAGCAAAGGAATCATATGGTGGAGTCGGAAACAGACATTGCAGAACGGGATCAGGAACTGTTAAAACGATATAGAAGCCGTTTGGAGAAAAAACCGGAACCGGAGAAAGAACGGAAACCGGTCAGTTTTCTGTATGTTGCCAGTTCTCTGCTGACCGTGGCATTTCTTGCATTGGGGATTACGGTAATCAACAATTATGACCGCCTGAAAGATTTGGAAATTGCGTTCCATCGTTTTGATCTTATGAATGATCAGGACTCGGAAGATCCGGTTACCCATGTGGTATCGGTCAATGCAAATGTGGAACCGACGACAGAAAATACCTCTGCGTCGGATGGTTCGGATACCGGTGCCGGAACACAGGAGAACGGGACAACGGCAGCGGAAAACGATACGACCAAGGCGGAAGACACAACAACGCAAAACAGTTCAGAGGACACGGCAAGTGATTCCGGTACGCAGATGCAGGATACGACGGAATCAACGGAAACTGAACCGGCAGTGGCTGAAAATGTTCCTCGGTATTATACGGTTCAGGATGGAGATACGCTTTCTTCGATCAGCTTCTCTATGTATCATTCCATTCTCTATGTAGATGATATCATGGAAGCAAACGAATTGGAAAACGGTGATGAAATCTATGCAGGTCAGGAAATCATAATTCCAAGCATTCCGTAAAAATAAGAGTAGTCCCTTTCAGGAAAATATGATAAAATGAACGCATAAGCGACAAAACATCCTTCCGGAGCTTGGTTGCTGCCTGCGGCAGGAAGAATCCCCGGAAGGATGGTTATGTGCGTGGTATTTTTATAAAGAAGGTTCTGAAATGGCAAAAGAGAAAAAAAACGGACAGATTTCTGCCGATAACCGGCAGCAGCCAAAAAAGATATTGGAATTTACCGCACAGGAAGAAGAACCTGTCAGGAAAAAAAGTCATGCCGGCTTTATCTGGATCGTGGTGATCCTCCTGATCGGAGGAGCGGTCGCGTATAGCTTTTTACGCCGTGCCAAGTATTATAACGACTTTGAAGTGCTTTCCTCGACAGAGAGTTCGGACTCGACGCAAATGGAATATGCGGCTTACAATAACAGTTTGATCAAATACAGTCAGGAAGGCATCAGTTATTTAAATAAGGATGGTTCCGTTCAATGGGTGGAAAGCTATAAAATGAAACAGCCGACGGCTGTGGTTTCCGGCGAATACATAGCGGTTGCGGATTTGAACGGCAATGATGTCTATCTGTTTGATACCGGTGGGAAAATTTATTCGCTGGAGACGCCGTATACGATATGCGATGTAGATGTGGCGTCACAGGGCGTATTTGTGGTTGTACTAGAGGATGAGGACGCGAATTTCATTGAAGTTTATGATAAATTTGGAAACAATATAGCTGAAATGCGGATCACGATTGCAGACAGTGGATATCCGCTGGACGTTGCATTATCCAATGACGGGACCAAATTAGTGACCAGCTACTTGACGATCGAAGGGATTTCCATACAGAATACGATCGCAGCATATAATTTCGGAGATGTGGGACAAAATGAAAAAGACCGATTGGTAGGCGGTTTCAATAATTTAGGCGATACCATAGTGCCTAAGATTGAGTTCTTAAATAATGATACCATCTGCGCATTCGGAGATAACCAGTTCCGGTTTTACAGCATGAAAGAAAAACCCAGTGAAAAGAGTTCCCTATCCGATTTTGAAAATGAGATATTGAGTATCTTCTATAATAGTAAATATGTCGGAGTGGTGGAACGGATGCCGGCAGATGCGGGGGTGTCAGAAGGAGAGGAAGAGGCGCAGTATAGACTGCGGGTATTTGATACGAACGGTCGCGAGAAGTTTATCAAGGCATTTAATTTTACATATGATAAGATTTTTGCAACGGAACAGGAAATCATTTTACTGGGCGGTTCCGAATGCAGGATATATGATTTTCAAGGGAATCTGCGGTTTTCATATTGTTTCCCAAAAGAAGTGAAGCAGGTGCTGCCGACGGGTACCCTGCAAAAGTATATTGTGGTATATGATGACGCCACAGAGATGATAAAGCTGCGTTATACGGAAGAAAAAACCGAGGACATACAATAGAGATTGCACATGTTTCCTTATTATAAGCAGCGCTGCAAAGATACGGAAAATGGCAGGACATATGCCGGACGAGAGGAAACGATCATGAATATATTAGGAATCATAGTGATATTGATAGCGGTGCTTTGTATTTGGAGATCCTATGTAAGGGGATTGTTTCGGTCCGTCCTGATCGTGGGAGCCATGGTAGTCGCGATGATCCTATCGTCTTATGCGACTCCGTATGTCAGCCGGGCATTGAGACAGTATACCAAGATCGATGAAACGATAGAGTCTGCCGTGATCGAACGGTTGGAACTGGATATCACACAGGAACAAAGCACAAAACAAGAACAGATGCAGATGATTGACTCGCTGCCTTTTCCGGAAACGTTCAAGCTGGCGGTGATCAACAATAACAATACAGACATATATGATGCGTTTCATGTACAGGGATTCTACGAATACCTTGCACAGTATCTGAGCTGTATAGCCACGAACTGTCTGGCATATCTCATCATTCAGATCGCAATCACGGTGGGGCTTCTTATTTTACTCTATACGACTAACATACTAACAGACATTCCGATTCTTCATGGGATTGATAAAACCGGTGGTATTGCGCTGGGCGTGATACAGGCGCTGGCGGTCATATGGAGTCTGTTTCTTTTCCTTTCTTTATTTGCAAATACTGGATGGGGAACACAGGCATTTGCTGAAATCACTGGGAATCCGGTTTTGAATTTTTTATATGAACACAACTGGTTGATGGATATTGTCACGAATGTGACAAAAGTGCTTTTTTTGTCATAAAAAATGCACATATAGTGAAGAAAAAGAGATTCAGAGAAAAAGGCATCAAAATCTTGAAGTTTTTCTGAAAAAGTTGTTGACAATAGATGTGCAGAGTGATATTATTGTCATTGCTGACGCGGTAAAAAAGCCTCCGTCAGACATCCGGACCATGATAACAGAATAATAAGACAACCCTGAAAATTCAGAGAGAATTTCAGCAGACGGACA
>CANQAP010000017.1 GCA_947589305.1 uncultured Lachnospiraceae bacterium
TGCAGATAATACCATGTGCCACCGTCATTGAGCCAGCCGGTTGCCATCGCTCCGTTTGCCTGCAGGTAGTACCATGTCTCGTTAATAAGCTGCCAGCCGGTTGCCATCGCTCCGCTTTCCTGCAGATAATACCATGTGCCACCGTCATTGAGCCAGCCGGTTGCCATCGCTCCGTTTGCCTGCAGGTAGTACCATGTGCCGTTAACAAGCTTCCAGCCGGTCTCCATAGCTCCGCTCTCCTGCATGTAGTACCATGTCTCGCCGTCTTTCACCCAGCCGGTCTCCATAGCTCCACTTTCCGCCATATAGTACCATGTCTCGCCGTCTTTCACCCAGCCGGTCTCCATAGCTCCGCTCTCCTGCATGTAGTACCATGTCTCGCCGTCTTGTACCCAGCCGGTCTCCATAGCTCCGCTTTCCTGCATGTAGTACCATGTCTCACCGTCTTGTACCCAGCCGGTCTCCATAGCTCCGCTTTCCGCCATGTAGTACCATGTCTCGCCGTCTTTCACCCAGCCGGTCTCCATAGCTCCGCTTTCCTGCATATAGTACCATGTCTCGCCGTCTTTCACCCAGCCGGTCTCCATATAACCGCTCTCGTTGAAATAATACCATGTGCCATTTACGGATTCCCAGCCGCTTGTCTGATAGCTTCCATCCTCATGTGAAAACCACCATCCATTGTCGTCCTGTACCCATTCACCGTTTACTTCCGGACTGCCTGTTGCCGGAATCACGGTATCCGCCAATGTAATCTCTACCGTACAGGCCGCATCACTGAAATACTTATCGCAGACTGTACAATGCCAGTATGCAATGTTGCCGTCTTCAGTGGCTGTAGCAGCTTTTGCTTCGATTGCGGTAATCGTATGTCCTGCTGTGATCACCGTGCTTGCCAGCGTGATCTCTGTCGTGCATGCCGCATCACTGAAATACTTTTTACAAACCGTACAATACCAGTATGCAGTATTACCGTCTTCGGTACAGGTAGCAGCTTTTGCTTCCACTGCAGTGATCGTATGTCCTGCCGCCTTGACCACGGTTGCATCTAACGTTGTTTCCTTTGTACCTGCAGCATCTGTAAAATATTTCTTACAACCACTGCAATACCAGTAAGCAATATTCCCTGCTTCGGTACAGGTAGGAGCTACCGCTTCTGTTTTCGTCAGATTTGTATGATTGGTTGGATCCGTTGTTGTTTCAAACGATGTTGTGTCATCCTTTGGATCCGTATTACTGTTTCCATGCTCTTCCGTATCGTAATATTTTCCACAGCCGTCACAGTAGTAGTACTCGCTCATTCCCGGCGTAGTACAGGTTCCGGCTACTGCTTCTACCTTCTGTAGATTCGTATGTTTGGTCGGATCCGTTGTTGTTTCAAACGATGTCGTGTCATCCTTTGGATCCGTATTATTGTTTCCGTTCTCCTGCGAAGCATAGTATTTGCCACAACCGTCACAATACCAGTACTCACTTACTCCTTTTTCCGTACAGGTTCCGGCTACTGCTTCTACCTTCTGTAGATTCGTATGCTTGGTCGGATCCGTTGTTGTTTCAAACGATGTCGTGTCGTCCTTTGGATCCGTATTATTATTTCCATTCTCCTGCGAAGCATAGTATTTTCCACAGCCGTCACAATACCAGTACTCACTGACTCCTTTTTTCGTACAGGTTCCGGCTACTGCTTCTACCTTCTGTAGGTTCGTATGCTTGGTCGGATCCGTTGTTGTTTCAAATGATGTCGTGTCGTCCTTTGGATCCGTATTACTCTCTCCGTTCTCCTGCGAAGCATAATATTTGCCACAGCCGTCACAATACCAGTACTCACTGACTCCTTTTTTCGTACAGGTTCCGGCTACTGCTTCTACCTTCTGTAGGTTCGTATGCTTGGTCGGATCCGTTGTTGTTTCAAATGATGTCGTGTCGTCCTTTGGATCCGTATTACTCTCTCCGTTCTCCTGCGAAGCATAATATTTGCCACAGCCGTCACAATACCAGTATTCGTTCATTCCCGGTGCAGCACAGGTTCCGGTTGCTGCTTCTGTCTTCGTAAGGTTCGTATGCTTGGTCGGATCCGTTGTTGTTTCAAACGATGTCGTGTCGTCCTTTGGATCCGTATTACTCTCTCCGTTCTCCTGCGAAGCATAGTATTTGCCACAGCCGCTACAATGCCAATACTCGTTCATTCCCGTCGCAGCACAGGTAGCCGCTTGAGCCTCCGTCTTGCTCAAATTCGTATGGTTTGTAAAATCGATTGCTGTTTCAAATGATGTCGCGTCGTCCTTTGGATCCGTATTATTATTTCCGTTCTCCTGCGAAGCGTAATATTTGCCACAGCCGTTACAATACCAATATCCTTTTGTCCCCTTCGCAGTACAGGTAGCTGCTGAAGCCGAAGTTTCTACTAGATTGGTATGCTTGGTCGGATCTGTTGTTGTTTTAAACGATGTCGTGTCGTCCTTTGGATCCGTATTATTGTTTCCATTCTCCTGCGAAGCATAATATTTGTCACAACCACTACAATGCCAGTACTCACTTACTCCCGGTTCCGTACAGGTTCCGGCTACTGCGTCTGTTTTCGTAAGGCTCGTATGATTTTTAGGATTTTTCTCCTCTACAAAAGACTCTGTGTTTTCCTTTGGATCCGTATTACTGTTTCCATGTTCTTCCGTATCGTAATATTTACCACAGCCGCTACAATGCCAGTACTCGTTCATTCCCGTCGCAGCACAGGTAGCCGCTTGAGCCTCCGTCTTGCTCAAATTCGTATGGTTTGTAAAATCGATTGCTGTTTCAAATGATGTCGCGTCGTCCTTTGGATCCGTATTATTATTTCCGTTCTCCTGCGAAGCGTAATATTTGCCACAGCCGTTACAATACCAATATCCTTTTGTCCCCTTCGCAGTACAGGTAGCTGCTGAAGCCGAAGTTTCTACTAGATTGGTATGCTTGGTCGGATCTGTTGTTGTTTTAAATGATTCCGTGTCGTCCTTTGGATCCGTATTATTGTTTCCATTCTCCTGAGAAGCATAATATTTGCCACAGCCGTCACAATACCAGTACTCGTTCATTCCCGTCGCAGCACAGGTAGCCGCTTGTGCCTCCTTTTTTACCAAATTGGTATGCTGAACATTTTCTTCAAAATATGTAGGATCATCAAATTTCTGCGTAATTTCTTCTAAAGCATCTTCTCCTGCGTAAAAATACTTATCACATCCACTACAGTAATAGACTGTTTGATCATCTTTTACTTTATGAAAACAATCAATTTGTTTTTCAGAAACTACATCAATGTTGTCGGCACTTTCGCAAGTTGGACACTGTGTCTCACCTTTCTGAAACTCTATTGTAGCAAATACGTTAACCAAAGTGATCATACCCGCTAAGACAGATGCTGACATTATAAATGGTATTGCCTTTTTTAGCCATTTTTTCATGGTTTAAGCTCTCCTTTCATATAATTGGATGTTGCTCTGTTTCCGTAAATCAAATCCCCCTTCCCGATAGATTGTCGAGTTAAAAATGTTATACTTTTTTTAGCAAAAGCAACAAACCTTATGAACATTTATATTATATCGTTGTTGTATATTTTTTTCAAGAATTACAAACGATTTTAATAATATTTTAATCTTTGCCAACTTAAAAAATGCCTTGATGCAAGCCTTTTCAATGCACTGCGTTTTCAGATCCATAAAAAATAACCATCCGGATATACTCCAAATGGTTATTTTTTTGTAATTTTTTACTATCACTATATCCATGCTCCGTCAGAGTTTATGTAGTACCATGTACCGCCAACCCATTACCAGTTTGAAAACAGTAAACTACTTTTGTTTTTAACTATTTGTATCTTTTGGTTCTATATCATCTTTTTTGAATTCCAGCAGGTCGCCCGGCTGACAATCCAATACATCACAAATGGCATTTAGGGTAGAAAATCGAATAGCGCTGACTTTTCCTGTCTTAATATTCGAAAGATTTACATTTGTAATACCTACCTTTTCTGCCAATTCATTTAATGATATTTTTCTATCCGCCATCATTCTATCGAGTCTTAATATAATAGCCATAGTTACGCCTCGCTTTCTCCTGATGTATCTATAGTGTTTCGTCAGACATTTTTTGCAGTTCGCAGCCATAATCCAATATACAATAAACGCACCAGAATGAAATACCTACCACCGCCCCAAAAAACAGACTGTTGGATGCCGTCATTACCGTAAGCAGAACAAAAGGTGCGATCAGATTTTTCAGAAGCTGCGGGCGAAATGGGGAATCACTATACCAGATTTCATGAAACACCTTTTCGACAAAATGCAGCGTGATCACCAGAAGAAATACAGGAATGGCGATAAATAAACAATATATTCCCATCAACATTCCCCATTCCATGTTTTCGGTATCCATTATTCCCATTTCCGTCAAATCCATTTCGATACCAAAGATCTCTATACTCATGATCGGTTCCGTATAAAAACCTGAATCGTCCATATGCTGTTCAATCATTTGATTGATTTCGTCATCCACCTGAAGGGAAATCACTATACAGCTCATTCCGCAAACCAGTGCGATTATCAATGACACAATACCTAGAATCTTACTGATTCTCGTAAAAATCATTGCTACATGACTGACTTTTTTAATTTTTTCGATTTTATTTGTTTCTTCTCTCATAATTACCTCCATTTGCCTTGTCCATATAGTATTGATTCTCCCGGGTAATGTTATAATAATCCAGTGATATATGTTTGTCAATATATTTTTAATGATAAACATTAAATTTTTAATGTTATTTTGTATGATCCTCTTTCACGGCGGACTTCCTTGCCGTTTACCTATGTGCTTTGTCACTGCCTACATGCACTCGGGGCTTTTATCCGTGAAAATCCGCTCATGCCGGACAAATAAAACGGAAGGTGCAGTCTTCTACACTGCACCTTCCCATTTCATTCGGAATAACTTTCTGAATCAGCCCGGATCTACGCATCTCCTAATGAGAACTTCTCGTGGATCGCATTCATTGCCTTTTCCGCATACTTTTCATCAATCAACACGCTGACACGGATTTCAGACGTAGAGATCATCTTGATATTAATCCCTTCATCATATAAGCATTCAAACATTTTTGCCGCCACGCCCGGATTGGACTGCATACCGGCTCCCACGATCGATACCTTTACGACATCCTTTTCTACATCGATCTTTTCATATTCGTGGAAATGTCTTTCTACGATCTCCACTGCTTCCTGTGCGTTATCTTCGTTTGTCGTGAAGGTGATATCTTTCGTTCCTTCCCGACCGACTGACTGTAAGATCATATCGACATTAATATTATGTCTTGCCAAATGATTGAACAGACGGAATGCAACGCCCGGTTCATCCTTTAATCCGATCAATGAGATTCTTGTTGTATCTTTATCTGCCGCCACACCGCTTACCAGCATCTTTTCCATGTTTCTTACCTCCTTCACTACGGTTCCTTCTGAAGTATTTAAACTCGAACGCACGACGAGACATACGCCATATTTTTTTGCCAATTCTACGGAACGGTTATGTAATACGCCCGCTCCCAAGGTTGCCAGTTCCAGCATTTCATCATAAGAGATGACATTCAGTTTTCGAGCTGTCGGCACCTTGCGTGGATCTGCCGTAAAGACGCCGTCCACATCTGTGAAAATCTCACAGGAGTCCGCATTTAATGCGGCAGCCAATGCCACAGCCGTCGTATCGGAACCGCCACGTCCCAGCGTCGTATAATTATCATATTTATCTACGCCCTGAAAACCGGTCACAATAACGATCTTTCTCTGCTCCAGTTCATTCCGGATCCGTTCACTGTCAATACGTTTTAATCTCGCATTGCCATATACGCTGGTCGTGTGCATGCCGACCTGAAACGCATTCAACGATACCGACGGTACGCCCAACGCATTCATAGCCATCGACATTAAGGCAACGGACATCTGTTCTCCGATCGTGAACAGCATATCCATCTCCCGCTTTGGCGGATTCGGATGAATCTCCTTCGCCTTTTCGATCAGTTCATCTGTATATTTTCCCATAGCAGACAACACTACGACGACATCGTTGCCTTTTTTGTAGTCCTCGATACATCGGTTTGCCACATTGAAAATCCGTTCTTTATTGGCTACAGATGTACCACCGAATTTCTTTACTACTAACATGATTTCCTCCTAGAAAATTATTTTGAAAACAACCGTTCCATCAGCTTCGGACCTTCCGACAGATAGATTCCGCTTTCTTTCGCTTCCCGCTCATTATATCGGTAACGGCTGTCTAGCGGCGCGCTGCTGTCATACAGCAGATACGGAACCGGATCGCTCACATGTGTCCGCTTTGCGATCGGAGTCGGATGATCCGGCAGAACCAGCAGCCGGATATCTTCGTTACTTTTCTGAAACGCCTCGACCAAAATACGGATCAGGCGGCTGTCCAAATATTCGATTGCTTTGACTTTTCGCTCCAAACTGCCCTGATGCCCCATTTCGTCCGGTGCTTCCACATGGATATAGGCAAAATCATAGCCGTCCTCTAACAGTGCTTTGACTGCCGCCTCCGCCTTGCCCTCGTAGTTCGTCTCCAAACCGCCGGTGGCGCCTTCTACCGAGAGATTGGTCAGACCTGCGCCGACCGCTATGCCTTTTAAGAGATCCACTGCCGAGATCATAACCCCTTTCTTATGGTTCTTTTCCTCAAACGATGATAAGGACGGTCTTGTGCCGGCTCCCCAAAACCACAACGAATTTGCCGGATTCAATCCCTTGGCTTTCCGTTCTACATTGATCGGATGGCGGCACAGGATATCATAACTTCGTTTCATCATATCCCGCAGCACAGCATCTTCCGGAAGATAACTTCCGATCACTTTACCCAAGATATCATGCGGCGGCGTCAGGGGAAGCACCTTTCCATTATCCCAGATGGTTAAATGCCGGTAACTGGTTCCGACATAAAATTTATATGCCTGATAGAGCGGTTCGAGTTCCTCTTTAACCGCCTGTAACAGCACTGCCGCATCCTTTGTTGAGATCTCACCGGAACTGTGATCTAAAATCGTGCGTTCCTCGTAAGTGTCTTCCGCTTCCGACAACGTCACGATATTACAACGGAATGAAATATCGGTCGGCTTCATATCCACACCGATACTCAACGCTTCTAATGGAGAACGTCCGGAATAATATTTCTTCGGATCATATCCGATCACGGATAAATTCGCGGTATCGCTTCCCGGACTCATGCCGTCCGGAATCGTATGCACCAGTCCGATCTCCGATACTTTAGAAAGTGCGTCTAATGTCGGCGTCTTAGCATATTCCAAAGGTGTCATGCCGCCGATTTCCTCGATCGGATCATCCGCCATTCCATCACCTAATACCACAACATATTTCATCTGCTTTTCCTCCGTCTTCTGTCATCCATGCACTGACCGTCTGCCCTGATTTAAAATCCTACGCGAATGGTGCTGAGAACTCCCGGGAACTGCTTGACCGCCTCTCGAAAAGCACCCTCCTCCATCGGTTTTGTCACAAAGGCAGTTTCATTTTTCACGCCGTCCGCTTTCATATAAAGAACATCGCCAAACGCTTTCTTTACATCATCCATATTGACATCATCAATATCCTCCGAGTGGATCCGAACCAAAAACTTATGCTTCCACTCGTCAAAATTCCCTAATTCCAATTTGCCGGTTTCCCATATCTGCATGATATTCTTACCCATATGCTTGACTTCATCTACCACATCCGATACCACGGCACTGGCAGTCGGCAGCTTACCGGCTCCCCTGCCGTAAAACATCGCGTCGTCCAGCATATTGCCGTGTACAAAGATCGCATTGAAGACATCGTTTACATGATACAGCGGGTGCTGCTCACTAATAATGAACGGTGCCACCATCACATACACTTTATCTTCGATCCGCCGGTAAGTTCCCAGTAATTTTATAGAGCCTTTCAAAGCCTTTGCATAAAGAAAATCCGTTTTTGTTATCTGTGAGATGCCCTCGGTATGCACATCCTCATAATCCACCTGTCTGCCGCATACCAAAGACGTTAGGATGGCAATCTTCCGGCACGCATCATAGCCTTCGATGTCCGCTTCCGGATTCCGCTCCGCATATCCCTTTTCCTGTGCTTCCTTAAGCACTTCTTCAAACGCAGAACCCTCATCCCTCATCTTCGTCAGGATATAATTGGTCGTTCCGTTTAAAATGCCGGTCACTTCCGTGATGTCATCGCATGTCAGCGAACTGATCAGCGGGCGGATAATCGGAATGCCTCCGCCTACACTGGCTTCATACAGAAAATTGACTTTATGTTCTTTCGCTACCTGAATCAGTTCCGCTCCATACTTTGCGACCATTTCTTTATTCGAGGTACATACGCTTTTCCCGGCTTCCAAAGCCTGTTTTACAAAACGGTGGGCAGGTTCTTCTCCGCCCATTACTTCGACCACGACTTTGACGTCTTCATCCTGTAAGATCACGTCAAAATTATGCACTAAGATCTCCTGAATCGGATCTCCCTCAAATTCCCGCAGATCCAATACATATTTAATATGAACCTCATCACCGGCATGTTTATTGATGATCGCCTGATTCGTCCGAATGACTTCAACGACGCCGGAACCGACTGTACCATATCCCAGTACCGCAATATTTACCATCTTCTGTCTCTCCTTTATTGATTTTCATTTATTAATTTCTCGATGTCATTCCATTCGCTTTCTGACATGATATTTTCAATCGAAATCTCCACTACGATCTGTCCGTTGACATTGAGAATGCCGCCGATATAATTCGTAGCATCTCCCCGAATCACAATCGGTGTCTCCCGTTTTTGTTCCTCCTCGACCGTCTCGATACCGACTACCGCATCCACTTCAAATGCCAACTGTATCACACCGGTTCCCGCGATCAAAAGCTGGGTATCTTCTCCCCGTTCCAGCTCCTCCATGTGAAAACGGGAACGCAGGCTGTAAACCGGTATCACTTCACCGCGCAGGTTAATCAGTCCTTTGACATGCTCCGGAGCATCCGGCACCCGAATAATCGAATACTGTTGTTCGATTGCTTTCACATATTCGATATTCATACTATAGTTTTCGTTACCCAGCCGAAATATCACATGTCTTTCTTCACTCATTCTCTCCACTCCTATCCCGATTTACATTCGACCATTTCAGATACGCATTGATAAATAGATCCAAACTGCCATCCAAAACAGCCGTTACATTTCCGGATTCCGCGTTTGTACGATGATCCTTGACCAACGTATACGGCTGTAACACATAGGAACGAATCTGACTGCCCCATGTATTCTCTAAAATCTCGCCGCGGATATCCGATATTCTCTCCAAGTTTTCCTGTTGTTTGATCATATATAGCTTGGCTTTCAGCATCTTCATCGCCCGATCCTTGTTGCTATGCTGCGAACGTTCATTCTGACACTGCACCACGATGCCTGTCGGTAAATGCGTAATCCGCACTGCCGATGAGGTCTTATTGATATGCTGTCCGCCGGCGCCGCTGGAACGATAGGTGTCGATCCGCAGGTCATCTTCATTGATCTCCACTTCCAGATCTTCCTCGATATCCGGCATTACGTCACAGGACGCAAAGGAAGTCTGTCGTTTGCCTGCCGCATTAAACGGGGAAATCCGCACCAAACGATGCACGCCGCGTTCCGCTTTCAGATAGCCGTACGCATTTTCTCCGTTGACCTGAAACGTCACGGATTTGATCCCGGCTTCTTCTCCGTCGAGATAGTCCAAGACTTCAATCTGAAAGTTCTTCTTTTCCGCCCAACGGGTATACATACGATACAACATACTGACCCAGTCGCAGGCTTCGGTTCCGCCGGTTCCCGCATGCAGGGAGACAACGGCATTTTCATGGTCGAATTCACCGGAAAGTAATGTCCGGATACGCAGATTCTCAAAATCCTGCCCGAACTGTGTCAGCATGTCTTCCACTTCTGTCACCAGCTCCGGATCATTTTCTTCTTCCGCCATCTCCATCATGGTCTCAATGTCTTCATATTCGGTTTCCAACGCTTCAAATGCTTCCACCGTCGATTTCAGATTCTTAACGGTTTTCATGATTTCCTGTGATCGATCTACATCATCCCAAAAGCCTGCTTCCTGCATCTGATGATCATATTTTTCGATTTCATCCTTTAAATAAGGGATGTCAAAGTGAATCCCTTACTTCCGTTAGTGGTATGCGGTATTCTTTCCATTGTAATCGGAACTGATCCAATTCTATCACTACTCTCACCTACTTTATTTCTATTTTTGATCCATCCGGATCTTATTTTCCGCGTCCGTGGCACATCTTGTATTTGAGTCCGGAACCGCACGGGCAAGGATCGTTTCTTCCGACCTTTGCTTCTTTTCTGCGGACCGGCGCTTTCGTGGCGCTGTCGTCTTTATTTGTACCGGTCGCCTTTGCGACCTGTTCACGCTCGATCTTCTGTTCCACACGCACATGTAACAACAGGCGTGTCGTATCTTCTTTAATGGCATTCGTCATTTCTTGGAACATGTCGTATCCGGCATATTTATATTCAATGACCGGATCCTTCTGCCCATATGCCTGAAGTCCGATTCCCTGACGCAGCTGCGCCATATCGTCAATGTGATCCATCCACTTACGGTCGATCACTTTCAAGAGGATCACACGCTCTAATTCCCGTACCTGTTCTTCCTGCTGGAATTCGCTTTCCTTTGCTTCATAGAGTTTCGTCGTCGCTTCCTTCAGTCGTTGTTTTAAAGCGTCGGCGTTTCCGCTGCGCAGTTCTTCCTCCGTCAATTCGACCGGCGGTAACGGCACGATCGGCAATAAGACCTCATTTAACCCTTTGATATCCCATTCGCTTGCCGGCGCGTCGGCAAGAATCGTGCGGTCTACGCAAGCCTCTACCGTATCCATCATCATATTATACACGACATCCCGCATATTCTCGCCATCCAGTACACGGCGGCGCTCTGCATAGATGATTTCGCGCTGTTCGTTGTTGACCTGATCGTATTCCATCAGATTCTTACGGGCTCCAAAATGATTATTTTCAATCTTCTTTTGCGCCCGCTCTACGGCTTTAGAAAGCATTTTATGCTGAATTTCTTCACCCTCCGGCACCTGAAGCTGATCCATCATCGTAATGATACGCTCGGAACCGAACAGCCGCATCAGATCGTCTTCCATAGACAGATAGAATTTGGACTCTCCGACATCGCCCTGTCGTCCGGCACGTCCGCGAAGCTGATTGTCAATTCTTCTGGACTCATGTCGCTCCGTACCGATAATCTTTAATCCGCCCAATTCTAAAACGCCCTCGCCAAGTTTGATATCCGTTCCACGACCAGCCATGTTCGTTGCGATAGTAACCGCTTTTTTCTGACCGGCATCCGCAATGATCTCCGCTTCCATCTCATGAAACTTTGCATTTAAAACCTTATGCGGAATCCCTTTTTTGGCAAGCATATGGCTCAATTCTTCAGATCCCTCGATGCTGACCGTACCGACCAAGACCGGCTGCCCCTTCTCATAGGAATCCATGACAGACTGTACGACCGCATTTAATTTCTCCCGCTTTGTACGGAACATGGCATCATCATGATCCACACGCCGAATCGGCAGATTTGTCGGTATTACGATAACATCCATTCCATAGATTTCCCGGAACTCGGCTTCTTCCGTCTGCGCCGTACCCGTCATTCCCGCTTTCTTTGTATATTTATTAAAGAAGTTCTGGAAGGTGATCGTCGCTAATGTCTTACTCTCACGCTTTACCTTTACATTCTCTTTCGCCTCGATCGCCTGATGCAAACCATCGGAATAGCGGCGTCCCGGCATGATACGTCCGGTAAACTCATCGACGATCAACACTTCGTCGTCCTTTACGACATAGTTCTTATCCCGAAACATCAGATTGTGCGCTTTTAAGGCTAAGATCATATTATGCTGAATATCCAGATTTTCTGCATCCGCTAGGTTTTCAATATGGAAGAATTTTTCCACTTCTTTCACGCCCTGCGCGGTCAGCATGACATTTTTATCCTTTTCATTGACAAGAAAATCTCCGTCTTCTTCAATGCCGGTCCCCATCATAGCGTCCATTTTGGAAAGTTCACCGTCTGAAGATCCCCGCTTCATCCGCCGTGCCAGATAATCGCACATACGATATAAATCTGTTGATTTCCCGCTCTGACCGGAAATGATCAGCGGGGTTCTGGCTTCATCGATCAAAACAGAGTCCACCTCATCCACAATGGCATAATGTAGATCCCGCTGTACTAACTGTTCCTTATAGATCACCATATTATCCCGCAGGTAATCAAATCCCAGTTCATTATTTGTAATATATGTGATATCACACTGATATGCTTCTCTCCGTTCGTCATTTGTCGAGCCGTTTAAGATCACACCGACCTTTAAACCTAAAAATTCATGAACCTTTCCCATCCATTCCGCATCACGCTTAGCCAAATAGTCATTGACCGTTACGATATGAACACCTTTGCCTTCCAAAGCATTCAGATAAGCCGGCAATGTAGATACCAAGGTTTTTCCTTCACCGGTTCTCATTTCTGCGATTCTTCCCTGATGCAGCACGATACCGCCGATCAACTGGACACGGTAATGCTTCATATTTAAAACACGCGAAGCCGCTTCCCGAACCACCGCAAATGCTTCCACCAGAATATCGTCCAGTGTTTCACCCTTTGCCAATCGTTCTTTGAACTCCTCGGTTTTATGCTTTAGTTCCTCATCACTAAGCGCCTGCATCGCATCGTCTAAAGCCTCAATCCGATCTACGACCGGATAGATCCGTTTGAGTTCTTTTTCGCTATGGGTGCCAAATATCTTTTCTACAATACTCATTTTTACAACTCCTATTATATTTCCTTATCTACTGACAATAATAGCATTATACAATCTGTTACATTGTATCATTATTGATTCGGACACGCAAGTAAAAAGAATGTGTCCGTGACACATTCTCGTCTCTCCATCATCTGCTGATATCTTCTGAACGATAAGGTTTCCTTCCCGCTTGACCGAGCATAAGACAAAAAAACAGTTTCTTTATCATAGGAATGTCTTTGATAAAGAAACTGTTTGTTGGATTCTTAATATTCCGGTTCGATCAATCCGTAAGTATTCCCTTTTCTTTTATATACTACATTCACCTCATCCGTATCTGCATTGCGGAATACAAAGAAATTATGACCAAGCAGCTCCATCTGGATACATGCTTCCTCCGCATCCATCGGCTTGACTGCAAACCGCTTACTACGGATAATCTTGATCTCCTCATCGTCCATATCGTCATCATCTATAAATTCTTTTTGGAAAAACGCCGCATTTTGCTGTTGGTCTACCAGCTTCTTCTTATACCGGTTGATCTGACGCTCAATGACTTCTTCCACCAGATCGATCGATACATACATATCATCGCTTACCTGTTCCGCGCGAATCACACTGCCTTTGACCGGAATGGTAACCTCTATCTTTTGTCGTTCCTTCTCCACGGAAAATGTCACCTGTACTTCTGTTTCATCTGTAAAAAACTTGTCCAACTTACCCAGCTTATCGTGAATCGCCGCTTTCAAGCCTTCTGTAACCTCAATATTCTTCCCACTGATTATATAGTTCATATTGCCCACTCCTTTATCTGTCATTATGACTTGCCGATGTGTTGATCCATGTCCTCCACATGGGTTCATGACATACACACATTCCTGCATGTATTCATTATATCATAAATCCATAGATTTTCAATCACTTTTACATCGCGTATACGGAAGATTCGGATATGTTTTCTGAATTTTCGTACAATATCAAGGATTCATATCTTCTTTCTGCACTTTCATACCAAACTGTTTTTTTCTATTTTGGGCATTTTTCATGACTTCTCACAAAACAAATGTTTTGTTAATTTCTTTTTACTTTTTTCAAGTTTTTTGTGGATAACGTGTATAACTTTGTGAATAACCATAGTTTTCAAGCCCTTTTATCATGCTCGACCTTGTGGACAACTAAGTTATCCACAATTTTATTCGCGTCAAACCAATAGAAATTTTGGTTTGACTACAAATAAAATTGTGAAATTCATCTATTTTGACAAGATCTGTATTTTTTAGAAAGCCGTCTATTTTTTCGACAATTCAGATTTCCGTTTCCTATAGACAGACAAGGCATAACTTCAGCGTCCGTTTCGTTTGCCCGAATGGAAACAGACAAATGCGGTAGCCCCAGACACGATTGCCCATATTGCCCACAAAACCACATTTGCATGATCTCCGGTAAACGGTGTGTCGGTCCGCTGCATATTTGTTGCATTTCCATCCGCAGAACCGGAATCCGTATGCTGACCGGTCGCTTCTCCGCTGCCGGAAGGAGTGTCTTCTGTCGTTGGCGGTTCCGTCGGTTTTTTATACTCGTTTTCAAACAATGCCTGTGTATCGCTCGTCACCTGCGTATCCTGCTTTGCATAGGTCACAGAATCGATTTGCAAAACGGCATCTACATCCGTTACAGTCACCGTCAGCGTCCATAAACTGTTGTCATAGACGTATCCGACAGCCGCATCATCCCGCTCCTGAATATGGAATACATAGGTGCCTGCCTTGGTAAAGATCAGGTCTTCAAAAGTTGTCACGCCTTCGCCTGTCACTAAAGCAGTTGTATAAATCGGCATGATCACACCTTCCGGATTTTCACTTTGACTTTGTATCCGGAATGCGAATGTTTCTTCCGTCGTCCTGCTGTCGCCGCCGATCTTCTTTTCGACCTGCGGCGCATACGATGCTGCTTTCGGTCGATAGATATTTTCAAAATCCGCGCATTCCCCGACGGCATCCCCGCCTACTTTCATATAGCCGGCATCCGTGACCTGTAGGGCGGCGTCTACATCCTGTACCGTAACCGTCAAGATATACACACTATCATCATAGGTATAACCAGCCGCCGTTCCCGGACGTTCCTGTATCCGATAGCGATACGTACCTGCCTGAAAGAACTGTATCGCATCAAAGAAACTTTCTCCGCTTCCTTCTATGGTAACCGTTCCTGTTTCCGGCAGTTTCGCTCCGTCTACCGGATTTCCGTTCATTTCTTCTATATCAAAAACAAATTCTTCATCGATCGGAGCATCTCCTACAACCGTTTTCACAACTTTCGGCTGATATACAGTCGGTTCCGTACGGTATGTATTCGTAAAGACTGCCACACCGTCTCCCGTTTCTCCGGTCGTCTTAGCGTACACGGCGGTTTGCTTCAACGCCCCGCCATCTTCCGTTACCTGAATCTCCAACATCCATACCGAGGAGTCGTAGGCATAGCCATTTACACTTTCCGGCACTTCCTGAATCAAGAAACGATATGTGCCGACCTGCGTAAATGTCATTTCTTCGAATGCTGCCGTACCGATACCTGTTCTGTCTACATATTTTGGCGCCGGCAGTACCGTCTCCGCTTCAGAATTGTCTGCGGCGAGCATAAAGGTGAACGTCTGCTGTACCGTCGGCACATCTCCCGCGATCTGCTTTCGGATCATTGGCGAAAATCCCACCTGATCGACTGCATATTTGTTGGTAAATTCCGCCTGTGTCTTGATCTCTGCTTTGGTATTGACATATTCGGCATTGGCTGTCAACTGCGAATCTACATCCGTTACCACTACTGTCAGCATCCATACTTCACCATCATAGGTATAACCGGCGATACCGGTATTCTGTTCCATGATTTCAAATGTATAAGTACCTGCTTTTGTAAAGGTCAGATTGCCAAACGGTGTCACGGCTCCGCCTGCCAGATCCGTCAGAGTTGCCGTAGCGGTAGTCTCGTCACCTGAATCCAAGCTGCAGCCGCCCTTTCGGTTATCATCATTCGCCCGCAGGATAAAAGTAAATTCCCGTTCCTCTGAGTCCGTTATCAGCGGATTGATATTTTCGACTGTTTTGCTGACCTGTGGCGCATAGTCGGCAGGTTTTACGGTATACGTGTTCGTAAACGTCGCCCACGGAGCTTTCGTCAGCGTATTTTGCTGCTGATATGTTACTTTTACAATATCCATATAGAACGTTTGATCTTCGACTTCCACCGTCAGGATCCACGGATTGTCATCTTTCGTATAACCGTCATGCGTCACCGCGTCTTCACTGATCGTAAAGCGATAGGTTCCTGCTTTTGTAAAGGTGATATCATCGGTTGCCGCCACAATATCCTCACCGGTAATCTCTACATTCATCGTCTCGCCGCGGTCTACGCTTGCTCCGTCCGCCGGATTCGCTGCATCTGCCGTAATCGTAAATGTAAACGTCTTTTTCTCTCCCGGCTGATCGCCGATAATCTGTTTTTCCAGTCTTGGCGTCAAGGATGCCGGGGTAACGGAATCATGATCGATCTCTATTCGCATCCATCCCAACCGATGCGCTAATCTGGTCGCTGTTCCCACTGTGGCCGGTTGTGTTCCAAAATAAAAACCGTTCGGAACCGTACCGATATTCGGCGCCGCCAGTCCGGATGCGGTCTCGCCTGCCCGTATCACGCCGGAACGGAACAGCGAAGCATTGTCATCTGTGATCGGCATCACTTGCAGCGGTTTAAAATGCAGCCAGCTTGGAGCTTCCGGACTCGTTGATTCTACCGTATAAGTTCCGATCGGCAAATAATCACCCCAGCCCTGTGAACGGAATGCGGAAGTCCATACGATCGTGGCAGGGAAATCCGTATAACCATCCCGCCACTGCAAACCGGAATCATCTGCATCCAAATCGATACTTACGGTCATAGTGCCGACTTTCATGGAACTGACCGCACCGTAAGAACGTAATATATCCGCATGATAATTGATCGTCCGGATATCTGAATGTTCTTTCAAAAAATCATAGTCATCTTTCGAAATATGCAGATCCAAACGCAGATCACCCTTTACCAGCTCTGTCGTATGATTGCCGGAAGCGGTTTTCGTTGTCTGCGCGTCACCAACCGGATCTTTTGGATCCTGAAATTTTGTTTCCGTGATCAGGTCCGCATTTTGGGAAATCCTTGCCCGCACGGACGACGGCGCATAGCTGACTGTCAGGCGATAGGTCCAAGGCTCCGTGTAGTAGATGGTACCGCCCGATGCGGGAAGCGGCTGGGAATTCGTTGACACTTTTTCCAACCGGTACGTCAGTGTACCCAGTGTATCCCCTTCATGCAGGCTCATACCGGTCTGTGTAGGTTCTCCGTCTAACGGCAAATAGGAATACGGCAATTCTACCTGATCCCCTGCCAGTAACCTCTCCAAAAATTCTTCCACCGTCTGCGCGTGACCGTGCATCTGCTGATAGTCTGCATATCGCTTCAAATAATCCCAATACGCCGACGGTTCCGCCTGCTCGCCCAGTTGTTCTATGACGGCATCCGGTTCCAGAGTTTCCCCCAACCATATGGTCTGCTCTTCATCCGGAATGCTCAACGGCGCCACACCCACATTGACGACCGTACGCGGAAATCCCTTGGACGGATAATCATCAGCATCCATATTCTGCTTTTTATTATACATATCGCTCGTGCCGGACGAACGTGCATCTTCGTCTCTTTCCTCAGCCTCTGCGTATACCATATTCATATTTTCGGCGTTTCCGTTTGTCAGTACGGCATTTCCACCTAGAAAATCATCCTTTGCCCGAACCGTGATCTGGGTCGCCCACACAGACAACTCCGACGCTCCGATGCTGCAGCCCGGAATCTCTGCTTTCAGCCAACGTAGATAGTACAGATGATTTGTGCTATCATAGTAGAGCTGCGCTTTCTGCGCCGTTTCATCATAATCCTCGCGCAAGGATACCGTCACCTGATAGGAATCGCTCGCTGACAAATTTGCCGTCTGATAATCCGTTTCTTCCACTTTCTTTGTAATAAATTCTTCCGGTGCGAAAATCTCTCCGTTATCCCGCAGATAAATCACGTTTCCATAAGCATCTACCAGATCAAATCGCGGATCCACATAGTCCTGCACCGTGTAATCATTCAGTGAATACCGGATTGAATCCACGATCACAAGGAACTGATTGATCAATTCTTCCGCGGTTTCCGCCCGAAAGACATATCCGTCCTCCGGTGTTTTTGTAACGGTATCCGCCGATGTTGAAATCGACGCCTGTTCCGTACCTGATAAATATCCCAAAAATTCTTCCGCTTCATCTGCCGCATCTGCATCCAAAGAACCTCCGGTCAACATGACACAAAAAATACTGTATCCTTTGCTTTTTAACTCGTTTGCCAGTTCGATAGCCTTATATTTTTGTTCAAGATCGGCGGCTTTTGTTCCGAAATAATTACTGTCCTTACCGTCTGTAAAAATCACTACGAATTTTTCCTGATCCTGATGATTGTCATCACTTCTATCGATACGGGTATCTAATTGCTGCAGGTATGCCTGTAAACCAGTCCATGTATATGTACCGCCGGTCAACCCGTAATTATATTGCAAAATTCCGGAACCATTTTTATCCGTTTCGTTTTCGACACTCGGAACAGACATCTGGCAGTCGGTCGAGGAAGTTCCACGATTCAGACCGAGGATATCACTACTCTCCAAAGGATCTTTTGTCCAGTCCAGCAAAACCAATTCTTCCGGATGATCCTTCCCGTCCTGTGTACTAAAACGAACCGCCGACACGCGGTTGTGTACGGTCGCCTCATTCAGCTCAGAGACAAACACACCCAATGCTGCCTGCAAGCTATCCACTTTTACACGTCCGATATCCGATTTTTCATACACCGGAGACGCTTCATACTGACTTGTTTCTTTCGCCGATTCTCCATACATAAACGCACAGTATAAGACAGGGTTTCCTCCTTCCCTCTTATAGTAAAAAATCGACGGGTAGTAATCTTCATCTAAATCATCAAAGGTAACGGTACTGCTATCCTGATAGTGAAACGTGTATGATCCCGATTCCGGCTTGATCACGCCGCGGAAGTCTTTTTCCGTACCCAGATTGATATAATTATCCCAGCCGCTTCCTGAATTCACATAATACCAACCCTCTGCCTTAGCAGTATCAGAAAATACGGCTTTTTCATTGATTAATCCCAGCGTCTCGCCGTCGTCGTTGACTGCCATATATGTTTTCTCCGGTTGACCTGCACTCTCATGAATGGTCTGATACAGTGTCTTTACATCCGCACTCCCTAATGCACTGTTATAGAGATATAGCTCATCCAATACAATATCATATTCCAGATTCTGTCCGTCTAACAATCCTGCCAGAACCACACCGATATCTCCGGTTGGCAGGGAATTGAGTGTAGAAGTCGGCTGCGACACGCCATCCAAATAAGCCGTCAACGTCGTGCCATCCACAACATAAGTCAGAACATGCCATGGATCGCTGCTATCATTAAATACACTATTGATATTACCCGAAGTATTCTGAGCGGCGCCGATCGTATCATCCATTTTCAGCCGGTTTTTGGAACCGCCGGAGGCACGGTACATCTGATAATATGTAGCATCCGTCATAGCAGTACCGACCGATCCGATATCCATGATCGGTTCTATGGATGTTATACTACTGCTAGAAAGTCCTGTATCCAGTTTCCGGATCGCAAAGGAGATCGTAAAGGCATAGTTGCCACTCGCATCCGGTGTGGGAGCCACGTCCAGCAACACAGCGCCATTTGCCGATGTATTTTTGAGACTCAAAGCATGGCTGCCGCCTTTTTTATTGGAACTGGTAAAGGACGCATTACCGCTTGCCGGATAATCTGCCGAAAAGGTATCGCTATGGTCTTTCGCTTGTTCAATCATTGTCGCGCTTTTACCGGTACATTCATTTAATAAGTTACCGTCAAACGGATAATATCCCAACAGACTCTCCTGTGCCGGAATCTCCGTCTCCTTATATAGGCTGCGATACTGACCGTTCCAGTATGCAAGCGGTACATTTTCCTGCGTATTTTCCCGAAAATCATAGACAAAATACCGATAACCGGTATAAGTCATCTTATTGTCATCCGTATAGTTTTGATTCAGGATCCGATTGATCTGTTCTGCAGTCAAGGGCTGATTCTCCTCCACGCCTTCAGACACCAACTGCTGCAACTGTGACTCTGACAAGGTCACTGGATGAACATTATCCGATTCCGACGTAAACGCCATACTGCCGGAAGCATCCAAGATCATGCCGACATCCGCTACATTATCGCCGGCAAACCATGACTCTAAAGTAAGCTGAAACGTTCTGTTATCATCCGTCAATGCGGTTGCGGTTTTATCCGTATGCAGACCTGCGGAAGTATTGTAGTACTTGATGCCGTTTTCAATCTGTGTATCCCGTTCCAAAAACTGGGTTCCGAACTCCTTACCGGTTGTGATCGGAGTCGCTTTATAAAATATATGCGCTTTTGCTTCATGTACACCTTCCTGATATTGGATCCGTATGGTTGATAAATTACCAGCCGGATATTTTGTAACTGCAGAATGCCCTGCGGACGTTGTAAAGCCGACAAAGCGTTCGAGTTCTTCGCCATCCTCGCCCTTGGCGGCATCCAATCCGATCGTGACCGTACCGGTCGCCGCATTAAATGAAAGATGATAATCCTGCTGTTGCGTTGCAGTCATGGCAGCTCCGGACTGATCCAAAAGTTCATATCCGCTGCCTGTCGAGACAATATATCCCTGTACCAAATTTCCATTTCCGCTATTTAAATGCAGGTCATCATCATGCCAATGTCGTACCAAGAAATGAAGACTGTTGTCATCGATAGAACCTTCCAGCGCATTTACCTGCGACATGTCCGAACCTAAGTAGGTGCCTATGATAGCAAAACATAATATAATTGCAAGAAACTTTTTATAATTAATCTTCATCCGTGACATACCTCCACTTCTACCTTACATTCTATGTATATTACGTTGCTTTGAACATTTTTTTATAAATTTTTCTGATATTATAATAGCACAAAAGGTATAATTGTTTAATATGGAAATGAAATGAAATAAAAAATTTTATAATTTGTTTATAAATAAAACAGTACCGCATCCATGAATCCTCACTCATGGATGCGGTACTGTTAAAACATATATTCTGAAATCTTATGGTAAAATTCTTGTCGCTCCGCACGGTGTCTGATAATATGCGTTCGATACGATAATACCCGTCTTTTCCGTACTGGCATGTACGATCTGATTATTACCGATGTAAAGGGCAACATGCTGGATCGTACTTCCTCCATTGTTATAGAACAACAAATCACCCGGCTGTACTTCATAAATACCAATGTTCGTTCCGTTGTAAATCTGATCTCTGGAGGAACGATTCAGGGAATAACCAAAATGCGCAAAGACACTCATGGTAAATCCGGAGCAGTCCGTACCGTTTGTCAAACTGGTTCCTCCATAGACATATGGATTGCCGACAAACTGTAATGCGTAATTCACCACATCCTGTCTGGTTCCGCTGACCGTACCGGTATCTACGGCAGGAACCTGTGCCTGCTGCTGGCTGCTCTGCTGTGCAGCCTGTGCCTGAGCCTGTTGAGCCTGCGCTTCCTGTCTTGCCCGTTCCGCTTCTTCCTCTTCTTTGGAGATCGCGGTTCCTAAATCAAACTCAATATCAATAAATTCATTGGATACATAACCGGAAAAATCATCCGCGATCAAGACTTTCGTCCAACCATCCGTAGTTTCCAGCACTTCGTAGCTTTCCCCTTCCGGTATCATCGTCAGGCACGTACTATCTACGCTGGCTTCCTCCCGGACTTTTAACGTCGTCGTATTGACCGTCGCGATCTTATCACAATGCTCTTCCGCATAATCGCCGGCATCATCACCAAACAAAACAAATTCATTCTTTACATAACCGGTCACCGTACCGGACTGGATCTTTGTCCATGTCTCTCCCTGTTCCAAGACATCCGCTACCGCACCTTGCGGCAGTTTTCCGACTGCTTCGGAGTTCTCATCCGCTTCCGCCCGTATATTCATATAATCCGTCACATTCGCCATCAAGCGATTTTCAAACTGCGGATATCTTGCCGTAGACTCCGGCGCCACAGCTTCCGGTTCGGTCTGCAGAGCTTCTGTCGGAATGTCCGGCGACTCTGTCGATGTATCCGCCGCAACGGTTTCCGTTGTATCTGACATACTCGCTACATATTCGTCAATCGCGGCGTCAATGCCTGCAACCGAAGTCGGCTTATAAGACTCTGCCGCTTTCGTATTGACGTTACATGAAACAACCATAGCAGCCCCTGCTGCGATCAGTACAGTATTTCTAAATATCTTCGGTATCATGATGTATACGCTCCTCCCAATGAACCGGAAAACAAGTTAAATATTACAAAGTTATTACAAATGTTTGAACCAATTATAGCAAGCCTGTTATCATAAGTCAACCCATCATTGTCGTAATTTGCAAAAATTAAGAATTCTTTATGAAATCATGCGGATAGAGTCTTGCTTTTTTATTTCTGATTTGTTACAATATGAAAGAAGTTAGGAGGGATTGTTATGGATATTCCGGGATTATCGATAGCTATGGCAACAGACCAATTAAATACCAAGTGGGGCATTGCTATGATGTCAAAGTCTCTTGATATGATGGAAACCACCGGCGATTCACTGATCAAGATGATGGAAGCTTCCGTCACACCGAACTTAGGACAAAATATAGACGTACGATTATAAACAAGCGATAGGCACAGCCAGTGGCTGTGCCTTTTGTTTTCTTACATACCACTTTCATTTCATTACCCATAAAGGAGACCACATTATGATCAAAGATATCTTCCAATCCGACAGGACCGTGTTATCCTGCGAGGTGTTTCCGCCGAAGCGAAACGATGATATTTATTCTATTTTTAAGACTTTGGATGAACTTCAAAGCTTTCATTTGGATTTCATCAGTGTGACCTATGGCGCCGGCGGTGGAACCAGCAAAAAAACCGCAACGATTGCCGCCTACATTCAGAATATCTGTGAAATCGAAGCCCTTGCCCATCTGACCTCCGTGGCTATGGACGAAGCATATTTACGTCAGATCGTACAGGAGCTGGATGCAAAAGGCGTCCATAACGTATTGGCATTGCGCGGAGATCAGCCAAAGGATATGACGGACCGGGATTTTCAAAACCGCTGCTTCCGTCATGCCAGCGATATGATACCGGTCATTCGGGAGGCGACCGATTCCGATATCTGTATCGCGGCTGCCTGCTATCCGGAAAAGCATCCGGAGTCTGCTGATGTAGACGAAGATCTGTTTTATCTGAAAAAAAAGGCGGATACCGGCGTGAATTTCTTTATCACACAAATGTTTTTTGATAACGACAAATTTTTGCGATTCCGGGAAAAAGCCCGTGCATGCGGGATCCATACGCCGATCACAGCCGGCATTATGCCGATCACTTCGGCGAAACAGATCGGTACCAGCGTGCAGTTATCCGGTTCTTCGGTTCCGACGGCATTAAGTAATCTGCTTGCCAAGTACGGCGACGATCCGGATGCTATGTATGAGGCAGGCATTGAATATGCGCTGCGGCAGATTGACGGATTGATCCGGGAACAAATCGACGGGATCCATTTGTATACCATGAACAAATCCGAGGTCGCCCAAAAAATTTTTAGTCAAATCCATGTCAAACGATAACTTCTCCTTTACTTATAGTTTTAAATACTATATAATGTGGTTATTGCATATGAACGCATCATCCATGATGCAGATGAGGTAATATATATGAACGGAACTTCCTTTGAGGAAATCAAAAAAGAAATACGGGATGCCATTCAGATGGATTACATTGAGCCGTCAGATATACCTGCCATCGAACTATATATGGATCAGGTGACGACATTTATGGATCAGCATCTCAGTAACAACAAGCGTGTGCCGGAAGATAAGATCTTAACCAAGACCATGATCAATAATTACACCAAAAATCATCTGCTTCCGCCGCCGGAAAAAAAGAAATATTCCAAAGAACATATTATATTGCTCATCTATACCTACTATCTGAAAAACTTTTTATCGATCGGCGATATACAAAAACTGTTGAATCCAATGATCGAAAAGTATTTCCATGCCGCCGATACGGATTCCGTGAATCTGACCGGCATCTATAGTACGGTTGTAGAGCTTGCGCAACAGCAATATCAGTTAAATAAAGAAGGACTCTTTAAATCCTATGAGATCGTCCACGATCAGTTGCAAAAAGACCATCCGGATACCCCGATGGATGAAAGCATGTCCTATCTTCAGGATTTTACCTTTGTTGCATTATTGAGTTACGATATTTACCTGAAAACCCAGCTTGTTGAAAAAATCATCGATCAGATCGCGCCGCCTGCCGAGAACACTTCCGCGGGAGATGCAAAGGATACAAAAGACAGCAGATCAAAAGAGTCAAAGAAAAAATAAAAAACAAAAAAAACGGCGGCGGGAAGTCATTTCCGCCGCCGTTTCAATCCATACATTCTGTTCCTCAGCCTCTTCGTTTGTAGAGGAGTGCGATCATACATCCGCATAGCAGAACAACCGATGAAATCCCCAACAGGAGGAGCTGTTCCGATGAAATGGACGTTTCTGTATTTTCCGGTTGAACTCCGTTGTTGCTATCTCCATTTTGCGAAAAATCCGGCATATTTTCCTGCGGCAGATCAGATGGGATATCGCCCTCTACTCCGTTTTGCGGTAGGTCGGATGGGATATCTCCCCCTGCTCCGTTTTGCGGCAGATCGGATGGTGCCATGTTTCCACCCGCACCGTTTGGCATCTCAGGCGGCTGCATACCGCCTGCTGCACCGCTTCCGGGAAAACCAGTCGGCGCATCCCCGTTTTGTGTGTCGGGCGGAGTGTTGTTTTCCGGCGCATTTCCGTCTTGATCCTCTGTCTCAGCGGCACTCAGCAGACTGACCACCGTCAAATGCCCGTCGTTCCCACCAAAACCGCCAAATTCACCGCCGTTTGCAGAATTATCAATGATCATTTCTGTTTCGGTATCTCCGACGATCAGCTTACAGGTATCCCCGACCTTCATTTCCGGCGCGCTGACAAGAACGGAAGAAAAGCTGCACGGAACCTTCTCTGAAAGCAGTTCGTTTCCGTCATCGCCTTTGACCGTTACGGTGGTACCGGCTGATGCCGAAATGGTCTGCATCAAAAATCCCTGTGTGGAAGACGAATCAAATCCTTCCGCCATGCCGCTGCTCCCACAGGCAAGAACCGTTCCGCCGCTGATCTCACATTTTCCGCCGTTTTCGCTTCCGTAGTCAATCGCACAGCTTCCGCCGTTGTCGCTGACGCTGACAAACAGCATTCCGCCGCTGATATAGATATCCTTGTTGGAATCAATCCCGTCTGCGTCCTGCCCGTTTTCCACCGTAACGACAATCTCTCCGCCGGTAATGTTGATCACAGAATTTCCGCCGTACCCGCTGGCGTTGAGTCCGTCATCTGCAGCGGCAATGTCCAGCATTCCACCGGCAATAGTGATCTGCACCGCCTCCAGCCCTTCATAGCAGGATGGAATCGTAATATTTCCCGATTCTACATAAAGAAACGATGTCTCCTCGTCATTGGAAACCGTAATCCCGTCATTACCTGCGGAAAGCGTGAGATTGGCGTCTTTTATCCGCACACTGTCATTCGCATGGATCGCATCCTGTACGGCGGTTACATTGAGCGTGCCGCCTGTAACAACAAAATCATCGTTGCATACAATTCCGTGCTGATATTCCGCCGTCACCTGAAGCGAACCTGCTCCGTTGATGGTAAAATCGTCTCTTGAGTAGATCGTTCCGTCCACGCCTGCAGAAACCGCTTCCTCATCATAAGAGGCACCGGAAGACAGTGTATTCTCGGTACCGTCCTGCAAAGTCATGAATACTTTGCCCGCCTGTTCCACACGGATCGCGGCATTGTCCTCACAGTGAATAGATGCACTATCCAGCAAAAGCCAAATTTTATCGTCGCTATCTGCTTCTATGATGACCGTCCCATCGGAAAGCGTACCTGAAAGCACATATGCCCCCGCATAGACGATATACACGTTCCCGTTATTCACATAGGCGCCGTTTCCCTTTATCGTGCTGCCTTCGTCCGACAAGGTGATCTTCGTTGCGTCTGAAATGTCCCAATCGGCATTCAAATCGTTTGTCGTGAACATGGCATCGCTGTTTGTTTCACTTGTAACTGTCTGAATTCCGAGTATTTTTCCGTTCATAAACAGGATCGTCAGGAGCAGAGTGAACACGATAACCACAATGCAAATTACGTCAATATGTTTATGTGTTGCCATAAAACCCCTCCTTATCCCATGTACTCCCCGTTATAGCTCACGAGTACTGCGCTTGCTACGCCGTTCATTTCGGAGAGTTC
>CANQAP010000018.1 GCA_947589305.1 uncultured Lachnospiraceae bacterium
AGTACTTTGCGGATGAGGCTGGTACGGAAGAACATGAACTGTCTTATTTTGAAATAGCTGTTGATGCCGAAAACCATACGAACTTACAGGCAGTGGAAGCAAAGGCTGCTACCTGTACGGAAGCCGGAAATTCTGCTTATTGGTACTGCGATGGCTGTGAGAAATACTATGAAGACGCAGCATGTACCAAGGAAACAACTTTAGAGAAGACGATCATCAAGGCAGCCGGACATAAAGCAACGGCAGTAGAAGCAAAGGCTGCTACTTGTACGGAAGCCGGAAATTCTGCTTACTGGCACTGTGCAGCTTGTAATAAGTATTTCAGTGATGCTGCATGTACAAAGGAAATTACTCTGGCAAGCACGGTAATCGCAGCAGGTCATAAAGCAACGGCAGTAGAAGCAAAGGCTGCTACCACTACTACGGACGGTAACATTGCTTACTGGTCTTGTACTGTTTGCGGTAAGTATTTCAGTGATGCTGCATGCACGACAGAAATCACTCTTGCCGACACTGTGATCCCGGCAACCGGCACTCCGGCAGCAACAACGCCGGAAGAAAACGGTACATGGATTCAGGACAGCACCGGATGGTGGTATCGTCATGATGACGGAAGCTACCAGACCAGCGGTTGGGAATCCGTAAATGACACTTGGTACTACTTTGATGAAACCGGTTACATGGAGACCGGATGGGTATTAGACGGTTCTACATGGTACTACATGGATGAAAGCGGTGCAATGGAGACCGGATGGGTATTAGACGGTCCTACATGGTACTACATGGATGAAAGCGGTGCGATGGAAACCGGATGGGTATTAGACGGTTCTACATGGTACTACATGGATGAAAGCGGTGCAATGGAAACCGGATGGATCCTTTTGAACGGTACATGGTACTACCTGCAGGCAAACGGCGCGATGGCGACCGGATGGCTCAATGACGGCGGTACTTGGTACTACTTACAGGAAAGCGGCGCGATGGCGACCGGATGGATCCAGTTAGGCGGTACATGGTACTACCTGCAGGCAAACGGCGCAATGGTGACCGGATGGCTCAATGACGGCGGTACTTGGTACTACTTACAGGAAAGCGGCGCGATGGCATCCAACACCTATGTTGGTCCTTATTATGTAAATGCCAGCGGAGCATGGGTGCAATAATTTAAATCATCATTATTTGTAACAAAACGGGCTGCCGGTTTACGATATAAATGTAAACCGGCAGCCCCATTTTTGTTTCATTCTATACTGATTCTATTTCTATAGGATCGATACGATCGATCACAGGAATCCTTCTTCCGCTTCGTGCTTTACAGGTCCGATCATTCGGCTGTATTCGCCAGCGTTTTCTTTACCGCCTTTACAACCGCTTCCGTTGTGATGCCGAAATGTTCAAACAGGATACCGCCCGGAGCGGATGCTCCAAATCCTTTCATGGATACCGTTTCACCGTCCAAACCGACATATTTGCCCCAGCCAAAGTCCGAAAGTGCTTCGACCGCCACTCTGGCTCTTACGTTCTTTGGAAGAATCCGAGCCTTATATTCCTCCGACTGCTGTTCAAATACATCCATAGACGGCATGCTGACGACACGGATATCGATGTTCTCTTTTGCCAACGCTTCTTTGGCTGCGATACCGAGCTGAACTTCGGAGCCGGTCGCAAGGATGATCGCATCCGGTGTGTCCTTCTCGGAATCCGCGATGACATATCCACCCTTCAAAGCATCTCTGCAGGAACCTTCCAGTTGAGGCAGGTTCTGTCTTGACAGAACCAATGCAGTCGGCGTATCGGTCGATGTCATTGCATAATACCATGCCGCCGCCGTCTCCGTCGCATCTGCCGGACGGTATACCGTAAAATTTGGCATGGCACGAAGCATAGCCAGTTGTTCGATCGGTTCATGCGTCGGTCCATCTTCGCCGACGCCGATACTGTCATGCGTCAAAACGTATGTGAGAGGCAATCCCATCAACGACGACAGACGTGCCATCGGTTTCACATAGTCACTGAACACAAAGAAGGTAGACACATACGGTCGTAATCCGCCGTGCAGCGCAATTCCGTTGCCGATCGCCGCCATGGCAATTTCCCGGATACCAAAGTGGACATTTTTACCGGTCGGGTTCTCTTTGGCATAGTCCCCCATGTCTTTCATATAGGTTTTTGTCGAAGGCGCCAGATCCGCAGCGCCGCCAAATACATTCGGCAATACATTTTTTATGACATTCAGGATCGTGCCGGAAAGGTTGCGGGTCGCTTCCGCTTTATCCGGAACTTTCCAGAAATCTTCTAAATCATATAGCAGTTTTCCACGGTTGACATCATAGTACTGATCCCATAATTCTTTCAGATCCGGATAAGCCTTCTGATATTCCGCAAACATGGCGTTCCACGCTTCTTCTTCCTTCGCGTTTGCCGCCGCGATCGACCGGAAGTTGTCATATACGTCTTCCGGAATCGTAAAACTCTCCTCGATCTCCCAACCCAGATTCTTTCTGAGAGCGGCTACGTTTTCCACTCCCAGCGGCTCGCCGTGCGCAGACGCTTTGCCCTCTTTTGCCGGACAACCGAAGCCGATCTTTGTCTTGACTTCGATCATGGTCGGACGTGTTGTATCCGCCTTGGCTTCTTCTATGGCTTTTCCGATCGCTTCCAGATCATTGCCGTCTTCTACCAACAGCGTCTGGAATCCAAATGCCTGAAACCGCTGCTGTACGTTCTCACGGAATGCGATATCGGTACTGCCCTCGATGGAAATGTTATTGGAATCATAGAGTACGATCAGTTTCCCTAACCCGAGTGAACCTGCCAGAGAAAATGCCTCATAAGAAATGCCTTCCATCATGCAGCCGTCGCCGCCCAATACAAATGTATAATGGTCCACTACCGGAAAACCTTCTCGATTAAATGTAGCCGCCAAATGGTTTTCCGCCATTGCCATACCGACTGCCATCGCCATACCGGCGCCCAGCGGACCGGTGGTTGCTTCCACGCCTACCGTATGCCGGTATTCCGGATGCC
This sequence comes from uncultured Lachnospiraceae bacterium, assembly GCA_947589305.1. Lineage (GTDB taxonomy): Bacteria > Bacillota > Clostridia > Lachnospirales > Lachnospiraceae > CAG-632. The sequence continues at coordinate 3,028 of CANQAP010000018.1, forward strand.
CCGGCGTCAGGGAACCCATCTGGCGAAACTGCTTCATGTCGTCCATTGTCAGACCGTATCCGAACAGATGTAACAGGGAATATAACAATGCGGAGCCGTGTCCGCCCGAAAGGATAAAACGGTCGCGATTCACCCAGTTCGGATCCGCCGGATTATGTTTCATATGCTTTGCCCATAATTCATAAGCCATCGCTGCCGAACCGAGCGGCAGTCCCGGATGTCCGGAATTCGCTTTCTGAATGGCATCCGCTGATAATACACGGATCGCATTTACCGATTTTCTATCAATACTCATGATCAGGTATCCTCCTTATGCTCGTCCTACATACTTCATACCATTTTGTAATTGTATCATTTATACCCCGTTTTATCAAGCCTCACAGAAATAAAAAGCTGCTCCGCCTGATACCAGACGAAGCAGCTTTTGAAATGCTATATCATGCTTAAAATACTCCAAAGTACCTTAATGCTGCGACAACTGCTATAATAACAAAGATAGCAATCAAAGCAACGATCAGCACCTTCCCAACTTTTGACTCGCTTTTTGTCGTATTGCTTTTTTCATAGTTGTATTCCGTATTGTAAACGTTCGGTGCAATACTACCCTTTAGCACACCGGTTTCCCCAGTCCGATTTGAATACAGAACTCCTGTACTTCCGATGTCATTTGCATCGACACCCTTCAGAATCGAAGTACTGCCTTTTGCCAGATTAAAACCGTTATCTGATTGACCTTCTCCCATTCTGTAACTCCTCCTTACCCTTCCTTGCTAAACCAATAACTATATAAAAAAATATATCACAAATCGGAAAAAATCTCAAGATTTTTCCGCTAAATATGTGTTGATCTGGTCTAACACCTGATCCACGTCCATCCCATGCACCATACATGCCTCCTCTAATGGCTCTCCCTGCGATGCCGGGCATCCGATACAGTGCATGCCTGCTGCCATAAGGATCGCGGCAGTTCCCGCGTCCAATGCGATGATATCTGCAATGATCATATCCTTCGTTACTTTTGCCATAATATTCATAGCCTCCTACTCTTCATTTTCTTACATTTTCATTCTATACAATGTATATAGTATCTTCATTCTTCTATACTATAATACACCCTTAGCTATGTTGCAACAAATGAATTCGACTTTTTCATGCAAATTGCCAATAGCATCCACATTTTAAAGAAATTTTCTATAACAATGTACTAAAAAAAGTACACGGTTTTTCCGTTAAATGAATTGACGTGTATACAATATCCATTTATAATAATCACATAAGAATCAAAAGGGTTTTTCCCTTTTATTGCATACATTATATTAAAGGAGGATTTTACAAAATGGGTTCTGAATGGAATGGATTTGTAGGCGGTGAATGGCAAAGAGTCGTTGACGTAAGAGATTTTATTCAAAAGAATTATACCCCGTATGAGGGAGACGATTCTTTCCTTGCCGGACCTACGCAGGCAACAAAAGACTTATGGGCGCAGGTAATGGATCTGTCAAAGAAGGAACGGGAAGCCGGCGGTGTTCTGGATATGGATACCAAGGTTGTTTCTACTTTAACCTCACATGGTCCGGGATACTTGGATAAGAGCAAAGAAAAGATCGTTGGTTTTCAGACGGACGCACCTTTTAAGAGAGGTATGAACGTATACGGCGGTATCCGTATGGCTATGAAGGCTTGCGAGGATAACGGATATCAGGTTGATCCGGAGATCGTGGAATTCTTTACCACGCACAGAAAGACACACAATGCAGGCGTATTTGATGTATATGACGCCGAGATCAGAAGATGCCGGACGAACCACATCATTACCGGTCTTCCGGATGCGTACGGACGCGGACGTATCATCGGCGACTACAGAAGAGTAGCTCTTTACGGTACGGATTTCCTGATCGAAGACAAGAAGGCGCAAAAGGAATCTTTCGGTAATGTGTATACCGATGACGTTATCCGCGGCAAAGAAGAGATCTCCGAGCAGATTCGTGCTTTACAGGAGCTGACCAAGATGGCTGCTTCTTACGGCTTTGATATTTCTAAGCCGGCATCCAATGTACAGGAAGCTATCCAGTTTACGTACTTCGGATACTTAGGCGCTGTTAAGGAACAAAACGGCGCTGCCATGTCATTGGGACGTACCGCTACGTTCTTAGACTGCTATGCAGAGAGAGACTTAAAGAACGGTACCTTTACGGAAGAAGAGATTCAGGAATTCGTAGATCACTTTGTCATGAAGTTAAGATGCGTAAAATTCGCTCGTACACCGGAATACAATCAGATTTTCGCAGGCGATCCGGTATGGGTAACCGAATCCTTAGGCGGTATGGGCGTTGACGGACGTACCTTGGTTTCTAAGATGAGCTTCCGTTACCTGAACACTTTGAACAACTTAGGAACCGCACCGGAACCGAACCTGACCGTATTATGGTCTACCAGACTTCCGATGGGTTGGAAGCAGTTCTGCGCAAAGATGTCTATCAAGTCTTCTTCTATCCAGTACGAGAATGATGACTTAATGAGACCGCTGCATGGTGATGATTACGGTATTGCCTGCTGCGTATCTTCAATGGTAATCGGCAAGGAAATGCAGTTCTTCGGAGCAAGAGCAAACCTTGCAAAATGTCTGCTTTATGCAATTAACGGCGGTGTGGACGAATGTACCGGCGTACAGGTTGGTCCGAAGTACCGTCCGGTTGAGGGCGATGTCCTTGACTATGATGATGTAATGGCTAAGTTCGACGATATGATGGATTGGCTGGCTCGTGTATATGTCAGCGCTTTGAACATCATCCATTATATGCACGACAAATATGCTTACGAACGTATCGAGATGGCTCTGCATGACAGAGACGTAAAGAGATACTTTGCGACCGGTGTTGCAGGACTTTCCATCGTAGCCGATTCTTTATCTGCGATCAAGTATGCAAAGGTAAAACCGATCCGGAATGAAAACGGTATCGTCGTAAGCTATGAAACAGAGGGAGACTTCCCGAAATATGGTAACAATGATGACCGTGTGGACTCTATCGCAACTTCTATCGTAACGAAGTTCATGGATAAGATCCGTTCTCACCATGTATATAGAAACGGTATCCCGACACAGTCCATCCTGACGATTACTTCTAATGTAACCTATGGTAAGAATACAGGTGATACGCCTTGCGGAAGAAAGCATGGCGCACCGTTTGCACCGGGCGCTAACCCGCTGCATCAGAGAGATACGCATGGTGCAGTCGCTTCCCTTTCTTCAGTAGCCAAGATTCCGTTCCGTGATGCACAGGATGGTATTTCCAATACCTTTACGATCATTCCGGGCGCACTTGGTAAGGAAGATCAGATTTTTGCAGGCGACATTGAAATCGATCTGAGCAAATAGTTGTGATTGTATCTGTTTTATGGTCCGTAGGATATTCCAAGGAGGTTTATGATGGGCGATAAATTAAGTACAGTTGATGACATTGTAGCAATGTTAGACGATATGATGGGAAACGGACACGGACACGTAAATGTGTCCGTAGACGACCCGGACGGTCCCTTGGAAAAGGGCATTGAAACCTTAGGCTGCACAGATTGTGCAAAAGGCGACCTCGCCTGCCAAGTTCCTACTTTAATGGAAGGCATGGATGAGGAGCTTCAAAAATAATATAATATCAATAATATAGGAGGTAATTATTATGGCAGCTACACAACAGGTTGATAACTTAGTAAATATGTTAGATGGATACATTTCCAAAGGCGGATATCACCTTAATGTAAATGTATTGAACAAGGATACGTTATTGGATGCGCAGAAGCACCCGGAAAACTATCCACAGTTGACAATTCGTGTATCCGGATACGCAGTAAACTTCATTAAACTGACTCCGGAGCAGCAAAATGATGTTATCTCAAGAACCTTCCATCAGGCAATGTAAGATAACTTCAGCCAGTATTTTTATTTAACTATAAGGAAGCCGAGGCAGTCCTCGGCTTCTTTTATAATCAGGAGGCAGATACAATGATTGGACATATACATTCCATTGAAACATTTGGTACGGTAGACGGTCCGGGAACCCGATTCGTTGTATTTTTTAAAGGATGTCCGATGCGGTGTGCTTACTGCCATAACCCGGATACTTGGGACATGGACGGCGGCGAGGAATACACGGCTGATGAAATTCTGGATTATTATAACCAAAATAAGGAATTTTATCAGAATAGCGGAGGGCTGACTGCGACGGGCGGTGAACCGCTGGTACAGATCGATTTTCTTCTGGAACTGTTTACAAAGGCAAAGGAGAAGGGCATCCATACATGTCTGGATACATCCGGCATCATGTTTCGTCGCAACGAACCGGAGCTTTTGGAAAAATATGACCGTCTATGCAAGGTTACCGATTTGGTTATGTTGGATATCAAGCATATCGATCCGGCAGAGCATATAAAACTGGTGAAACAACCAAACGATAATATCTTGGATTTTGCGAAATATTTAGACGAGCAGAATGTTCCGGTTTGGATCCGCCATGTGATCGTACCAAATATTACGGATCAGGAAGAGGAATTATTCCGGCTTGGTTATTTTATCGGCGGATTATCGAATCTCAAGGCATTAGATGTTCTTCCGTATCATACGATGGGCGAGGTAAAATATAAGAAACTTGGCATCGAATATCCGCTGAAAGGGGTTCCTGCCCTGACCAGTAATGAAGCGATCATAGCGAAGCAGCATATTATTGACGGTATCAAAAAACGCAGAAGTGAACTGGCGGAAAATAAAAAGAATTAATTTCCTTAAAGTTCTTCTTGCTATAATCTATAAAATAGCTTAAAATTTAGATGTAAATGATAAAGAATCAAGGAGGATAAACGTTATGGCATTCGTTATTTCTGACGCTTGTTTATCATGCGGTGCTTGCGCAGGCTCTTGTCCTGTAGGTGCTATTTCTGAAGGAGACGGACAATTTGTCATTGATGCAGCTACCTGCATCAGTTGCGGTTCCTGTGCAGGTTCTTGCCCTGCCGGAGCTATTTCTGAAGAGTAACCCATGTATATGAGCATCAAAAAAGAGGTATCCGTTCCGTCGTAGCCGACGCAGGATATCCTCTTTTTTATTTTGTATGATTTCCTCTTCCTGAACTCTCTGCGGTATTATGGTTCTCATACCGAACTCCCTTTATAAAAGGGTTCCATGCCCTAACAAGGTCGCCATAACCGCTTTTTCCGCATGACGACGATTTTCTGCCTGATCTAAGATATGTTCAAGGTTCGCATCGACAATCTCCTGAGAGATCTCGTAGCCCACGTGCATCGGCATATCATGCAGAACGATCGCATGACTTCCCTCTACAAATTCACGGTTGATCTGGTACGGCATCATACGGTTCAAGGTCTGCTCTTTCTGCTCGGCATATTCCGGATTATTGAAGAACTCCATATCCACCCATGTATCGGTATACAGGATATCCATGTCCTTCACATAGGTCTTTGCTTCTTCCATCGTCATCGTCGGGTTTAATTCCACATAATAGCCGGTCGCTTTCGCTTTTTCATAAAAATCGGCTTCCACCGCCGTGTGATTGACCAACGGCGTCAATCCATACAGCGTACCCGTTTCCATCTTGGCAAAGAATTCAACCAGTGAGTTAAAGACATTATTCTTTGCGCCGATATACAACAGCTTCACATTCAGGTCGCCGAATTTCTCTAAGATCGTAAGTGCATCCGCTAAAATCTGGCACGGATGATAGGTGCTGTCACATCCGTTGATAAACGGTACGATCGTATTGGCGCCAAATTGCTCCACGGTTTCATTCTTGATCAACCGCGCCATGATGATATCGACATTTCTACCGACATACCGCAGTTCGGAAACCGGATCGCCCAATACGAAGTTCGAATCTTTCCATAACTGGTTATAATAAGTTCCGCCCAGTTCCGTCATACCTGTGGTAAAGGATAAAAAGGTTCTGGTGGACGTCTTTTCAAATAATGTGTAGAGCTTCTTTCCTTTTAATACCTGTGCATATTTTTCCGGACTCTGCTTCATATCTTTCGCAAGATGCAGGATATCCATCAGTTCTTCTTTGCTGTGTGCCTTAAAATTCAACATATTTTTCATATGAATATTCCCCTTATCTATGTAATACTGTCATACTGAACTTTTATGGTAACACAGGATGATTATTTTTTCAAGTTTGACTAACTGATCACTCTGGGTTTGACTTTATTCCGCTTTCCGAAGAGTTTCTTTTTCTTCTTTTTCTTGGCTTCTTCCGCCGTGGCAGCCGCTTCCGCGTTTGCTTTCTGCCGCATACGGATCGCCTCGTCCAACTTGCGGAACCGCTCCTCTTCCCGCTCTTCGTTCTCCCGCATGACATAATCCATCTGTTTGATCACACGTTCCGATACCTTGTCCGACACTTCGTTGCTGATCGCCCCGGTCAAGGAACGATTATTGGCTTCTAACGCCCGCCCGATGATTTTCGTCATGATCTCCTGAAACTGTTCCATTTTTAGCTCGGCTGACATGGTCTGATCAACCGCTGCCTGCTGCCGCGTTGCCAGAGAGGATGCCGTATGTTCCGTCAGCGTCTCTTGCTCCGCCGGCGTATCCTTGACAAGCGAATTTCCCTTTCCGTAATTTGCCCTTGCCGCTTCCATCTCTACCACTTTCGGACTTCCTGCCGTCTCTCCTGCCTCCTGATCTGCCGGATGCGCATCATGTTCCGTAGTCTCCGTCTCTGTCCGCATCAGAAAACCTTTCCAGTTAAAATCCGGATTGGCGTATAATTCCGGAAGGATCTGTTTGATCGCCTTTAACTGTATGCCCTGTTCTTTCATCTCGCGAACCGTCTGCAGCACCCGAATATCTTCCGGCGTATAATAACGGTGTCCCATGGCGTTTCGCCGGATTTTCATTTCTAATTCTTCCTCCCAATAGCGCAACACATGCGGCTCCACATTTAACTGGTGGGAAGTATCGGATATCAAATGTACTGTTTCACTCATAAAAAATCCCCCTCGTATATCCTGTATTCGTTACTATCTACATGATACACTAGGAGGGATTTAGTCCTCAATTTCTATCGTATTCTATTATCCTATCCGTTCCGACAAAATTTGTTGTCCTTTCCGATACCTGTATGTCTTAATACGGACGTCTGCTCTTTTCGAGATTGACAAACTTGGTATATTCCCCCTGCCAGCCGAGCGTGATCGTGCCGGTCGCGCCGTTTCTCTGCTTCGCTATAATGATTTCCGCCTTATTTTTATCTTCTTCCGGCAAATCATCCCGATATTTATCTTCGCGGTATATGAACATCACCACGTCTGCATCCTGCTCGATCGAACCGGACTCCCGCAGATCCGACAGCATCGGACGATGATCCGTCCGCGCTTCCACAGCGCGGCTTAACTGCGACAATGCCAGTATCGGCACATCCAATTCTTTCGCCAGTATCTTTAGTCCACGCGATATTTCCGAGACTTCCTGCTGACGGGAATCCGCTCTGCCGCTGCCGCTCATCAACTGTAAATAATCAATGATGATCAGACCGACATTATGACGCTGCTTTAATTTCCTGCATTTATTTCTTATATCCCCGATCGTCACACTGGACTGATCCTCAATAAATAATTTGGTACTGCCGAGAATATTGGAACTTTCATATAATTTAAGCCACTGGTCATCCTGAAGATTTCCGGTTCGGATATTTTGGGAATTGACCTGTGATTCCATCGCGAGCATACGCTGTACCAACTGCTCCTTGTTCATCTCAAAGTTAAAAATCGCTACCGGCGTATCTGTTTTCAGTATGACATGCTGCGCGATATTCAGGACAAACGCCGTCTTACCCATAGCCGGACGAGCGGCAACCAAAATCAATTCCGAACCGTGTAACCCGGTCAGCATATCATCCAAATCGAAAAAGCCGGTCGGCACTCCCGTGATATTGCCTTTCTGCTTAGCCGCTTCCCGTATATTGCGCAATACATTATCCACTACTTCCCGAATCGGAACGACATCGTCTCTCACACTGCCGCCCTGTGTCATTTCCAATACCTGATTTTCTATATCGTTTAAAATATTGACCGAGGAATCTTTCAGGGTATAACAATCATTTGCCGCATGTTCCGCTAACCGGATCACCCGCCGCATATTGGCGCGGTCCTTTACGATCTCCGCATATTTTTTCGCGTTTGCCGATGTCGGCACAACGCTCATTAATTCCTGCATCGTCTCGATACTATATACGTTTTCCGGCACGCCTTTTTCCTTCAGGCGTTCCATCAGGGTAATCAGATCGATCACGGTTCCTTCATGGTAAAGCTCTGCCATTGCTTCAAACATCGCACCGTATTGCGGTTGATAGAAATCTTCTTTTGTCAGCATATCCGCAACCTGAACCACGGCTTCACGGTTCATCAGCATCGAAGCCAATACCGCCTGTTCGGATTCTATACTATTCGGTTGTGTCTTTCGTATGATCGCTTCTTCCATTATTTTCCTTCCGTAACCGTCACCTTTAACTGAGCCGTCACCTTTGCATGGAGCTTGATAGCCACCTGATGTACGCCCAGTGATTTAATACTTTCTTTTAACTGTATCTTCTTCTTATCAATATCATATCCCAACTGCTTTTTTGCTGCCTCGGCGATTTCCTTGGAAGAGATGGAACCAAAAGTTTTACCGCCCTCTCCCTGCTTTAGATGCAGAACGACTTCCTTGTCCTTTAATTCCTCTGCCAGCGCTTTTGCATCCGCTAAATGCTCCGCCGCGATCCTCTCCTCATTTGCTTTTTGCAGTTTTAAGTCATTCATATTTTTACTGTTGGCTTCTATGCCAAGTTTCTTTGGTAAAATGTAGTTCCGGGCATATCCGTCATTGACTTTGACGACTTCTCCCTTTTTTCCCAGCGATTTTACATCCTGTAACAAAATGATATTCATGCTATATATCTCCTTCCACTGTCATTTTTTCTAAAACGCCCTGCAACTGCTGTTTTCCTTCCTCTAACGTCACCCCTTGTAGCTGTGCGCCGGCGACTGTTGCGTGACCGCCGCCGCCCATGCGTTCCATGATCACCTGAACATTTACCTCATCAATGGATCTTGCACTGATATATACGGTATCTTTTATCTGCGTCAGCATAAAAGAAGCCTTTACATCTTCTATGTCTAACAGTTCGTTGGCGATCTGCGCCGCTAAAACCGTCGGGCTGTCCATCCCTTCTGACGGCAGAATACCGATCACATAATCATCTAAGAACATTTCCGCATTCTGTACACCCGCCACTTTCTGTTTATAAACATCCAAATCCGTACGGAACATTTTCCGCACTCTGGTCACATCCGCACCGCTTCGTTTCAAATAGGACGCGGCTTCAAATGTACGCACACCCGTTTTGGTAACAAACGTGTCCGTATCTACCAGAATACCTGCATACATGGCATCCGCTTCCATCGGACGTAACTTTGGCTTATCAATGACATATTGCAGGATTTCCGCCACCATCTCACAAGCCGATGAAGCATATGGTTCAATGTAGGATAAGATCGCATTCTGAATGGAATCGCTCATCGTCCGATGATGGTCGATCACCACAATGGATTTCGTCATCGTCAATAACTCCTCGCATTCCGTATAACCCGGACGATTGACATCTACCACGATCAACGCCGTATTATGATCTGTCTGATTCATCGCCCGTTCACTGTCGATAAATAAATCTTCCGGATAAGAGTTATTACCGAGAAAATTATTCATGATAGGACGTATGGAAGCCGTCACTTCGTTGATCACGATATACGCTTTACGGTTCATGGCTGTTGCCAGTCGGTAGATACCGATCGCCGCACCGATCGCATCCGCATCCGGCAGCCGGTGTCCCATGATAATCACCTGATCTTTTGTTTCCAGCACTTCACGCAAAGCATGTGCCTTTACTCTCGCTTTCACACGGGTATTCTTTTCCACGCCCTGAGACTTACCGCCATAATAATAAATCTGTTCTCCGTCCTTGACAACCGCCTGATCGCCTCCGCGCCCCAGTGCCAGATCGATCGCAACGCGCGCGGCATCATAGGACTGCGTATAGGACGGGGCATTGACGCCCAGACCAATACTTAAGGTCACGGCGATCTCATTCCCGATATTAATGGAACGCACTTCATCCAAAAGAGCAAATTTTGTCGTTTGCAACTGCTGCAGATACTTTTGCTGGAATACGACCAAGAATTTATCCTTTTCCAGCTTCTTCACGATGGCGTCGATATTCTGCATGTATTTATTCACTTTTCGATCCACCAGTGCCGTCAAAAGAGGTCTGCGGACTTCCTCGACCGCTTCCATGGCTTCTTCATAATTATCGATATAGATCAAGCCGGAAACCAGCTTTTGATCTTTGTTTTCCTGAATATATCTGCGCAGCTCTGTCTCGTCAAACAGATACATGGCGATCAAGCCGTCTTCTTTCTCCCATTCGACTTCCTCCGGCAAAATGTCTTTGATCACCACGCGGCGTAGTTCCACACGGTAGTATCCTTCCTGATACCGCATCCCGAATTCCGTCAGTGTGCTTTTCTGCGGAAATAATTCTTTCGTGATCTCCGGAAAGATTTGCGTAACGGACTTCTTTGTCGGTTTATCACTTCCAATGATGCCGTAAAAGAGCGGATTCGCCCATAGTATTTTTCCGTCCAGATCGATCAGGGCATACGGAATCGCCAGATCTTTTAGCAATTCTTTCTGTACCTGCCCCTGCTCAAATGCAAAACTGATCAGCGCCGTCATGATATTCGGTTTATTATGCACATAGGTAAAGACAACGATCAACGTATAAGCGATCAGTCCTATGGAAAAAAATACGCCTGTCTCTACATTTGCCATATAAATCAATCCATTAAAAATAACTAATGGGATCAGAAGAAAAAACGGGATCCGCAAATACCGCTCGATCTGATTTTGCAATAATACTTTTTTTGGTTTTTCCGGTTTGGAAGAAACCGCTGGTTTCTGTTCCGTACTCATGGTATCTCCTATTCTTTGTTCTTTCTCCATGGAAGTATTTCCATGGGGAACGCCTTCTATAAATCTACCGGTTCTATCGTTAAGAGTTGTTCTTTATCGACTCCTGCGGCATTCACCAGACGGTTTGCCTGCCGTTCAATCACCTGATTTAATAAATTACGGATATCTCTGGCATTGCCGAAGTTCTTGTCCCTATGTGTCAACATCTCCTGTATGACTTCCCGCAGACGTTCTTCGGCGTTCGGACTCAGATGATAATCCTGCGATTTACACATAGACATGAAAATCGCAAACAGACTGTCCGCATCATAGTCCGGAAAATCAATCGTCTTATTAAAGCGGGATTTTAAACCCGGATTCGCTTCTATAAATGCGCTCATCAGATCCGGATAGCCGGCAACAATGACGATCAAATCCTCCCGGTAATCTTCCATTGCCTTATTGAGCGTGTCAATGGCTTCCTGTCCGAAATCTCCTTCCGGTCCGTGATTGCTGAGCGCATATGCTTCGTCGATGAACAACACACCGCCTTTTGCTTTTTCCACGACCTGTTTTACTTTTAATGCGGTCTGCCCCATATATCCCGCCACCATACCGGAACGGTCCACTTCCACCAAATGTCCTTTGGAAAGGACGCCCAATGCACAATAGATTTTCGACAGCAGGCGGGCAACCGTAGTCTTACCCGTGCCGGGATTTCCGGTAAACACAAAATGGCGGGCTACCTGCGCCGGCTTCAGACCGTTGGTTTTCCGTAATTCATTGATCCGCAGCAGATTGACAATGTTCTTTACCTCTTTTTTCACGCTTTCCAGACCGATCAGACCGTCCATTTCGATCAGAAGGTTTTCCAGATCATACCCTTCCGCCGCCGGTTCCGTAATCGTTCCCACAAACGCGATCTCTTCATCCTCTTGGTTCTTTGAGATCTCCCGTACCTGATACGGGATGCTGTCCGGCACTACTTCGCGTTCTTCCCCGAAATGTTTGTAGGCGTTGATCTGGCTTTCCAACATCAAAAGATATCGCGTCAGATTACGGATTTCCTTATCATCCACCCTGCGGTTGCAGGCGATAAAATCTCTTCCCAGTTCCTGATACATGTAATAATACAGGCTCTTGATATCATAATATTTGGACTGGTAGACCACATTCGGAATATTATTCTCTTTTAAGAAATAGTGCAGGGATAGCGGTGTATAATTCAAAAAATCCCTATCATTGACTTTATGCCGCCGGATGCAGTCGATAATCGTCTCTTCGTTAAACTCGTATTCCAGCAATTTATTAATATACGCGATCTCTTCCTTATGTACGACGCCGTCCGCTATCGCGAGGTAACAGAAGAAATTACGCAGATCCATTCTCAGTTGTTCCGTTGCACTGAAATCACCTTCCAACAGGATTCCGTTCGCATCTATTTCACGGGCAATCTGTTTGCAGGTGCGAAACAATGCGATGCTTGCTTGTTCCATAGTTTCACTCCAAATCGATGTCTTATTCCCCTAAAGTATATTCCAGCATATACTCCATATAACTATACTACTTTTTCTTATGTTTCGCAATGAAAAACGGGAGTGGCAAAGACAAATCTCTTTGCTGCTCCCCGTTTTCTTTCCGGCTGCTACCGTCTGACAGCTCTGTTTTTGTATTGCCCTATGCCGCGTGATCAAACCGGACGCCGCTAGGCTTCTCCTGCTGCCTGCTTTTCCATTATCGCAGTATGGCATCGATCGGTTTTAATTTTGTTGCCCATTTTGCCGGAATCATTCCTGCCAGCACGCCCATAAGCACGGCAAAGCAGACTGATGCCGCCGCCAGCCAGAGCGGTATGACCGCCAAGGTCGTATCTGCCGGAAGTTTCATCCATGCGACTACCATTTTATTCATGAGCAATTCCGCTACCCCATACGACAATGCCAGCCCGATGATGCCGCCCAAGCCTCCCAGCATACCGGCTTCTAATAAAAAGAGAAAAAGCAACTCTTCCGGATCACAGCCTAAGACTTTTAAAAGACCGATTTCCCGTGTCCGCTCGTAGACAGCAGTCGTCATGGTATTGCCAATACCGATGACCGAGACGATCAGAGCGATCATGCCGATCCCTCCTAATACGATCTGGATGATCTGAACTACATGCTCGATGTAATCTACGAATTCTTTGTTGCTTTCTGCCTGATAACCTGCGTCCTGCAGTTTTTTTACCAACGCATCCACTGCGTCCACATCTTCCGCTTTCACGATGGCAGAGGTATATATCCATTCCTGATAGCTGCTTCCGTCGGCATTGAGCGGCTGCCCCGGAACCGCATCTGTGCCAGCGATCTTTTTCAGATATTGCTTGAACGTATCGATATCACAAAAAATATCATAGGAATCATCGAGCATATTCGTTACTGAGAGTTTTCCTTTCGGACTGTCAGGCTGAAATCCAAACGTCACATCAAGCCGTTTCCCGGTCCAGTCCATCTCCTCGTCTTCATATAACTCTTCGTAACTCTGTCCGGTCGTATTCCGAAAGAAAAACACTCCCGTCTGATTGCCCATCAGCAGTTCCAGCCGTCCGTCCGGTTCCTCCGGATCCGTCTCATGTACTACGTTCATGGTCGCGAGATACTCCCGTGGCACGCCCATGATCTGCCCATATCCAACGAAACCCTCGTTTTCCAGCATCACATCCACAGACAACACCGGATATACCGCCGAAACGCCTTCCCATTCTTCTAATTCCGCCAAACTCCTATCCGTCAGCATCTTATCTTTTCGATTTCCTTCCACGATCCCATAGATGCGGATTTCCGTAACATTGCCATCCGCGCCCGTCAGAGCCAGCAGTTCGGATCTTAATCCGATTCCGATGCCCAGCAGGGAAACGATCGACATAACCCCTATGACAACACCTAACACGGTTAATCCCGTCCGTATTCCCCGCTGCCTGATATTGACCATGCACATATGCCAAATCCATTTCATAGGCTAAAACTCCTCAAGAATCTTCTGTTTCCGTTTCCGTCTTCGGATCAGATACCAAATGACAGCCAGCAGGCACAAAATACCCAGCGCGATCCATGCCACTCTGCCCAAAATATCACCGACGTCCGCCGGCTCCTTGACTTTTTCCAGATCTGTGTACACAGGTTCCTCTATCGTGACGAGAATTGAAAACTCCTGTTCCTGTATCTTTCCTTCCCGATCTTCATATGTGATCGTCAGTATATTTTTATCTCCGACTACCGATATGCCCGTTGCCTTTGTCAGAATATCGACCATGCCGCTCGTTCCGGATTCAATATTCCCTACATAATTTTCCGCTTCCGCCAAGTTATCCCCGCTGACCTTTGCCGTTACATTGCGCAGCGTGCCGCTTCCAAGATTATTGACCGATGCGCTGACTTCCACCGTGTCCCCCAGTTCCAGATACTCTTCCGGTATAAACACATCCGTTACCGATAACCGCTGTTCCAAAAACACCGGAAGAAATATGCTGTCCTCTACCGTATATTCCGTTCCGTTACTGTTTTCATATTCCGTTTTCACGATGAGCTTATACGATTTTTCCTCTAAATCTGCAAGGGCAGTCATGGAAAATGGCAACTCTATTTCCGTGTCCCCGTTTATCTTATCCACATAGGCGGTTCCCGCTCCGTCTACCGGCAGAAATTCTCCGTTCTCTGTCGAAAGTGTCAGTTTGAGATTCCGGACCGCCGATGACGACGTATTTTTTAATGTGAGATTCAGTGTGAAATCCTGTCCTGAATAAATACCGCCCTCTTCAATGGCATAATCCCAGACCATAACACGGGGCGTCGCCGCAGATACCGCATGTTGTCCGAGGCTGCACGTCGTCCAGATCAGACAGATACAGAAAAACCATACTGTTATTTTCTTTCTTTTCATCTCGACCACTCCCCTATTCTTCCACAAGCTCACCGTCGGCAATCCGGATAATGCGGTCCGCTTCTCTTGCCAGATCGATATTGTGTGTGATCAAGACCAGCGTCTGGTCTAGCTGCTTTACGGAGTTTTGCAGCATTGTGATCACTTCTTTTCCGTTTTTTGAATCCAAAGCGCCGGTCGGCTCATCTGCCAAGATCAAAGACGGACGGTTTGCCAACGCCCTTGCGATTGCCGTCCGCTGCTGCTGCCCGCCGGATAGCTGATTGGGGAGATGTTTTCTCCGGTCCTGAAGACCCAGCATTTCCAATATCTGCTCTATATACTCTTTATCCGGCTTACGATGATCCAGCAGGATCGGCATCGTGATATTTTCCTCAACGGATAACACCGGGATCAGATGGTATGCCTGAAACACAAACCCGATCTTTCTCCTGCGGAATACCGCCATCTGCTCGTCATTGAGCTTCGTTATGTCTTTGCCGTCCACGATGATTTTGCCGCTGGTCGGCGCATCCACTCCACCCATCACATGCAGCAACGTAGATTTACCGGAACCGGAGGCTCCCACCACCGACACGATCTCTCCTTTTTGAATGGTCAGGCTGACATCGTGAAGCCCCCAGACCCTTGTATCGTTTTCACCATATACTTTTGTTACATGCTCCATTGTCACAATATCCATGTTTTCCTCCTGTTCCTATCCTTAATCTCCGCCTGTTTTTAAATCGCTTACCATATCCTGCTTCATGTTTTTCATCGGTATATAAATCGAACCGCAAAACAGCAGAACCGATGCTAGGATCGAGATGATGACCGCGACATATGGAAAATGAAATTTCCATGTCGCTTTGAATCCTAACGCTACAATAAACTGATTTATGATCCCATAGAGCAGCGCATCCGCCCCACATCCGAACAGAACGCCCAATACGCTTGAGATAACCGTCATGATGAGACCTTCATATATCACCATCTTCATCAACCGTTCCTTAGAAGTCCCGATCACACGAAGCTGGGCAAATTCTCTTCGCCGCAGATACAGGTTACTGATCGTCGTATTGATAAAATTCAGAATCGCCATGATGGAGATAAACATAATGATCATTACCGCATAGCACACCTGCCTCTGGATATCCGCCAGCCTTTGCATCGATACCAAATACGTTGAGACTGACCGATGGGCATACTGAAAATGTATCTTGTTTGATATATCCACAGACGATGAATGATCATCAAACAGATTATTATAGATATTGTCTATTTCTTCCTTATCTACAAAAGGCAGATATTTGAATTGCCGCTCATAATGAAACTGTATGCCTGTATTCATACTCTCATCTGTCCCGGTCAAGGCATAATAGCGATCCAACGGCAGAATGATCCGAAAAGTGGCTGCTTCATGCAGACCGTCTATATTTGGACCATGATTGATATCTTCTTTGACGATCCCTTCAATCGTATAGGTCTGATAGTCGCCCTCCTCGATCAACCGGTTCCAGCATTCGCTCTCCTGCCTGCGACGCTCTAAAAAAAATTCCTCGTACAGATCAGAAGAAGCCTCCCGATACGGATACTCCGGCGTTGCATCAGCATTCTGATACTCTTTCTCCAACCGTTCCATCTCATCATTAAATCGTTTCTCTATTGTCTCATAGATGGCAGCCATTTCTGAGCGGTAGCGCTTCATATTTACAATATCGATCGTATCGCCAATCTGATAATTCACAAGGGTAACACCTTCATTTACCCATAGCGCATCTTCCTCATCCCATTGCGGAAGATCTCCCCGATTGATAATTACCACCCCATGTTCACTTACATTCAAAGTACCTTCCTGTAAAACCGACTGATAGCGTTGATAATCCTCTTCATCGTATCCATAACACTCAATACCGGACAAACTTCTTCGCAGGGCTTCCTGCTGCGAAATACTTCGCAGGGCACCCTGCTGATCTGCCGGCTGTGAAACTATGTACATATACTCGCTCCACCCCGATGTCCTTCCTATCCCCGACTGTAAGAATTCATCCGACAAGTGACTGTAATAATCATTCAGATCCACCAGATAAACTTTTGTACCATAAAGCTGTTTGACTTCCGTAATATGCTTCATCTGCGCCACTTCCTGCAGATTTTCTATCGAAGGCAATGCCGCATGAACTAGATCAGGCGTATTATCTACGTCCAGCATACTCTCACAATAAATCTGATAATACTTTGCCTTATCTTCCATTTTTTTAATATACCAGTTCAGACTATATGCCAGTCCCATAAAAATCATAAACGCCGTGATTCCAAAAGTCATGGCAGTCACAGCACGTACAAACCGTGTCGGATTCCGCATCAGGTTTTTATATGCGTAACTCCCCTCTATCCCGAAAAGCTTTTCGAACAGTTTTCCTTTCCGCAGCTTCAATTTTTCTTTCCGGATACGATATTCTCCACGAATGGCGGCAAGCGGCGTCATGTTGATGATGAGCTTGCTGTTTTCCACCATGGTAAAATAAAGATCCCCCATAAACAGGATCAGGATAAAGCAAACCGCAAGCGGGTGAAATCCCATGGAAATCTGAAAGTGCCATCCGATCACCATACTCACCACTGTCCCCAATGCTACACCGATCCCGATTCCGATCAGTTCCAAAACCGCTCCCTGAATGTAGATCACGCTTTTCAACTGTTTCTTAGAGGCGCCGATGCAGCGTAGATTCCCGTAGTCCTGAATATGCTCTAAGGCAAAAAGCTGAATCGAATTCCGGACAATCCCAACACCGAAGATCGCAAATATATAAGAAACCAGCAGTACAGTCAGAACAATAATGACAACTAATTCCTGATTATTCCCCTGAAAATAAAACTGTGCCAAATCATCATGATACTGTCCGGTGATACCGTACTTTTCACATATCTGCTCCATAACCGCATTCATCCGGTACGGATTTGTGACGGTCACATAAAGCGCATTGGGATATAACTGTTCTTCTCCGTATTCATATAAATAATACGGTCCGATATATGCGCTTCGTATCCGTGTATCCTGAAGAATTTCTTCTGCCTGCTGCTTGGATTCCGTCAGGAGGATCAATTCATAATCGCCCTCTTCGCGTATATTTGTTATTTGGGTCGCTATTCCATTGCCCAGCAGATTCAGTCCGGTAAATAAAACCATTGTCGTAACTACCACACCGATGACCGTGATAATATTCCGCCTTTTATTAGTTTTCAGATAATGGATCGCAAGCGTCTGATAATGGTTCACATACAAGCCTCCTTTCGCTTTGAAACCGGAAAGGTGTACCCATAAACGGGCATTCACGCGTTGCAGGATACGCCTATGGGTGAAATGCAAAATGGGTATCGTCCGGTTCAGACTATACCCATTATACATTGTTTCTATTACAATTTCGTGACAAGTTCGCTTACAGTTTTGTAAGATTGAAGGGATTTGGAATTTTTCCAGAAATTTTTATATCTTATCAAACGCCCTTGGTTTGGGAATTAGAAATGTTTGCAGAAAACATAACTTTTTATAGGTTTTCGCACTTTTTCATTGAACGTGTGTAAAAACTGTGTAAAACGGTGTTTTTTTGTGTACATTTCTGTGTACAAATAACAGACTATGATGCTTTGGCTTGATAGTGATAAGGAACTAATCGAACCTATCAACAGTCGGCTGACGGTTTCGGGTGCAAATAATCCACATCTGACACATAATCTTGAGTGTGTCAGATGTGGATTATTGAT
>CANQAP010000019.1 GCA_947589305.1 uncultured Lachnospiraceae bacterium
CTGCATCATTCCATATTCAAGGAAATGCAGATGTGTACCGATACGTTAGTCGGGAATTTACGCCTTCGGAGTGTTATACCAAACGTGAGTAGGAATTGCTTGCGATTTCAAAAGCGGACACATTGAACAAGGAATGGAACATAAAAGTTTATTTTATAGCTTTTTATAAGTTTTCAATAACGGTTACTGTATTGCGAACCAAATGTGATAGAGTATGTCGAATGATTCTCTTTTGTCCTATTATCGGAGGTGCTTATGCAGTTACAAGCCAAAAAGATAAGTATAACTATAAAAAAAGACGATCGAGTAATAATTGAAGATTTTTCATATGTTCTTAGAGCGAACGATAAAACAGTTATTATTGGAGAAGAAGGTAATGGAAAATCAACAATTCTCAAATTACTCTATTCTGAAAGCCTTATTAAGGACTATGCATCTTTTTCGGGAGAAATAGTTAGAGACGGTAAATTTGGCTATCTCCCACAATTCCTCTCAAAGGAAGATAGTGAAAAAAGTGTTGTTGAGTTTCTTGAAGATACTGATTATTATTCCAATTATAATTATGTTAATGATTTAAATCTCGATTATGATCTTATAATCTCAGATCGGCTATTATCAACGCTATCTGGCGGAGAGAAAATTAAGATTCAACTTTTAAAGTTATTATGCGAATATCCTGACGCACTTTTTTTAGATGAACCTTCAAATGACTTAGACATTGATACTCTTAGTTTCTTGGAGTCATTTATTATAAACAGTTCAATTCCAATTATTTTCATTTCTCATGATGAACAATTAATTGAACATTCTGCTAATACAATCATTCACGTAGAGCAGTTGATTCGTAAGACAAAAAGTAAAATAACGATTTCCCGCCTTTGCTACAAGGAGTATTTAGATAGTAGGAATCTATCATTTTTGCATCAGACACAAATTGCAAAAAAAGAACGAAGTGAATATAAGAAGAAGCGCGAAAGATTACTTCAACTATTTGAAAAAGCACGTAATAACGGCGGGTGGAGAAATTCTGATGGTACTCCTTCATCAGATGGTCATGCCAAAAGAAGTATGCAGGCTATTAAAGCAAAAGAGAAAAGAATGGAGCGTGAGAGCGAGGAGTTTACTGAGATACCAGATCGTGAAGATGAAATTATCACAAGATTTGACAGCAATATATCTATACCTAAACAAAAAATAATTTTGGATTATGCTATAGACTCCTTATCTGTTGATGATAAGATTCTTGCACATAATATCAAGCTAAAGGTGGTTGGAAATCAACATATTTGTATAATTGGCTCAAACGGAATAGGAAAATCCACTCTGTTAAAGGAGATATGGAAACTTCTTGCTAAAAGGACGGATATTAAGGTGGGATATATGCCTCAAAACTATGAAGATGTCTTAGATTTCAGTCAAACACCAACTGAGTTTTTAGAATCTCAGTATGACAAAGAGGAACAAACTCGTGCAAGAATGTTTTTAGGAAATATGAAATTTACCGCAGACGAGATGCTGCATAAAATTTCAGAATTAAGCGGTGGTCAAAAAGCAAAGTTGATTTTTTTGAATATGGTACTAAAAAAATGCGATGTGCTTATTCTGGACGAACCAACAAGAAATTTCTCGCCACTCTCATCTCCCGTTGTATGTAAAGCTCTTATGAATTTGGGGGGGACTATTATAAGTATATCACATGATAGACGTTATTTAAACGATGTTGCTGATATAGTATATGTATTATCGCCTACAGGATTAACCTTGCTTTAAGTATTACCTGATTCCGCAAAGTTCAAGGGCATCAAAACAGTGAAAAATCATGACGATACAGCGTTTTATGTCTGTTTCGGAGTCATTGAAAACTTCACCCATCAGGTGAAGTTACAGGCAGTTATTATATTGCCGATTAACAACGTAATATCAATGCAATTTTCGCATTTTTGTCAATCAAACTTTGCGGATTCAGGGTATTATTTTTGAAATGGAGTTACTACGATGAAAATAACAATAATTGGAGCGGGATATGTTGGATTATCTCTTGCAATGCTTCTGTCATCCGATAACGAAGTAACAATTGTAGATAAAGATGAGAAAAAAATCAAGATGATTAATGATGGGGTATCTCCATTAAGAGAAAGTGATATAATAAAAGCATTTGCTGAAAATAAAGATAGTATAATTGCTACTTCATCTATAAAAGACACTCTGATTAATGCGAATTTGATTATTATAGCTGTGTCAACAGACTTCAATATTGAATTGAATCAGTTTGAACTACATAATGTTGAATCTATTATAAATGTTGCATATCAAGTTAATAATAATGCAACAATAGTAATTAAGTCAACTATTCCTGTTGGATTTACAAATGAAATATGCAAAAAAAATAATGATACATCCAACATACTGTATTGTCCAGAGTTTCTTAGAGAAGGCAAGTCGCTCTATGATAATTTATATCCGAGTCGAATTATTATTGGAACGAAAACTGGCGATCCTCGAAATGCTGAAAAAGCATCTGCATTTGCAGATGTACTAAAGCAAAACGCATTATCTGACAATGTTCAAGTGTTATTTATGGGTTATTCTGAAGCTGAATCTGTAAAACTATTCTCCAATGCCTTTCTTGCTCTCAGGGTGGCATTCTTTAATGAACTTGACATGTTTGCAGAAAGTAAGGGACTCAATACCAAAGAAATCATAGAAGGTGTATGCTTAGATTCACGGATAGGAATGTTTTATAATAATCCTAGTTTCGGATATGGAGGTTATTGCTTACCAAAGGATACTAAACAATTATTAGTTGATTTCGATGATATACCACATGATGTTATATCCGCTATTGTGAGTTCTAATGAAAAGAGGAAAGAATATATAGTTCAGCGTATAATATCTTTGTCTGAAAGAGTAAAGCTGGAAAAGAGAATAAACAGTGTAGTAATTGGCGTATATAGACTTGTTATGAAGTCACATTCAGCGAACTGTAGGAATAGCTCAGTTATGGATGTTATTTACGAACTACTCAGGTTAAACTATTCTTTGGTTATCTTTGAACCTTGTGATATAGACTTTTCTCGGTGGCATAATGTGAAAATTAGCGAGAATGAAGATGAGTTTAAGAAATCTGTCGATATTATTATTGCGAATAGGTATGATGATTATTTAGCAGATTTTGAAGGAGTAGTGTATACCAGAGACATTTTTTTCAGAGACTAACAATAGCATGTTTTAAACGCTATTGATTAAAAATATGTTAACAAACGAATTATTGACGCTTCATGTCTACATCTTTGAAAACTTAGATATTATGCGGTTACTAAAAGATAATTGAGAACAGTTCCTAAGAATTGTTCTCTGTTTTCTTATCTTCTATTTTTGCTTGATTTGGATTCAACTAGAGAATTATCTAATAAATCATGTATTATCATTAAGTAGTAATGTAAAGGAGATAAAAAATGATTAGTAAAAAGACTGATGTTTTGTGGGATGATGCTCCAGTCGATGTTTCGACCGAAGTCAATTTCATTTGGTCTATTGCCAATAAGTTGAGAGGTACATACCAGAGCGACAAGTACAAGGATGTTATCATTCCTATGGTCATTATCCGCCGCTTTGAATGCGCATTGGAAGCTACAAAGCAGGCTGTCGTGGAGCAGTACAAGAAGAATCCTGCGTACCCTGCAAAGGCGATGTGCCGTGTGTCGGGGTATCAGTTCTTCAATACGAGTGAGTACACCCTTGCGGAGCTTGTCAACGATCCCGACCACCTTGCGGCGAATTTCAGAAACTATATCGAGGGCTTTTCTGCCAATGTGCAGGACATCATCAAGAGCCTTGACTTTGACAAGCAAATCGACAAGATGGATAAGAACAACCGTCTGCTGTCGGTGGTAAAGGCTTTCTCGGAACTTGACCTCGATCCCAAGACTATTGACAATGTTAAGATGGGCTATATCTTTGAGGATTTGATCCGTAGGTTCTCTGAAAATGCCGAAGCTGGCGATCACTACACTGGCAGAGATATTATCAAGCTCATGGTCAACATTCTGCTTGCAGAGGGCTGTGATGATATTTTCGATGACCACAAGGAGATCACCATACTCGACCAGGCAGCAGGCACAGGCGGTATGCTCTCGACTTCATATAACTTTATTCATCGCTATAACCCGACTGCGAATGTGCGTCTGTTCGGGCAGGAGATCAACCCTGAGTCCTATGCGATGTGCGTGGCTGAAATGCTTATCAAGGGGCAGAATGCCGAGAATATCCGTATGCAGGACACTATGAAGGCTGACTGTTTCCCCGACAGACAGATGCGTTTCGTAATCGAAAATCCGCCGTTCGGTACGCCGTGGGGCGGCAAGGACGCAGCAGAGGGTGTCGAGCAGGCTGTCAAGGAAGAAAACCAGAAGGGCTTTGACGGTCGCTTCGGTGCAGGACTGCCGGGTTCAGGCGATATGCAGTTGCTTTTCATTCAGTCGGCTGTGAACAAGATGGACAATGCCCTCGGTCGGGCTGCGATCATCGAGAACGGCTCTCCGCTGTTTTCAGGCGGTACATCTTCGGGCGAGAGCCAGATCAGACGGTGGCTGCTTGAAAATGACCTGATCGAAGCGATCATCGCACTTCCCGTTGACCTGTTCTACAACACAGGTATCGCTACCTATATTTGGGTGCTGTCGAAGAATAAGCGTGAGGAACGCCGTGGCAAAATTCAGCTTATTGATGCAGGCTCTATCTTCCACAAGCTCCGCAAGGCGCTCGGCAATAAGAAAAACGAGATCAGTCCCGAAGACCGTTCCGCTATCACGAAGCTGTATGCAGACTTTGCTGAGAACGAGTATTGCAAGATCTACCCGAACACGGAGTTCATCTATCGTGAGTACACGGTCATGCAGCCGTTGCAGAGAAGCTATTCGATGACTGAGGAGCGTATCCAGGCGATGCTGTCAAAGGGTTCGCTCTCCTCGCTGTACGATCCTGCTAAGGTCGCAGAGCTTGAAAACTCTGAGGAGGAGCTGACGGGCAAAGAACTGAAAAAACTCGAAAACTACCAGAACAATGCACCTGTTTACGAAACTATCATCGAACTGCTGAGATGTGCCGATGATGATAAGGTATATTTATCTCCTGCGGAGTTCATGCCCGTACTGACTCAGATACTCAGCACCGCAACAACGGACAAGAAGCTCCTTGACAAGATCGCTGACGGACTGTCGGTCATGGACAAGTCTGCTGAGATTCAGCGTGACAAGAAGGGTAACATCATCTATGATAAGGAGACAAAGGACACGGAGATCGTCAAGTTTGACGAGAGTATCGAGGACTATATGGCTCGTGAGGTACTTCCCCATGTTCCTGATGCACAGTGGTTCTTTGAGGAAGATCTGAGCAAGAAATCGCCTGTTATCAGGACAGGTGCGGAGATCCCGTTTACAAGATATTTCTATAAGTATCAGCAGCCGAAGCCCAGCGAGGAGCTTGAACAGCGGTTCTTGGAGCTTGAAAAGTCTGTAAGTGAGCGTATTGCAAGGCTGTTTGGGGGTGACGGCAATGCGTGAAATGAAGGATAGTGGGATACTGGGTGTTGGTAAAGTCCCGATTTCATGGGAGCAAACACGACTTGGCTATGAATGTTACATAAGAGCGCGACTTGGTTGGAGAGGTCTGAAAGCCGATGAATATGTAGATGAAGGATATGCCTTTATCTCAGCTTTTAATATTCAGGACGGAAAACTTGTTTGGGAACCGTTGAATTATATAACGCAAGAAAGATATGATGAATCTCCTGAAATAAAGCTAAATATAGGTGATGTTTTGTTGGTTAAGGATGGGGCAGGAGTTGGAAAAAGTGCAAGAGTAGACTCGTTACCTTGTGGTGGAACAGCGCCAAACAGTTCAATTGGTGTGATTACACCATATAATTCTATGTCATACAGATATGTATGTTACTACATTCAAAGCCCCGTATTCTCAAATTTTGTCGGATTACTGTATAATGGTATGGGCGTTCCCCACCTAACTCAAGAGATTCTTAAAACTATTAGAATTTTAATGCCACCACTTGGTGAACAGCAGTCAATATGTGATTATCTTGATGAAAAATGTGCTGAATTTGATACTATTAAATCCGACATTCAATCCCAAATCGATACCCTTGAAGAATACAAGCGCTCCGTCATTACCGAAGCGGTCACAAAGGGGCTTGATCCTGATGTGGAGATGAGGGATAGTGGCATTGCGTGGGTTGGTGATATTCCGGCACATTGGCTTGTTGAAAAGGTCAAGTTTCATTTGCAAAGGAATGAGCCAAGAAGCCAAGGTGATAAACAGGTATTATCGGTTTATCGTGAATACGGAGTGATCCCTAAAGATAGCCGTGACGATAATCACAATGTAACATCAGAGGATACCTCTAATTATAAATATGTTGTCCCAGGAAACCTTGTAATTAACAAAATGAAGGCTTGGCAAGGTTCAATGGGTGTATCGGAATATGAAGGTATCGTAAGTCCAGCATATTTTATATATAAGTTCACGGATAATCAGATAATGCCCAAATATCTGCATTATCTTTTCAGAAGTTGCTATAAGGACGAGTTCAGAAGAATATCTGGTGGAATTAGAGAGGGACAATGGGATTTATCACCTTATGAGTTTTCTAATACACTTTTGCTAATTCCTCCAATTGATGAACAGAATAGAATTGTATCATATATTGATGCGAGGATTAGCGAAATTGAATCTGCAATTACTGAAAAGAAACAGCAGATCGAAACAATAGAGGAATACAAGAAGTCGCTGATATTTGAGTATGTGACGGGGAAGAAGGAAGTGCAAGCATGAATAATATACTGACCGAAAAAGACTATCAAGCTGAACTGCTCGGCATACTCTGTGACCAAAACGGCTACACGATCAGAAAAGCGACCGACTTTGACCGCCGTTTTGCGATCGACCGTGAAATGCTGTTCGGCTTTCTGAACGATACCCAGCCTGAGACAATTGAAAAGCTCCGCAAGATACATAAGGACAGGCTCGAAGATACCATTGTTTCGTTTATCAATGCGGAATGTACGAAGAAAAGGGGCAGCCTGCTTGAAGTCCTCCGTCACGGTGTTGAGCTGTCGGGGCATAAGCTGGAGCTGATGTTCACAAAGCCTGCCACAACTTTCAATAAAGACCTGATGCGAAAATACGAAATGAACCGCTTTACCGTCATGGAAGAAGTGTGGGCGAATGATAAAGAGCGTATCGACGTTGTGATCTTCCTGAACGGCTTTGCAATTATCTCTATGGAGCTGAAATGCAACTATGCAGGACAGTCCACGGACGATGCGATCTATCAGTACCGTATGGAGCGTGATCCGAAGTCCAGACTGTTCTTATTCAAGGCAGGCACACTCGTCAATTTCGCTATGGACTTGCACGAAGTCTATATGACAACGAAGCTCGACGGCGAAAAGACCTTCTTCCTGCCGTTCAATCAGGGCAACGGCGAGGGTGTCAACGCAGGTGCAGGAAACGCTCCCTGTGAGGACGATTATCCTGTGCATTATATGTGGGACGATATTCTCACCAAAGACACGATACTTGACCTGATTTCCAAATTTATCTTTATTCAGACCTCTGAGAAAGAGAATGAAAAGACAGGAAAGGTGGAATTCAAGGAGAGCATTATTTTTCCCCGTTATCATCAGCTCGATGCCGTCCGTAAGCTCCTTGCCGATGTAGAGGAAAACCGCACCTCGCTCAACTATCTTATCCAGCACAGCGCAGGCTCCGGCAAGACCAATACGATCGCTTGGCTTGCATATCGCCTTGCTACGCTCCACGATGCCGACAACAAGATCATTTTCGATAATGTTATCATCATGACCGACAGAGTTGTTGTTGACAGACAGCTTCAAAAAGCAATCATGGGTATGGAACATAAGTCGGGGCTTATCCGTGTGATGGACGAAAAGTGCAACTCTGCCGATCTCGCTATCGCCCTCAACGGCAATACGAAGATCATTGCAACTACTATCCAGAAGTTCCCGTATATCGTGGACAGCGTTCAGGGCTTGAAGAATAAGCGCTTTGCTGTCATTATCGACGAAGCACATTCTTCGACGGCGGGCAAGGATATGGCAGCGGTCACACAGTCCCTCGGTATGGGCGATGAGCTGTATCAGGATATGGAGGACGAGATCGCCGCAGAGCTTGCAAGAAACGGCAAACAGCAGAATGTGTCGATGTTTGCTTTCACGGCTACTCCGAAGCCGACTACCTTACAGCTTTTCGGCACGATCAATTCCAACGGACAGCGTGAAGCGTTCCATGTATATTCAATGAAGCAGGCTATCGAGGAGGGCTTTATCCTCGATGTATTGCAGAATTATACCACCTACAAGACCTTCTATCAGATCAACAAGGAGATAGAGAAAGATCCGAAGATGCAGACCGCAAGTGCCAAACGGCAGATCGCGCGGTTCGTTGAGCTGCACGAAACGAACATTGCCCAGCGTATCGAGGTCATTGTAGAGCATTTCCGCACAACTGTTATGCAGGAGCTTGGCGGACAGGCAAAGGCAATGGTCATCACTGCATCAAGACAGGCTGCCGTGAAATACTGTCAAGCATTTGAAGACTATTGCTCCAAAAAGGGATATAAAGGCATTCGTGCGCTTGTTGCGTTTTCCGGCAAGGTGAAGCTCCCTGATGATGATACAGAATACACAGAGCCGGGAATCAACGGTATTCCCGAAGATCAGCTCACTAAAGAGTTCGACAAGGACGATTATCAGGTGCTTTTGGTCGCAAACAAGTATCAGACTGGATTTGACCAGCCGAAGCTCTGTGCTATGTATATCATGAAGAAGCTCAAGGGTGTCAATGCGGTGCAGACACTTTCCCGTCTGAACAGAATCTGTCCACCCTTTGAGAAAAAGACCTTTATACTTGATTTTGTCAACAGCTATGAGGATATTGTAGGGGCATTTGCTCCGTATTACACAACCACGCTTCTCTCAAATTCCGTTACTCCGACTGCGATCTACGACCTTGAAGCACAAATAGACGCTTATGCGATCATTGATCCCGATGATGTAGATAAGGTCAACGAAATACTTTACAAGGAGAAGGTGCAGTCTGCCGACAAGAAAAAGATCAACTTCTGCCTTGATAAGTCTCAGAAGCTGATCGAGCATTACAGTATCGAGAAACAGCGTGAGATTGTTGTTGACCTCCGTCATTTTGTGCGTTTCTATGAGTTTATGATCCAAGTATCCAGCTTTGAAGATACTGAGCTTCACAAGAAGTATAACTACATCATTCTTCTGCTTTCTCACATCAATATCAAACACCCAGGTCCAGGCTTCAACCTCGACGGTAAGATCAGAGCGACACAGTTCGTGCAGAAGAAGCAGGACGAACATATCAAGTCCGATATTGTCGCAAAGCCTGTTGTGAAGCTGCCCTCTGCGGAAACATTCGGTCTGACTCCCGCAAAGGTAGAAAGGCTCTCTGAGATCATCGCAGCGATCAATGCACGGACAGGCAAATCCTATGACAGTGATGTTGCGGTAAAGGCAATGCTTCAGATCAGGGATATTCTGATGAAGTCCGACAAGCTGAAAGCAAGTGCAAAGAATAACACAGTCAAGGACTTTGAGTTCTCCTACTTTGACGATATTGATGATGCACTGATTGAAGGACTGGAGCAGAATCAAGACTTTTTCTCTCTGCTGCTCAATGACGAGGAGATCAAGCGTGAAGTCCTCGGTATCTTTACAGAGGAAATCTATACATCACTAAAGCAGGCAGCGGAAGAATAATAGAACGGAGATGATAAAAAATGGCTATCAACATTGCTCCAAAGTCTCTTGATACAGAGCTGAGTGAGCTTATGCGTGAGGTATCAAGCGGTAAAGAACAATTACCTGAGTTTCAGCGTGGGTGGACATGGGATAATGACAGAATCCGTGGCATTATCGCAAGTTTATCTCAGGGTTATCCTATGGGAGCGATCATGCGGCTTGAATATGGGAATGAGAATGTGCGTTTCAAATATCGCACTATTGAGGGTGTAACAGTCACGGGAGTCACTCCTGAGTTCCTTATTCTTGACGGACAACAGAGATTGACTTCAATGTATCGTGCGACTTGCTGCAAAGAACCTGTTGAGACAACGACAGAAAAGGGCAAGGAGATCAAAAGATACTACTACTTAGACATTAAGAAATGCTTAGACGAAAGTGAAGATCGTGTTGATGCTGTTATTGCCGTTCCGAACGATAGAAAGATCAAGACAAACTTTGACAGAGATGTAGTTCTTGATCTGTCGACTCGTGAACTGGAGTTTGAACACGAAATGTTCCCCATAAATATCATATTTGACAGCAATGCCCGTGAAGATTGGGCAGACGGCTACAAGGAATACCACGAATACGATAAGGCATTCATGGAGAAATACAAGCAATTCAGAACTCAGGTCATTGATACGATTGTTGGCTATAAGCTGCCTGTTATCACTTTGGGCAAAGAAACGCCAAGAGAAGCTGTTTGCAAGGTCTTTGAGAATGTAAATACAGGCGGTGTACCGCTGACGGTATTTGAGCTTGTGACAGCTACCTTTGCGACCTATGACTTTGACCTTCGCAAAGACTGGATCGAGTGCAGAGACAAGATTCGTGGCAAGGGGGAAACTCTTAATACAGATGTTATGGAAGGTGTAGACGAAACATCATTCCTTACTGCTATTACACTTTATACAACTTATCTTTCTGATAAAATGACTACTTGTAAAAAGAAGGATGTTCTTGCACTGAACTTTGAAGATTACAAGAAAAACAGGGATATTTTGCTTGAAGGCTACAAAATGGCTCGAAAGTTCCTGTTCCAGCAATATGTGTTCAGAAAGCGTGATCTGCCTTACACAACTCAACTGATTCCGCTATCAGCAATCTGTGCTGTGATCGGTACAGCTACATTCAATCTTCCAAGCACTCAAAAGATACTGGCAAAATGGTTTTGGTGCGGTATCATGGGCGAAATGTACGGCGGTGCGAATGAGACCAGATATGCAACAGATATTGAAGATGTTGTGGCAGAGATTCAAGGGAAAGAGAGCCAGAACAGAACGATCAACGCTGCTTATTTCTCCGCAACTCGTTTACTGTCACTTCAAACAAGAAATAGTGCCGCATATAAAGGCATTATGGCGCTCGTATATAGAGAACAATGTCGTGACTTTATGCAGGGCATAACAATGGATATTGTCAAGAGTATGGACGAATCGCCAGATATTCATCACATTTTCCCTGAAGCATATTGCAAGAAAATGGGACTTGACAAGACTAAATGGAACTCGATCGTCAACAAAACTCCGCTGCTCCCTGCGTCCAACAGACAGATCGGCGGCGATGCTCCAAGTGTTTACAGCGGAAATATAATGAAAAAAGCGGAGATCGACGAAGCTGAACTTCGTTTCCGAATCGAGTCCCACCTCATCAACTACGATTACCTTATCGCAGATGACTTTGACCACTATTTCATAGCAAGAGCTAAAGCTATCCTTAAAGTCATTGAAGCAGCAATGGGTAAGACAATAGCTGATAAGGGTTCTGAGCAGACAATCAAGGAGTATGGTTGCAGCTTAGAAGATAATGCAAACTGAAAGCGGTGAGATCATGCGAAATAATGCTCACATTCTCTCTGCTGTTTCGTTTCACTTTTCCTGCGGTGGGTTCTTTGGCGGTTACGGTGATGTGACGGTCAAAAAAGAGGGAGATCATGCCGTGCTGACGGTTAGTCCCTCAATGCTTCGTGAGGGTAAAGTGGAAGATACAACAAAAGAGCTGACGATAGCCGAATGGAATGGTTTTATCAGCGATGTTTTCTCAAAATATCATATAGACGATTGGAATGAGGAATATATCAATCATGACATTCTTGACGGCACTCAATGGTCGGTAAAGGTCACTCTTGATAATGGCAGCGAGCTTGAACACTACGGCAGCAATGATTTTCCTCCGAATTGGAGGAGCTTTGTAAAGTACATCAATAATCTGATCGCTTTTTCGGGTGTAAAATTCTAACTGTAATCAATTAAAGCCGACTTCATCGAGGTCGGCTTTAAGCTAAGAAAGGAGCTTCTATGGACAAGGAACAGTATATGAAATTCTCCGATGCTCAGATCGGCAGTACGATCAACCGTCCCGTGCTGGTGTCTGCGATCACAGAGAATACTGCACGAAACGGCAATACATTCGTGAGAGTATCGCTGAAAGACGGCTTTTCAGAAGTCACGGCTATGATGTTCGATGCTTCGGCAGAAAGCCTTGCGTCCCTCGGTATCAGACAGAACACGATCGCTGATGCAGAACTGTCGGTTTCTGAGTATCAAGGTTCAAAGAGCTTCAAGATAGTCCAGATCAGACCGACAGCAGACAGCACACTCACGGTCAATGACTTCACGAAGCTCCCGCCTGTGGACTTAGATCTAATGTATAGCGAAATTTGCAGTCTGATCGAAAGCTCTGCAAATGACTATGACGGCAATTATACGCCCTTGTCTGACCTTGCATTAAAGATACTGACAAAGTATAAGGACAGCTACATGACTTCCTCGGCCGCTATCTCGATGCACCATAATCTCAGGGGCGGTCTGCTGTACCACTCTTATCGTATGGTCAAGGCTGCCAATGCTCTCTGCGAAGTATATACGAATCTTGACCGTGAGTTGCTGCTCTGTGGTACAGCTCTACACGATATAGGCAAGGTATGGGAGTATAAGACCTCAATCAGCGGTGATGCTGAGTTTACGGCAAGCGGAGTGCTGTTCGGTCACTTGTATATGGGAGCTTCTCTTATCAAGGGCTTTACAGCGGACGGCAATTACAACAAGGAGAAAGTCCAGCTCTTGATCCACATGATACTTTCACACCACGGTACACAGGAGTGGGGTGCAGTATCCTGTCCGGCGATTCCCGAAGCCTTTGCTCTGCACTACATTGACAATCTCGATGCGAAAATGTATATGTGTGAGGAGCATTATGAGGAGTTAGAACCAGGAGAGATCACGGAAAAGAAGCCCTTTGGTCTTGATAACCGTATCTACAAGCCAAACTTCGATAAGTAACTTTGAACCCACTGGATTCAAAGTTCCCCTAAAACAAAAACGCTGGCACGAAGCCAGCGTTTTCCGTCATTATCTGTTCAAAGCCTTTATCATCTGTAAGGCAAGGTCTGCTTTATCTTCGGAAAGTGTTCTGAATCCTGCCACAAGCTCCTTTTCTGTATCGGTGAGAATAGAAACCTCTCCGTCCTCGTTGAAAAACTCCGCAAGTGTAACGCCCATAGGCGTAAGCAGCTTTTGAAGTGTCTCGATTGTGGGCTGATTGATGCACTTTTCCAAGTCGCTGATATGTCCCTGAGACAAGCCGGACTCCTTGTGAAGTTTATACATACTAAATCCCTTTGCCTTGCGTATCTCTCTTAACCTTGTTCCGTACTCCATTTCTCCGAATCTCCTTTGCCATGTCCTTACTATTATTATAATGCTTTCGTTCGGATTTTATAATTCATAAGTCCCGAACTATTTACTTATCTATTCCGATATGGTATAATAGTAAGTGTGGAGGTGTTGCACTTTGAACAGATCAGTATGCTTTACTGGACACAGAACCATTGCTGAGGATAAAGAAAAGCTCTCAGCTCGGCTCTACGCTTTGCTTGAACACTTAGTGACAGAACATGGGATCACGAACTTTTACACAGGCGGAGCTGTGGGGTGGGACGCTCTTGCTGCCCTGACCGTTCTGAAACTGCGTGAGAGCTATTCAGAGGTCAAACTGCACCTTGTATTGCCTTGCCCATTTGAGGAACAGTCTGCGAAATGGAATGA
Organism: uncultured Lachnospiraceae bacterium; assembly: GCA_947589305.1. GTDB lineage: Bacteria > Bacillota > Clostridia > Lachnospirales > Lachnospiraceae > CAG-632. The sequence goes on from CANQAP010000019.1 coordinate 13,889, forward strand.
AGCACAGAAAGCGGAATATCAGCATATCCTCGGTCTTGCTGACAGCGTGGAACAAGTCTCTGATTGCTATTATAATGGCTGTATGAAAGCACGAAACGCTCGTCTTGTGGAGCTTGCATCTGATTACTGTATCTGCTATTGGAATCCCAAACACTTCCGCAGCGGAACAGGACAGACGGTGCGTATGGCTCAGAAGAAAGGCATTGAGGTCATCAATCTGTTTGAATCCGCTTCAAACAGCGTAAAATCGTCCGACAAAAGGTTGACAGATGCTACAAATAGCAGTATAATGGATATATCAAATCATTTGGAGGTATCAACTATGCCACGCAAGAAGAAAACCGAAACCGCACCTGTTGCCGAAGTCAAGGCAGAGGTTGTGACCGAAGCTGTCAAGGAGACTGTCGCAGAAGCTCCGGCTGAAAAGCCTGCAAAGAAGCCTGCCGCAAAGAAATCTCCTGCTAAGAAAACAGCTACCAAAGCAAAGACTCCTGCAAAAGCTGCTGAGAAGAAAACTACGGCTAAGACCGCTACAAAGACCGCAGCTAAGACCACAAGAGCGACTGCACCCGTAGAGACAGTCAAGGTCCAGTTCGGCGGCGATGAATTTGATTTTGCTGAGATCAAAAAGGCAGTTGAAGCCGATTATAAGAGCAAATTCAAAGGCAAGGTCAAGACTATCGAGTTTTACATCAAGCCGGAGGATAAGGCAGTTTACTACGTTATCAACGGCGATTTTTCCGATAAGATCGAGCTTTGATTTGACGGTATTGTAACGGGGGCAACTCGCTAAGGGTTGTTCCCGTTTTTATATATTAGACATTGAAAGGAGGGATTTTGGTGAAGCATAGATTGTTCAGTGTGATATTTACTATCATTCTGTTAATGACTGCTTGCGCTCCTTCGGGTGCTTTGTTTGATGTATCGTCTGATGAGCAAGCATTTACTGAAACATCTCAGACCGAAACAAAACAAGTTGTAACAGAAGAAAATACAACAACTACAACGCACGAAACCTCACTTACTGAAAATACAACTCTATCTGAAAGCACTTCCGTCACAGAAGTTACAACAACTGAGTCAGCACAGGTTAATGTATCATTTACACTTGATGATATTCCACCCTTAGATGATTCCCCATATTATGTTGTAAATGATAATATACCGTTCTTTACACCCGATGAAATTATCATAAGCTTGTATGAGTTTTATCCTAATCTTGATGAATTGGGTCGCTGTGGTGCTTGTATAGCCTGCATATCACTTGATATGATGCCGACTGCTGAAAGAGAGGGCATAGGAATGATAAAGCCCTCCGGCTGGCAGATAAGCAAGTATGATTTTGTTGAAGGAAAATACTTGTATAACCGTTGTCACTTGATCGGCTATCAGCTCACAGGCGAAAATGCGAACCTAAGCAACTTGATAACAGGCACCAGATACATGAATACTCAAGGTATGCTGCCGTTTGAAAACAAAACGGCTGAATATATCAGATCGACAGGAAATCATGTAATGTATAGGGTTACGCCTGTCTTTGAGGGTAACAATTTAGTCGCAACAGGCGTTCTTATGGAGGGATTGTCTGTTGAGGATAGTGGTCAAGGACTATGCTTCAATGTGTTCTGCTATAATTCTCAGCCAGGAGTGGGGATAGACTATGCAACTGGTGACAATTGGCTCGATACGGATAGCGACATCGTGCTTGATACTTATGTGGAAGAAGACTCGCAAATTGCAGACGATAGATCAATTCTAGGTGCAGAAGATGATGTTTCTCAGACCTATATACTAAACAAAAACACGAAGAAAATCCATTATCCGTGGTGTTCCTCGGTTGAAGATATGGCGGAACACAACAAGCAAGAGTTTACAGGTAATATAGATGAGGTAATCGAACAAGGCTATTCACCATGTAAAAGGTGTAACCCAACATAATGCTGTAAAGGAGCTATATTATCATGTGTACTTGGTTTTATGCAGATTATAAGTCTTTATCGCCAATAATAGATAAGGCTCAACAACTTCCGCTTGCATTTAGCATGATGAACGCTATGTCAAAGCCTAAAACAATGTCGGGCAATATCCGTCCTACCGATATGGCAGCGGTGTTTGCTCCGAATAAGCAAGGCAATATGGCTGTGTTCCCGATGATATGGGGTTTCACGGTCGAACAATCATCAAAACCGCTTATCAATTGCCGTATCGAAACAGCGAACCAGAAGCCCGTATGGAAAGACTCTTGGTTCAGGCGGAGGTGCGTGATACCAGCATCGTGGTACTACGAATGGGGCATACCGCCCTCTGAGGTCGGCTATCGTAACGCAAATGAACAGCGGAACATCCAAAAAGAAAAGTATGCGATACAGCCGGAAGGTGCTGAGATCACATACCTCGCAGGGCTGTACCGCTTTGAGGAGCATAGAGGTATTCAGATACCCATGTTTGCCGTGATTACCAGAGAATCGGTCGAACCCGTAAGCTCTATCCATGACCGAATGCCGCTTATCCTCGGCAAAGACAGCTTGCGTGAGTGGGTGCGTCCTGACAGTAATCCCAGCAGGATAGCGAAGAAGGCTCTGACGAACATGGTTATGGAGAAAGCAAAGGACTATCCTGAGCCGAAGCCTGCGTTTATGCAGACATAGAATACTATCTCTTTCATAGATAACAAGAGGGCTTCTGCATTGTGCAAAAGCCCTCTTGTAATAATTATTTCCTGATTATCCAGCTTGAACGCTCAAACGGCTGTACATAGGTTTCATTGTCTGCAAGGTCATAACCGAGCGACTGAGCAAGAGTTACCGCCCGTTCCGAAGCCTTCTGTCCGTCCGGCAGCTTACGGATATAACCGCTTATATGCTTGACCTCGGTTTCATAGCGGTCATCTCCTGCAATGGTACGGATATGCTTGGTTTCCGTCGGAACTCGCAGCTTTCCGCCAATTGAGGTGAATGTGATCTCTGCGTTTGGATCGCTGAGATACTCGTTATAAGACTCTGCGGTCGGCAGAATACTTGTATCCGATCCTACAAATGCAGCATAACACCATAGAATCGTATTCTCAATATAGTTACCTAACAGAGTGGTCTGTTCCTCGGTGTGTGTGAACATCGAAACGAATTGCTTTGTCTGAGTATTATAGAAGCCTGCCGTTTCGCCCTGAGAAGTTTCGATACGATAAAGGCACACGATCGCACCGTTATGATAGATCTCTTTGAGCAGCACATCTTTTGTGAAAGTGCTTTTTTCAAAATGAATCTTCAATCCGTTTGCAGAGAGCGTTTTGCGACGGTGACAGAGGGTTTCTTTGAAAGCATCGCTGTTTTTGACTAAGACCGGAACATCTTTCAGATACTCTCCGAGAACGGGACTGAAACTTGCCTGTGGGATAATATCAATCGTAAACTCGTTGATATAAGGTGTCAAATACGCCACTACATTGGTGTGGAGCTGCTGTGTAACACGAAGAATCTCCGTATCTTCCCACGAATTGACCTTATAGCCACGCTTAGCATACACTTTTAACATGGTATCAGGTGTTAGCTTATCAGGTGTCATGAGTGCTATATGCTCTATTTCATGAACGCAGAAGTCCAGGCTCGGACAGATGTCATCTACCTCGATCAGTTCGCCCTTTGTTGTAACACCAGCAACCATTTTATTCAGGTCAAACTTGTTCTTGCGTAAAAATTCAGTCTGATTCATCAGCAGATTGACATAAGCCCGATAAACGAGCTGCCGTTTTGCGTCCATAGCTCGCATATCTTCATTCTGAAAATAGGACATAAACTCAAAGAACCCCTGATAATAATTGTTCTTCTTTATGTCCGCAGACATTTTCAGATAGAATTCGTATAGCTGTTCAGCGAAAGTATCGGGCTTTTCCTTAGCTATTTCCAATACATACTGGTATCTGCCTACAAAACTTCCAAATTCCTTATCCTTGACAAGCATATACAGCTCAAGGAACAGATCGTCGGCTGGAATATCATTGATAAGGTCGATGATACTTTTGGCAGTTTGTAATGTTCTGCGATGCAGAACATAGATCGACTCGCCTTTGGCATAATACTTCTTATCCAGCTTCTTGGCGTGTTTCGTGTACCATTCCATTTTATCAAACATACTATGTTTCTCCATTGATTTGGTTTACAGCTTATCATAAAGCTATGTTCTTCGTATTCTATTATAGCACAATTTGCCGCATACTTCAATATAAAGGTACAAAATGATGTTATACAATTCAAAATTGATAAGGAATACTAATGTTGCAGTACATCTAATAAAAGCCACGCAAATCGTTTGTGATCTGCGTGGCTTTAATCATTCCAACAACTCCTCCGTGAGCCTTGCCCCATACTTGATACCGTACAAGATGGCAGCGTGAAACATAGCATTTGTCACGGCATTGACGAGCGAGTCTATTTCTTGCGATTTCTCAGGTGGCAGCTCATTTTCAATGAAGCTGTGCAATCTTTCTTCTGCACTGGTGTATTCTTCATCTACCAATAGAGTGCTATCAAAGTCCAAGCGTATGTGTTCCACCATATCTTTCAAAATATCCATAGGTTGACCTCCTTGTAATGGCTATATGATAAGTATAAAGCAGTACAGGCTGAAAGTCCAGTCTTTCAGATAATGTCTGGATAAGCGCAGCAAAAAAGACCTCTGAAAGCAAATTCCCCATAACATAGCGCACAAAACAGAACAGGGAGCGAAACTTCGCTCCCTGATTAGTTATCTCTGTATCTCGATCTCAAACTTCCCCTCGGAGTTCACCTTGAGCCGCAAGGTCTTGACATACCGATTGCAGAAATTCTCCATTTCCTTCATGGTAGCGGTCACTCTTGTGGCTTCGTAGATCTTGTGGGTAAGGTCCAGAGGGTTCTCACCGACAAGCGAGGGCAAATGCTTTTCAAGCTCCGCAAAGAGAACAGCTCGCTTCATATCTTCCGTTCCTGCGGTGCAGAAATCATCTATTGCACAGTAATAGATGCCGTGCTGTGCGAGGGCGTTCTTGATCGCCGTTCCGCACTTCTCATATTCGTACATAACGAGAAACTTGGCTTTTGGCAGACTCTCGATAAGTCCCCAAAAATCGGAATCACTCGACACAATGATAAATGATGTGATGCCGTCACGGTAGAAGTCCGTGACTACGCTTGCAGTCATTCGCACATCGACCAGGGACTTTCTGTCGGTCACACGGTCGATCTCGATATGCTCGGTGGGTATCTGCGTAAATTTGGAGAGCCAGTCCCAGCCTGCTGTGGTGTGCGAATCGTCATAGAGCGTTATTTTCTCGATCTTGGCAAGTTCTTCGGGATTTAAGCCTTTCAGCACACTGTACAGCTTGTACGGGTTGGAGTTCTCACAATCGACGGCGATCGCAGTTTTCTCGGCACTGTCGATAAAATTATAAATATTGTTTCGTGTTTCATCGTCTGCGTCCCGATATTTCGTGGAGTCGGTGAAGCTGTCATTATGCTGACCGTAGATGATCTTCAGGAACTTGCGGTCGGAATAGACGATGCTCCCCACATCGGCAGGCTGCCAGTGAATATACATCTGAAACGGGTAATGCTCGATGTTCGCCATATATTTGGTGAACTCCTGCTTCATCACACCGTTCTTATTGTATTTCGGGACAAAGAACAAGTCTCGGATATACTCCCAATTCAGCCAGTCATAAAACAGACGGGAGCATTTATCAATGTTTTCATTGATGAGCCTTGTAAACTCCTGCATATACTTCTCGGAGCGTGAGTTTGCCTGAATAATGGTAAA
>CANQAP010000020.1 GCA_947589305.1 uncultured Lachnospiraceae bacterium
CTTATCACATATTCAGTTCTCTAGCCTTAAATATCGTTAGGCTATGCCTGTTCTTTTCAAACAGGAACGTGTTGTACCCCAAAATGGATCAGATTGTGTTGAACCCTTTGGTGTTGTATTGCTTATCAGATTGGTAATCAGTTTTAACACGTCCGTTTCCTCTCTTATATAAGAAAACGGATTATAACAGTTGCTGTGTTCCATCTCCAACAGGTTGATAACTTTGACATTGTACCCGTTGTTTTTTAACATTTCTCCGGTGCTTCTTAAAATTTCACCTTTGGGATCTGTGATAATAAAAGACGAATGCATCTGCATAATATTAGGTTTGACCTCAAAGAAGGTTTTTCCTGCACCAGAGCCACCGATAATCAATACATTATTATTGAGATTCGTCTTTTTTGTATTCAGGCTCATCCGAACATTCTGGCTCAATATCCTGTTCCTTCTATCATCCTCATCTGCAATCTTCTTATTTACTGCCTTAATGTTTGCAAATTTAGAAGTTCCATATTCCTTGCCCGGCATAAGGTTTCTTTGACTGGTATAGTACATCACTACCACAATTAGATAAATAAACAAGGCATAACCTATCATCCTGATAGTGTACTCATTGTAATAATCATTCAGCGGATAAGAACAAACCATCGAAAAACGGTCCAGAAAGGCATTAAACTCTATGCCCTCCCGCCATGCCCCGCCTACTAAGTAGCCAAAATACCCGGACAACACCGCACCGATGGCAATCAGGAATATATTCGGCTTTTTCTTTGTTGTCTGCATGATTACCGCCTCCTTGTCTGTGTTTTCACTGTTTTTTTCTCCGGCGCCACCTTTACTTTTGCATAGCGTTCCCTCACTGTCCGTTCCACCTTGTCATAGTGGCTTTCATATAACTGCCCGCCTTTCATGGTATAAAGCACCCGGTTGTCCCTTGAATAAATTTTGTAGTCCTTCCCCTTATCCAGATAGGTAAGGAGTGTTTTCCCATTATGAATTTCCATGATGTCCTCTTTATTCAGCCAGAGGAAGCCTTCCCTCTCGCCATACAAGCCGGGGACTCTGGTCTTGACGGCATGGTCGTTTTCCTCCGCAATCAGCTTTTTCGTGATGGTAATATCAAGCAGATCCGTATTCTTTGCTGCCGCAATCTGACGCATCCGGTTTGTTAATTCCTGATATCTGCTAATTCTCCTGTCAAACGCCTCTTTTTCCATAACAACCTTATACTTCCCTGCTTCGTCCGGCTTATCTAACACCCCGATGGCTGCCAGCTTATCTACCACATCCCGTGCCTGACCTTCCTCTATCTGGAAATCCGCCTTGATATCCTCCACACTGACTGCATTTTTCTCCATTGCATAAGTTCCGATTTTCTTTATCAGACCGTCAATAGCTGTGTCAAATGCCTTTGCCTCCTCAGTGTGGAGCCCCAAAGGGAACTTGTTTCCTTTTTTCCCTATTTTTTCCTTCTCCAAATGCTTCAATAACTGGCTTAACTGTTCCTCACTGCCATTCTTTAAGTATTCGTCAATGTTAAACATACGCCCGTCTGTCAGCTTCTGGCAGATCATTCGTACTCTTGGAGCTGCCTCGGAATGAAACATCACCTCGGTAATGCCATCACTTCTGCCCGCATCTGGCATGATGGAATATAAAATCCCATATTTATTTGCCATCTTCTTAAATTTCCGTAAATCTTCATCCGCAAAGGATAATACCTGAATATCGCCGCCTTTCTGCAGCATCCCTTTCAAGTTAGTTTTTCCCATTGTCTTTTCGTATTTCAGCATACCCACAATCAAGTCGATTGCCTTCTGCATCATTTCAATAGAGCCGCTTCCCACCTTCATAGCAATCTCTACCCCATCATATGCCACCCGGATAATCTGTACCGCATCACTAATCTCACCCATTTACCTTTACCTCCTCTGATTTCTTATCTTGCCCTGCCTCTTTCTGCCCCGTATGCATACGGTTCCGCCACCATCTGTTCCTGCCTGCCAGCGGCAAGCCTTGCCCGGATTTTCTCGGTATCTATCTTTACAATTTCCGGAGCCGGAATCTGAATATTATGTTCTGCCATAATCTCCTTAATCCGATTTACCGTTTGTTGTTCCACATCCCGATAAATCTCTAAGGCTGTCAGCAAGTTATCCAAAGAATCCATGTAATTCCCTGTTTCCGTCACTGTTTTTCTCTCCTTTCCACAAACCCTGCTTTCTTTATGCTCTTTAATATGATTTTTCCAAAAGCACAATCTCGATTGCCTTTCCCATCTGCTCTGCGTCAAACCCACACTGGATAATGTTTATGGTTTCCTCATCAGAAAGACCGGACTTTAAGGCATATTTGACCTGTTCCATCTGGCTGCCGTCCAGACCGGCACCGGCAATCGTCTGAATCAGCCTCCCCCTGCTCTTATCCTTAAATAATTTTCCTGCCAGTGCCATGATGCCTGCCGGATTCTTTTTCTCTGTCCGCTCCACCTCAATTACCTGCTGCTTTCCACCCGAACCAGACACCAATGCCTGATAATTTCCCGCCTGTCTTTCAGAATCTGCTTTTATCGCTCCGCCCGGAATGGCAGCGCTATTTTCTTTTACCTGTCCGAGCTGCTTTTTCACATCCTTCATCTCCCGTTCCATGCTTTCCAACTTACGCTCCATCTCTTCCCTCTCCTTTCCTGCTGCTTCCAAACGGGCAAGGGCATCGTTTCTTTCCGCTTCAATCTGTTTTGCCTGTTCCATAAACTCTGCCTTTTTCTGCTCAAGTTTTTCCCTTTCCCCTTCCAATTTTTCTTCTAGTTCCTGCAAACCATCTTTCTTGCCGCGAAGTGCCGCATTGTCAGCCGCCAGCTTATTGTTTTCCTCCTGCTGTGACTTGATAATGGCATCCTTTTCCTCCAGCTTTTCAATAAAATTTTGCGACAGGGCATCCGTATTCTGCCCGGCATCCATTTCCTCCAGTTTGGAAAGCACCTGATTCAGAAATGCCTTATTCTCCCCTACCTGTACCACCACCGCTTCAATTTTTCCCTGTATTTCCTGTACCCCGCTGTTTCCCTCTGCGTTCTTTCTTGCCTGATACAGCGCCTCATAGACTTTCTGCAATGCCTGGCTTAACGAGTATGCCGTCTGTTCCTGCCCCATAACCTCACGGATTTTGTCAAGGGAAACCCCCTTTTTGTAAAAATCCACAACAATCTCCATCTGGTATGCGTTCAGCCCGCTGTCACGCAGATAATTTACCAGTTCCCTTCCGTTATAGACCTTTAAGGCTCTGGATAACTGCTCTACGCTTCCTAACGGAAGATGCTGCTTATCTGCATACAGCATGATATCCTCCTTGCTAAGCCCGTACTCAAAATCTCTTGCAGCAATTTCCCGCATACTCTTGTTGTTAAACATTTCTTTGATTTCCTGCTTCTGGTTTGCCCACTGCACACCGCTGTTAATCGGCTCCTTTGGCTCTTGCACCATAATGTCATCCCTCCTGACTAAGCATAAAAATAACAGCCTACCGCTCCGGCTGTTTCTGCTTCTCAATATTTTTCTGTTCCACTTCCTGCTCTTTTTCTTCCCTTTGTACCTTTCTGGCTGTTTCTGCAATTTCTGTTTCCATTCCTTTTGCCAGTCGCAAATTCTGGTATGCCGCCTGTGTCCTTTCATAATTTCCAGCCAGCCTGTCCCGATAACGCTTCTTTAATGCTTCCACCTCATCTAATGTATAACCCTCCTGCTTCAGCCCTTCAGCGCATTTCTGATATTCCTTATGTTCCGGCAGGAAAAAATCATCTCCCGTCAAAAAACTGTTTTCGGCAGCCTGAAGCTCCTTCATCCGCCCGGCGATTTCAAACAGCGGTTCAAACCGTTTTTTCTCCCGGTTCAGTTCCCGGCGTTCCCTCTGGCACTCTTTATTCTTTTCCTCCAGATTTGCCCTTACTGCTGACAGCTCCACAAGGGAATGGATATCATTCTTTACCAGAAAAAGATACTGCTCATGTACCCTCTGCATTTTCCGTATCTCGTCCCGGTACTGCCATGCTTTACTGTACGGCAGCTTTGCAAGCCGCCGTATCCGGCACACCCTCGCATAATAGGTTTTCTGTATGCCGGATAATTTTGTCCTCGGCAGAAACTCATCCGCGGGCATTTCCATCACATAAGCGCTCTCTGGTCGACTGGCATAGGAAACAAGGCTTTCCATGCCTATTCTCTGCCGGATTGCTTCCTCCGTATAGGCATCCCCTAATGATTTACAGCGGCAATACCTCTGCATCCCCTGTGGCTTGACCGCCAGATATTTACCCTGCTTGATTTCATATCCTTTTTCCTTCATCATAAGGAGAAATTCATCAAAACCCTCCACCTGTAAAATGCAGGCATCCAAATCACGCCTTATCATATCACGCCAGATAAATTTCCCATCACGAAACTCATTCCAGTCCTGATACCGTTTCTGCTTTCCTACACCCTCCATATCAATGTCGATGGTGGAAAGGCCATACTCTTTACAAAGGCGGTTCGTAATCGGCTGGATTACCTTTGCCCAATCCCCCCGCTCATAACGAAATTTCCGCCCGTTCAAATAATTTACACTGTTAAAAATGATATGCCCGTGGGTATAATCCGTATTGTCATGCACCGCATAAATGGCTTCATAACCGTTTCCGAGAAATTCCTCCACAAACTTTCCCACGATTTCAAATGCAAGCCCCGGCTCCAGCTTTTTTTCCTCAAAAGATATAATCAAATGATAGCCTTGCCTCTTATCCGTCTTTCCATATTTGAGTTTTGTCATCTTCATCTGCTGGAACGCTTCCTGCGGCTGACAATTGATTCCCATTACATACCGCTCTCCCTGTGTTTTTTCTCCGTCAATAATATAGGTAATTGCCTGCTTTAAGTGCTTCCCGGCAAACTTCTCCCCACAGTCATGGATGGTCAGTATCTTAGTGATTGCCAAAATCATCCACCGCCCTTTTTACGGTTTCATTCAATCTCCGCATATAAGCAAAAAGCCTTTCCTTGTCGCTCTGGCGGTACAGCCTTGAATTGTTGTTATATACAATCTCATTGACATTTACCCCAATCCGGTTTACCTCATTAATCAGGCTCTTGATTCCCTCCCTGATCTCCGGGTAATCATTCGGCTTCTGCGTAATCAGCAGACGGAAATAGTCTGATTCCGTAAGCCCTGCTTCTTTTGCCTTGTCCGAAAACGACCTTGCATCCTCCGCAGTCAAGCGGTAATGCTTAACTACTTCCTTTGCCATTATCTCGCACTCCCTCTCTCTGGCTCCTGCCTTGCCAAGCTCTCACTGTCTGCCATCTTCCGAATTGTTTCTTTGATGGCATCTTCTCCCTTTTCCCTTACAATAATCTGTTCCACAAGCCGCTCATTTGCCCTGCCATACCTTGTCCGGGCAAACAACCTGTCAAGATTTTCACAATCTGCTGAAATGGTGTCAAAGGCATCTTTGTAATTGCAGAAGTCTATAAAATCTTTGGGATTTTCCATGCCATGCTCTGCATCGGTTTTCAGCTCAAAATTCCATTCACACACAATGTCAATCACATCATCTATGTCATATTCCTGCATCTCTCCGGGTTCCTCTGCCACATCATGCCGGAACAGTTTCCCGCCCCGCAGCACTAATTCATAATCATGTCCCGCCATGTACCCCAAAAGGATTTCCACATCCCTCTGGGTAGCCTCTAAATCCGGTCTGGCAAAATTCAGCCACACCAGAAAGGTTTCTGGTCTGGTTATCGTCACTGTCTGAAGCTCCATTCCCGTCACACCTCCTTTTTTATTTGTCCTCATTTTTTTGAAACATTTCCACGTACCTCCGAAGCCACTTGTGGCTTCGCCAGATACGCATTTTGTATCACAAAATGCCTCTGGTCAGGGGGAGGTTTCCCCCTAAATCCCCCACATACAGCCTCCGGCCGGATAAATACACGGTATGCTTGCACTTTTCTCTGTTTTTCCTGCATCCTAACTGCACTTATTCATCCGGTGCCTGCACTTTGCCCGTTTCTGCTTACACTTTGCTGACACCAGTTTTTTCTCCGAAAATCAAGTACCTGCACTCCTGCTTGCACCGACAGTGATTTTGACTGCACCGGTGCTTGCACTTTTAACCATTCTGCCTGCACTTTGCCCGCACCCGCTCTCTAACGGTTTCTGCCCTGCCAGATTTCCGGTTCCAAGACACGGATTCCGTCCACCAGCCACTTGTTGTAATCCTTATATTCCTGCGGCGGTGCAACATCCTCCACCAGATAACCCACTGCTTTATATTTTTCCGTTAATTCTGCCGACGCCTTTCTCCCCCACTTATCATTATCCAGCCCGAAAGCGATTTCCTTTATGTCCGGATGTTCCTTTAGGAAAGTCTGGAGCGGTGTATCTGCAAGCATCCCAAGCGCCACCATGTTATCTTTCTGCATGGGGTAGATTGTCATGTGGCTCATTAAATCTATCGCTGCCTCAAATACCACTACCCGACTGCTTTCCTTTCTTACCACGTTGAAGCCATACCGCTTATCATTGCCTGCCACATCACACTTAAAGCCTTTTCCATTCTTATCAAAAACGCCCCTCATGCTGGCAAAGCGTGGTGTACCCGAAGCATCTGTGCCGACAAATACCATGTTATGGTACTGCCTTGCTTCATAGAGCAGCCCGGCTTCCACAAAGAAATCAATCACTTCCCTGCTGATTCCCCGTTCCTGTTCCAGATAATGGTACAGATAGGCATTGCTGCCTGCATATTCCGGCAGGACAAAGGCTTTTTCCGGTTCCGGCTTCTCTGGCTTTACCACCCTTATAGTTTTTTTCAAACCCTGCCCCTTCCGGCAGCCGATAAAATCAAGCAGCCACTCCACAGCCTCCACAAAATCCATCCCGCCAAACTGTTTTAAGAAATCAATCTGGCTCCCTCCGCTCTTTTCCGACCAGCGATACCAATGTGTCCGGTTATAAATGCGAATAGAGTCCATTTCCTTTAAGGTATGGTATTTCCCCACCCGCCTTACGGTATATCCCATGGAAGAAGCCACTGCACACAAATCCGCCCGTTTCGCAATCTCGATTTCTTCCTGCGTAAACCTCACCGCCCGCTAACTCCTTTCCCGGTAAGCCCTACATCCCTGCCCCAGTCCAGATATTCCGGACTGGTTGTATAATGGATGCAAGCGTTTTTTAAAATTCCTTTTTCCTTAAAACTGAAATATTCCCTGTTATCGCCACCAACTATGATATGATCCTGAAGGGGTATCCCAACCATTTCGCAAAGTTTCTGCATCCTGTCTGTCACTCTGACATCCTCTTTTGACGGAGATAAACTTTGTGACGGATGATTGTGTACCAGCAGTATGCTGGCGGCATTGGAGAGAATGCTTGCCTTTAACAGCTCCCTCGGATGTACGGCAGCATAATTCAATGCACCTATGCTGGCAAAGTTACAGTTGATTGGTTTCCCATTGCCGTTTAAGTTCAGCACGCAGACCATTTCCCGGTCCATCCCGCAAAGGATTTCCCCCACAAGGCTTACCGCTTCTTCTGGCTCTTCTATTGCCACCTCGGAATACAGGGGAGCATCCCTGACAAGCCTTACAGAAACCACATCCAGCTTAAATGCGTTCCTCCTGCCCAAAAGCATCCGCCTCCTTTCCCATCGGTACCGTAATAATTACGTTCTCCGGCATGGATTCGATCAGCCACTTCAAATCCTCCAAAAAAACTGCCACAACTTCTTCCATCTCCACGCCTCCCCGTTATCTTTTAGGCTCTGTGCCATAAATCAGTTCCGACTCTGCCACCACCCTGTCAAGACGCTGGTTCGGAACCTGTGTTGCCAGTTTCAGTTCCCTTAAATCCTTATCATAGTGATATACATTATTGGAAAGCCTGTCCTCCAGCTCCAATACTGACATGTTAATATCCTGCACCATCATTGCCAGTTCTTCTGGGTTTCCGTTCCCCATCTCTACAGAAGCGGCAAGCACTTCATGCACCGATGACGGCAGGATATACAAATCGGTGCCAATCCTTTCTGCCAGCCTATGCAGGTTTTCCTCATACAGCATGGACACGGCCCCATTGATGCCGCTGGTATTGCTAATTACCCACAGATTTTCTTTGGGTTCTCTGTTCATATTGAGAACTTCCACTACCTCATCCGGAATATCATCTCTGCCTGACATATTAAGCATAACCTCTTCTATTGTACAAATTTTTGGTGGGAACATTTTCTTTGTATTTTCTGCGGCATACTGGAACAAATCTCCCGGTGTCATGCCACACTCCTTCATGATATCGTTTGTTATTCTGAAAGAAGCGATCCCATCCTTATTCTGTGATACCACATAGCGGTAAATCACGGATAAATCCTGAAATTCCCTGTGGGGCATATCCGCAAGCATTGCCCTGTTCTGCTCCGTATTCACAAGCATCATTACTACACGATCCTTCATCTGGGACAAATCTAATTCCAGTTTCTTTACGGACCTGCTGGCCACCTCACAATATTCCTCTGCCATGACCTCAAGTGTTTTTTTCAAATCATCATATCCCTGATACATCTTGTAATAATTGTCCAGATACAGGTTCGGGGCAATCTGCTCCTCCGCCTTACGGATAGCAAGGGCATCCTTCGCCCCATTGACTTTATTTACACTGAAAATATCCACCGTAGCGTCCCTATATTCCGGCGGCATATAATCCTTTATTTTTTTCTTCACAATCTCCTTAAACATTTCATAATCCATCATATGACCATTCCTCCTTGCTTTTTTCAAAGACAAAACAAAGGGAAACCATCTTCCGGCTTCCCCCTGTCATATTTCAACCATTATTCTGTTTCTGACATACTGCCAGCTATATTTTTGTCCTGCGTTTCCTGCGGTAAATATATGCTCCGGCGCCAGCCAGCGCACCGCCTGCCAGTGCCATCAGCCACGGATGGTAATCTCCCCCTGTCTGTGGCAGCCTCGGTTTATCCGGCTTATTTTTCAGTTTCAGCGTATAAATAACCGTTTCTGTTGCACTGTCATCATACTGTAGCAGCACCTCATGCGGGGTATCGTCAAGAATATAACCGTCTGCCGCCTTTGTTTCCACGATATAATAGGGAATGTCCTCCTTAAAATTACCAGTTTTGTCATAGGTGCAGATATCTAACAGCTCCGCTTCCGCATATCCCACTTTGTCTGTTGTGAGCTTTGCAAGAACCTTTCCCTTCTTGTCACAGAGTTCAAACTCTACCCCCTTAATCGGCTTTCCTGTCTTACTGTCCGTCTTATAAATCAGAATCTTTCCCTTCACTCTCTCATCGGACATTGCTACCTTTTGTATAACCGGGCTTCCGTCCTCATTCTTAATTTCCTCCACTGTAAAATCGACCTCGCCTGCAATCAGGTATCCATATGGGGAGGCTGTTTCACGCAAGGTATAATTTCCTGCCGGGATTGCTTCCAGACGGTAAGGTTTGCCATCCGTTTTCCATACAGCATAGGTCTTGCCTTCACTGTCGATAATCTCTAAGGTTGCCCCTTCCAGTTCCTTTCCCGTAGTAATATCCGTTTTTGATATCTCCACAATCAAAGGCGTGTCCTTTACCTCCAGTTCTTTTGTAATCTTTACAGTTGCCGATCCCTGATAACTGAAGTCAACTGGATACTCTGTTTCATCTAACAGATACCCCTCCGGTGATTCCAGCTCCTTTACCACATATTTCCCAAGCGGAAGGTCAGCATCAAAAACTGCTTTCCCATTCTCGTCTGTTTCGGCAACACCGACCAGACTGCCGGAAGGAATCAGCACTTCCCCTTTCACTTCCTCCGTCCTGCCGGATTCCGCTTCGGGCGGCTGTGTGCTGTCCGTTTCCACGGTTTCGTCGCTGTCAGAATTCTCCGCATCACCGAAATCCTCCGCTGCGGTTCCTGCTTTCTCTATATCTTCTGCTTCTTCCGAATCTTCGCTGTCCGTATTTTCTGTACCATCCACTGCACTGTCTGATACAGCATCACTTTCCTCAGTGCTGTTTACTGCACTGCCGTCTGCTTCTACCGCACTGCTGCTGGCTGCCTGTGCCGGTTTTAATTCCCCACCATTTACCTTGACGATATCCTCTGCCGCATAGATTCCATATACAGCACCGGACACTGGCTTTGTTGTTTCGCTGTCTGTCTTTACAAGGGAAAACTCCGTTTTTACCCTTGCATTGACAAACTCCGCATCCCCATACACAATTTCCGTATTCTGGTCTGCATAGGATAACTCTATGCTCTGCGGTTTCTCACAGAGTGCAAAACCCTCTGGTGGATTAACCTCTACAATCTGGTACTTTCCAAGAGGCAGCCCGTCTATCTTTGCCACACCGTTTCCATCTGTAGTAAGCATAGCCACGACTGCCCCCTTTACTGCCGGAATACCGTTAATAATAGCAGGCTCTCTTTCCCCGTCCTCTCCCTTTTGATGATCAGGGGTATAAATGGTTTCCTCCGCAACCACATGGAAAACGGCGCCGGAAAGATTCTGTTCCTCATAAATAAAACGCACTCCACGCTCACTGCCCGTCAGTTTGCTCAAGATACGGTCAATGATAGTTTCATACTCTGTTCCTGCCAGAACCTCGCCTTTCTTATGGATGGTAATGCTCCCTTTGACCGGGGTATTTTCTGCCACAACTTCAATGACCGGATCGCCATCGGCATCTTCCTCCACTTTTACCGCCCCCTCCTTCGTGACGGTAAACGGGAAGCTGCCGCCGGCAATGAGATAACCGTCCGGCGCTGTGATTTCCTCCACCGCATATTTTCCATATTTCAGCATAAGAGGCGTCGTGACCGTACCCGTTTCATCCGTAGTAAACTCACTTATCTTTTTATCCCCTACTTTCTGCTCCACATAAGTATTCTTTTCCACGTTCCGGATTTTGAATGTCGCACCGGAAAGCAATACCGCCCTTCCGCTTTTTGCATCCCTTTTTACAATGCGGATATAGGCTTTGAACGGTGCATCGTTTAACACCCTCCATACCTGCGGCTCTCTGGAATCCTCCGTAACCACAACCTCAAAATCATCCGTTTTGTAAAGCTCCGACGGCACCTTTGTTTCTTTGACAAGGTATATTCCATACGGCAGCTCTTTTGATCTCGCATAACCTTTTTCATCCGTAGTAAGCACATCATAAGTTTTCGCCCCGTCCCATCCTTCCGCTGCAATATCTGACTGGAGCTTTACGGTAAACTCTGCCCCGGCAATCTTCTCCGTTTCATTGTTATCCCCGTCTGTCGATACCTTGATAATCTCAAACGGCTGCTTTTGTACAGTTTCTACCACCTTACAGTCAAGGGAAATATCCTGATGGATATTTTCTGCTTCCTTAAAGTTGACCGGATAGGCGGTTTTATCGAGCAGATATCCCTCACTGGCTTCGATTTCCTTAATATAATAATTGCCATAATACAGGTTGCCAAAATCAAAGGAATAATCGCCATCTGTCCTTACCGTTGCAAGCAAGGCGTCCTTTTGTGCCGGATTTCCTGTGCTGACAAACTCCGTCCCCTTTGTGGAAGTAATGTTATCTGCCCCTGCATAGGTCACAACTGCCCTGCCATCTGGGTATTTGATTTCCTCCGCCGCATACAGCCCATACAAAGCTCCTGACAGTCTCGCATCCCCGTCCTTCTCAGAACCGGTTTCCTTATCTTCCTTTTTGGCAGATACATCACAGCGGATAGGCGTATTTGTGGCATCCACCTTCTCAAATGCACCATATGCCGGGGAAACTGTATAAACTTTTCCATCATCCCGATAGCCATCTGGTATCACAACTTCTTTCACATAGTAGCTTTCCTTCTCCTTCACAAACTTCTCTGAAGCTGCCATGCCTAAATCTTCATCATAGTAAAAAACAGGAACCTCCGCCCCGGAGTTACCCTCTGTCAGAACCCTCTGCGTACAGCCTGCATCCTTGAATACAGCAAAGCCCGCCCCGGCTACAATGTTGCCGGAATCAGAATCCGTCTTATGGACAAACACACCAACTTTATCTGGTGTTTCCTTCACCGGCAGCTGTTTCCCCTGCTGTATCACTTTCCCGTTTCCATCATACATGGTAAAATATTCCAGACCGATGGGGTAAACCGTTTCGTCTTTCTGGTAGCCGTCCGGCTCCAGCACCTCTTTCAGATAATAGGTATCCTGTGTCAGCGTCTCAACATCCGTAGCAGCTAATCCCTGCTCATTCGTCTTTGACAGTTTGCATAGCAGGTCATCACATTCCTTATCCTCATAAAGATAATATCTTGCTCCCTGCACTGGCCCATTAGTAAATTTGTCTGTCTTAAGCAATTCAAATTTCCCTAACTTATAATCGCTTGTTACCTTCACGGTTGCTTCATCGGACTTTACATTAAACTCCTCCAGAAATGTAATCTTCTGTTGGGAAACCACCGTCGGCGTCCACTTTCTTCCACCCTTTTCATCCGCATAGGCTTTCCCCTTTACCTTGATGGTAGCTTTCTCTGCCTGAATCTTTTTTAACGCATTTTCATTGCAGAACAAATAAAAGTTAGAGGATTCCTTGCTGGCATCCGTCTGTGCCACGCAGATATCATATTTTTTCAAGTCATTTTCATCCTCTATCTCACTGGAATCTGTCTTGATCTCTCCCACAGTCAGTCCAGCCGGTGCGCCTGTAATCGTATATTTGACATTTGTGATTGTGCCTTTTTTGGTACGGACAAACTTATCCGCACTCCGATACAGACCATCCCCCATATCTTTCCACTCGCTTTTTTTAGGCGATATGGAGTAGGTAACGGATTTGGTAAGACCGTTATCTGCATAATCATCCCCATGCTTTTTTGCGTCTGAAACAAGGGATGCTATTTTATTATAGGTTCCGCTCCCATTGTTGTAATAGGACAAGCCCACCTCCCCATTTAACACATGGATGGCGGCACTGGTAATAAAATAATCCTGCGTTGCACTGCCGGAGGAATATTTTCTGTTATGGCAGGTCCCATTCAACTTTCTCGCCCCGTTTACCAGACAATAAGTGACCGTCGGCTTAATTTTGCTTGTGCTGGCAGACGAAGATACCGTACCGTTTGTTGTATTCTTATTCATATCCAGACAATACACCAGATGGTGGTAATAATCACCCGATTCCGAGATATACTTTACCCCGATCCTATGCCCGCAATATCTGGCGTACCCATTATTGGATACCTTCATGGAATCCTTGCTGGCAGCCCTACTCATTGCGGATACATCAAAGGTGGCTGCCATCATAATAGATTCGGACGTCAATCTGAAAGTAAGCGGATTATCCGTAGTCAGCTCCGATATCTCGCCCTCTGCCAAATCCGGCTCTTCTTCCTCATCTCCGGATTGCCTAGAATCCGGGGACGAATCCTGTTTCTTTGCCGTTTCTGGCTCCCTGACCGAAATAATACGGCAGATAAGATAAGGCTCTTTTCCACTGACGGGAACAACCTTGTAATAGGTTTCATATTCTCCCGCCCTGTTTCCATCAAAGCTGCCCCTGTCTGCATAATAAGACACACTGACCGCACTTTCGTTGTAGGAAATGCCCTCAAAGTCATGTTCCACATCAAACCCATATCCGGCAGCCACCACAATATCCACTGCTACAGCGACCTCCACTTCCTCCAGTTCCGGTCTTGCGGCACTGTCATACACTTCCGGCTCCCTGTTTTCTTCCGTGGCTGCTTCCTGTGTGGCTATCACTTCCGCATCTGCACTGGAAGCAAATGCAAAAGAGCCTGTCGGTATGGCAGCACTGACCATCAGAACAGCCGCCATCAGCATGGCAGCCACCCGCTTTAATCCTTTTCTATTCATATATATCCTCACTTTCCTGCTATTCTCCATTACCATGCGATATTTTCCCTCCCATGCACAAAGCCGGAAAATGGATACCGCCCGGCTTTTTGTGCAAGAAAAAAGGCATACCAGACTGGCATACCTCTTTACCCATAAGCCAGGCATCGCCTGCTCTGACTTCCCTTATTTTGTTGTAACCAGACGGGTATGCTTATCCCCCTTTACCTGCCGGAGATACAACAGCAGCCGTTCCTTCTTTTTTTCGTCATGCCTTGTCACATCTATCTTTGCTATATCCATCCCTTACACCTCCCTTCTTTTATGCCGCTTTGAATGGCTTAACATCAGCATTGATTGCCGGACAGCGTTCTTACACGTTCCATAATCGTTTTCAGCCTAACTGCCCGCATGAAACACCAACAGGAATAATTTCAATACGCTGCCAGTAAAAAACAGGACGATTTTTAATGCCTCCAGTACCAGTTTAATCAACTGTAATATCAGATATAATGACCATTTGAGCAGCTTGCCGATAAAAAACAGCAATCCCATAATAAAACGTCCTGCCATAGCCTCTCCTCCTAACTCCATTTCATAATGTCATCCATCATGTCTGCATTTTCAGACAAATCAATCTCCCCGGTATCTGTATGCCTCGTCGGTTCTTCTGGCTTTTCTGCCGTTATTTCTGGTGCGGCAGGCTTCCACTGGTTTCCTACTGCCGCCAGACCACTGGTAAACATAAGGAATACATCCTGATAGATTTCCTTTCCTATTTCCTGCTTTATTTTCTGTACCTCTCCATCCACATACGATTTCAGTCTTTCCTCCAGCGTTTCATCTGATTTCCTGCTGGCAAGCATTGCATAGTGTTCCTCAATGCACCGTATAATCAGTTTGTTTTGGGAAAGCGGATTGCTTCCTGCACTGCACTCCTGCGCCATCTGCTCCAAAAGCCTTACATGGTTCTGATTCAAAAGACTGAACCGTACTGTCACAGTCTTGCACATATCCTTATCTACCGGCATACCATACACCCCCTGTTATACTGCTCGCCTTTGCAGGACAGCCTTTAAGTAAGTGTTTCCAAGCATTTCATATCCTTTTGCATTGGCACAGATATCTTCCACATAGGTAATATTTCTCTGTGACAGCCCTCCATACTGTTTCATAACCCCTGCACCGCCACCTACAAAGATAACCGGGGTTAAATCCATGTTGTAGCCGAGTTCCCGAATATAATGGTACACCTGCTGGCAATAAGCCCGGATTTCCTTTTCAATGATTTTCCGGTATTCATCCGGAAGGTCAGTACCCCTGGAAGTCAGCAACTTTTGAATATCATACTCGTCAACCTCTGCTCCAATCTGTCTGACACACTCCTTGTTGATCTGCTGAATACAAGTAATAAATCCGCTCGGTTTTGTTACACAGACAGATTCATCCGGTGTATGGTTAATGATTGGCATAATGTCCACCGTCCAGCTTCCAATGTCCACCACCAGCACCTTATTGTCGAACTTCTGCATCCTGTCTGCCACCGCTGCGTAACACTGCGGATAAACAGAAACACGCTCCAACACAACATGATACTTTATCTTATTGTACCGGAATGTGATTTCTCGATCCCGCAGCAGATACCGGATAAAGCTGTCCTTTTCTTCTCCAAAACGAGTAAGCGGAAGCCCTGCCGCCAGAAGAACCCTTGCATTTCTCTGATGCCGTTTCTCCAGTTCCTTTGCCAATGCCGCCAGTGTCAGAAGATAATAATTATCATCCTGTACCTTATCTCTCTTTACATCTAACCGCTTACCGCCAATCTTATAAAACTTCCCCTCCCACTCCAGCACATCCTCATACAATGCCGGTTCTGTGGTAATCTCTTTCACCCCTGATGTAAATAGATGGTTGACTGGTTTCATATTTGCCCATCCGTGGTCTATCCCGATTACTATTGTGTTTTTATCCATACCTCAATGCCTCCCTATTTAGTCAAGTGTTTTCCCCTTATTTTTCAAGGAATTTTCAATTCATATCTCAGATAAGTGAGCCAGGAT
>CANQAP010000021.1 GCA_947589305.1 uncultured Lachnospiraceae bacterium
GCTTTCGGGACGAAGGAATTTACTCGTCCTGTCGTCTTTTTCAATCATGCTGACCACATCTTTTGGTTGGGCGTTTCAATAGCGGATTGCGTAGCGGATTTAAATACGTACCGTGCTGAAATCACGCGTAAATATAGAGGCGTGGAGAATTCACATTTACTGGGGATTCCTCCGGATGATTCAAGTATACTTACCATCCCGAAAGCAGAGGCGAGAAAAAAATTGGGGATATCGCAGGACTGCAAGATAATCTATTCTGGTGGGAGTGCAGGCAAATATCTTCCCATCGGGTATCCGAGCTTTTATCATATTATTTCAGACTTAATTCACCAAGATCCGAGTCTTCAATTTTATATTGCTGGTATTAATCCGGCACGGAATTTTTGGCCAAAATTGAAGAAAATGTTTCCACATAACCTGCACTTGTTAAGAGCTCTTGATTATGCTTCCGAATATCCTTCATATTTGGCAGCAGCCGATCTTGTCATTGACAGTTGGCCTGTTAGTGGAGAAACTGCTGCAATAGATGCGATTAAAGCAGGCAAGCCCATACTTTCCTTATCAGATAAATTGCAAGCCGATTATCTAACGCGAAGTTCAGCCATTTGTTTATCATGCAAGGAGCTCACGTCAAAAGCTGAAAAAATCTTGCAAGATGGGGAATATGCTCAACAGATTTTTGCGAATATATCCGAAAATTTCCTTTCTGAAAACGGTGCCGGTAGGTGGGAGGAACGTTGCCGTCAACTTTTTGAGCATGTGAATAAAAAACACCGTGTGAATCTCATTGCGACACCCTCCACTCCCCATGAAATTACTACTGCCTCTTTGCTGACATACCGATGGGTTCAACCCAATGGTATAGCAAATGTTCTGCGGCGCGTCAGGAAATGGATTATACAATTTCACAAACACAAGAAAGCACGCGTCGCCCGATTCCTTGGAATTTACATCAATTCCCATGGAATTAGCAAATATGAAACGGGACCCGAAGAATTTTCGCTCTGACTGCTCTCTACCCCTCGGCGGTTGTGTTACCGAAGATTGTGCCAATGGCGTTCTAACGGCTATGAGGAGATGATGAAACTACCTTTTTGTGTAGACAGAAAAGCAACCCAATATTCTTAAGAGACAATGTTAACGGTATGATTAAGTTCCTTGATCTAAAAAAAATAAATAATCGTTTCCGAGCGGATATTGATGCAAGGATAGCCGCTGTCCTTGATCGAGGTTGGTACTTACAGGGGCAGGAAAACGACGTGTTTTGCAAAAATTTCGCTACATACTGTGGAACAAAATATGCCCTTGGTGTGGCCAACGGATTAGAAGCCTTAACCCTCATTATCCGTGCACACGGCTTCTGTTCTGGGGACGAAATCATTGTGCCGGCAAATACCTACATCGCCACCATACTTTCCATTACGGAGAATGGTTGTACCCCCGTACTCGTGGAGCCGGATATTTGCACATACAACATCGACCCCGCGCGTATTGAAGCTGCCATTACTCCACGCACAAAGGCCATTATGGTAGTACACTTGTATGGGCAAGCGATGCAGATGGAGCACGTGTGGGAGCTCGCTGCGAAATATCGTCTGAAGGTATTTGAAGATTGTGCTCAGGCACATGGTGCGGCGTATCAAGGACGACGAGCGGGTAATTTGTCCGATGCCGCAGGATTTTCGTTTTACCCTGGTAAGAACCTTGGAGCCATGGGAGACGCCGGAGCTATCACAACAAATGATGCCGTCCTCTACGAAAAGCTTAAAGCTCTCGCTAATTACGGTTCAGATTACAAATATCACAATCTTTATAGGGGTGTCAACAGCCGTTTAGATGAGTTGCAAGCCGCGGTACTGGACGTGAAATTGTGCCACCTTGAGCAAGACAATGAAAGTCGTCGTGAGATAGCGCGTTACTACCGCAACCACATTACCAATCCTCTCATTACCTTGCCAGAAGTGTATGACGAGGCGGCACACGTATGGCATGTATTTCCTGTACGCACCGAGGAAAGGAATCGCTTTCAAACGTTCCTGTCGCAGCATGGGGTTGAGACACTCATCCATTACCCAACACCACCACATAAGCAACCAGCTTTTAATGAGTGGAACGACAAGGATTACCCCATCACCGAGGAAATACACCGCACCATTATTTCGTTGCCAATTTCTCCGGTAATGACACAACAAGAAATAGAACAACTCGTGGAAATTGTAAATGCATATCAATAAACACTCAATTTTCCCCACATGAGAAAGACATCAGTGATATGACTGCGATACCACACATTATCAAGTTTAAAGAGCTTGGAGATGAACGAGGGAATTTAATTGCCCTTGAAAACCTGCGTCAAATTCCTTTCGAAGTCAAACGAGTTTTCTACATCTTTGGAACGCAACATGGGGTAATCCGGGGTTTACACGCCCACAGAAGGCTCCATCAGGTCTTAATCTGCGTCTCCGGGAGCGTAGACATCTACTGCGAATACGGAGACAAAAAAGAAATCTATCACCTTGATAACCCAGCTATAGGTCTAGATATTCAGGGGCTAATTTGGCATGACATGAGGAACTTTTCAGAGGATTCTGTGCTGCTTGTTCTCGCGAGCGAATACTACGATGAGACTGACTATATTCGCGACTACCAACAATTTCTCAAAGAGGCAAGGAAATGACTCGTATTGAACCGTACTCATGTGAAAAACAACAGCTATGGGATGATGTCATTGAGCATTCCAAATCCATCGTCTTCATGTGCAAAAGGGGATACACAGGATACCACTCGAACTGCTTTGATGATTATTCGCCTATGTTTTGTGACGGTGAAGAACGGATTGGTATTTTCTCCTCCTCCATAAAAGATGGAATTGTTTCATCTCATGCCAAAATGACATATGGAGATCTCCTGTCCCCGCCGCGAGTAAAGCAGCGCACAACGCTTGAATATTTTGTCTCGTTACGCGGCTATGACAGCATCGTACGAATCCATAAACTCATCTACACTAATAAACATGAGAGATAAAAATTATGGATGGACTTATTTTATGCATGCCCATTCTGTAAAAAAACACTGATATGATTGAGAAGATATGTGAAACAGAACAATGTGCTGGGTGCGCTGCGTGTGCGGCAAGTTGTCCCGTGGGCGCCATACGAATGGTACAGGATGAGGAAGGATTTTGGAAGCCTGAAATTAACGAGAAGAAATGCATAGAATGTAAGAAGTGCCAGCATATATGCCCCAATAATCACCATAATTTCACGAATACTCCCCAGCCCGAATGCTACGCAGTTATGGCGACAAACACAGTTCGTTGTGACTCTTCAAGCGGCGGATTTGCGAGTATTCTTGCAGAATGGATCATTGAAAAAGAAGGCATCGTCGTGGGAGCTGCATTTGATGAATTGATGCAAGTCCGCCACATAGCCGTTGAGGATGTAGCTGGTATAGCGGCTCTCAAAGGGAGCAAATACGTGCAAAGCCGCATGGATCCCGCAATTTTTCGCACAGTGAAACTTGCATTGGAAAAAGGGAGATGGGTATTCTTTTCCGGCACGCCTTGTCAGATTGCTGGTCTCAAAAACCATCTGGAGCGTGATTGGGAAAAGCTGGTTACTTCTGATCTTATTTGTCATGGGACTCCTTCCCAAAGGCTATTTGACAACTTCCTACATGGCGATCTTGCTGACTGTTCGGTACGGGGTTTCCGCTTTCGAGGGAAAGGGACGGGGCAGGAACAACATACGAACACCATTTATACAGAGCAGGGAGAGATCAAGTTATCTTTGCATCAATCCGCTTTCTCACGAGCATTTTTCTTGAATGTCGGCTTGCGAAACTGTTGTTATGCATGTCCGTATGCTCGCATCCCGAGAGTAGGAGATTTTACAATGGGAGATTTTTGGGGGTATAACGGAAAGGAGGTGAAAGATTTGGGTGTAAGTCTCGTCCTGCTTAATAACGCAAAAGCTCAAAACTTATGGAAAAAGTTATCCCCCCGCTTCGCGCACGTTGTAAAACAACCACTTCAAACTTCTCTCCGCTGGCAACCCCACACACGACAAAGTTGTCCATATCACCCTGCACGCAGGGATTTTTATCATATCTTACTAGAGAGGGGCAATGTAGCACAAACTGTCAATGAGGTTGTTGAAAAAAGTGTTGGCATCCTTAACTTCCACTGGGAAAACACGAGATTTGGCACCGTCCTCACAGCGTACGCACTTAATCAATATCTGAACAACCACGGGTATTACGCCCGCAACATTAACTATCGCCCTGCTTTTTCTTTGGATTCCTCAAAACAAGGGAATCCCCATTTTGAGAACTTCAGGAGAAAACACCTGCCAATGACTGGTATTTGCGAGAATTGGTCTGACTTAAGGGAATTGAATGAGGAATTTCCCACCTTCATTGTAGGGGGAGATCAGGTATGGAGGCATGACTTTATCAAGGATGAAAAGGAATCCTATTTCCTCTATTTTGCTGAAACAGGGAAGAAGATTATATCGTACGCCGCAAGTTTCGGTACGGAGTGTCTGTCTGTATCAAAAGAGGAGAAAAAAAATTACAGTAGCTTATTGTCTCTATTTGACCATATCAGCGTAAGAGAAAAAAGCGGGGTTAGTATATGTGAAAGTCTCGGCGTAAAAGCATCGCAAGTTGTTGATCCCGTATTTTTACTGACTTGCCAAGAATGGGAAGATCTGGTCAAAGAAGAACCGTACATCACAGACAGGGACGAAGTAGTCGTCTATACACTCAATGAAAGTCTGGGGACGGATATTTTTCATTTCATTGAGCATTTTCAGAGTCCATTAATCCCCCAAAAAGTTACAAATATTACATCTGAAATAAGTATATCAAACTGGTTAGCCAAAATTCGAAATTGCAAATTTTTTCTTACGGATTCGTTCTATGGTGTGTGCTTCGCTATACTCTTCCGAAAACAATTCCTTTGTGTGAGTCCTAATACAACAATTTCAACCCAAGTATTTTCCTTGCTCAACTGCCTAGAAATACAAGGACGCCTGCATTTATCTCTTGAGGATTTACCCTTTTCAGATATTCTGGCTCACCCCATCAACTACGATAAGGTTCAGCAATTGTTGACCCCAATGATCGCGGCGTCATCCCGATTCCTATTATCCGTGCTTCAAAAGGGAGAAATAAATGAAAAAAGGAAGAAAGCTCTTCTGTATGCGCGTGCACGACAGCAGATAGGTAAAATGTTCGTTGGATATCAAGTGTACAGGATCCTCTCAATCCTCTCGTTCGGGAAACAACGGAAAAAATATAGAGAGAAAAGAAAAAAATTCCGACGAGAATATGCAGATATGAAAAAAATAATAAAGTCGCATAGCTACATAAAGGATAAGCAAAAATAATCTGAATCTAACCCATAATATTGTTGATTGAATTCTAGGACACTTTCCGTTCTTCGGATCAGAAAGAGAAGAACACAACGCAGATCGAACGCTGACATAATTAGTTAAAGAAAGGTATTCAAAGTTATGAAAGGAAAACATAAAAAGCAGGAGCAAAAAGGCAAAGTCGCTCTGTTAAATTTCCATTGTGGTAACGAAAACTTTGGAGCTCTTCTAACGGCGTATGCACTGAACAAATATATTAATGCTTTGGGGTATTCTGCACAAAACATTGACTACATAAGGAATCAACCGTGGATAAGGGATCAGCCGGAAAATGCATTCTTTGACGATTTCCGAGAAAAGCACTTGCCCCGTACACAAAGATTTTATTATGGTGAAGATTTAACAGTTCTTAACAGCACATATTCAATATTTTGTGTTGGTTCGGACCAAGTATGGCGTCCTGAAAACACACAAGGCGAACGGGATATATTTTTACTTAGTTTTGCGAATACAGATAAAAATTTAATATCCTACGCAGCAAGCTTCGGTAGCTCCTCATTAAAAATCACGCCAGAAGAACTGATGGAATATAAGTACCGGCTACGTGTGTTTGATCATGTTAGTGTGAGAGAAGAATCGGGGAAAAAGATATGCAAGAATTTCGGAGTGAAAGCTCAACAAGTAATAGACCCCGTATTTTTAATTCACGAAGAAGAATGGGCACACTTATCGGATGAATTTGGCAATGGAGAAGAAAATTCCGCTGGAGAAATCATATATTATACCATTGATGAAAAGATGGGGGCGCGGATACATGATTTTATAGAGGAAAGAAGAGAGAATCTGGACTGTACAAATGTGAGGGATATTACACGGGGAATCTCCATACAAGAATGGCTATGGCGCATAAGGAATTGTAAAATGTTGATAACCGATTCATACCATGGTGTATGTTTCGCAATCATATTTAAAAAGCCATTTATATGTATTAGCAACAATTGTGGAACAGAGCGCATCCAGTCCCTACTGTCAAAAGCTAACCTCCTCAATTACATGTTTAGGAGTACGGCTGATGTCAATGTGGAAAAACTTCAAACAATCAATTACACAGTTGTCTATGATGTACTAAGACCATTCAGACTGGATTCCGAACGCTACTTGATTGAATCTCTCGCACAATCACCCTCGCGGCAAGCAATAAAAAACACCCTGCTTAAAGAATACTACAACAATGTCTGCACCATCAGCCATAAAAGGATCAAACTGTACAGAAGAAAATATCGTTTGTATAAAATTGTAGAATGTCTGACAAAAGGCAGATTGCGAATGAAAGCAAAAAAGAGGACTGATAACTATCTCAAAAAAATTGAAACCTTAAAAGTAATTCTCGAAGCGGCAACAAAGACTTCGCCGTTTTGACAACGATAAGGAGCCGAAATATATCAATTCAAATCTCTTATAATTAAAAATTTGCATCTTGCCATGAACAGAGAAAACATTTGCGACATTCTTGCGTACCCTTTCTCCAAGGCAGCAAGGAGACGACACCGGGCGCGAAAGCATGAAAAAAAGATAAAAGGCATTCACCTTTTCATGACACTTGTTGTGAAAAATGAAGAGCAAATCATTGAACAAAACATACGATTCCACCAAGCCATGGGGGTTGATGGCTTCATCGTCACATCTCATAATTGTACGGATAAGACAAATGAGATATTGGAAAGACTGAAAAAAGAAGGATTGGTGAAAGAAATATTTTACGAGACTTCCAAACAACATCAACTAAATGTGTGGGTTGGACGAATGGCTAATCAGGCCAAGAGGAAATATAAGGCAAATTGGATCATCAATGCAGATGCAGATGAGTTCTACTATTCTCAACACCTCAATTTAAAAGAGTCGATTGCCGAAGAGATGGATGGAGGTACAAATGTCCTTTGGGTTGACTCTCTCTTCCTCTTTCCCGACAATCGGGATGATTTTTTGCATTGTCCATATTTTGTGACTAATCCATTCACTGAATTCAGAGCCAAAGAACTCGGCATACTTCAAGATCCTCTCTATCAAGATTTTATCGGATCGCAAGGTTGCACGAAAGTTATTTATAAACTTTCCGGAAAGACCTATCCTCAGAAAGGGAATCACGTACTTGTAAGAAGAGGACTTATTAAACACCACTCGGCAGATATCAAGCTTTTTCATTACCATATACAAAATTATAAAAAATTTCTCGCAAAAGTTTCTCGTTGGAAAGAAGCCGTAAAATTCAAGCCCCCTGGAGAAGGCGAACATTTAAAAAGGATGGTTCAATTAGAAGAAACAGGAAAATTGCAAGAAGAATATGAATGCAAATATGGAGAAAAAATGAGAAATTTTCTCATCGAAGAAGGTGTCGTTACGAAAGATTTATCAGTATCTAACTTCATCAATCATCTAGAAAATGAAGTTTTTCAGACGAAAAAAATCTAATATCATACCCTTACAGGATCTATGTCAGCTCCTCATAGCCGACCAAAAATTACGAGAGAGCCAGATGATGATTCATAACCTCATACTCGGATCCTCACACGCAAGATATGATTACTACGAAAGTCCCTTTTCCGTGAATTTCGGGTTTGGGTCCCAAGATCTCTACTATTCCCACCAGCTGTACCTGAAGTTGAATAATTTAATTCCACGTCTAAAAAATGTCATCCTCTTTTTTTCCGCCTTTTCTCCGGGTAATTGCCTTTTAAGAAATCCTAATCGTCGACGTTGCCTTTTATACAAACACTTTTTAGACATACCCTATAAAAACAACTTGTATGCCATGGAATTAGGGCTTGCGGAACTTCGGGTTGATAAGGATCTTGTAAGGGAGGCTCATGTTTTGATACAGTCCCTCAACCCTGCGTATCCAGATCTACGAAAGGAAGAGCAGATTGATATTAATAACAGTTCGATTGAGGAAGAGGTCTCTAAAATCCTAAAATTGAACAGAAAAAAAACAGAACTTCCTCATCTTAAAGCATTATGCAGAGACTCAATCGCTCACGGAAGAAATCTCTATCTTGTACTATCTCCCTACCACAAAGACCTAAAATCGCTACTTCCTCCTTCCGATATCCTTTTTGAGGACGCTTTCTGTCTGTCGAAGCAACTGGGTACACCCGTGATCAATTTATACGACTACGAAGGGCTGCACGAGGAGCATTTCCATGACAGAGATCACCTCAATATCACCGGTGCCCAAGTGGCAGCAAATTACATTGATTCTCACTTGGAGTGAGGACAGGCTGGGTTGTCTGTAAGGAGTATCCAAACGATGGTACTAATGTTGCTATAACAAACTATGAAAGCACGGAATTCCTCAACCATGATCTATACCCTCTTCAAAGAGAATTAACACTTTTCGCATTGTGGGACGGTCAATGGAAATAAACTAACAAAAACCATTTTATTAGAAATACACTGCGGGGTTGTTATAATCTTCAAATCTGATAACTGAAGTCGTGATTATCAACGCCGAAAACCATTTCTATTTTTCAAGGAATGCTCTCTCTGCCTTTGGCAAGAAGTGGTAAAAAAATAGAAGGGAAGGCCCCCTTACTGTTTCGAGCTAGGCATCGATAGTTGAAACATTGCAAAAGGGAAATACAGACGCATAGTCACCAACAAGCCTATCTCACGCAAAAAATTGGCGTTTGCAAGCAAAGAGGAACTTTCCAATGGTAGAAAGCGAAAGATCCGATCTGTTCTTCGGTTTACGACATACTAATGTCCAACTGCTGCGTAAGTAAATGGATAATGCGTCAGCATCGTCCGCGGAGTGTATCCATGCGTGTGAAAGATGCGAAAGGGCATTGTACCGGAAAAAGATGGGAGGTCATACGCGTCATTCAACAATTTTCTTGTCATATCCTTTATTCATTTGCATATGCTCTGCCATTCTGCCAGAATCATCTGATATGCATACGGACCTCAATCGCCGCCGGAAAAATATCACGCGCTTCACCTATGAATTTACCTCCTTTCAAGGATGGCGCGTCACCCTCTGCCGCCAACAAGAGCACTTCACGCGCTACTTCTCCGACAAACAGTACGGAGGAGCTGAAGCCTCACTGCGAGCCGCAGAGGAAATGCTCGAAAGGGTTAAGCAATTTCTCAACGCTTCTCCCAATAACCCGGCGCTCGCCTTCGCGAAGTGCAGACAACTCTCCCACGGTGGAGAATATCCTCCCGGGCTGCGCCCTCGAAAGGACGACCGCAAAGCCAATGCCCCATCTGCCTGAATCGCCGCGTGACAGACAGATGGGGACTACCAACCCATAATCGCAGGGGGAAGACCATGCCCTGCGCACCGTTATGGGTCGGATGGCTTTCCGGATAGGCAGCACACGTAGGCGCGGACCATCAGGTGTGTTTGAAGGCTAGATAGCCTCTGACTCCTTGAGGTGGTGTGCCGGTGAGTGCCGCCCCAGAAAATCGATATGGCGTTTCATGTCCTCTACCAGCGGAGACGCCCTGACCTGAGCGCCGAGGATGCCCCTTGTTGCTCTGTCGTCTCTGGATTTCATGATGCACATGGTGTGGGACACGCCTTGCCCTCACCATGCGCAAAAACAGTCAAAATCCACATCCGTCCCAATAAAATCTTCTCTGCGCTCACTCAACCCATTCCCCATGTGTTCCCTCTGAATGAAGGAAGTAGCCGGAAAGACAGCCTAACGTACCAACAAACCCTTCTAACCAATATCCAGCGTTGCTTAAAAATTTTGCTGCGCATTCGCTCCGCAAAAACGCGCATAGCGCGCTAAAATTCCCATCGTTCAAAACTGCCGACGGCTGCAAGGCAGTTTGGACAAAAGCGCAGCTTTTGCCCG
>CANQAP010000022.1 GCA_947589305.1 uncultured Lachnospiraceae bacterium
CTGTCCGTCTGCTGAAATTCTCTCTGAATTTTCAGGGTTGTCTTATTATTCTGTTATCATGGTCCGGATGTCTGACGCTTGTAGTTCAAACGGAGAAGGAGGGATTTGAACCCTCGCGCCGCTATTCACGACCTACTCCCTTTCCAGGGGAGCCCCTTCAACCGCTTGGGTACTTCTCCAAGTACAAGCGTTTGATCAACCTGAATTCAATCAGGAGCGGAGAGGATGGGATTCGAACCCATGTGCCCTCTCGGACAAACGGTTTTCAAGACCGCCTCGTTATGACCACTTCGATACCTCTCCATCTTATCTTATTGGATTCCTTTGACCGCTCATTTCATCACATTTTTACCATGTTTTTTATCAGCGGCATTAATAATAATATCATTTCAAAATATCACTGTCAACCACTTTTTTGGGATTTTAAAAAGGGATTTGAAAAAGCAATTTGAAAAAACATCTGAAAGAATTCTATGCCAAAAATGCTTCCGCCAAAATCATATCTTCCGGCGTAGTTATTTTAATATTACGATAATCCCCTTCCAGTATTTTTACCTTTATATTGCAATAACGTTCTACCAGCATGGTATCATCCGTAATATTCTCCGTTTTTGCCTTTCTCATACGGGCATATGCTTCTTTTATGAACGAGACCTGAAACGTCTGCGGCGTCTGTACCTGCCACAGATACCGGCGATCCGGTGTTTCGGTTCCAAAGCCTTCCGGATCCACGATTTTGATCGTATCCTTCACCGGCACTCCCACCGTACAGGCGCCGTATGCTTTTGCCGCCTCCACGGAATCCTGAATCATCGTTTGCGTTACAAACGGTCTGGCGCCGTCATGGATCAGAACAATACCATCCTTTGTCAGACGCAATCCCTGTTCCACAGAATCATATCGTTCCTTACCGCCTGCCAACACGTCCGTGACTTTATCGAACCCATAGCGTTGTACGATTTCTTTTCGACAGTAGTCCATGTAGTCTTCACCGGTCACTATGATGATCCGATCGACTTGGCTGTTCTGAAATGCAGACAAGGCATAGTACAATACCGGTTTTCCTTTTAAATTCAAAAACTGTTTCGGAACCGCACTGTGCATCCGGCTTCCCTGCCCTGCCGCCAGCACGATAGCCGTTATTTCATATTGATCCTGATGATTTTGACCCATATCGTTTCTCCGCGTTGTGTTTATCGTTCTCCCAATTTGAGATTCGGAACCGCATTCAAATCCAAGCCATGCCGGACGCCTCTTTGATATTCATAGTATGCCGCCGCTCCGATCATGGCAGCATTATCGGTACACAGAACCGGCGACGGATAATATAAGGTAATCCCGTTTTGTTCGCACTGTTCCCGCATCGCCTGACGCAGGGCAGAATTCGACGCCACACCCCCTGCCAAAGCCAGTTTGCTGATATTGCTTTCCCTGACCGCCAACATGGCATGCTCCGTCAGAACATCCACGACCGATTGTTGGAAAGAAGCCGCCACATCTGCCTGCGAATAGGATTCCCCTTTCATCTCACACTGATTTAAGTAATTGAGGACTGCGGACTTCAAACCGCTAAAGCTAAAATCATACGGATGCTCTGCAATATTTGCCCTCGGAAACGCTATCGCATGCGGATTGCCCGTTTTTGCGATCTTGTCGATCTTCGGTCCGCCCGGATATCCTAATCCAATGGAACGGGCTACCTTATCAAAGGCTTCTCCTGCCGCATCATCCCGTGTCTTTCCTAATATTTCATATTCCCCATAATCTTTCACGTTTACCAAATGCGTATGCCCGCCCGAAACTACCAAACAGATATAGGGCGGTTCCAAGTCCTTGTGTTCGATATAATTAGCAGAAATATGCCCTTCAATATGGTGTACCCCGATCAGCGGCAGATTTCTTGCAAAACTGATAGCTTTTGCCTCCGCTACGCCGACCAGCAAAGCCCCGACTAGACCGGGACCGTAAGTGACCGCTATCGCATCCATCGCGTCCAAAGACATACCTGCCTGATCTAACGCTTCCTGTATCACATAGTTGATATTTTCCACATGTTTCCTTGAAGCGATCTCCGGAACGACGCCTCCATATATTGTATGCAGTTCAATCTGAGAGGATATAATATTGGAACGGACGTCCCTGCCGTTGACCACAACCGCAGCCGCCGTTTCATCACATGAAGATTCAATTGCCAAGATTTTTACTTCGTTTTCCATACGTGTCCTTATTGTGATTCATCGATCGACCATGCGATCTGCCAGCCGACAATCTTCCAGTTTCCGTCTTCCTGTCTTAATAAATACCGCTCATGTATTTCATTCGTGTCAGAGCCTTCTTTCATGTTGTTGGTCACATAGATCAGCGCCATGTTTTCATTTTCTTCATTTGTCTGGTAAACCACATCCTCTTCCGGATCAACGGAATAACTGATGTATCTTTTTCCTGCCTCCTGAAATTCTTCCACTTCCTGTAACAATGACCGGAACTGCTCTGTTTCCTCATTCGCATCTAACAGATCGGAAGCATAGATCTGCCTCGCCTGACGATTCAACTGTTCTAATTCTTCTTCTGTCAGTTCTTCATTATACATACATTTTAAAAGTCGGCAGTGCAGCTTGACAACGTCGCGAGCCGTCTTCGGATACGAATTCTCGAAATCATATTGCTCCAAAACCTGCACTTCCGTCATATTGGCTTCCGCCTGCTGATCACTGTTTTTGGAGTGATTGGTCAGACGGATATACACAGCCAGCACGATCAATGCAGCGACGACTGCGATCACTACAAAGCGAAACATCGGCTGTTTTCGTTGCTTTTTTTTGCCGGCATCCTCCGTCGCTTGGGCTTCCTCACGGTCGGCTGTTATCTCTTCCTTTTGTTTGATTTCCATATCTGACATAAGCATCTCCCCTTTATGTTTCCTCATCAAAGACCAATTCGCAGCTTTGTCCGTCTTTGCTGATCACCGTATCCTGAAATATCTTTTGTACTTTTGCTTCAAACTTTGCGGGATAAACTAGGGACGGACTGTAATGTGTCAGCCATAATTCCCGCACCTGTGCCTGCTTCGCCAGTTCCGCCGCTTCATACATGGTCATATGTTTGTATTCTTTTGCCTTGTCTTCTTTCCCTTCCTCGCCATACATGCCTTCACAGATGAATAAATCCGCCTGTCTTGCATTTTTTACTATGGACTCCGTCGGGCGGGTATCGGTACAGTACGTGAGTTTTAAACCCTTTCGTTCTTTACCCAGTACCATATCCTGTGTATAGACCACTCCTTCATACTCAAAAGTGTCCTGTTTTTGCAACGGACTCCAGCAAGGCATCGGTACTTGATTTTGTTTTGCCTTCCCGACGTCGAATTTACCGGCACGACTCAACTCGATCGAATAGCCATAACAAGCGACATTATGATTGACGCGGAACGCACGCAGCGTTAAACCATGTACGTCAACGGTCTCTTCCGCTTCCCGCAGTTCATGAAATACAATCGGGAACGGCAATTCCGGCGCGATCGTCCGCAATGCGTTTACCACTTTCTCCAACCGCTTGGGTCCGATCAGCAGCAGCGGTTCGGTCCGCTCCGCATTTCCCAAGGTCAGAAGCATGCCCGGCAGTCCGCTGATATGATCTGCATGAAAATGAGTAAAGCAGATAACATCTATGGGCTTAAAACTCCAGCCGCATTTTTTAACTGCTATCTGCGTTCCTTCTCCACAATCGATCAGTATACTGGTACCGTTATAACGTACCATTAAAGAGGTCAATGCCCGTTGCGGCAGCGGCATCATGCCGCCCGTACCAAGCAAACATACATCAATCATTCCCGTTCCCCGTTTCGTTCATACTTCTCTTATTGTAGCAATATTTAGTTCATAAATCAACGGATTCCAACTGAATTTCTTTCCGGTTGCGCTAAAGGACTTCTTCCACCTCACATTTGTGTACCGGAAGCATAAAATCGTGGATCAAGCGATCGTAACAGGCTTCACATAAATAGAATTCATGCCGTTCACAGTCCTTATGTGAAAAATATCCCCACTCCTTGACTACCTTCAGACAATCTTCCCGATGATCGCCCTCGTTCAGCCGGATCAGATTTCCGCATTGATTGCATCGAATGTTTCCCATCTCGTATTCCATCCTTTCGCTTTTGATTTCCTATGTGCTAATTATAAGCGAAAAATCCTCTGTCGTATAGTGGTAATCTCTGTCATAGCATGTAGAAAATTTCCAAAATTTTCCAATTTAAAGGATCAGACGCATGACAATGCCATGCTCCTGCGGTTGCCGATAGTAGTGTTTACGAATGGCAATCTCCTCAAATCCATAATGACGATACAGCATGCGGGCGGGTTGATTACTTTCCCGTACTTCCAGCATCAACTGTGTGCAGCCGTGCGCCATCGCTTCCTCCATTAAGCTGCGCAAAAGCTGTCCGCCGATTCCACGCCGCCGATACGCCTCAGCAACAGCTATATTCATGATATCCGCCGTATCCACAGACACGGACATGCCGGCAAATCCACAGATCGCATCGCCTGCTTCCGCCACTACATAATAATTTGTCTCATATCGGAACAGTTCCTGAAACTGCCGCAAGGACCACGCATCCGGGAACGATTTCTGTGCCAACTCACACACTGCCTCACAATCTTCTGTTTGCATCTTCCGAATCATGATACATCATCCCTTACTCATACGCTCTGCCCGTTCCCGTTCCGCCTGCGACAACCGCAAATAATCCGGTCGGTGTTCTGCCGCCGATTCCATCTTTCCTTCCCGAATCATCTGCATCGCGCATAACGCCACCGCCCCTGCACGCTGTCCGCTCATATGCTGCGGAGCAAAGATATGGTCGCATGTCAATGTGTTTTCCAGATATGCGCGGTGAACCGGCACACCGTCGCCTAAGAATATGACGCGGTTGATCCCTGTCTGCTTCACCGCTTCCTCCACACGCGCCGCCAGTGCTTCCACCGAAACCGCGCACTGTTCCTGATAAGTCAGTAACTGTTCTTTCTGAAATCGGTAAATGCCGGTATATACCTGATTCCTTCTGGCATCCATCAGCGGACAGATCCAATCCGTATACCCGAAAAAATTATAAGCCAATCCCGTCACCGTCGGTACGCTCACAATCGGCTTATCTAATGCGAGTCCCAATCCTTTTGCTGTAGCGGAACCGATCCGCAGACCGGTAAACGAACCGGGACCACCTGCCACCGCTATGGCATCCACTTGCCCTAAATCCGTCTCGGTCATAGATACAATCTCCCGAATCATCGGGAGCAATGTCTGAGAATGTGTTTTTTTATACTGAACGGTATACTCCGCCAACATTTT
Source organism: uncultured Lachnospiraceae bacterium (assembly GCA_947589305.1). Lineage (GTDB taxonomy): Bacteria > Bacillota > Clostridia > Lachnospirales > Lachnospiraceae > CAG-632. The sequence goes on from CANQAP010000022.1 coordinate 5,350, forward strand.
TTCGTCTTCCATAATGGCAACCGTCGCCACCAAGCCGGAAGTATCCAAAGCCAAAACCTTCATGTTTCCTCCAATCCCGATATCTGCTTCACAGACGTTATCCCTCACCGCCGGATCCGATCTCTGTGATCGTGATGATCCGTACATCCCATCCCTGCTGCAAATCTTTTTCTATGCGTATCTGATGATAATGCGGCGGCAGGCTGCCCGTTATCCGATCCGCCCATTCGATCAGGGACACCCCCTCCCCTTCTATCATTTCATCAAAACCGATCTCAAATAATTCTTCTTCCTCTTCGATCCTGTAGACGTCGAAATGATAAAACGGCATCCTGCCGGTATCATAGACTTGAACGATCGTAAAGGTCGGACTGTTGATACCTTCTTGGATGCCCAGCCCTGCGCCGAATCCTTGCGAAAACACCGTTTTCCCTACGCCCAGATCACCGATCAGGCAAAAGACGTCCCCCGCCTTTGCCTGCTGTGCCAGCTCATATCCCAACTGATAGGTATCCTTCGCCCCATAACTTACTCTTACCATGTCTGATTTCCCCTATCCGACTCTGCATCCGCCCGTTTCATCGATGCAGGCACCTTAGTCACGCCTGCGGCACGGCAACCGTTTGCAATGATCCTTTCGACCTCCTGCCGCTTATCTCCCAGTTCCTTCCATGCCAAGATGGAACCTGAAGCCTTCGTCGTATATAAGACAAGGATGGTGGCGGTCTTTCTGACTTCCCGTACTTGGTTCCAAGTTACAAATTGTTCTTCGTCTCCCTGCGCTACCTGTAACCCTTCTTCTCCGAACGTATATTGCAGCGGCTGTTTGAATACCGGCGATAACGTCACCTGCTTCCATGCCTTTACCAAAAGCATCAGGGGATTGATCACGGTAAACATTAAGCCGATCACCAGCAAAATCACCTTCTGTGTTGTAATCCCCATCCCATCCAAAGAAACGATCCATAGAACGAGGGCTGCCAAGCTGAGACAGACGCCGAAAATGCCCTGAAAGGAACGATGCACATGCTGAAATAAGAACGCGTACATATATCGCACCTTCATCCCAACCGAAACCGTCACAGCCTGATCTGAAAACGGTTGCTCCTGATTGATTTCCTTTTGATCCATCATGAATCTCCTCTCTGCGTCCCGATATGCCATCCGGCATAAGCCTTTTATAGTTTCATGGTCAACTGAATTCTTTTTTTCTCTAAATCTACGTTTAGAATAGCTACATCTACAATATCGCCTACATGCACCACTTCTAACGGATGCTTGACAAACCCATGACTCATCTGTGAGATATGCACTAACCCATCCTGATGAACGCCAATGTCCACAAAAGCTCCAAAATCGGTGATATTACGAACCGTTCCTTTTAAGACCATGCCTTCCTTTAGATCTTCCATTTCCATAACGTCCGAACGCAAGATTGGTTTCTGCATCTCGTCACGCGGATCTCTGGCTGGTTTTTCCAATTCCTTCACGATATCCTTCAACGTCATTTCCCCTATGTTTAAATCACGGGAAAGTCCCTGAATATCTTTCGCTGCCAAGGACAAGCCGATCAAGCCGCCGGAGGCGATATCCGCCAGCTTATAGCCCAGTTTCGCCAGTAATTTTTCCGCAGCTCCATACGATTCCGGATGCACGCTGGTCCCGTCCAACGGATTGTCCCCGCCACGGATCCGCATAAAACCGGCACATTGTTCATATGCTTTCGGTCCCAGCTTCTCGACCCGCAACAATTCTGTCCGATTGCGGAACTTTCCGTGTGCTTCCCGATATGCCACGATATTTTTCGCCAAGGTTTTGGAAATACCTGATACATATTCTAATAAGGATACCGATGCCGTATTCAGATCTACGCCTACGCGGTTTACACAGTCCTCCACGACCGCAGACAGCACGTTTCCTAGTTTTTTCTGATTCATGTCGTGCTGGTACTGACCGACGCCAATGGATTTTGGATCAATCTTGACCAGTTCCGCCAACGGATCCTGAAGCCTTCTTGCGATTGACGCAGCACTTCTTTGCCCGACGTCAAACTGCGGAAATTCTTCCGTCGCCAGTTTGCTGGCGGAATATACCGAAGCTCCCGCTTCATTCACGATCACATATTGCACCGACTGCTTCATCTCTTTTAAAAGCTCCACGATAACCTGCTCGGATTCCCGCGACGCGGTACCGTTTCCCAAAGAAATCAACGTGATACCGTATTTTTTGATCCACTCGCGAAGCACCTTTTTTGCTTCCGCCACTTTATTTTGTGGCGCCGTCGGATAGATAACTGTCGTATCCAACACTTTACCGGTCGCATCCACGACCGCCAGTTTACAGCCGGTACGAAATGCCGGATCCCATCCCAAAACCACCTGCCCGGTAATCGGCGGCTGCATCAATAACTGAGTCAGATTCTGTCCGAAAATCTCAATGGCACCGTTCTCCGCATGTTCCGTCATGGTATTCCGGATATCCCGCTCGATCGAATCCTCGATCAGACGATGATAACTGTCTTGACACACTGCCTGTAAGATTGGCGTCGTATATGGATTGTCTTTCACGATCCATTGCTTTTCCAGATATCGAATGATCTTTTCCTCCGGCGCCTGAACCTTGACCGTCAGGATTTTTTCCTTTTCCCCACGATTGACTGCCAAGATCCGGTAACCCGCCATCTTGGCAACCGGCTCCTGAAAATCATAGTACATTTCATAAACGGAGGTCGTCTCCGGATCTTTCGCCGTAGAAGTCAGCACGCCTTCCTTCCATGTGACCTCCCGGATCCAAGTCCGGTATTGCGCATGATCCGATAAAGTTTCCGCCAAGATCTCCATGGCTCCCTGTATCGCTTCCTCCGTCGTCCGGACTTCTTTTTCTTCCGATAGGAAGGCGCGCGCCTCTTCTTCGATCGGCTTGTCCGTCATTTGCAGATAAATGATATTTGCTAGGCCTTCCAATCCTTTTTCTTTTGCAACGGTTGCCCTCGTTCTTCTTTTTTGCTTGTACGGACGATATAAGTCTTCGACGGCGACTAACGTCATCGCATCCTCGATCGCTTTCTTTAGTTCCGGTGTCAGCTTGTCCTGTTCCTCAATACTCTTTAAAACCGCTTCCTTCCGTTCCTGAAGATTTCTTAAATATGTCAGCCGTTCTTCCAAATTCCGTAATGTCTCATCATTTAGCCCGCCATGCGCTTCCTTTCGATATCTGGCGATAAACGGAATCGTATTCCCCTCATCCATCAATTTGATCACCGCTTCTGCCTGTGCCGTCCGTATGCCTAACTCCGATGCAATCACCTTGCTGATGTCCATCCTGTCTTCCTCCAACCCAATCTTACCAAACGCTCTTTCGCTTTATATATCCAATGTGATCCGCTTTTTCTGCGGCTCAAACGCACGGAATGTCACTCCTGCCATCTGAAACATCCGTTTCGATGCGATCGTGGATTCCGTATCCGCATATTTATCCGACAGAAAAATGATCTCTTTAATACCGCTTTGGATAATTGCCTTTGCACATTCGTTACATGGAAATAAGGTAGAATAACATTTTGCCCCTCGCAGGGAACCGCCCCGATAATTCAAAATGGCATTCAATTCCGCATGACAGACAAAGAAATACTTATTATCCAAAGCACTTCCCGCTTTGCCCCACGGCATCAGATCATCATCACAGCCGGATGGCATTCCGTTGTATCCCACCGATAAAATCCGGTTGTTTTCATCTACGATACATGCGCCCACCTGTGTAGACGGATCTTTACTCCGCTCCGCCGACAACATGGCAATCCCCATAAAATAGGCATCCCATCCGATATAATCTTCACGCTTCATTCCCATATGTAACCTCCTATCCTTTCCCATGACCGTTTCCTCTATATATGAATCTGCAGATCTCTTCCGGTAACCGGCATAGATACCAATGCTAGTTTAGCATATTTCGGAATTTAAGTACATAAAAAAATCCCGGATATCCATCATCCCTGCCGGCATCCTGCGATCACGACTCTTGCCAACATGATCCGCCTATTAAAATCATATATACGACAAAAGCAGATCATCGTTTCCGATCATCTGCTTTCATATCATGCCTTTGAGTATCCCTATTCGATTCTGATATGGAACATCGCCTAATAAACGCTCTTACTTTTTCAGTTTTTCCAAATCTTTCGCATCTATATAAAGAGATATTTCACCACATTCCATACATACTGCGGCTTCCGGATAAACGGCTTTCAGTCCTATTTTTTTAGAACGTATGACATTACCTCCGGGTCCTGTGAACGTAAAGCCTTCTTCCATCTCCGCTCCACATCGAATGCACTCTCACATCACGATCCACTCCTTTCAAACATCGACTGATGAATATCAACCAAAATCGGGCTGTCAATCTACGTTCGAATTGTAAATCGACAGCCCTGTTTTTCATATTAAAATGCTTGTTTTATTGAACCCATACACCGTTTGCATCAACATAGTAAGAGTCAATATATGTGTTTGTTGCCATAGCTCCGTTTTCCTGCAGATAATACCATGTGCCACCGTCATTGAGCCAGCCGGTTGCCATCGCTCCGTTTGCCTGCAGGTAGTAC
>CANQAP010000023.1 GCA_947589305.1 uncultured Lachnospiraceae bacterium
CTGCGGCTGCATGGCAGGCATCCTCATTCGGGTGTTTTATAAGAACAAGCCATTTTTCAACTTTACAGGCTTTGACGGACCCCACAATCATGATACCGATCCGAACCTCTTTATGCGGCTTGTCAAGAACATTGGCAGAAACATCAAAGCTACCGGACCATGGTTCCTCGTGGGCGTGCTGCTGTCAGCACTGTTTCAGCGGTATGTTCCGGCAGACAGATTTGCCGCTTTGTTTGGAGAGGCGAATGAAGGCTTTGGCGTTCTGATGGCTGCCACGATCGGTGTTCCGCTCTACGCTTGTGGCGGCGGGACAATTCCCCTGATTCGGGAGTGGCTTTATTCCGGAATGAGCATGGGAAGCGCGGCGGCGTTTATGCTTACCGGTCCGTCTACAAAGATTACTAATCTGGGGGCGCTGAAAATCGTGCTGGGCGTGAAACGGTTTTTACTGTATCTCGCGTTTGTCATGCTGTTCTCGTATGCTACGGGAATGGTTGTCAACTTAATTTTGTAAGATAGAAAGAAGGAATGGATAATAAAGGAGGACAAAGAAATGAGAAAGAATTTTGGAGCAAAACCATGGGTCTATCCGCAGCCGGTGCTGATGATCGGCACCTATGATGAAAACGGAAAGCCGAACCTGATGAACGCGGCATGGGGAGGGCAATACGGCGCGAATACCGTTATGCTGTGCTTAAGCGTTCACAAGACCACGGACAACATCAAAGCGACAGGAGCATTTACGGTAAGCTTCGCCACTGCAGCAACCGTCGTATCCTGCGATTATGTGGGAATCGTTTCTGCCAATCAGGAGCCGGATAAAATGGAAAAAGCGGGATTTACTACAGTGAAAAGTGAAGTTGTCAATGCGCCGATCATCAATGAACTGCCCTTGACGCTAGAGTGTAAGTTTATTAAATTTAACGAGGACGGCAATGTGATCGGTGAGATCGTCAACGTCAGTGCCGACGAAAGCATCCTGACGGACGGTAACGTGGACTATAAAAAGCTGGATGCTATCATCTTTGATCCTGCGGCTGCTGCTTATATCCGCTTGGGTGAGAAGGTGGGAAACGCTTTCAAGGACGGCGAGAAATTAAAATAACGAGATTGGGAATGTTTTACCCGCCTGTAAAGCTGTGCTGCAGACGGGTATTTTTTGCTTACGTGTGCAATGAGCCAAGCTGACAAGCTTACTTGTCAATTTGGCGAATGCCGCGATAACAAGTGAAACTCGCAAAGCGTGTTTCAGCTCGTTTGTGATTTTCATGGGCAGAAAATAGCCACCATTACAGTTCTAACCTGTGGTAAGAACTGCTGAACTAATCGAGACTTCCGCTGTCAGACGGTGCGGATTAAAATGAAATTACAAACAAATAATAAAACAATAGTAGGAGGTATTTATCATGGAATACATTACGTTGAATAACGGCATCAAAATGCCTATGGCGGGGATTGGCGTGTTTATGATGTCCCCTGCCGAGGCGGAAAGCTCGGTGGAGAGCGCATTAAAAAGCGGTGTGCGCCTGATCGATACGGCAAACGGCTACATGAACGAGAGCGGCACAGGGCGGGGCATCAAAAAGAGCGGCGTGCCGAGAGAGGAAATTTTTCTTGTGACGAAGCTCTGGCCGACGGTCTATGAAAAAGAGACGGCGGTAGACGAAACACTAAAAAGGCTTGGCACGGACTATATCGATCTGCTGTTCCTGCATCAGCCCACCGACAACTGGCGCGAGGGCTACCGGAACATTGAAAAGGCGGTCAAGGCAGGTAAGGTGAAAGCGATCGGTCTTTCCAATTTCCCAGATGAACTTTTGAAAGAGGTCGTTGATACGATGGAATTGAAACCACAGGTGGTTCAGGTGGAGGCGCATCCGTACTATCCGCAGACGGAATTGAAAAAGATCCTTGCCGAGATAGGCATGGGTCTGATGGCATGGTACCCGCTGGGGCATGGAGACAAGAGCCTGCGGGAAGAACAGATATTTACGGAACTTGCGAAAAAATATGGCAAGACCAATGCACAGATCATCCTGCGCTGGCACATTCAGAGCGGCAATGTGGTGATCCCCGGCTCCAAGAACCCAGCCCATATCCGCGACAACTTCGATATTTTCGATTTTGTCCTTTCCGATGAAGATATGGCGCAGATCGCCAAGGTGAACAAAAACAGGCGGTATTATACGGCAACTCCGGAAATGCTTGCCGCCTATGCCACAATGGAATTGCAACCGGATCTGTAAAGCTGTCAAAGAACCAATAGAAGGGAGAATATCATGGAATACACGATTTTGAACAACGGTATCAAAATGCCGATGGAGGGCTTTGGCGTCTTTCAAATGCGCGATTCCAAAGAGTGCGAGCAGGCGGTATTGGATGCCATCAGTGTAGGATATCGGCTGATCGATACGGCGGCATCCTACGGAAACGAGGAATCGGTGGGTGCGGCGATAAAAAAGAGCGGCGCCTGTCGGGAGGATTTATTTATCACCACCAAACTGTGGGTGTCGGATTCCGACTATGAGAGTGCAAAACGGGCATTTGAAACTTCCCTGAAAAAGCTGGGGTTGGAGTATTTGGATCTTTATCTTTTGCATCAACCTATGGGCGATTATTACGGCGCGTGGCGTGCGCTCGAAGAACTATATAAAGAGGGGCGTATCCGAGCAATTGGCGTATGCAACTTTTATCCCCATGTACTTGCGGATTTCTGTGAGACGGTGGATGTCATTCCGATGGTGAATCAGGTAGAACTGCATCCGTTTTTCCAACAGTCTGACGCGCTTTCCCTGATGAAAGAATACGAAGTGCAGCCAGAAGCGTGGGGTCCTTTTGCGGAGGGGAAGCATGAGATTTTTACCAATCCGGTTCTGACACAGATCGGCAAGAAATATGGAAAATCTGCAGCTCAGGTTGCTCTGCGGTGGAATGTACAACGGGGCGTTGTCGTAATCCCGAAGTCCACACACAAGGATCGTATGGAACAGAATTTTGACATCTGGAATTTTAGTCTGACCGATGAAGAAATGAAAGCAATCGCACCATTTGACATCGGACACAGCGAGATTGTCAACCATTTTGATCCGAATTTTGTCCGGGCGTTGCATGGACGCTTTGAAAAGTAGAGGAGGTTTTCAAATATGAATACATTTACCTATCGTTATCCCATAACGGTTTATTTTGGAGAAAAAGCGGCTGAACAGAACTTGCCGACGGAGCTTGCGAAAGTGGGGAAAAACGTGATGCTCGCCTACGGCGGCGGCTCGATCAAAAAAAACGGCATTTATGATGAACTGATGAAACTTCTTGCCGACACCGGAAAGATTGTCACGGAATTTACCGGTATCATGTCAAATCCCACCTATGCCAAGGTACAGGAGGGCGCACAGCTTGCCCGTGAGAACAAGATCGACTTTATCCTCGCCGTGGGCGGCGGCAGTGTCATCGACTGCTGCAAGGTTGTGTCAGCACAGGCAAAAACAGACGAGGATCTGTGGAAACTGGAGACTGTAAGGCATGGCGGTCCCACTGCGTTTATTCCAATGGGCGCGGTTGTGACTGCATTCGGCACCGGCGCGGAGATGAATAATGGTGCGGTGATCACCAACGAGGAAAAGAAAGTTAAAGGACCGCTGTGGGGTGCGTTTTATGATTTTTCCATTCTTGATCCGGTCTATACGATGACTATGCCGATGAAACAGGTTGTTTCCGGGGCGTTTGACGCGCTGTCCCACTGTATGGAAACCTATATGGGATCTCCGCGGGAAACGAATCTCTCTGATGAAATCAATGAAGCCTGTCAAAGAAATATTATCCGCAATTTACGGGCGGTGTTAAAGGATCCGCAGGACATCAAGGCAAGAAGTGAGCTTGTCTGGGCGGCGGCGATGGGCGAAAACGGTATCTTAAAGATCGGCAAGGTCACGGATTTTCAAGCACATATGTTAGAACATCAGCTCGGCGCTTATACCAACTGCAACCACGGACAGGGGCTTGCGGTCATCCATCCGGTGTTGTATTGCTATATGCTTCCGGAAGCAGCGCCTCAGTTTGCAAGGCTGGCGGTAAACGTGTGGGACATTGATCCTGACGGAAAATCGGAAGAAGAACTTGCAAGTGCTTTTCTTGATGCACTGACGGCATTTATCATGGAAGTCGGACTGCCGGAAACTTTTTCGGAAATGGGGATTGCAGAGGACACCGATTACAGAGCGGTCGCGGACAGCACAGTGCTGACCGGAGGATGCTGTAAGAAATTTACAAAGGAAGAATTGCTGGCAGTTCTGAACGCGTGCAGATAAGGGCATGGATATGGTGAAGAAACAAACCTACAAAAGAATGGGGAACAGTACTTTTCATTTTGTAAATGACCGAGAACAAGACGAGGGGATGCTTTACAGAAAGGCAAAAGGGTAATCTGTTTGGTGGCGGTATGGTAAGAAGATTTTTGCTAGAATAGAGAGGAAAAGCCTGTAAAATCAATGATTCCACAGAGGATAAAAGCGTTTACTACACCATTTGGGAAAGAGGCTTGATGCGACAAGATTTTGAAACTTAATAACCAAAAGCAGCCAGAAAATCAATCGCAAAAAAATGCGATTGATTTTCTGGCTGCTTTTGCGTATAATATAAGCAGTAAAATTTGGAAGGGAAGCACAGCGTATGCGTGAAACAAGAACAACAGAATTCAAAGAAAAAATTACAAATACTTTTTTAAAAACAGTAAGTGCCTTTTCGAATTATGATGGTGGAGAAATTTTTTTTGGCATTGATGACAGTGGAAATATCAAAGGACTGGTGAATGTAAAACAAGCGTGTCTGGATATTGAAAACAAAGTGAATGACAGTATTACTCCGCAGCCTGATTATACACTGGAATTGCAGAATAATGACAGAACGATAAAACTGACTGTCAAAAGCGGACCTCAAAAGCCATATTTATATAAATCAAAAGCATACAAACGAAATGATACTGCAACAATAGAGGTTGATGCACTGGAGTTGTCAAGACTGATCTTGGAAGGAAAAAATATTAGATTTGAAGAATTGCCGTGTGAAGATCAAGAACTGACATTTGATACTTTATGTCAAAAATTAAAAGAATGCATTCAGCTTGAAACCTTTAATCAGGATACCTTGAAAACGCTGGATTTATATAACAGCACCATTGGATATAATAATGCGGCTGGTATTTTGGCAGATAAAAATCATTTCCCGGGAATTGATATTGTGAAGTTCGGCGAAAACATCAGTATGATTCATAAGAGAGCAACATTTGGCAATATATCCATTTTAGCAGTATATGAAAAAGCATTAGAAGTATTCAAAGATTATTATCAATATGAAGAGATACAAGGTGCCGATAGGAAAAAAGTAGAAAAAATACCGGAGGCTGCATTCAGAGAAGCAATTGCAAATGCATTGATTCATAGAGTGTGGGATGTGGAGTCTCAAATAAAGGTTTCGATGTTTGATGACAGAATAGAAATTATTTCTCCGGGAGGACTGCCCTCCGGAATAACAGAAGATGAGTATTTATCGGGGAAACTTTCAGTTCTAAGAAATAGAAATCTTGCAAATGTATTTTACAGACTGGGGTTTGTTGAAATATTTGGTACGGGAATTATACGAATAAAACAACTCTATGAAGAAGGATTAAAACAACCGGATTTTGAAGTGTCGGAAAATACAATTAAAATTGTACTCCCGGTTTTTGAGAAAAACCTGAATCTAACGGAAGACGAAAGAAAAATATATAAGATTTTAAGCAAGACAATGATGAAATCAATTAGCGAAATTACTCCTTATGTTGGGTTTGGAAAATCAAAGACAACACAGTTATTGAAAGAGATGGATAAAAAAGGTGTTGTGAAAATTGAAGGCAGGGGAAGAGGTACTAAGTACGTGATAAAATAATCACTATGACAACAGAATCATCAAAAATTTTTATATCATCAAGCACAGAGTGCTTGACATGCAGCAGAAGATTTAGTACTTTTTCAATATTTACGTGGCTTTAAGGAGATTTGTCCTTCCACACATTTTGATGATGAGCCGAATTTATTGACATTTTAAATGAATATCTGATATGGTTTTATACAAAGAGGATTAAAACATCATTTGGAAATATGAGCCATTGAGTGTATCTGCAGAATTTCGGTCTGGTTGTATAATCAGTTCAAGAAATTGTCTGTATCCCTTATTTGTCAAAAAAGACTGCATAGAGGAGATGTAATTATGAAAGCCAATAGAATGTGGTTGTTTTCAGATGTACTTGAGAAGAACAAAAGAGTTTTTAAGGTTCCAGTCTACCAAAGAAATTATGACTGGTCAAATATTCAATGTGAAAAATTGTTTCAGGATATTATGAAGGCTAATGAAAGAAACTGTCAGCACTTCATCGGAACGATTGTTTATATTGATGATATTAATGGTGGTAGTGGATTAAATGAAGTACTTATCATTGACGGACAACAACGAATTACTACAATGTATATTCTTTTAAAGGCACTTTATGATGCATCCCAAGGTGTATCGGTACGAATTGAAAGTGAAATTGAAGAGGTTATGTTTAATAGACATTGCGATGAAGTATATAAAGTAAAACTAAAACCTGTCAAATCTGATAATGAACAACTAATGCTTCTTATCAAGGATAAAGTGGATAAGATGGACAGAAACTCAAATGTTTATAAAAACTACATAACTTTTCAGAATCTAATAAAAGAAACATTATATGTAGATTTAGAGTTAAATGATATTCTCAATGGGATCAAAAAGCTTGAAGTTGTGGAAATCATTCTTGATAAGCTTCAGGGTGACGAACCACAGAAAATTTTCGAATCCATCAATTCTACTGGTCTTGAACTTAGTCTTGCTGATTTAATAAGAAATTATTTATTAATGGATGACGATCAACAAGATGAGTTATACGAAGACTATTGGATGGAAATTGAGAAGAATGTGGGATACCGTAATTTAGGCGATTTTGTTATAAATTTCTTGAATTCTCAAATTAGTAAATTAGTAAATAGTAAAAATGCGTATCGCTTATTTAAGGAACATTGCGAAGAAAATAATTTAACACATGAAGATACATTAAAAAAACTGAGGAGAACTTCAAAATATTATGGCGCTTTTATAGGTGAAAATAAATGTTATAGTGATGAAATCACAAAGTATTTGAATGCTTTTTATACTATTAAACAAACCACTATCTTGCCTTTGCTCTTTAGAATTTTTGATGATTATGAGGATGGGAATATTAATGATACTACATTGTGTCAGGTATTAGATTATCTGCTTACATATCTTGTTAGAATTACGGCATGTGAAATTAACAAAAATTTGTCAAAGTTTATGAAATCTATGTACGATAGAGTAATTGACGGAAACTATGATAGTTATTATGAGAAATTTGTTTCATTCCTTAATGACTTGAGAGCAAATGACCGAATGCCTACGGATACAGAATTTGAGTATGCTCTTATTTATAAACCACTTTATAAAAAACCAATTTGTAAATTTGTACTTTCAGTAATTGAAAATTCTACCAAAGAGCACCTTGATGTTAGCAATCTTACTATCGAGCATATTCTGCCACAAAAAGAAAATGCAGCTGTATGGAAAAAAGAGGTGGGAGAGAATTATAGTAGTGTATATGAGATTTATTTGCATACGCTTGGTAATTTGACAATTACTGGTCATAATAGTGAATTAGGAACAAAGTCTTTTAGTGAAAAGAAAAAAATTATTAAAGACAATTCAAAAGCCAATATTCTTAATAAAGATGTATTGTCCGCTGATAAATGGAATGAAACATCAATCAAAAACCGAGCTAAAATTTTGGCTAATATGTTGATTGATGAATTTGAATATGTAAATATTCATTCTGAAATTAATGAAGCAAATGAATTAAGTTTTGGAGTTAATAGTGGGATGGACTTTTCTGATACAAAGCCTGATGGATTTGCTTTTGTAGGTGAATATACAAAAGTTACAAGTTGGGCAGATTTACTTACTAAGTTTATTAGCGTAGTATATGACCTTGACACAGATTTAATGACTGATTTAGCTACAAACAACTACTCTATTCCTAATGCAACAAGAGTATATATAACCAATGATAAAAGAAAACTGCGAAAAGCCAAACAAATTGATAATAGTGGAATTTATTATGAAGCAAACCTGTCTGCGAATAATATTATATCCTTTATTAAAGATCTGTTGTCTAAAATGAATTTAGATACGGAAGATTTCAGTTTCTCTTTATCAGAAGTGCCTTTTGATATTAATGATGAAAGTACTTGGGTTGAAGGGTTAATTCCAGTTGCAAAATTATTTTATTACTTTGTTGAAGACCTAGTTTCAAAATCTAATATTACAGCAGAAGAGGTGGAAAATCTTAAAAACAAAGAATATACCAAATCTTTATTCCATGCAACTGATTATCCTGCCATAGCGAATAATAGAAGCGATAATATGGGCAATTCTACACAAAAAAGATATAGAGCAAAGGCTTTGAGTTATAATGGTGCGGATATTTACATTTCTACACAGTTTTTTGAACTCGATAGAGATGCGATAATTGAGTGGTATAAAAATCATAATAAATAAATGGTATATTAGATGAGAACCTTTAGAGGTGTTCACATTTTAACGTTCCCCTTTTTGGTCAAAGATAGGAGAGAGTCGGAGAAAAGACCTGATTTATCAATATCGCTACACGGATATAAAAGGAAAATGGCAGACCATTTATTCTTCCGATTTGCAAGAGTTGCGGGAGAAAGAAAAGGAGATTCAAAGGCAGCTTGAATTCCGGCACGCGTTCTGTACGAATATGGCAAATGCGGGAATGGATATTAAAGCCTTGCAGTACGTTATGGGACATTCCGATGTAGGCGTTACGCTGAATGTTTACACTTATGCGAGTTTTGACAGGGCGGCAGAACAGATGGCGAAAATCACTGATTTTAAAGAGGATGGAGTGCAGAAAAAATTAGGGCAAAAACCAAAATCCGAGTAAAACGCCAAACCCTTGAAAATCAATGGTTATAGGCTTAGGAAGGGATATAAAACTATGGTAAAATACACGGCAAAACTTTAACTTTGCTGTAATTCCTTATAAAACATAAGTGATGAGGCATAATCGAAAGAAATTATACCATTTGATTTACCATTTTTACAGATCCAAATGGGTTAGTCTGTTAAGGACAGAGAAAATAAAAACACTGAAAAAGCCGACAGACAGGGCGTTTTCGGGGAAAGGAGCAAATCTCTATGTCAATCAAAATCACAGCGCTTTATGAAAGGCTCTCACGGGACGATGAAATGCAGGGCGAGAGCAACAGCATCAAGAACCAGAAAGAATACCTTGAGGACTTCGCAGGCAGGAACGGCTTTCGGAATATCCGCCACTTCACGGACGACGGGGTGAGCGGGACGACATTCGAGCGTGAGGGCTTCCAGAAGATGATCGCCGAGGTGGAGGCGGGGAATGTCGGCACAGTGATCGTAAAGGATATGAGCAGGTTCGGGCGGAATTATCTGAAAGTAGGCTTTTACACAGAGATGCTTTTCCCCGAAAAAGGCGTGCGGTTCATCGCCATCAACAACGGGGTGGACAGCGAAACGCAGGGCGAAAACGATTTTACCCCATTCCTCAACATCATGAACGAATGGTACGCAAAGGACACGTCAAAGAAGATACGCACCATGTTCAAGGCGAAAATGCAGGAGGGGAAACGGGTTTCCCCAAGCGTCCCATACGGCTATATCCGTGATCCGGAGGACAGGCAGCACCTGATTGTTGACGGGGAAGCCGCAGAGGTAGTCAGGCGGATCTACCGCATGACGGTCGAGGGGCATGGAAAGCGTGACATCGC
>CANQAP010000024.1 GCA_947589305.1 uncultured Lachnospiraceae bacterium
AATGAGACGTCAATATCAAACAATGCCGTAAATACAAAGCCTCTTTTTCTAAAATCGGCATAATTGGCAAGCGCACGTCCGACATTACCGGCGCCCACTATAATTACATTATGCGTCTTGGTAAGTCCCAGTATCTTGCCAATCTCCGTATAAAGATATTCTACATTATAACCGTACCCCTGCTGTCCAAATCCCCCAAAATTATTAAAATCCTGACGTATCTGAGACGCTGTAACCTTCATACGTTCACTTAACTCTTTAGAAGAAATACGCTCTATATTATTTTCCATAAGCTCGCCAAGGTATCTGTAATATCTGGGAAGTCGTTTGATCACGGCTCTTGAAATAAATTTATCTGACATTGCAATCTCTCCTCATATTATCAGGTACTCACCAAATTGATTATATTAAATTGTTAAGTATCTGTCAATCTTTAACCTGACACTGGACAAGCCCGCTTTTACGTAGTAAAATTATCAGCATAGTCTTGAATAAAACGGAGATTTATTATGATACTTTCATGCAGCCATATAACTAAGGCTTTCGGCGAGGATACCATACTTTCAGATGTTTCCTTCCATATAAATGATAACGAAAAATGCGCCGTAGTCGGCATAAACGGCGTCGGCAAAACTACCCTGCTGCGCATAATCACAGGCGAACTTGGCGCCGACAGCGGTGAAGTCATATTTTCAAAAAACGCTTCTTTCGGATATCTCAGGCAGTACCAGCCGCTTGATTCGGAAAACACCATATATGAGGAAATAAAATCTGCAAAAGCAGACATATTTGAACTCGAAAAAAGAATACGCAGCCTCGAAAGCAAGATGCGCTCTGCTTCAGATAACGAACTTGAAAAAATGTATTCCGAATATAACCGGACCATGACTGAATATGAACGTCTTGGCGGATACGCCTGTGAAAGCGAAATTACCGGCATCATAAAAGGGCTCGGTTTTTCAGAGGACTCCTTTAACCAGAAAATAAACACCCTGTCCGGCGGTGAAAAAACGCGTATTGCCCTGGGCCGCATACTTTTATCGGCGCCTGACCTTATCATTCTTGACGAGCCTACCAACCACCTTGACATGAACTCTATTTCCTGGCTCGAAAATTATCTTGCAAATTATAAAGGGGCCGTACTGATAGTGGCTCATGACAGATATTTTTTAGACAAAACCGTCACTAAAACAATAGAACTTGACAACGGCAAAAGCACGGTATTTAACGGCAACTACTCCGCTTATTCCGAGAAGAAAAAGCTGCTTCGTGAAAGTATGCTTAAAGCTTATTATAAACAGCAGCAGGAAATAAGCCGTCAGGAAGAAGTCATAAAAAAACTGAAAAGCTTCAACAGGGAAAAATCCATTAAGCGCGCGGAAAGCCGCGAAAAAATGCTTGCGCGCATTGACAGGATCCAAAAACCTTACGAAATCAATTCCGAAATGAAGATAACATTTAAACCGGCAACAGAAAGCGGCAATGACGTATTAAGCGCGGAAGGCATCTCCAAATCATTTGATGACAACTGCCTTTTTTCGGACATAAGTTTTGACATAAAAAAAGGAGAACGCATTGCGATAATCGGCGATAACGGAACCGGCAAAACGACAATACTTAAAATAATAAACGAGCTCCTGCCTGCCGACTGCGGCACTATAAAGTTCGGTTCAAACGTATGCATAGGCTATTATGACCAGGAACATCAGATGCTTTCGCCTGAAAAAACGATATTTGATGAAATAAGCGACGCATATCCTTACATGACCAATACCGAGATAAGGAACGTCCTTGCAGCATTCCTTTTCACAAATGACGACGTATTTAAGCTCATAAAAGATATAAGCGGCGGAGAACGCGGCCGTGTATCAATTGCCAAACTCATGCTGTCCGACGCCAATTTTCTTATACTTGACGAGCCCACCAACCACCTCGATATTGTGTCAAAGGAAATTCTTGAAAACGCGCTTTTAAACTATACCGGAACCGTTTTATACGTATCCCATGACAGATATTTTATAAACCGCACTGCGACCGGAATAATCCATATAAATAAATACATAGGCAATTACGATTACTTCCTTGAGAAAAAAGAAGCCGTGGAACTTGCATACAGCAAATCCGTATCCGCCGATACGCCCCGCATGGCAAAGGACGCCGAAAATAATGTTACATCATCTAAAGACAGCTGGGAAAAGCAAAAGGAACAGAAAGCAAATGCAAAAAAGATAATGTCCCTTCTTGCAAAATGCGAAAATGATATTTCCGAAACCGAAAAAATGCTTGAGGATGTCGATTCTGAACTTGCCAATCCCGATAATGGCTACGATCCTGTACTGCTTAATGAGCTTACCCAAAAACGCTCTTTGCTAAGCTCCTCTCTTGATACGCTTATGGAAGAATGGGAAAGGCTTTCGGAGGAGGCAGAACGCCTGTAAACTCAGGATTTCAGTTTTATTTCCATATCATCAAAGCTGCCTTTGTACTTTTTGTTTTTTCTATATATTTTAGCAATTTTTTTACCTGTATAGTACAAAAAATCATTTTCCTCTTTTCCATTATAATAATGCTTTCCATTTACAGTTACAGGTTCTATATCCAATTCAAATACCAAATCAGGAATTTTTATTTTTAATGTTCGTATACCGTTTGTCTTCTTTATATTGCAGGATATCCTGTAATTTTTCACAACATATTTTGCTAATTTTGAAGTCTTAATAGTTTCAACGCACTTCAATGTTTCATTGCAAACCATTTCAGCATAAAATTCCTTAAAATCAGTGCTGCCATAAAATCCATACATTTCAGGATTTTCTCTGTACAATTTTTTTGCACTTTTTCTATGGCTTGAAATACCCATATACTTATATAGCAGATCATCATATGAATGTGCACATTCATGGATCAATGCATTATTTTCTATAACATTGCTTCTTAGTTCTATCTCTGAATAAAAAGAACTTCTATCTTTAAATTTCGATCTTGTTATACCATTTGAACCTGGCGCATCCCTAATTTTTTTTACTATCCTAATGGGAACTTTGTAATAACATATCATATCCCGGATTTTATCCGGCATAGCTTGCCATTGAATGTTCAAACTGGTTTTAAACATATCGCTTTGACTGCTATATCCGCTTAAATATTTATATGATGTTATATTTTTCTTATAACAATCGCCATATCCGTCCAAATAATCATTAACGGCTTTTTCAGTTTTAAACTTTATATTTTTCCTGCAAGTACTTTTCTTTAAATGTTTTATTTCTATTTTAACATTATTATCGTAATTAATGACATGTACAGCAGGAAGGGTCAGTACAACCGCCAGCAAAAACAGCTTAATTGCACTGACCTTCTTAATACCTGCAAATTTCATTTTACCCTTTGTCACTTCATCTTTGTACCTTATAAAATTACTATTCAATAATGAATTTAACCATTCTTTTTACATTACTGATTGAATCGCTTTCCGTAATTTCGGTATCTGATTCCATATTTTCTGTCTTTGTAAAATGATAGGTATACACTTTTGAACGATCTCTGTATCTATACTCCGTATGGGTCACGGCAGGAACCCAGTTTGTAGGTCCTGCAAACCATTGAGTGCACCAGCTGTGTCCACAAGGACCAACAGCATAACCATACAATCCTTTTGATGAGTCTGTTACTGATAATGGATATGTCAAATTTATTTC
Organism: uncultured Lachnospiraceae bacterium; assembly: GCA_947589305.1. Classification (GTDB taxonomy): domain Bacteria; phylum Bacillota; class Clostridia; order Lachnospirales; family Lachnospiraceae; genus CAG-632. The sequence continues at coordinate 3,699 of CANQAP010000024.1, forward strand.
ATAACGCGTATTACATCCATTCCATCCCTGCGTTCCAAAATAATGATGACTGGCATCACGATAAACCCAATAATTATAATTAGTATATCCTGCTCTATCTGTTACCGTTGTCGTATCTACCTGTCTGGAATCACTTGATGAAACCGCATTTCTCGACCATCCGCTCCAGTTTCCATATTCACCCCATACCCAAGTAGTATCATACAATGTATAACCATCTAGTGTAGACTTGTCAGATGTTGTCTTAGTCGTTAAATCATACGTCCATTTTTCATCTGTCACAGTAGCATCATCAGGAAGATTTTCTTCCTCTGTCCAATCTGAATACCAATGTGCCTTTAATATCAAATCATTTGCAAAATTGTATTCAGTATCTGATGTAACTTCTGTTCCATCTTCTGTATACCAGCCTTTAAATATGCAATTATCCCGTGTTGCATTTGGCAAATCGCCTATTTTTTCACCATAATATGCTGTCTTTGATTCTTCATCGGCGGTTCCTCCATTTGCATCAAATGTGATTTTGAAAACTCCTTTAATATACTTGTCAAATTCATCCTCGGAAATATTAATTATTTTTCCATCATTTATGTCAATATTATTCTGTCCTGTTATATTTCCACAAACATAAATATTTCCTGATATTTCCAGTATTCCGATAGTTGAATCTACTACTTTTGACTCAAAAACAGGATGTTTACATACTATTGCTTTTCCATTATTACTAATAAGTCTGCTGTCTCTGATAAGCGTTACTTTAACACCGTCAGATGTTAACAATAATACAAAGCTGTCATTTGTTGCCGATACTTCTTCAAGCGTAAGTTCTTTTGATGAAATATTAAATGGTATTCTCTTACAATCAGTTACAGTCAAATCTTTTACAACTGTTTCATTTGCCTTTGAATTCAACGATAAATTCTTATATGAATTTTTTCCGCCGTTTAATTCAAAATAACCGATTGCCGGAACATCTAAAGTCAATTCCGTTCCGTCGTACAATTCAGAAATATCTAATTTGATCTTATCCGCTCCCGATTGTAATATATCATTTACCCAATTTTTAGAAATCTCTCTTGCTCTTGATTTAAGTATATCCATATCATCTTCTTTACCTTCATCCAAATCTGGATTATTCTCTTTAGCAACATTAAATGATGCCGTACTATTTAATGCTGTCACAGAAATCATCGGTACATTTTTAAATGCATCTGTTCCAATTTCAGTTACATTTGAAGATACATTAAATCCTTCCAAGCTGCTGCAGCCTTTAAATGCGTTGTCGCCGATTTTGGTAAAATATCCTGATATTTCTTCTAATTTGCTGCAATTTTCAAAAGCAGAATCAGGTATTTCATCAATATAGTCACTTAAAATCACGGCTCGTATATCTTTTCCCGCAAATGCTGTCGGAGCAATTCCGGTAACTTTATATGACTTATTTCCTGCTGACACATATGACGGTATAATTACATCACTGTCTGTTCCATCATATCTAACAACTTCCGCCGTTCCATTTTCTGAATTTACCTTAAATACAACACCTTTTGTTTGCGCTATCTTTTCAGTTACATAATCATATACATAATATGGCACTTCAAATGGTATAACTCCATTTTCACAATCGTTAAATTGTAAATCAGGCGCATAATCCAAAAATTCATAAGTTTTATCATCCATTACATTATATGTATAAGTAAAATATGATTTGGATGCAACATCATATCCTACAACGGCAAATACATGAACAGTTCCTGCCATCACCAGCCTATAGCAGCCTTCGCTTTTTCCATCTGTAGAATAAGTTGTTGTCGTAGTTGTTGTTGTAGCCGTCGAATACGTAAGAGTTGATGATGTATTTGTACTTTTGCTTGAAGTACTGCTTAATCCTTGAGATTCACTGTTTGCACCGCCATATGAATAACTTTTCCCATATTCTTTTGTATTGCTAATTGTGTGTGAAAGCGCTTTACTTAGTCTTCTGCTCTCGCTTGCCGTATTAGTACTTGATGCTGTTGCTGAGTTATTCCAGTTAAAAGTACTTTCATCAACAGTAGTATCTACTTTAGTTGTGTCTTTGCCTGTATGCTTTGAAGTTGTATTTTTATCATAATTTCCATAATTAACATTTCCACCAATTTCAAATGTTGAAGTCTTTTTTCCACCTATTTCTAGATCTGCAACTTCAAATGGGATTTTTAAGCCTGAAGAAGCTTCTTTTGAACGCTTATAATCTGCTTTTAAACCAATATCAAATTGTGATCCGGTTTCTTTTGTTTTCGTAGTACTTCCGTATTCAACAACAGTCGTTCCATCTGTAGTAGTTGTTGAATCTATACCTCCTTCGCTGCTTGATATACTAATCGTATTAGAAGATGTCATTGCCCTCTCCAATGCTTCTTCTTGTGTCATACCATGAGATTCCGCCCATGTTTCATTAACAGTCGTAACGTCCGTCCACTCTGATGATAATGACCATGTTTTTGAATCTACAGTAGAATTAGCGATTGTATTCATAATATTTTGCGCATTATCTTCAGAAATCGATGTTTCTACAGTTTTTGATGCCTGCTGTGCCAGTCCTGCAACGCTTTGTATAGTCCAAATAGCATCTGATACCGGTACATTTTCTATTGTTCCTATTTCATATGTAAAATACATTACGCCATCATCAGGATTTTCAACAACAATCGGATCCTCAAGCCTAGATACTTTTTTGGTTAAGTTCCGTTTGCTTGTCCAATATGCATTAAGCTCAATATTTCCTGTTGTTCCGGCATCAATCCTTTTCACTTCACTGCCTTCATTATCATACCAGCCTAAAAATACATAATTGTAAAGAGTAGGATTCGGCAAATCAACAAGGCCTTTGCTTACAGTGTAATGCAGGAATTTTTCATCCGAAATCGGTGCCAAAGGTGTCTGATATAATTTATAAGTCACGTCATACACTTTTTCTTTCCAATGAGCATATAACTGAACTTTTCCGCTTGAACCCTTATTTATTTCTTTAACCTGAACTGCGTTTTCTCCTGCTCCGTCAAACCAGCCTAAAAATACATATCCCGCCGGTGCAGCCAGATCCTCTAATACAATGGTATCCTGCTCTGAATAATATTCTACAGGATTTGGGTTATCTATATTCTGCTGTGCCAGATAGGTATCTCCATTAGATATATTATATGATATAGCATATCCTTTTATTTTATCAATAACATGCTGCTCCTTGATAACTTCCTCGCATACACTACAATGAGATCCCTCTGTTAAGCCGGTATTTTCTGTCGTTGGAGCAACATATGGATCTATTACTACCGTATGTCCTTTTGCTTCTATAACCGTATTTTCAAGTTCTATCTCGTCTACGCCGTTTTTATCTTTGTAATATTTATTACAATCAACACAATGCCAATATCCGATATTGCCATTTTCTGTACATGTAGCATCTTTTTTAGGTGTTTCAACCAAATTATGTATATGGGTACTTCCCGCAGGTTCCAGCTTGACATCATATCCTTCAGCAATATACCTGCGGATCATGATTATGTCAGTGGAATTCCACCTGCCGTCTGAATTCACGTCGCCTGCTTCTTCAATAACTGTCTGCTCATAGTTGCCTACGATATACCTTCTGAGCGATATCACATCAGCAGAATTGATCTTACCGTCATCATTCAGATCGCCCGGAATATAATCCAATATGTTTATTGTCCCATTTTCAACGTTTAATTTGACAGGCTTAAGATTTCCGTCTACTACATCCAGCGGATTATACTTAATATCTATATTATAGCTGTCCCCTGCCTTTGCCGTCTCTGAGATCCTGAAAACTAATCTTAATATATCCCCGTCCTTAATATCATCCGCAGATATTTCCTGACCATCCCAGTTAAATATGCTGTCTGCCGTATACTTACCCGGTTTTGTCATTGTTAAAGCCGAAAATGCTTCCCCATTTTCAGCATTTACCAATGTCATTTTCGTATCATCATATGATAAGGTAAGTACAGCGCCAAGGATACCCGGGTTATCCTTAACTGATACTTTCACTTCAATCTCTTTTCCGGGCTTGGCATAATTATTTTCCACACTTATTTTAGCATCCCCGCTTTCTTTCTGGGTTTCCTGTGCAGCAGCATTATTACCCGGAAATACTGTTACAGTCATGGTAATTGAAAGTATTAATGCCAATATCCGTCTAACTGTCCTCATAATATGTCTCTCCCTTCGTTTTATCAGTCATTTTCTATAACTATGCTTCCTTTGCTTACCGTCAAATCAACCGTATCCAGATTTTTGTCAACGATATCTCCGTCATCATATATAAACTCAATGTCATAAGACCCTGCCTGTGCATCGTCAGCAACATCAAACGTAAGTACAAGTATCTCACCGTCTTTAATCTGGTTATCCTTTATATTTTCTCCATCCCATGTATACTTACATCCGCTCTGAAGCACAGCTCCTGTTGTCATTGTCAGAACATCCTTTATGGCCGTTCCGTTTTCAGCATTTTTTAATGTCAGTACTTTCTGATCATATTTAACCGCTAATGTCATTCCCAAAATCCCGGGGTTGCCCTTAACTGAAAGAATCACTTTAACATTTTTTTCTCCCGGCTTTGCTTTTACTGTACCTGCGTACATCTGCGTACCTGTTACCGGTACATCCGGCGGCAGCACTGCTGTCCCTATTGGACCCGCATTTACAATTGTTCCATCACTTAGCACTAATATCAGGTTTCCATCCTCATCAATATAAGCTCTTTCTATGCTCGCACCCGGGTCTCCTTTATCACCTTTATCACCTTTATCTCCTTTGTCTCCCTGAAGTCCCTGCTCACCCGGATCTCCTTTATCTCCTTTTTCTCCCTGAAGCCCCTGTTCACCCGGATCTCCTTTTTCACCTTTTTCTCCTTGGAGTCCCTGCTCGCCCGGATCTCCTTTTTCACCTTTTTCTCCTTGGAGTCCCTGCTCGCCCTGATCTCCTTTATCTCCTTTTTCACCTTTTTCTCCCTGGAGTCCCTGCTCACCCTGATTGCCTTTTTCTCCTTGTACTCCCTGTTTGCCTTGATCTCCCTGCTGACCTTTTTCTCCCTGTGCCCCCTGCACTACGGATCCTGCCTGATCTGGCAGCTGATTTATAACTGTTTCCTTATTTTGTACATTCACCGTACAAAAAGCCTTGACTTTCTTATTTTCTGCCGATGTGGCAGTTATTTTAGCAATTCCGGCACTCTTAGCTGTTACCATTCCTTTTTTGTTAACTGTCGCAACATTGCTGTTTCCGCTTTTCCATTTCACCTTTTTACTGCTTTTTGAAGGTTTTACCTTCTTTACCTTTAATTTAAGTTTTTGTCCGACTTCCATCTCTTTGCTTTTTACGTTTAATACTATTTTTGCGACTTTTGATTTCCTGTCTGCCTGTACGGTACCATCCGCCATCGTGAGCGTCAGCATCACTGCCATAAACAGCACCATAAATTTTTTTAACCCTGATTGATTCATAATATTAG
>CANQAP010000025.1 GCA_947589305.1 uncultured Lachnospiraceae bacterium
TTTGATATAATAGTCATGATGATTGGGTTCAGACAATTATCAAAACTATTTTATATTGCTAACAGGCTCTATTCCGAAAGTGGCTGAACACACGAGTAGGAATAGAGTTGTGTTATTAAAAGGATAAGAAATGATTTTTCCAGACTATGACGAAGCGACCAAATTTGAAGTGACAGAAAATCACTTGAAGTTGCTGAAAGAGATGTATGTCGATTGGGACGGCGATGAATACGGTGCGCCGTGTATTGACCCGAAAAGACCGTTTAGGAGCGATGACCCCGAAAAAGATATGCTTGATATTTTAGGCGTAGATTACGGCGATGATTTTTATGATTTTATCGAGGAACACCCGAATTATCGCAGACGGCTTGATATTATCTACCATGAACTTCAAACCTGTTTGCAAATACTCATAAATGACTTGTCAATCAAAGTTGGTTGGTATAAGAAAAAAGACAAATACAACGCTAAAAGTTGGGAATATATCGGAAACGGAGAAGATTAACATGAAAAAGAAACTAATTGCTTTAATTGCAACAATTATGCTTTTACTGTTTACTTTATGTGGTTGCAATGAGAAGATTTGCTCCGTGTCGGATAGATTTTTTGTTGTTGAAAATCTTGGAAGTCTTGAATACATTATTTGCGACAGAGAAACGGGAGTATTGTATCTATATATGGAACAAAGCAACCGTGTTGCAATAACTGTTCTTTTAGATAAAGACGGAAAACCATTACTTTATGAAGGAGAATTAAAATGAAACCTATTATTCCATTGAAAGAAGTAGAAACAGAAGAATTTTTGGAATTGAACGCTACTATTGCTGACGCGGAAGAAGAATTGCCATTTATGAAAAATTCCAAAGAAAATCTTTCTGAAAACGCTTGACTTTGGCACTTTATAGTGCTATACTGTATATAGTAGTTAGTGTGTGCCGACGCTAATTGCGAATAAAAAATTAACATTGTTAGATACCCTTGCGCTGAAAGGACGGCACTCCGATTAGGCGCGAGGGTTTTCTTATACAAAACAGGGTGGAAGCAATGAGAAAAAGCGTTTTGAAAAGTGAGAATTACATAGCAATTCAAGGTTGGATGATTAAAGACCTTCACTTAAAAGGAAATGAACTTATCGTTTATGCCGTCATATACGGCTTCTCTCAAACGAAAGAGCAGTTGTTTTGTGGTAGTTTACAATACCTTGCCGATTGGACGAATAGCACGAAACAAGGCGTTCTGAAAGTCTTAAAATCGCTTCAAGAAAAGCAGTTGATTATAAAGAAAGAGAACTATATAAACGGAGTAAAGTTCTGTCAATACGGTGTTACAGAGTTGAATGGTATTAAACAAAGTTTAACACCCCCCATTAAACAAAGTTTACCTAATAATATAGAAGAAGATAATATAGATATTGGCGCGTCGGAAGAACAGGCGGTTACGTCTGACGAACAGCAAAGTGTATCTCGGAAGCGAACGCCGATGAAACCACCCACTATTGAGGAAGTAACGGCTTATGCGCAGGGGCTGGATAGGGTGGAGTTGGCACAGGAGTTTTTCGATTTCTACGAACTATCCGAATGGAAAACCCGTGACGGGAAGAAAGTGAAAGATTGGCAATTATCTTTTAGACGGTGGATATTCAACCACGACAAGTGGAATAACGAAAATGAAGGACGGAAACGAACCTATCGCGGTAAGAAAAAGCCTTCGTGCGGTATGCCGATTATCTTATAATTCCTATTAGTGTGGGTTGTATGGTAAACGAGCATGAACGGTAAAAACCGAACCGCTCGGAAACCAAACAAGCAACCACTAATAGGTAAGAAAAAGTCTATCAACCGAACAAGACGGAATAAAAGGAGAAAACATGGGCTTCGTAAAATATACAGACATAGCGGATAGCAAGTTTGATGAAAGTCAATACTTGGCAACGGGAATAAGCAAGTTGGATAAATCTATCGTTGGGCTTGGCTTGGGACACCTTGTCGTTATATCGGGGCAAAGAGGCGGGGGAAAAACAACCTTTATCGGACAATTAACTTGCAACTTCATAAATAAGGGATATTCGGGCTTGCTTTGTTCGTTTGAAATGGCAAATGTTAGATTAAAGAAGTGGCTGACTTTACAAGCATTAGGCAAAGATAATCTATCCGCTTTTACTTCCGAAGCGGGGAAGGAATACTACGAGCCGAAGAACTTACAAGTAAAGAGAAAAGTGGAGAATTGGATAAACGATAAACTTTTCGTCTACGACAATTCCTCGTTCGATATTCATGTTGTTTGGCAAGATATAGAAAGACTTTTATCAAGCAACCCCGCTATCAAGTTTATCATTCTCGATAATCTCATGAAGTTAGATAGCGATGAATTAAAGTCGGACAAGTATTCCGCGCAAAGTAGGTTTGTCAAGTCTTTACAGGTATATGCGCAAAGAAGAAAGATTTGCATTATACTTGTCGCGCACCCGAACAAAGTAAAGACTTTCCCCCGCATAGAGGACGTGGGGGGAACGGGAGATATAATCAACGCGGCAGACACGGTTTTATTTGTTCATAGAGTTACAAACGACTTTGTTTTGAGGGCAGAGGAAACGCTTGGGTGGGATAAGAAAAACCAGATATTTAAGTTTTCTAATATCATTGAGATTGCAAAGGACAGGGAGTTTGGGACAGACGATACAATGATTGGTCTATACTTTGAGCCGAAAGCAAAGAGATTTCTAAATGTTGAGGGAGAGAATATCCATTATAATTGGGAATAGAGGGTAGACATAACATGGGACATTGTCCCCCCACAAAGATAGGTGCTTGCAATGGAAACCGAAGCCGAGAAAGCGTTAAAAAACAGAATACTCAAAAGAATACGCCAAGAGATAAACAATAGCTTCGGTCATTACTTTTCCTATGCTTGGAGAGAAGCAATAGGAGAAATGCTTGAACAAGAAAGCAAATACTCTAAATTGGTTGATTGGATAGACAGAGAGATTAAGGACAAGATGACAACGGCTAATTTCTTTTCTCCTGCGGATATGGATAAGGTTGGAGATTACACAAACAACTTCTTTGAAACTTTCCGAGAGCAATTAAGCGATATAGCAATGCTGACTTATTTTAGAGAATTGTTGCTTGATGATAGGACAACTACTAAAATGAGAGAGAATATAGAATACTCAATCGGTAAAGTGTTTGGAATACATTATGACGAATACCTAAAAGACTATGTATGAGGCGGTTTTCTTGAAAAATCGCCTTTTTTGAATAATTACAGAAAAAATTTATGAAAATTCTCTTGACAAACATAAAATCTTGTGTTATATTTGTCATGAATAAAAATAAATATGGTAGAATTACGCCTTTATGAGCGAAGAAAAAGAGATTAAACCTGTCGAACAGAGTAAATTTAATAAGGTGAATTGCCCTTTATGCGGCAATCAATTAAACTTACAGACAAAGAAATCTGTTGATTATACGATAAAGAGAGCAGAGAATAGGGCTTGGTGTAGAAGTTGCCAACGCTGGATAAAGTTCTCTCTCGATTAAAGGTGGTTTATGATTTTAGTCGCTCCTAACAACGCAAGAACAGTAGGCGGTATTGTTGCCGTTAGTACAATCACTCCCGATGATAACGGAAGATATGTCTTAAAGAAAGGCACTCCCGTTTATGGGAATGATTTGAGTAAAGACAGACAAACGGCTCTTACGCTTTCGGGGACCACTCTCCGTGGACTTGTCCTTAAAGATGTCCCGTTTAGAAAAGGTGAAACGGAAGTAAACGCAACGATTATGATTGCGGGTACAGTCGATATTGCAACACTTGACTATACCGTCCGCGCTATCCTTACTTCCGATATTCAAAAGAAACTTGTCAATATTGAGTTTATCAATGGCGGGAAATCTGAACCCGCACTTGTAAAGGACAAGACGGCGTTTGAAACGGCATTAAAGGCAGGTGGAACTGTTATTCTTGAAAGTGACATTACGGGAATAACGGAAGGAATTGAGATTAACAAGGACACTACGATTGACTTAAACGGAAAGTCTATTAAAGGAGCGGCAAGCACTTCTATTGCGTTGCTTCGTGCAATCGGCGGCACTCTTACTATAACGGGAAACGGTACGATTGAGTGTTCTGACGGTTATACCCTTGCGGCGGGTCGCGTTTCTACCGAAGCAAAAGGAAACATTATTGTTGAGAGCGGCAATATTACAGGCGCAACGACCGCAGTCCATGTTTATCGCGGAAAAGCGGAAATAAAAGGCGGCACGTTTAAGTTGATCAATGCGGGTGGAACTTATGGAAATACCTACTTGCTTAATAGGCAGGACGATAGCGTGAGTGGCGGCAAAGGCGTTATTGAAGTAACGGGCGGAACATTCTACGGATATGACCCGTCTAACAACACTTTGGCGAATGATACAAGTTTTGTCAAAGCGGGCTATAAGTCCGTCAAAGGCGAAGGCGACTACTACACTGTCGTAAAGGCATAATTCCATAAAGAAAATCAAATAACGGCATAATGCTCTTGGCGCGAAGCGCGAATTAACTCTTAACGGGGTTAGTTTGCGCTTTTTCTTTTACAGGTAGAGAATGAAGATATTTAATTGCAGTATTACAAAATCGGGTATTCCGAAAATAGAAATTCCCGTTCGGCTCTCTGATTTGGACGAGAGCGTAATTGAATACTATCTTCCTAAATGTATCGCGCAAGCAGAGCAAAATGCAATCAAGATAAAGTGGCTTAAAGAGTTTGTAGACGGCTCTCACCAACTTATTGATGATAAAGTCTACGAGCAAAAGTCAAGCGGACACGCACAAAACCGTATCAAAGAAAATCATGCTTATGAAATCGTACAATTCAAAGAGGGTTTTCTTTTAGGGGATAAAAAGCAATTTGCCAATAAAGAGAATGTCAAGAACGACGATATGACATATCTCGACAAGTTTTTGAGTGACGTTGACTATTACACCAAAGACTTGGAACTTCGGCATAATATCTACGCTACTGGTATCGGTACTTCTTTCATCATTCCTCGTCAAGATATTTTCAATGACGTTGGAGAGGGTGAAGAAAGACGTACTACCTATAAGACGGAAGTAGAGGGATACGATGTCAAAGTCAATTCTCCCTTCATCTACGAAACCGTAAACAGCGAAGAAAACGCCGTCGTCTATTCCTCTTGTATCGGAGAAAAAGGACTAAAAGACCTTTTCTGCTTCAATATTGCCGATGTCTTTGATAAGACAACAAAGAAAACGGAAATGGTTGTCACCGTCTATACCCGTCAAGCAATCTATGAGTATAAGAAAGTCAACGGCTTGATGACACTTACATGGGTTGCCGATAACTACGCTTACGGGGAACTCCCCATGACGGAACACTCTCTTAATAAGACGAGAATATCCCCCATTGAAGTTGTCTATGACCTTTTGAATGCCGTCAATAATTTGCTTTCCGTTGAGGCGAACAGCGTTGAGGATAAAGTCAATCAGTTG
>CANQAP010000026.1 GCA_947589305.1 uncultured Lachnospiraceae bacterium
GCAGTTGTGGCGGAATTGGCATACGCGCATGATTCAGGTTCATGTCCACGCAAGTGGGTTCGGGTTCAAGTCCCGTCAACTGCATATAACCACATCCGAAGAATCTATGGTTTGCAAAGGTTCTTCGGATTTTTTATGGACAGAACGCATCAAAACAAGGCAAAAATGGGGCTTCTTTTATCAAAGTATGCCAAGGGAATATAAGGGCTTATCGTTTGGTTTTTGTATGGCATGACTATGGCGGAAACAGTTGACAGAGAACAAGGGCTGATATATAATATTTCAATACGATTAGCGGATTGTACCAAGTAAGATGGTACATAAATTGCACGATATTTATTTTAGAAAGGATTCGAGTGTAATGGCTGAGAAGATGATTATCACTTATGCAGGTCTGAAAGAGATGGAGGACGAACTTCATAATCTGAAGGTGGTCACCAGAAAGGAAATCGCTCAGAAGATCAAGGAAGCAAGAGAGCAGGGGGACTTATCCGAGAATGCAGAATATGATGCGGCGATGGATGAGCAAAGAGATATTGAAGCCCGGATCAAAGAACTGGAAAAAATGCTTAAAAATGTGGATGTCGTAGATGAAGACGAGATCGACTTAAAGACAGTCAATGTCGGGTGTACAGTGAAAGTACTGGATATGGAATTCGATGAAGAAATAGAATATAAACTGGTCGGTTCAAAAGAATCCGATATTTTGAAAAATAAGATTTCCAATGAAGCGCCGATCGGAAAGGCGTTGATCGGAGCTACCATAGGCGATGTGGTAGATGTGGAGGCACCGGATGGCATTTACCAATATAAGGTGCTGGATATCCAGAGACTAAACTAATACGAACACATACAGGGACTGGTAGCATTACCAATCCCTTTCTTGTGAATAAGGTATTGTCAGAAAATACATAAATGCCTGCTTTTTCATCTGTTTTGGGTGATGTCTGGGCAGGGCATGAAGTCCTTGGAGAGGGACGATAAACACTACTACTTTAATATAATATAAGGAAGAAATAATATGGCAGAGCAAAATCCACAAAATCAGCAGCCGAAGCAGCAGGATATCAATCAACTGCTCAAGGTCCGCCGGGAAAAACTGGCAGAATTGCAGGCAGCAGGCAAAAATCCGTTTGAGATCACTAAGTGTACGGTCACGCATCATGCACAGGAAATCAAAGATCATCTCAGTGACTTGGAAGGACAGGATGTAGCGATCGCAGGACGTATGATGTCGAAACGCGTCATGGGAAAAGCATCTTTTTGCCATGTTCAGGATCTGACCGGTTTGATTCAGGTCTATGTCACCCGAGACGAATTAGGGGAAGAAGCATATAAAGACTTCAAACGGATGGATATCGGGGATATAGTCAGTGTGACCGGTTACGTATTCGTGACAAAAATGGGTGAGACCTCGGTTCACGCCAAGGGGGTTACATTGCTCTCTAAGAGCTTACAGGTTCTGCCGGAAAAATATCATGGATTAAAAGATACGGATGTGAGGTATCGTCAGCGATATATTGATCTGATCGTCAATGAAGAATCCAAGAGGACCTTTATCGCCCGTTCCAAGATTCTGAGTGAAACAAGGAAATATTTGGATGGACAGGGATTCTTGGAAGTGGAGACACCGGTATTGGTGGGCAATGCGGGCGGTGCTGCGGCAAGACCATTTGTGACGCATCATAACGCATTGGGAGAAGATCTGAACCTGCGGATTTCACTGGAATTGTATTTAAAACGGCTGATCGTGGGCGGCTTGGAACGTGTATATGAGATCGGTCGTGTCTTTCGGAATGAAGGTACGGATACCCGTCATAATCCGGAATTTACCTTACTGGAATTGTATCAGGCGTATACGGATTACTATGGAATGATGGATTTAGTGGAAAATCTGTTCCGTCATTTGGCAAAGACTGTCTGCGGTACGGAAAAGGTGATGTATGACGGCACGGAAATTGATCTGAGTCAACCATTTGAACGCTTGACTATGGTAGATGCGGTATGCAGATACAGCGGTGTAGATTTCAATAAGATCCAGACTTTGGAGGAAGCTCAGGCGGTAGCAAAAGAACATCATATCGAATATGAACCGCATCATAAATACGGAGATATCATCAATCTGTTTTTTGAAACTTATGTGGAAGAGAAGCTGGTACAGCCTACTTTCATTATGGATCATCCGGTGGATATATCACCACTGGCGAAACGGAAACCAGATGCACCGGAATTTACGGAGCGTTTTGAACTGTTCATTACCGCACGGGAAATGGCAAATGCGTTCTCGGAATTAAATGATCCGATCGATCAGAGAGGAAGGTTTGAGGCACAGGAGGAACTGTTTGCTGCCGGAAATGAAGAAGCCAATCATACGGATGAAGATTTCCTGACGGCATTGGAGTATGGCATGCCGCCGACGGGTGGCATCGGAATCGGCATGGATCGGTTGTGCATGTTGCTGACGGATTCATATTCGATACGAGATGTGCTGCTGTTTCCGACGATGAAATCCTTGAACTGAAAAAGACTGATAAATCAAGGTAAAAACGGCTGTCAGGTTGCGATTTGCGAAAGATTTGCGACGAAACCTGTAATCTGACAGCATGACAAATCGAAATTTAGAGGTATCGTATTATGAGATTGGATGGCTTTGGATTATTTGTTGAAGATATGGCGAAAATGATTTGCTTTTATAGAGATGTACTTGGCTTTGAGATTAAAGAAGCGGAAGATACATCTAATGTATATCTTGTAAAAGATGGGACGTTGTTTCTGTTGTACGGCAGAAATGACTTTGAAAAAATGACGAATCGCAGATATGATTATATCAAAGGATTCAACGGTCATTTTGAAATGGCACTTTATGTTGATACATTTGAAGAAGTTGATAAAGCATTTCGTAAAGCTGTAGAAAACGGTGCAACTCCTGTACTGGAACCAGAACTTGAACCTTGGGGACAGAGAACTTGTTATATTGCTGATCCTGAAGGTAATTTAATAGAGATAGGTTCTTGGAATAAGCC
>CANQAP010000027.1 GCA_947589305.1 uncultured Lachnospiraceae bacterium
AGAAAAGATAGCGTCCCTATCGCCGTTATACTTTGAGAAGTACGGAAAAACATTTGAATATGCTTTTGAACACATAATCGTCAAAATCATATCCATTGTTTGCGTCACATTGTCTTTATTGCCGAATATCTTTAAGACATCGTTGTTAATATCAACGCCAAAAAGGAAAGACATCAAGGCACAGTCCGTTGCAGACTTGCCCGCGCCCGCAAAACATTGTTTTTCAATGAATTTCACATCGCCGTTCAATACCATTGAATTGGCGTAATAGTAAAACCCTTTGAAAAGGTGTAATGCGGGTGTAAAGATACTATTATCAAAGAGTTGGTCGATATAAAGACAATAGGTTTCAAAGTGACGGAAAGCAATAAGAGCGGTCAAATCATCTTTAATTGCTAAATACTTTTGATACCATTCCTCGATATTGGCAATCTTGCACTCTAAATCAATATTTTGCTTATAAGATGAACGCTTTTTTGACAAAGAGGTGTATTGTGCTTTCATAGCGGTTATTCTTCCGTCTACGATAGGCGCAATCTTTGTCATAATATCCTTGATATGATTTCTAATTTGCGTTTCTTTATCGGCAATATTAGAAGGCGCAAGATATTCGTGTATTTCTGTCCTATAAGCCTTGACTAAATCTTCTAAAACTTGTATGACAAAACTGTTGTTATCCAAAAGATACTTGTTTTCGTACTCTTTTGAACCACAACAGCAAGGAGATTTTAGGTCATATTCTTTTGTACCGTTTACAAGCCTTGTTTTCCACCCTAAACCGCATTTCTTACAAACGCAATAAGACTTGTCTGTAAAGTGTTTAACAAGGTCTAAACGGCTATCAATTATGCTTTTTAGGCTGTTCATTTCCCTTTAATTGCAGATTTTTTACTATTTCGTCCACTTCTTTTGGAGTGGTTATTAGCCATTTCCACGGTCGGAATGGATATTTTTTTCTTCCAATCTTTTTTACTTCTTTCTTAATTTTCTTACAGCACTTATCGCAATATATTTTTTCATATTGCATTTCAAGCGGAACTTCCAATATCCGATAACAGCATAAACATTGTTTTTGCATAACTTTACCTAATTGTTTTTATTCGTATCGAAAACCGAAAAGACTAAATATTTTTTCGGTTAGATAAACATTTTGTAGAAGTTCGTCGCTAACAGGCTCGTTGTTTTTAATTTTTTCTGCAATAAACGTTATCGCAAAGTATTTTTGCGTTTCGTTTCTATCGCCATTTTTCAAATTATCTGCCAAACGCAAAATAATCTTTTTTGCTTCCTCTCTTTGCTCGTCAGAAAGTTGCATATTTAATTTACCCTTCCCAATCTTGCGGCGTTATTCCGCGTTCCAACAAAAACTGTGCGTGTTTTGCACAGCCAAAATCGAGATAAAGTATCTCGTTCCCTACAATAACGCAACCACTTATTCCGCTACGTTTATCAGTAAAATCAAGCGTTCTTTCTTCTTTTCCGTCAATAAGAAAATGATATATTTCCCGCTTGTCTTTTCTAACCTCTACGCAAACGACTTCCCAATCTTGTATTTCAGAAGTGTCGGCGCAAACCTTATAGAAATGAAATCCAACGGGAAATTGAATGCGCACCAATTTGCCCGCTTCTATGTTTTCCTCTAAAATAAACAAGCGACAAAAAATTTTATCATAAGGCAATTCTTGACTATAACGTTGTTCCAACGATTTTTCTTTTCCGCTTTTAGTTAATCTTTCCATTTTATTCCTTTGGTTGACCCGTTCAGACTTGAACTGAAAACCTACGGTTTATAAGACCGTTGCTCTAACCATTGAGCTACGGGTCAGTCACTCGGTTTCCTTTTTAGAGTGTTGCAACCGAAAAACAGTCACTTTGAGGTATTTTATGGAAAACCTATAATTGGCGGGGGGTGAGAGATGTGCGCTCCCGAATGACGGAATCAAAACCCGTTGCCTTGACTACTTGGCTAACCCCCTATAAAGGAGAATTAAATCTCCTGTGCAACCGTTTCTTCCGTTACGGTTTCTTCGGCGGGCTTTTCTGCCTCTGCCAATTTCTTTCTCATTTCTCCCCAATCTTGTACAAGTTCAGCGAGAGCCTTTACCGTTGCTTCTGCAATATCGGAATTGAACAAGTTCCGAACAGCAAAAATAGTACGGTCGAATGTTGCTTGTGTAAAGTTGATTTCTTTCATGTTATATCTCCTTTAATTTGTTTCAGAATGATTTTTCAAATAGTCTTGCTCTATTTTGTCTGCCATTTCAAACAACTCCGCAAAGTCTTTCTTTTCCATGATTGAAGCAATTTTACCAAAGAAAATAGTCTTTGCAAAGTCGGACTGTTTATCGTATATTTCTCTGTACTCACCGCCACATTCAACAAGAGTGTCGAAATACGCCTCAACGGCAGACTTCATGACATTGAAAAACTTTTCGTTCATCGTTTCCTCTAAACAAAACCCTCGCCCTACTTGTATGTGTGAGATACTTTCAGACGGGGGA